>NZ_JAUHID010000015.1:0-161481 GCF_032377735.1 Bradyrhizobium sp. SZCCHNRI3043
CCGCCATCAGGCTGGATAGAGGACTTCCACCTCCAAGCTGTCGTTCATACTCGGCACACCACCCATGGCCCGCCTGCAGAAAAAAAGCAGGCGGCAGTCACCACAGGTTCAACCGGGCAACCGGCATTCCCCGCGCGATGATCTTAACGGCTGCTTCGCGCGCTCCCCGGTGCGCCGGGCTTTCTGGTCACCGTGCACGACAACGCGCTTTGGGCGCGCCACCGTGGGGGCATCAGCGTCGGGATGCCAGGACCACGCGACTTGACCGTACGCGACATCAGCGTTCGTCGGCGCAAAGATGCGCTGCGCTGCCATCGCGTCCACCGCTCCTCCCGCTCCACGTCCGTGACGACCGCGATACGCCCCTTGTGTACGCCAGATCTGCCAGAATGCGCGAACGGGCGGTTCTCGCAAAACCGCCCGTCGCTGGATCTGAGCCCGGTACGCCCCAAACGCGGCAGAGCCTGTATCAGAGCGAGGGACAGCTCCGGTGATCTTCCTCAACCCGAACAGTTGCAAGGGCTTCGAGCCCATACAAGGCAAGGAAGGGAGTGGATGATGACACAGATCGCAAATGGTGTCGCTGGTATCGATGTGGCCAAGGACAAGGTGGACGGCTGCATTCGGAAACTCGGAGTACGGCAGACATTCCCGAGCAGTTCGCTTGGGCATCGCCAGCTGGTGGCCTTGCTTCGCAAGCACAAGGTGACCAAGGCCGTCATGGAGGCCAGCGGCGGCTATGAGCGCGAATGGGCCAAGGCGCTGCGCGAGGCCGGGATAGAGGTGCGGATCGTTGATCCCAAACGGGTTCGCAGCTTCGCCTTGTCGGCGGGTCGACTGGCGAAGAACGACACGATCGACGCAGAGATGATCGCCTGGTTCGCCGAGACGTTCGACGAGGCACCGAGCCAGACCTACGATGCTGCACGCGAGGAACTGGCGGGGCTGGTGAAAGCGCGCAAGCATCTGATGGATTTGAAAACCCGTTTGCAGAACCAGACCGAGCATGTTGTGCCGGGATTGGCGCAGAAGGCCCATTCCCAGGTGTTGAAGACGCTCGCGGCTCAGATTGCGAAGCTCGAGGCTGCGATCTTCGCCATGGTCAAGGCGACGCCGGAATTTGCCGAGCGCGCCGAGATCATTGAAAGTGTGCCGGGGCTTGCCGTCATGACCTCCGCGCTCCTCATCGCAGGAGCGCCGGAGCTCGGCAAGGTGAGTGACAGGATCGCCGCTGCCCTGATCGGTGTTGCCCCTTACGACGACGACAGCGGCAGGCGCCGAGGCGAGCGCCACATCAAGGGAGGTCGGCGCTGGGTGAGAAACGGCCTGTTCCTTCCCTGCCTCGGGGCAGCGACGCAGCATAATCCGGTGCTTAAGACCTACTATGAACGCCTCATCGCCAAGGGCAAAGAGCCGAAAGTTGCCCTCATCGCCTGTATGCGCAAGCTGATCATCATCCTGAACACGATGATCGCCCGCGGCGAAAAATGGAATCCCAAGCAGCCGCGCGTTGCGATGAACTGATCGAGCGCCACACTGCGCTCGGTCCACGACCGAGTGCATGCCAAGCCAACAGGACGGCGAGCGGACGGGGTCAAGGCCTTCAGCCGCCGAAGGCGGGGGCGCGTCTCGCGCCAGCCTTGAGGCCGGCCGTTCGCCGGCCTACCTCAACAGCACAGTTGCTCTTGCGAGCGAGAGATGGCACGACAAAAGCACTGAATCCGATTTAGGAAAAGCGGAATATTTCTGACGATGGGACTGGACAGGCCAAATCAGCTTGATGGGCCTGCTGAAAATCGCTTCTGCGCGCATCGCTCTTCTCGTCGATTCAGCCTCTGGAGCGACGCCGTCAGATGGAAATGCCGCTTGATTTGCCCGGCGGGCAGCCGGTTTCTTCGTTGCGATGATCGTTGTTCGACCGAGAGCCGCGATGCGAGCGTATTTGTTAGTCGCCCGGCGCAGGCCAATCGCGCAAGGAAGCCGCGCCATCCAAGGACGCAAGATCGTGGCGCAAGGTCTGCGGCTGGCTTGATCTTTGATGCGGCGGTCGCTGTGGCTACGGTCGACACCGCTGGCCGATCGCATGCGTATACCGCGGTGCACGCGCGGGGCCGTCCAACATCATTGCGCGTCAATGGATCGGCGAGGCCCAGGTCGGGCTGCCGTTGGAGCAGTTCTACGAAGGCGGCGAGTGACTCTCGCTGATGCTGCGGCGCGGCGGCAGTATCAGTCGGCCATCTCGGCGGCGTCGAGCGCGATCTCCTCGCGCTCGGCCTTCTCGGCTGTCGGAGCGTTGGCGGTCTCGGTCGTTTCGAAATCGTCCTCGGCGATCTCCTGGACCGCAGCTTCCTGGACCTCGGCCGTCTCGACCTGCTCGGCGGCGAGTTCGGCGGCCACGATGGCCTCCGGCTCGGCGTCGTCATTGGCCGGCGTCGAGAACAGGTTGGGGGCTGGGATGGTGGTGGGCACCACCGGCCGCTGCTTGGCCTTGTACCAGGACGAGAATTTCTGCGAGATGCCAGCTTCGAACTCGGCGAGCGGCAGGCTGTTGCCGTCCTCGTCGGTGATGACGACCTGCCAGCCTTCCGCCTCCATCACCTGTGCGTTGGCGAGAACGATGAGGGCGCTTTCGCGCTGCTTGCGGATTGTCTGCTGCTCCCGCTCAGCCACCATCGTGTACGCCATGAACCTGACTCCCACACCTAAACTCGGGACACGTGATGGTCCGAAGCACCATCAGCACGCCGCCACTACGCCGTGAGAGTGTGAGCGCGGCTGGGCCGGATTGCGTTCGCCTAATGACAATTTGGCGGCGTCTCACGGGGGCCGGCAGCGCAAAAGGAGTCGAAGATGCAACAGGCCGCAAAATTGTGGTGCAGGAACGAGAGCGCTTGTTGAAGGCGCGCCGCGACGTGTCATCATTTGATTCTGCGGCGGCAACTGCTTCGCGACATCAGCGAAAGCAGCGGGTGAACCGGACAAACAGCGGGCGAATTGGGGACGGCGATGCGAACTCATCTGTTCAGGATGCGGAATTGGAATGTGGCAATGGCAGGGCTTGCGCTGGCGATGGTCGCCAGCCCGCGCGCGGGCCATGCCTTCACGGAGGACGACCAGCGGCGGCTGTGCACCGGCGACGTGTTCCGGCTGTGCTCGTCGGAGATTCCCGATCGGGACCGTATCATTGCCTGCATGATGAAGCAGCGCGCCAGCCTCAGCGACGGTTGCCGCAGCGTGTTCGGCCGGCCATCCGAGCGCTCCGCTTCGGCCACGGTGACGCGCTGAGCGTGCCACGCCTCGTTTCCGCCAACCACGCGCCGCCGGTCGATCGATCCGCGGCGTGACCATAATGACCTCGATGGCAGTGCGGCGTGGTAGTCTGGCGCGGATCGTCCGGCCAGGAGTTGACGCGCCATGAGCTTCCGCATCCTCGTCCTCTACGGCTCCTATCGCTCCGACCGGATGGGCATCCGGCTCGCGCAATTCGTCGTGGACGGGTTGCGCGCCAAGGACCAGGACGTCGAGCTGATCGACGCCAGGGCGGTCGGCCTCCCGATGCTCGACCGCATGTACAAGGAATATCCGCCCGGCCAGGCGCCAGCGGCCATGGCCGAGCTTGCGGCCAAGATCCGTGCCGCCGACGGCTTCGTGTTCGTCACCGGCGAATATAATTGGGGCATGCAGCCGGGACTGAAGAACCTCACCGACCACTTTCTCGAGGAATGGTTCTGGCGTCCGGCGGCGATCGCGAGCTATTCCGCCGGCCGGCTCTCCGGGGCACGCGCCGCCACCGCGTGGCACGGCACGTTGTCGGAGATGGGGATGGTGGTGGTGTCGAGCACGCTTGCCGTCGGCCCGATCGGTCAGGCGCTATCTGCCGACGGCAAGCCGACCGGCGATTCCGGCCAGGCGCTGGAGCGCGCGTTTCCGCGCTTTGCCGACGATCTGTTGTGGTGGGTCGAGGCGGGCAGGGAGCAGCGGGCGCGCAGGGCGCCGCCCTACTGAGCGCGGCACCAGCGCAGGCCGGAGCGCAGGCGCTCCGGCTCTCGTGCCAAGTCCGCTAACCACAAGTCCGCTAACGTTGTTCCGCGCTGCCGGCCCCGTTGGTGACCGCGCGCTGACGCGCCGGCGCGCTTGCGCCCTGGCCCTGACAGGGCCGCTCCATCCATGTCCCGTCGGGAGCCTGCTGGTAGGCGCGGCACGGCAGGGACGATGTGGCCTGATCATCCGGTTTGGGCGTCTGGGAGCTTTTCGCCAGTGCGGGGGCGGCCGTCGCGACGAGGGCTGCCAGCGAACCGACGGAGATCATTTGGCTGATCCGCATCTTGGGGGTTCTCCTGCTCGAAGCACTGCCGATTCAAAGTCGAATTGTGGAAACTTTTTGGCAAACGGCGGACTGCCATGGCCGCAGGCTTAAGGATCGTTTGCGACGCGGCTTGCCACGTTAAGACGTCCGCGGAGGTCGCTCCCGCGAGTGTGGCTTTCTCTGGGCTGGCGTTGCGCCGATGCTGACGGTAAGAGCGGCATGACGCGCGCAAGCGCCCTCGTGACCGCGATGCGGCGCTCCGCCCGGAGCGCCTCGTGCGGTCAACGGACGCCGCCAAGGCAGCCGGCGCTCCGACATCAGCCGCGCGACAGACGGATCGTGGCGGTTCCCGCTTGAGGGCGGGGAGGGGGATCGCGCAGGCTGAGAACTGTGCGAGCATGACGAGACCTCGATTGCCCTCCCTGATCGCGCTGCGTGCCTTCGAGGCCGTCGGCCGCAAGGGCAGCGTGCGCGCCGCAGGCGACGAACTCGCCGTCAGCCACACCGTGGTCTCGCGTCATCTGCAGAATCTGCAACGCAGCCTGGGCGTGGCGCTGGTGCGTGCCGAGGGGCGGGGCCTCGCGCTGACCGAGGCCGGGCGCCAGTTTCATGCCGAGGTCAGCCAGGCCTTCGACATCATCGCCCGCGCGACAATTTCGGTGCGTCCCGCAGCGCGTCCGACCCTGAACATCTGGTGCATTCCAGGCCTCGCCAATCGCCGCCTGCTGGCGCGGCTGCCCGAGCTGAGCGGCCCGCCGCGCAACTGGGACATCAATCTGCAGCCGACGCTGGCGCACCCCGACCTGCAGCGCGGCGAAGCGGATGCGGAGATCGTCTATGCCGAGGCGATCGACCGGGGCGGCGGCGTGGTCGCCGAGGAGCTGGTGCGCCCACGTGTATTCCCGGTCGCAAGCCCGGCCTATCTGGCAAGGTTTCCGGCGATCGCGACACTCCCGGGCCTCGCCAGGACCTCGCTGATCCACGAGGAGTCCACCGCGCAATGGGAGCAATGGTTCGAGCTGGCGGGGTATCGGGAGCCGGTCACGTTGCGCGGCCAGCGGCTGTGGCACGCGCATCTCGCCATCGAAGCCGCCCGCTTCGGCCAGGGCGTCGCGCTCGCCAACGAGGTGCTGGTCGCCGATGATCTGCGCAGCGGTGCGCTGGTCGAGGTGATCCCCTCGGCACTCCACATGGGAGCCTATCAGCTCGTCGCGCTCCGGGAGCGCTGGGACGAGCCCGCGATCGTGGCGCTGCGGGCGTGGCTGAAGAAGGTGCTCGCCGCGTAGCCGCGCGCTCATCCCGCTGGGTCTGGTGCATTGCAGGCACTTGTCATCGGGAACAAGCTGATTGATCAAGACGGCTCTCGGCGTAGCCTTCTGCTCGATTTTTCCCACGAGGAGTTGAGCCATGGCTGTAATTTCGGCTGCAATTTCGGCTGCGAACGAAGACCTGCTGGCGCGACGACACGAGGCCGTCGTCAGGGGCGTGAGCTATGCGACGCCGCTGTTTGCTGATCGCGCCCTCAACAGCGAGGTGTGGGACGTCGAGGGCAAGCGCTATGTCGACTTTGCCGGCGGCATCGCGGTGCTCAACACCGGCCACTGCCATCCGCATGTCGTTGCCGCGATCCGGGCGCAGCTCGACCGCTTCACCCACACCTGCTTCCAGGTGCTGCAATACGAGCCGTATGTGCGGCTGAGCGAACGGCTCAACGCGCTGGCGCCGATTTCGGGGCCGGCCAAGTCGATCCTGCTGACGACCGGCGCGGAGGCGACCGAGAACGCGATCAAGATCGCGCGCGCGGCCACGGGGCGCAGCGGCATCATCGCCTTCACCGGCGCCTTCCACGGCCGCACCGCGCTCGCCAACGCCATGACCGGCAAGGTGATGCCGTACAAGAAGCATTTCGGACCGCCGCTGCCCGGCGTCTGGCACGCGCCGTTCCCGATCGCCGGCAGCAGCGTGTCGGTCGAGGACACGCTGTCCTACATCAACTTCATCTTCAAGGCCGACATCGACGCCTCGCAGGTCGCGGCCATCATCATCGAGCCGGTGCAGGGCGAGGGCGGTTTCCACCAGGCGCCGCCGGAGCTGATGCGGGGCCTGCGCCGGATCTGCGACGCCCATGGCATCGTGCTGATCGCAGACGAGGTGCAGACCGGCTTCGGCCGCACCGGCAAGATGTTCGCGATGGAGCACTACGACGTGCAGCCGGACCTGATCTGCGTCGCCAAGAGTCTCGCCGGCGGCATGCCGCTGTCCGGCGTGATTGGACGTGCCGCGATCATGGACGCCGCGGAGCCGGGCGGCCTCGGCGGCACCTATGGCGGCAATCCGCTGGCCTGCGCGGCGGCGCTCGCCGTGCTCGACGTGTTCGAGCAGGAGAAGCTGCTCGACCGCGCCAATGCGATCGGCGACCGATTGCGCGCGGCGATCGAGCGCTTCTCGCGCGCCAACAACCTGGTTCCGGTTTCCGGGCCGCGCGGTCCTGGCGCGATGGTTGCATTCGATATCCTCAAGCAGCGCGGCAGCGACGAGCCGGATTCCGAGATGACCAAGCGCGTGACCCGCGTCGCGCACGAGAACGGACTGATCCTGTTGTCCTGCGGCGTCACCGCGAGCACCATCCGCATTCTGGTGCCGCTGACCGCGTCCGACGAGATCGTGGACGAAGGGCTCGCGATCCTGGAGAAGTGCCTGGCCGCCTGACGCGCGGCCGAGGTGAATGGGAAGGCTGGAGGTTTGAGACGTGACTGACGCTGCGGCGGCTGTGCCGAATGACGTGATGGAGCGGCTCGCCGCCGCTGTTGATGCCAACTTCGCCAAGCAGGTCGCCTTCCTGCAGCAACTCGTCCAGTTCCGCAGCCTGCGCGGCGAAGAGGCGCCGGTGCAGGACTGGCTGGCCGGCGAGTTCGAGACCCGCGGCTATCAGGTCGACCGCTTCAGCCTTGAAGACGTCGACCTGATGCGCCATCCCAAGGCGGCGCCGATGGACAGCATCGCACTCGACGGCTCCAAGCAGGTGGTGGCGACGCTGGACGGCGCGGGCAAGGGACGCAGCCTGATCCTGCAGGGCCACATCGACGTCGTGCCCGAGGGCCCGACCGATCTCTGGAACGATCCGCCCTATGAGGCGATCGTGCGCGACGGCTGGATGATCGGCCGCGGCGCGCAGGACATGAAGGCTGGTGTCTCCGCGATGATCTTCGCGCTCGATGCCATCAAGGCCGCCGGCTTCGTGCCGGACGGGCGCATCCATCTGGAGACCGTGACCGAGGAGGAGAGCACGGGCAACGGCGCGCTCTCGACTCTGATGCGCGGCTATACGGCCGACGCCTGCCTGATCCCGGAGCCGACCGGCCACACGCTGACCCGCGCGCAGGTTGGCGCGATCTGGTTCCGGCTGCGCGTGCGCGGCACGCCGGTGCACGTCGCCTATGCCGAGACCGGCACGAATGCGATCCTCTCGGCGATGCATCTGATCCGCGCCTTCCAGGAGCACACGAAAGAGATCAACGCGCGTGCCAAGTCGAACGCCTGGTTCGCTGCGGTCAAGGATCCGATCAAGTTCAACGTCGGCATCATCAAGGGCGGCGACTGGGCGAGCTCGACGCCGGCCTGGTGCGACCTCGATTGCCGGCTCGGCGTGCTGCCGGGCGAGACGCCGGCGCAGGCCATGGCCGGCATCGAGCAGTGTCTCGCGAAGGCGCAGGCCGCAGACAGCTTCCTGTCGGAGAATCCGGTCGAGCTGGTGTGGAGCGGCTTCCAGGCCGATCCTGCGGTGTGCGAGTCCGGCAGCGCCGCCGAGGCGGCGCTGGCCGAGGTACATGCACGGGTATTCGAGAAGCCGCTCGACGTGCGGCTCTCTACGGCGGTCAACGACACCCGCTACTATCAGGTCGACTATGGCATCCCGGCGCTGTGCTACGGGCCCTATGGCATCGGTCCGCACGCGTTCGACGAGCGTGTCGATCTCGACAGCGTGCGCAAGACCACGCTGTGCATTGCGATGTTCGTCGCGCAATGGTGCGGACTGCGGCCGGCATGATCACGGTCGCGCTTCTCAGCCGTCCCGGACTGATGGATCCGATGCAGGCGCTGCTCGCGCGCGAGCTGCCGGGCGTGACCGTCGCGTCATGGCCGGAGTCGGCGGCACGCGATGCCGAGCTTGCGGTGTGCTGGAAGCCGGAGCCCGGCGCGCTCGCGACGATGCCGAAGCTGAAGCTGATCCATTCGATCGCGGCGGGCGTCGACAACATCCTGTCCGATCCGACCGTGCCGGATGTGCCGCTGTGCCGGATCGTCGATCCCGATATCTCCGCGGCCATGACCGAGTTCGTGCTGTGGGGGACGCTGTATTTCCACCGCGACTTCGATCGCGTGG
This sequence comes from Bradyrhizobium sp. SZCCHNRI3043, assembly GCF_032377735.1. Taxonomy (NCBI): domain Bacteria; kingdom Pseudomonadati; phylum Pseudomonadota; class Alphaproteobacteria; order Hyphomicrobiales; family Nitrobacteraceae; genus Bradyrhizobium; species Bradyrhizobium sp. SZCCHNRI3043. Next base: position 8,691 of record NZ_JAUHID010000015.1, read on the forward strand.
TCAGCAATGGGCGCAACGGCGTGTGGCGTCGGTACGAGCAGCGTGCCGCGAAGGACCGTCGGGTCGGCATTCTCGGGCTCGGCGAACTCGGCTCCGCGGCGGCGATCCGTCTGGTCGAGCTGGGCTTCGCGGTGAGCGCGTGGTCGCGCTCGCCCAAGGCGCTCGCCGGCGTGCGGACCTATAGCGGCGCCGATGCGCTCGACGACTTCCTGGGGGAGACGGAGATCCTGGTCTCGCTGCTGCCGCTGACGGCCTCGACCGTGGGCCTGCTCAATGCCGGGCGCCTGGGCCGGCTGCCCAAGGGTGCCGCGCTGATCCTGTGCAGCCGCGGCGAGCATCTGGCAACGGAGGATCTGGTCGCGCTGCTCCGCAGCGGCCATCTGCGCGGCGCCGTGCTCGACGTCTTCGAGCATGAGCCATTGCCCGCGGACCATGCGCTGTGGCGCGAGCCGGGCGTGCTGGTGACGCCGCACATGGCGGCGATCGCCTCCTGGCAGGTGATCGCGCAACAGGTGGCGGAGAATGCGCGGCGTCTGCTGCGCGGAGAGACGTTGCTGAACGTCGTCGATCGCGCCCGCGGCTACTGATTTACCAGCGGGTCTACTCGAGTGTCTGCACCGGCGGTGCCACCGGGCCGCGCGGCGCCGGCGGAGCGACAGCAATGGTCCGTGCAGGCGGTGGTGCGCTGCGCGGCGCGGCCTGCGGCTGCTGCTGAGGCTCGGTCATCGCAGCCTGGCTGTCCCTGACTGGACGCCGGACCTGCTGCGACCGGGCTGCACGCGAGCGGCGGAAGCCCCAGGAGCGCGCGATCGAAGGACCTGCGGTATAGCCGACGACGGCACCGGCAACGGCTCCCACCGGTCCGAATACGACGGCGCCCGACAAGGCGCCCAGTGCGGCATCGCCGCCGCGGTGCTCGTCGGCCATCGCCGCCGATGCCGTCAGTGTCAGCGCCAAGGCCGCGGTCGCCAGCAGTCTGGTCATGAGATGTCCCCTCCGTCGCATCAGCGCCGAAATGGCGGACAAATGTGGCGATAAGAATGCGAGGAGCGGAACCTGTGAGGGAGCCAGTAACCCTAATGCGGACACAATGTCTCAGCGCTGCGGCAGGGCGCGCAGCTCCGTTCAATGCATCGGGCCGAGCACCGACGCGAACGGCATGGCGATGATTTCCTCGCCGAGATCGTCGGAAATGTGCAGCACCCAGTCGCGCCAATCCTCGTCGCTTTCGGAGGAGATCAGCGAATGCATGACGCGCTCGGCGTGATCACAGGCCTCGGCGAGATCTATGACCGCGGTTCCACGCCGATCGACGAGGAACTCATCGGGATTGGAGCAGTGGAAGAAGACCTGCGTCATGTCCGTCTCCTCAAATCGCCATCCGGCGAATCTCAGTCAGAAGTAACAGTGCGGCGGCGTGCGCGAAATCGGATTGATCACGTAAGGTAAATTACGGGGCGCAGTCTGAACCGGTGGAACCGGACGTGCAGTGATCCAGCTCACGGAACGCATCGGTGTAGAGAAAGTTGTCGCGGACCATTCGATCCGGCGACAGGAGCTCGACATGATGTCTGAAGTCCAGATCCACGCGATCGCCCGGCAGATGCTCGAGGTGCACGGCGCCTCGGCTGTCGCACAAGCTGCGCAGAAGGCGCAGCAATGCGAGGCCAGTGGCGAGGCCGAGGAGGCCCGCGAATGGCGCCACATCTCGGACGCCATGAGGATGATGCGCGGTCCCCATCAGAGCTGACATCGGATCCCAATTTTAGAATATGCCGCGCGTTCCGGCGGCCTCGCTCGACTCTGCCCGGCCGCAGCCGGCGGTGGATACGTTTCGTCAAGGGGAACGTGTGCCGCATCTCATCCTGGTTTCCGACCCATTTTCCACGCAAGAATCGGGCAACATGATTCGGCAGTGGATTCGCCGCTGACCAACGTTGCCGGCGCGCCCGCCGTCCAGGGATTATTGCCATGGTCTTTTTCAAGCGTGAGCTGAGCCCCGTCGAGATCTTCGAGCGTGCGCTGAAGGACAAGCAGGCCGCGCGGCGGCGGCTGACGGATCGTCTCCGGGTGGCCGAGGCGGCGCTGGACGAGAGGCGCGTCGCCGCGGAGCGGCTCGCCAAGGCAGGCGCCAGCAACGGGCAGCTCGATCGTGCCGAATCGAAGATGCAGGCGGTCGAGCAGAAGGCCAAGGCGCTGCGCGCATCGGTCGCCGAATGCGACGAGCAGATCATCCTGGCGGAGCGCGCCTTCGCCGACGCGGTGGCACAGCGCGACCGCGACCGCGCCGCCAACGACATCGAGGCCGTCGCCACCGCAATCGAGCAGGCGGTTCCTCGCTTCGAGATCGGTGCGGCGGCGCTCGTCGATGCGGTCACGCGCGGCCGTGCGGCGCTGAGCGAGGCCAGCCGCTTCGCGTCCGATGTCGATGACATCCGACGCGAGGTGCTGTCCGCCGCGGAGCTGATCTGCTGGGAGCTGCGCGCGGCCGCGAGCCGCACGCGGGCCGGCAACATCAATGTGGCCCTGCTGGCGCCGCCCGAGGTGAGGCAACTGCCTGCGCCCGAGACCGACCGTCAGATGATCTACACGCTGAGTCCGCTGACCTGGCGTGAGGGTGAGGAGGTGAAGCGCGTCGCCGCGTTCACCATGACCGCGCTGCCGAAGGCCCTGTTGCCGCTGGCGCTGGCGCATCAGCACGTCGACTATCTCAACGCGCGCCGGGTGCAGACGCTGATGCACGTCCATGGCGGCGGACAGCAGCAGAGCGAGCCGATGCCGGACGATCCGGCGCTGGTCGATCTCGATGCGCTGGGTGTGCAGGCGGAGGAAAGCCCGCAGGCTGATGTCGCCTGAGCGCGTCCACGCGCGCGGGCGCGCCGGGGCGCGGCTGGGGATTGTTGGATCGGCCGCGCTGCTGCTGATTGTCATCAGCAGTGCACAGGCGGAAGATCTCGATGCCGGCAAATCCGGCGCGCGGCTGTTTGCGGACAGCTGCGCCACCTGTCATCGCTCGGCACGTGGGCTCGCCAAGGGGCGCTTTCGCCTGACGCTCTATTTGTTCCTGCAGAAGCACTACACCAGCAGCGACGACTCCGCGTCGGCCTTGAGCACCTATCTGCAGTCAGTCGATGCGCCGGCAGCCGCGCCGGCCCGCCGTTCCCCTTCGCGGCGACCGGCCTATCGCGGCGAGACACGACCGCCGCGGCCGCCGCTGCCGGTGCGGGGACGTTAGCGATCGACCTCGATCGCGTCAGATTCAGTCGCTTGGCCCGCAGTTTTCCGGTGTGTGCTCGTCCGGGTGTGGCCGATATCCGCAACCTGGGCTATGCTCGTCGGCCAAGGTGCTCGAACGCTCCGGGGGGCCGATCTCGCGCGTGTCCGTGCGAAGCTGGCCGTCCTGAGCCGTGTCGTCCTGACGTCTCAGTCGTGCCGCGAGCCGCGTTATCGTGATTGTGTTTTCGGGCGTTATGTCTTTTGACGTTGTGTTTGGGCTGTCTGAGGCGGGGCAGCGGCGATGATGACCTTACCGGAGCTCGCGGCAGCGGCGTTGGAGCGTTTCCTCAGCTCCTATATGCGGCGCCGTTTCGGATCGTCTCATACCCAGTTGACGGAGATGCTTCCGGCGGCTGCGCGCATCGCGCTGGAATGCATCGGCAACAGCGATGCGCTGTATCACAACGTCGAGCACACCTTGCTGGTCACGCTGGCCGGCCACGAGATCCTGCGCGGCCGCGCGCTGCACAGCCACATGACGGCGGACGACTACGTCCACGTCATCTTGGCCTGCCTGCTCCACGACATCGGCTATGTCCGCGGCTTGTTCAGGGAAGACGACGTCAACGGCTTCGTCATCGATCGCGGCGGCCGCAAGATCTGCCTGCCGCGCGGCGCCTCCGACGCCAGCCTGATGCCGTATCACGTCGACCGCTCGAAGCTGTACGTGATCAATCGCATCGAAGGCATGGCGCCGCTGGACAAGGATCGCATCGCCCGCGCCATCGAGGGCACCCGCTTTCCGCCGCTCGCCGGCCAGCAGTTCGACGAGGAGCAGTCGATCGTGCGCGCCGCCGATCTGATCGGACAGCTCGGCGACCCCAACTACATCCGCAAGGCCAACGCGCTGTATTACGAGTTCGAGGAGGTCGGCATCAACCGGCAGCTCGGCTATGAGTCACCGGCCGATATCGTCAACCGCTATCCGCAGTTCTATTGGAACAGCGTCGCCCCGCACATCCAGACCGAGATCCGCTATCTCAACATGACATCGACGGGGCGCCAGTGGATCGCCAACCTCTATGCCAACGTGTTCCGCGCCGAACGCGACATCTCGCTGTCGGGCCCGCAGAGTTGACCGGCTGAGTTAGCGCCGGCCGCCGACCTCGTCGATGTGGCCGAGCAGGTCGGCCGGATCCTCGTAGACGCGGATGGCGCCGGACTGGCGCAGTTCCTCCGAACCATAGCCGCCGCTCAACAGGCCGACGCCGAGCGCCCGGCAGCGGGTTGCGGCGAGCATGTCCCAGATGCTGTCGCCGATCACGACCGCGCGCTCGATCGGCGCGTCGAGGCGGGCGGCGGCCGCGAGAAACAGATCGGGATCAGGCTTGGCGTAGCGGACCTCGTCGCGTGTCACGACAGTGTTGGTCTTGGGATCGACGCCGAGCGCGGCGAGATTGACGGCCGCCGTTTCCATTCTCCCGCTGGTCGCGATCGCCCAGGGGATACCGGCATCGGTCAAGAAGCCGAGCAGCTCGCGTGCGCCGGGCAGGGGCCGAACCTGGCCTCCGAGCTTCTGATAGGCCGCGGCATGCGCTTTCCGCAGCCGCTCGATCCGATCGGGCTCGATGGCAAAACCCGTCTCGCGCAGCAGCTGGTTGGTGAACAGGCCGCCGCTCATGCCGATCTTGCGGTGGATGCGCCAGACCGAGAGCTCGATGTTCTCGGCATCCAGCGCCGTTTTCCAGGCGAGCACATGCTGATAGACGCTGTCGACCAGCGTGCCGTCGAGGTCGAACAGGAAAGCGGTTTCGATTCGCATGGCTCGCTCCGGGCCGGATGTCTGCTGCATAGCAGCTGCAAGGCCAAGCGGCAGCGGTCATCCGGGTTCCTGCTCGCCGCGGGGCTGTGCCATGCCCGCTATGGCGGTGCGCAGACCGACGAACGGTGCGTCGTTCGGCCATGGCCGGCAAACGTGCCGTGCGGTCTTTCCACTCCGTCGGCAGCCCCGAGGCCGCTCCCGGGTCAGCCCTTGGGACGGATGAAGCCGGCCAGCGTCTTCTTCTGCTCCTCGCACCAGTTCGTCATGCCGAGGCGGCGCTGATCCATGTCGATGGCCTGCGTGGCGACGGCCACCTCCGCCATCAGATCGTCGTCCTGCTTCTCGCCCATCTTGCCGCCGGTGTGCATGTAGGCGATCGCCTTGCGCACCTTCTCGGTCGTGCCGTCAGGCATCTTCATGTCCTGCGCCTTCTGGACCAGATCCTGATAGACGACATCGACGCCGGGACATTCGACCTTGGTGGCGAACGCCTCCAGCACCATGGTGGTATACATATGGCGTGGCTCGGCGCTGCCCGGTGTCAGGGGCGCCAGCAATGCCGCAGTGGTCAATGCCGCAAGGGTTGACGTGTAAAGCAGACCGTTTCGCATCCTCTGGCTACCTCCCGCTTGTTTTCGGCGAGGCTAGCCTGTGGGCGACGCGCGGGCAACAACGAGCGCAGTGCAGCACGCGCGAAATGATCGAAGGGGCCGGCCGGCTATTTGTTCAGCCGCCGCTCCTGCTCCTTGAGCAGAACGTCGAGCTCCTCGCTCTGCTGCGCGAGGCGGTCGGCGTTGCGCTCCTCGTCGGCCGCACCCGACTGCGAAGCGGCCTGCTCGGTGATCTGGCGGATGTTGTCGCGCAGGATCGCGATGCGGTCTGCGAGGTCGGAGGCGGACAGGACGGTCGGATCGGTCAGGCTCATGAACCCCTCGGCGATGCGCATTGTCAGGCGCAGTTCCTTAGCTCGGAAAGCCGCGTCGCGACAAGTAGATCGACGACATCGATCACCGCCATGTCGATCGGCGCGGACCAGCGCGGGCGCCTGTGCGGATCCCTCAGCGCACCGGCATTGGCGGACGCACCACGGGCTGGTCCGGATCGACCGGCGCCGACGGCAGCGGCATCGGAGCAGGCGGCGGAGGAGCCATGCCGGCTGCGGCCGGCGGCGGCGTGCGCGGCCGGTGCACAGCTGCTGCACCAGGCAGTGCCGGGGTCACGGCCGCGGTCGCAGGGCGTGCGGCCGGGCGCGGCCGGATCGTCTGCTCGATGGCGCGCGGATCGAACGACCGTGCTTCCGCGGTCCGCTCGCTCGGCCGCTCGGCGGGCCTGTCGCTGGGCTTGGCCTCGGCGACCCGCGCCATGTCGCGGACCATCTGCTCCTGCCCGGCCTTCAACTGTGCGAGGCTCGTCTTCAGCTCGCCGATCTGCTGGCTCAAGGCAGCGAGGTCGTGGGCCATCGATTGCAGCAACTGCTCCTGCGACGCGGTCGCGCCAACCGCGCTCGTTGCGTGCTCCTGCGCCTCAGCCGGCGCTTCGGCGGCCGTCTGCTGGGGCGCGGTCGCGGCTGGCTGTGCCGCGGCGTCCTTGTCGGCGTTGGATGCCAGCGTGATCCGCGGCATCCAATGCGCGATCATCTCCTGGGCTTGGTCTCCATAGCTCTGCCAGGCGGCCGCGGCGACCGCGCTGCCGACGGCGAACAGCACCGCCAGAATGGTGCGCACGGCCCAGGTGGCGAACGTGCTGCGCTCTCCGGTGACCGCGAGGTCGCTCGTCGCCTGCGTCCTGTAGTCAGGGTCGATCTTCGGCAAGGGGACATCCGGCGGCCGTTGCGAGCTGCGCCTGTCCGCTTCGGCGGCGGTGCGATCCGCGCGGGCCGCCAGCACGATCTCGGGATCGATCATGGCATGAGGCTGCTGATCGCCGTCTTTGGTCGTCGTTGCAAGCATTGACGCTCCGTCCTCCGTTGTCGTCCGCCTCGCAGGCGGCGCTCGGCTCTGTACCGATGTGTCGTCCTAACCAACGCCCTCGTGCACCAATGCTCCGCGTACTCACGCTGCATCGTACCTACGCTTCGTGACACCAACGTCGGATGACGACGGCGCCACAGGACGCTCGGCCTCTCGGCCGCATCAGCACAGAACCTGGATACCGGTTGTCCCTCGTGCCCACGTACCTGCATGTTCACGGTGATTCATCTTGGCCAGAGCCGCATGCTCAGGAACGTCCCATCATCGTTCCGTCGCGTCGACGTTCGGCCGATTCCCAATCTCATCGACACTTGGTCATATCCGCCCAAACCAAGGCGAAGACATGGCGGTTGCGCGACCCATGCGACCTCCACCTCTGGCCGCAGGCGGAGCATACCCCGAATGCACCGCGAAGGCTATGCCGACGGCGTTTCTCCGCGCCGACGAGATCCCGGCCATTGTTGCCGACCGGTGCCGCGAAATGAAGCTTCGATCGGCCCGTCAACGCTTGAGAATGTCGTCGGTGGGCAGCCGGATCTCGCAGCAGAGGCCGCTCGGCTCGAAGCGCCGCACGACGCGGGCACCGACCTCGTACGGCAGCATCTGTTCCAGCAGCACGGTTCCAAAGCCCTGGCGCTGCGCACTCAGCGTGCGTCCGGACATGCCGGTCTCGGTCCAGTCGATGACCAGCCAGTCGACCGCGTCGTGCTTGTCGAGCCGCCATTCGATCCTGATGAAGCCCCGCGGCACCGTCAGCGCGCCATATTTCAGCGCATTGGTCGCGAGCTCGTGCATGGCAAGCCCGATGCTCTCGGCCGCCTTCGGCTTCAGCCGCACCTGGGGGCCCAACAGCGAGAATTGCCTGTCCTCGCGCGCGGCTCCGGCGCGCAGCTCATCGGCGATCAGCTCGGCCAGATCGAAACCGGCGAGGGGATCGCGCGTGACGACCGCCTGGATGCGCGACAGCGCCGTGATGCGGCCTTCGAGGTGACTGGCGAAATCCTCGACACTGTCGCTCGAGTCGCCCGTGCGGCGGATGATCGAGCGGATCACGGCGAGCATGTTGCGGACGCGGTGCTGCAACTCGGCGAGCAGCAGCTTCTGGTGCTCGGAGGCCGAGACCAGCGCCGTGATGTCCTGGGTGATGCCGCCGATGCGCTGCACCTGCCCCACCTCGTCGACCATGGGAAAACTACGGATGCGCAGCCAGCGCGTGACGCCGTCCGGCTGCCTGATGATACGGACGTCCAGGCTGTCGCGCTGGCCGCGCCGGGCGCGCTCCAGGCTCTCGAGGGCGCGGGGCCGGTCCTCCGGCAGCATGAGCTCGGTCCACGATGCGAGATGGTCGCCGCGGAGCACAGCGGTGCGCGGGACGCCATAGATCGTCTCGAATGCGGGGCTGAGATATTCCCATTGCAGGGTCTCGGCATCGCGGATCCACACCACGTCGGAGGACGCTTCGCCGAATTGGCGGAAGCGCGCCTCGCTGTCGCGCAGCGCGGCCTCGGTGCGCTTGCGGTCGTCGATGTTCATCACGAGCTCGACGAGGGTGCCGTCGCCGAGGTCACGGCCGGCGAACATCATCCAGGCGCGTTCGCCGTTCTTGCGAAAATACTGCTTCTCATAGGGACCGAGCCGGCCGGTCTGCCGCAGCAGCTCGATCTGGTCGCTCGAAGTGCGCATCCATTCCGGGGGGGTCAGGCTCTTCCAGGTCAGCTCGCCGCTGTTGATCTCCTGGCGCGAATAGCCTGTCATCGCCAAGAAGGCCTCGTTGGCGTCGATCAGGGTGCCGGCTGCATGATCGAAGAACAGCACGCCGACCGAATCGATCTCGAGGAGGCGGCGCAGTCGATGATCGCTGGCATCGCCGCCATTCGAATGCGGCTGCTGTGCGGGCGGCCCAGCGTCCGGCAGCTCGCTGCAGCCGAGGCAGACGGCGAGCTCAGGATCGGCCTGTGCGAGGGCAAGCACATCGGAATCGATCGTGAGCAGGTGAGCATCGGCCCAGAAATGCGCTGTGCGCAGATAGGCGAGGAAGGCCGCCAGCAGATCGAACCTGGTGTTGCCGAACGCGTGTCGGATCGCGCGCCGCGAGCGGTCGGAATCAGCACTTTGCATGAACAGCACCGACGCTGCCTCGAACAGGTCCGCCTCGCCGTCGCTGCCCGGCTCCGGGATGTCGAGCGGGGGCTGGAGAATCTCAAGCCGGCCCAGCGCCGCCGCGGTGCGCACGGGATCCGCGAGCGGCCGCGCGAGCAGTTGACGCGCCCGATCGATCGTCTCGGGGCGGGATGCCGAGTCGCCCGCGGGCTTGCCCAATCCGACCAGAAAACCGAAATGCCGGGTCAGACAATAAGGCGAATGGTTGAGGCGCGACAGATGGACGGCGAGCCGCTCCTTGAACAGGGCCGGCAGCGGGGTGTCGAGATAGGCGGATTTGGCGAACTGCCAGAGCTGTCGGGTCGCCTCAGGCGCTGACGGCGCCGACCTGAACAGGTTGGGCATCAGCCCGAGGCGCTGCACGATCTCCTGCTCGAAGGGTCCGTCAACCATGCGCTGTTCGACCATCGCCGTTTCCCCGGCAGAGTGCCGAGCCGGTCAGCATAGCGCAAGCGCCGCTCCGAACCTCTCACTCATTCGCGTCGAGCTGACGGCCTTCGCGGTCCAAATGCAAGTAATTCGCGTTGAACAGGCCTGCGCTCATCAGGCGCTCGAGGTCCGGAAGTACCAGCATCTTGCCCTTGAGCACGATCAGGTTGCTGGCGCGCAGTTCCTGCAGCGTGCGGTTGACGTGGACCTTCGACAGGCCGGTCGCCTCGGCGAGATCGGCCTGGGTGAGCGGGAAGCTGCAGCTGCTGTCGTCGGCGAGACCCGCCAGGCGCAGCCGGAAGAACAGTTCGCACAACAGGTGCGCCATGCGTTCGGACGCGGTGCGCTGCCCGAGATTCATGGTCCATTCGCGCTGGATCGCGGCATTGACCAGCGTTTCCCACCAGAATGCCGTCGCAATGCGCGGATAACCGGCGCTGATCTCGTCGAAGAACTCGCGCGGCAGATCGGCGATCGACACCGGCGTGATGGTGCCGATCGAATGGTCCATCTCGCGCAGAATGAAGATGTTGAGATCGCAGATATCGCCAGGAAGGAAGAACGAGACGATCTGGCGGCGGCCGTCCTCGAGCTGCTTGTAGCGGCAGGCCCAGCCATTCAGGATCAGATGCACGTCCTTGGGCTTCTCGCCTTCGCGCGCGATGTCGGTGCGTGGCGCGAAGGTCCTTACCCGCTGAGCCGCAGCGCGGTTGAGCATCAGGCGGTCGGCCGCAGAGAGGCGGACGAAATTCTCGAGCTTGCGTACCAGATGACTCAAAGAGCGGTTCCCCCGAATTAGTTTATTGGGGTTCCATGTGGTGCGACTTCAATAACTTATGTTAGCATTGTACCGCGTTGACCGCTGGATCTTTCTACACTTGCATGAGGACTGCATGAGGAACCAGCGCGGGCCCGGAGTCGGAGAGATCGCCGCGGCTTCTTGCGCTGCCCGTGCTCCCAAGCGATGCTCGAAGCACGAGCAACATCGCGCGATCCCGACCAACCCTTCGCGCCTCCGTCGTGGAACTCTCACGAAAGCTGATGAGGACCACCGTCGAAGTCCGTTGATTTACGGGAATCGACGCGTGGTGGCGACGATCTGGCGCCACGCCAGGTCCGCGGACTTAAGACCCCCTCAGGCTCCGCTTCCTAAGTTGATCAAAACAATCAACTGGAAATGCATCATGCGAGTCGGTCAGCTCTTTGCGCTGTCGATGCTCTCGGTCACGGCGCTTGCCTGTGTTCTCGGGGCCCCGGCGATCGGCGCCAAGCGCCCGCTGGCTGCCGCCGAGTAATCCAGTATCGATCGCGCGCAAGGCCGGATCGAGGTCGATCGCGAACGCGATCGAATCGAGCATTGATCAACTCGGAAATCCTCCGAAAGTCGCGCAGGCGATGAGGCGGTCGAGGCGTATTTCACCAATGCAGCGGGACTGATCGAGAAGGAGACCGCGGCGTGGCGCAGCAATGCCGGCTGATGGCGACCTGCTTGACGAAGTCCTCCGTGCTCGGCGCAATGCCGAGCGCCGAATTCACCCCGGTCTTTTCGCAGACTGATTGGGCGAGGGCAGGGCCGGCGAGTACCAGGCAGCCAAGCGTGCTGAGTGTGCGTCGCATGGGCGGTTCCTCTCGTTGGTTGCGGCCTAAACCGAGAGATGTCCACGATGTTCTGTCGACCTCGCGCGCGCCGCGCCGTGTGTCCGGTGAGGGGACGCCGCGAGCAACCGGCGCAGCCGCAAAGCGTCGGCGGGCGCCGCGCTCTTCTGGTCGTTGTCGAAATAGACGTAGACGTCGATCCCGTGCGTCGCCCAGGCGCGAATGCGTTTGGCCCAGGTCGCGAGCGTTGCGTCGGTATAGTTGTCCTTGTAGCGGCCGCCGGGGCCGTGTCCGCGCACATAGACGAAATCGGCCGTGCGCTTCCACGGCGCCGGGGCGTCGTGATGGTCCGACAGGCAGAGCGAGATGTTCGCGTCCCTCAGCAGGCGCATGATGGCCGGCGTGTACCAGCTCGGGTGACGGAATTCGAAACTGTAGCGCCGGTGCCTCGGCAGCAGCGGCAGAAAGGACTCGAGGCGCTCGGGATTCGCTTCGAATTGCGGCGGCAGCTGGAACAACACGGGGCCGGCCTTGTCGCCGAGCAGCGACAGCCGGCTCTCCATCAGCGCAATGCTGTTGACCGAGCGCGCGGACAGGCGCTTCCAATGCGTGATGAACTTGGAGGCCTTCCAGGCAAAAACGAAATCGGGGCCGGTCTGATCGCGCCAGCCGCGGACGGCGGCTTCCGTCGGCGTCCGGTAGAACACGCCGTTCAGCTCGGTGGTCTCGAACTGGCTGGCGTAGTAGGGCAGCTGGTGCCTGATCAGAAGGCCCTGCGGAAAGAAGGCGCCGCGCCAGGATCCGTAGTGCCATCCCGATGTGCCGACCACGACCCGGGCCATCATCGTCCTCTCGCCGAGACAAGAACTCGAGAGCAAAGCGTCGTGCCGGCGTTCGGGTTCCTTTCACAGTTGCGACAGATGACGAGGCGAGTGTCCTAACGCCCCGCGGCGTGCAGCACGGGCGCACTCAACAGCTCGTTGATATGCGCCGCCGTCTCGGCCTGCATCGCCTTCTTCAGCATGATGTCGCGTTCGGGGCCCACGGGAAGACGCGCTGCCGCCTCGCGGGCAGCGGTTGCAGCCTGCTGCAGCCGCTGGCCGAACGACGCTGTCTGCTTGCGCCGGTTCCGGTTGACCTTCATGGCGAAACTCCTGTTCCTTTTGAACAGAAGTGTGCGGCGACGAGCCTGTGACGTCGCTAACACACGTTACCGTGCAATTCACTATCCCTGGAGGTCATTTTGGAACCAACAACAAGGATGCCGTGCTGATTAGTTATTTGATCGATCGGTGTCGTTCCCCGGAACGCTGAGATGCACCTCATGACCCTGCTTGATGGCAAGCGTCGCGGCTGATGCCGCCGATTCGAACGCTGCTTCCTTGGTGGCATAGTCGCCGTGCGCGTTGCCGTCGTGCAGCACGCTCCAATGATCGTCCACTGCTACGATGGCGTATTGTGCCAGTCCCATGTCGTCCTCCGTTTCTCCGCGTCCAATTCGAGGAAGTCGATGAGGCCGGCGATGCCGGCCAGCACGCCCATGATCAGTCCGGCCAGCAGCAGCCAGGCGGAAATATCCGCCCACATGATTTCGGCGGTCCGCCAATAGGCGATGTCGGTGACGAGCGCTCCGATGAAGCAGACGATAGGGAGTGGCACCAGCATCGGGTGGATCGGACGCCGTGCGATCTGCGCCGTCGGCTGCAGGGAAGGTCGGGTGGTTTCGGCGGTCGCCACGGGGGTCTCCTCGATTGGGCACGGCCTGTTGCTGCGTGGAGAACCGTCGGCCTGACCGGGCGTTCCGATGACGACGACGGATTTGGCGTGGCGCTCACGCGTGACACGCGACGGCGGGTCGACGGCCCGGTCACCCGTGCCTGCGTATCGGTCAGTGGCTCCTGTTCAGCGGTCCGCTGCCGCGCCCGGCGCGGCTCATCTCGCCGAGCACGAGTCCAACCAGAGCAAGTTGCATCCGTTCCTGCGCATGCGGACGAACCTCGGGTGACGCGTCCGCTTCCAGACGCCGGCGAGCCGTGGGGCAACCGGCCCGGTCTGGCTCGTCGTGGTTGGGTCTACCCGGCCGGGCGATAGCCTGTTAAGCAACGGCGCAGGACGGGGCGGTCCCCGCGGATACGAGACTGAGAGGAAGCGGCAATGATTCAGACGGTCGGCATCATCGGAGCAGGCACCATGGGCAACGGCATCGCGCAGGTTTGCGCCGCCGCGGGCGTTCCGGTCGTCATGGTCGACATCTCGGAGCAGGCGGTGGCGCGCGGGCTCGCGACCGTAGGCTCCAGCCTCGACCGCCTGGTCAAGAAGGAGAAGATGACGGCCGCCGACAAGGACAGGGCGCTGTCGCTCATCACCGGCACTGCCGACAAGGCAAAGCTGGCGAGCTGTGACCTGGTCATCGAGGCCGCGACGGAGAACGAGGAGCTGAAGCTCAAGATCCTCAAGGACCTCTGTGCCGGCCTGAAGCCCGAGGCGCTGATCGCGACCAACACCTCTTCCATCTCGATCACCAAGCTCGCCACCGCCACCGACCGGCCCGATCGCTTCATCGGCATGCACTTCTTCAATCCGGTGCCGATGATGGCGCTGCTCGAACTGATCCGCGGCCTGCAGACCTCGGATGCGACCCATGCGGCCGCCGCCGAATTCGCCAAGCGGATCGGCAAGGTCGCGATCACCGCGAAGAACAGCCCGGGCTTTGCCGTGAACCGCATCCTGTGCCCGATGATCAACGAGGCGATCTTCGCATATTCGGAAGGCATCGCGACCGCCGCCGACATCGACGAGGGCATGAAGCTCGGTTGCAATCACCCTATCGGTCCGCTGGCGCTGGCGGATCTGATCGGTCTCGACACGATGCTGTCGGTGATGGAGGTGTTCTACAACGGCTTCAACGATCCGAAGTATCGTCCGGCGCCGTTGCTGAAGGAAATGGTGGCTGCAGGCCAGCTTGGCCGCAAGACCGGCAAGGGCTTCTACGACTACAGCAAGTAGCTGCGGCAGATTGCTTCGGCGGCGGGTGACGCCTGCGCCCGCCGCGCATCAGCCGATGATGGATTTCGTTTCGGGGACATTGAGAATGCGGCGACGCCGCGAGCCGATATCTCGATCTCGGCTGGCATTGGTCACCTAATCGCTGCACGCGATCGGCTGATCACACGTTCCAATGTTCGCGTTGCGCAGTATCAGCCCGAGCGTTGGGTCTCGAGCCGCAGCTCCCGAATGATAGCTACCAGGCTCGCGCTAGAGTGATCCAGATGGACGGCACAGCGCCGGGTGGGCAAGGGGCCATGCCTCGCTGATGCAGCCCACTAAGCCGCGACCCGGCGTGCCGTTCGTGATTTGCCGCTATGCGATGGTCCGAAGCGAGTCCCGTCGCACTCAGCGGATCTGGTACGGAGGTGGAGTCATAGAACCTCCCTGCAATCAGATGGGTTGTTGTCGTTCGAACATGACCGGCACCATGATGAGCGGCCACCGGAAATGCACGACGGGGTGATCGTCCTCCCGGCTGTCTGCGCTGTCAAGGTGCATCCTGACGCATTGATGAATTCGGCGTTACAGGTCGTCGATACTGCGAGTGCAGGAAAACTTTGATCACGCGCTGGTCTGATGACAAATCCGCGCAAATCACTACATGAGGGCGGCCGAGCCGTGTCGGTCGAAGAAGGTTCGCGATTGCGCCCGGTCGAGCGCGCGTCGTCCGCAGGGCGGAGACGATCAGGATCTTGTATGTAGGCGTAGTGCTTGGGGGCAACAAAAAAGCTGCACGGCGCAGCGACATTGATTGCGGTGCGTCAAACGGCCCAAGATCGTCAGCGACGAAGCTGAAGGTTCCGGGAACCAAAGAATTCGTGGTGTTTTGTTTGCCGCGAAAAGCAAGGCAGGAGAACAGCGATGAGAGCAGTTGGCATTACTCTGGCGACGGCCGCCCTGTTTGCGGGGACTCTGCCCGCTCTCGCAGCGGAGCAGGGCACGGCGGGCATGGTCACGGGGATCAACCGTCTCAACGGCACGATCGCGATCAAGCGCGTTCCCAACGGGACCGTCGGCGCCAACACGGCGGGAGCGGACCAGGAGTTCAAGATCAAGGACAGCGCCATGATCGAGAACATCCACGCCGGCGATCGGGTGACGTTCTCGACGTCCGACGCCGCCACACCGACGATCATCAAGCTCGATCGGCAGAAATAGCCGACATAGCCGGATCGAGGGCGCGATGCAGCAGTACGGTGTTCTCCGCGGGCTGGGCGCTTGGCGTCTCGGGCTCTGGGTGATGATGACGGTCGGGGCCTGCACTGTTGCGAATGCGGCCTCGACCGACCTGTACCAGGCGCAGACGGTCGTGACCGGTCAGGGCGAGGACAATCGCCGGGCAGCCTTTGCAGCATGTCTGGAGGACGTGCTGATCAAGGTATCCGGTGCATTTCAGCTTAGGAACGACGCAAGGCTCGCGCCACTCGAGGCGCGGGCGGCGGAGTTCGTCACCGGCTTCGATTATCACGATCAGATGTCGGGCAAGCCGAAGCACGACGAGCAGGGCACGCGCGACCGGCCGTATGACCTGACCGTGTCATTCGATCGCGCGCGGATCGATCAGTTGCTGGCGAGCTTGAACGTCAAGCCGTGGCCGGGGCCGCGCCCGTCGATTGCCGTGATCGTGGCGATGACGGCAGGCGGCCGCACGTTCCTCGTTGCATCCGACGACCGGACGTCCGATCTGCAGCGCGACGCATTGCGCGCGGCTGCCGTCAAGCGTGGACTCGAGATCGCTCTGCCAAGCGCCGCCGAGATCTCGAAGGCCGCTATTGAGAAGACCAAGCTGAACGATGTCCAGCCCGTGGCCGTCGCGTCATGGTTTCCCGGAGCTGAGGTCATGCTCTTCGGTGATCTCACCTGGGACGACGCCGAACTGGGCTGGGTCACGCGATGGCGCCTCGATCGCGCGGGCAAGCAATATCGGTGGCAATTCCGTGGCGTGACGTTCGACGAAGCATTTCGCCGCGCTCTCGGTGGAGCCGCGCAGCTTCTCTCCGACAACGGAACGCCGTGAGGTTGCCGCGATAGTCTGCAACCATCCCTGTCGAGTGCATGCCGGAGCCGCGCATGCGGGCGCGAGAGTCTCGCGCCCGAGCTCGCTCCGGCAAACAGACAGGAGGGTGTCCGTGGTGAAACTCAGAACGTGTCTCGTTGCTGCGCTGTTGATTGCCACGCCCGCCTCGCTGGCGGTGGCTGCGCCGGGCCTGGTGCGCACCGCGGCCGCCATGCGCGCAGGACCTGGCCCGGGTTTTCCCATCGTCGAGCGTATTCCGGCCGGGGCCCGGATCACCATCCATGGCTGCATTCAAGGCGGCGCGTGGTGCGATGTCAGCTTCGGAGGCGAACGCGGCTGGGTCGCGGCGCGGACGCTCGCCTATCTGTACCGTGAGCAGTACGTCTACCTGCCCGAATATGTCGAGTACGTGCCGACTGTCGGCTTCACGCTGACCACCTATTGGAGCAGCTTCTATTTCGGACGGCCCTGGTATCATCGGCACGCGTTCTGGAACCGCTACTGGCATCGCCATCCGCCGGTCATGGCGCAAAATCCGCCTCAGCCTGGCATGACCCCGGGAATGCCGGGTCGTGGTCCCGGCGGAACGATCCAGCCTGGCGCCGGAGCGGGCGCGGTCGCCGGCACAGGCCAACAATCCGGACCGCCTCTGGGCATGCAAGGTCGTGTGCCACCTGCCACTGCCGCCGGCCCCGCCGCACCTCCAGCCGTGGCTGGTGCTCCCGCTCGAGCTGGAACACCACCCATGGTGCAGCCTCTGATGAGCCGGAGCGGCGGTGCGCCGCAGAGCGCCCGCGCGCAGATGGGCGGCATGCGCATGGTCGGGACTTCGCCGCAAATCGGCTTGGCGCATATCGGGGGCGGCCCCGCCATGGGTGCTGCGCGTGTCGGCGTCAGTGGCCCTCGCGGCGGCGGCGGGCGTTCCGGTCCGGGCGGTGGTTTCCGCCGGCACTGAGTCTTCAGCGTTGGCGTGGTGTCCGGATCGTGAAGGTGGCGTGCCGGCCGGCGCTGGCGACGGCGGGCGCTGAAATTTCCCGGCATCGGCCGCCTCGGCATGCCACCGGCCTGAGGCCCGCGATCTGCCTGTCGGGCACTCCTGGCTGGCATGCTGCTTGCTGCGAGCCTCTTCAGCGCGCCTGCGATGTCGCGGATGCGCCAAACGCCGGGCGAGGCGAAAAGAGGCGGATGATGAGCACGCTGTTTGCGATCTGCGCGACCTATGAGGTGGACGATGGCGCGGCGCGGGGCTTCGTTCTCCAGCGCCGCGAGCCCGATGGCAGCGCCAAGCCCTGGCCGATCCTGGTCACGCGCAAGGGCAACAATTTCTACGGCTTCGAGAATGCCTGCCCACATCAGGGCGCTCGCCTCGACAAGCATCCTGGCGAGTTCATGGACGAGGAAGGCAATTTCCTCGTCTGTGGCGAGCATGGCGCGCAGTTCGACCTCGATACCGGACAATGCTTCATCGGGCCCTGCCAGGGCCGGACGCTGTCTCCGGTCGAGCTCGTGATCGATGACGGTGACATCTGCCTCTCCGGGATCGATCTGGATGAGGAGGACGGCCTCGACATCGACGATCCCGAGGATGACGTGCCCGAGGTGCAGATCACATCGGACTGAGGCTGAGGGCCGGCCGCCGCTGCCGGGTTAGCGCTTCTTCCGTTCGGCGCGGCTGTAGTTGCTGAAATGCCCCTCGCGCGCTGCCTGGCTGCGCGCGGCCTTGATCAGGCCGGGGCTGCGCGCTGGCGGCGCCGGCAGCGAGGGCAGGCGGGTCAGCTTGCGACTGCCACAGGTCGGACAGACCGGCCTTTCAGAAATCCCGATCAGCAACTCGAAATCCTCTGCGCAAGCTGCGCAATGGAAGCTGTAGAACGGCATGACGTCATCCCCCATTGTCGCGAGGGGCATTGCACGAAGCGGGCCAGCGTCATTGCGGGTCGAATCGCCGATTCCGGGCTCGTTGGCACGCTAACGGCAGCATTCTCTTTGCTGTGCGTGTCCCGAATGCGACGCGGCTGGGGTCGAACATTCGACAGCAGCGCAGAGGTCCTGCGCCCGGCCGGCCGGTCCCGGATACCCGGGCGCCAGCCGGACGGGCAAAGCGGATCAGGCGTTGGTCTTCGGCACGTACTTGCCGGCGACACACTTGTAACTCTGCAGACGCCACTCGTGATAGGGACCCTTGGACATCCAGTCTGCGATTCCGATCTGCGCGCTGACGGCGCAGGATGTCATCGTGATGCCGGACATCTCGCTGTTGGTGACGACCTTCTCCATGCAGAGCTGGCCGTTGCATAGCATTGCGACGAGAGTGACGAGCACGTTGATTCTGCCTCCATAGAGTGGGACCCGGTCAGGATCGAGAAAGCAGGGTTCATGCCAAGTTATGAATCTGGGCCGTGCTCCTACGGAACGGATTGCTACGGGTGTCACTTCATGGCTACAGAAGCGTGATGGATTCACTGCTTGGATCACGCAGCGTTCGGCAACGGACCCGCGCGGGCTGGCCGATGAATTCGGGATTTGCTTGTGTGCGGTGCCTTCGGCCTGATGGTCGAGGCTGACCCGGGTCTGCCGTGCCAAACAACAGGCACCGCCTGCGCAGTCCTGCGGCGCTCGTGGCCATTGGACGGCCGGTCCCTTGATGAACGCCGGGGCCGAACACGTAGACTTGCGCGACCAACATCCGATGCCCAGGACACGAGAATCGGTCGGAAGCCCGTCTTATTTGGCGGGCTGATATCAACGCCTTGATGCAGATGCCGGGGCCCTTCGGTCGTCCGTGGCGTCAGGCCTCGTTCAATCCGGCACCTCGATCGGTCAGGATCTTCTGCCCCTTCGCCGTCAGCTCGTAGATGTCGCCGTCCTTGGCGACATAGCCTTCGCGGATCAGTCCATCGAGCTCGTCCTGCCGGTCGGGCGAGAAGGCGATCGCCTGGCCGATATCCGAAAGCGTCGCGATCTGGTCGTCCGTCAGCATGGCCATCCTCCCGTTGTTGATCCGAACGTCATAGCGTCGCGAATGTTCCGGGAGCACTCGGTCCTACGCCTTGCGCACGAACTCCGACTTCAGGTTCATCTGGCCGATGCCGTCGATCTTGCAAGCGATGTTGTGGCCGTCGCTCGCTTCTTGCAGGCGGATGTTGCGGACCTTGGTGCCGCCCTTCACCACCGAGGACGATCCCTTCACTTTCAGGTCCTTGATGACGATGACGCTGTCACCGTCGGCCAGAACGTTGCCGTTGGCGTCGCGGATGCTGGCATCGTCGCTGGACGCTGCCGCGACCGCGGCGTCGCCGCTCCATTCATGGCCGCATTCCGGACAGACCCATAGCGCGCCGTCCTGATAGGCGTGCTCGGAGCGGCATTGCGGGCAGGTCATTGCGTCGGTCATCTCATCCTCGGGCGCGGGCAGGAGTGTAGCGCAGCGTTAGAGGCTCGGACGGAACCGGGCAAGAAAAATCCCGGGGGAGGGCAGCGCGCGGCACAGATCGGCAGCGCGCCGCCATCGTCGGTCGGCAGCGTGTCACGCCGCCTTGCGCTCGGGGGTTTTGCTGGCCGGCCCGGTCTCGGCCGCTTCCATCGCCCGGAGGTAGGTATCGAGCAGCGTCTCGTGCTCGTCCCGCTCGTCCTGGTCCTGCTTCCTGAGCTTGATGATCTCCTTCAGGATCTTGACGTCGAAGCCTTCGCCCTTGGCCTCGGCGAACACTTCCTTCTTCTGCTCGTTCAGTTCCGCCAATTCGCCATCGAGGTGCTCGATCCGCTCTATGAAGGACCGGATGCGCGCGCCGGGAATGCCGATCTCTGACATGGTGACTCCTGTACTAATGGGATGGAGAAAATGCGCGGCAGTTCGTTGCCAATGTCTTAACGCGTGCGCCTTGCACACACCCGCAAATCCGACGTGCTTAACGCGGAACCGGGTGGGCTGCCGATGTTGCCGAGCGGGCGCCATGCGCTAACTTCGCTCCGCTGCCGAGAGCTTCTGAAACTGCTTCTTCATCGCATTGACGCGGCCGAGATAGCCGGCGACCGAATGGTCGCCGCAGCGCTCGCCATCCGTCGGCTTGAAGCCGCGGCGCACGAATCCGGCCGCCGGCCCGGCGCCGCACAGATGAATGACGGCCGCGAGATCCTGCCGCTGCTGCGCGGTCGGCTTGCCGGAGGGCTGCCGTGCGAGCGCGGCGGCGACTTGGCGGTCGAGCGAGATCACCGTGAGCGCCACCGCGTGCGCCGGCCAGGCGCGAACGTACAGGCTCGGCGAGCCGCAGCCGTCGCTGACCACCTCGTGATCCCGAATGCAGAACCGTGCGGCGTCGGCAAAGGCGCCGTCGGTCATCTGGAACAAGCCGACGGCGCTGGAGGCCGGCTGATAGAGCGCGAACGGATTCCACGCGAACCGCCAGCGCCAGTAGGTGCGCGCCACCGGATTACCCGAGCTCTCGGTCTGCGCCAAGGCGGCGAGCAGCTCCGGCGTGATCGATCGCGTCGCGCTCTCACGGAACAGCGCGCCATATTGACGCCAGGTCTCCTCCGGCTCCTTGTCGAGCGAATGACCCGTCACCACGAACAGCTCGGTCGGCTTGCGCACGACATGATAGGCCAGATTGACCAGCGCGAAGGTCACGAGCAGCACCAAGGCGCCGCAGGTGATCTTGATCCACCGCGGCGCCGCGCCCACCGTCCGGCCCAGCCACTGCGCACCACGCCCTGCGATTCGCTTCGCATCGCGCCGCAGCGCGCGCCAACGGCTGCCGCGTTGCGGCTTGCGCATTTTTTGTTGTCGTGGAGCAGGGGGATTCGGCAACTGATTACCTCGGTCGCCGGTGTGCCGGTCCATGGTTAAGGAAGAATTTGTGCAATGGCGTCATCCTGCCACTTTCCGGTGTGGGGCGGTGCGTGATGAGGAAATCGGTCAGTACGCTGCTGATGGTGCTGCTGTCGGTGCTGGCGGCGGGCATCCTGGTGTCCACGGCGATCCTGATGAGCGGTGCCGCGGGCCGCTATCGCGAGAGCGTCGCGACCGAGCAACTGACCGCGGCCGACAAGGCGATCTTCCAGAACGTCCTCGTCATGCGCGCCCACCGCGGCGACATCCAGAGCGTGCTGCTGAGCGAGGACGATCCGCGCGCCAAGCTCACCGAATATCAGGGCATCGAGGCCAAGGGCTATGACGGCATCGTCACAGCGCTCGCCGGCGTCGACATGCCTGAGCGCGACGACCTCATGGCGAGGCTGAAGTCGAGCTGGGACGCCACGGTTCCGCAGTTCAAGCTGCTGTTCGACGTGGCCGCGAAGCCGCGCGCCGAACGCGTGCTGGCGCGTACGCAGGCCTGGTATGAGGCAATGACCAAGACGCTGGACGTCGCCAACGCCGCCTCGCTCGCCGTCTCCAACCGCGCCTGGATGACCGATCCGGCGATCGCCAAGATGGTGCAGGCGCGGCGGCTGGCCTGGCAGGTCCGCGACCGCTACGGCCTGCAATGCTCGGCGCTGCGTCCCAACATCAACGCCTCCAAGCCGCTCGACGACGCCCAGAAGGGCGCGATCGCGCAGTGGCGCGGCACCGTCGCGGCCGGCTGGTCCGGGCTCGACGACCTCCTGGCGGGGGGCGGCAGCACCGCGCTCGCCGGTGCCGTGAAGACCTCGCGTGCCGAGGTCGAGGCCGCGCATCAGCGCATGGACCAGCTCGCCAAGGGGTTTGACGGCAGCGGCAAGCCGGCGATGCCGGCGCCGGAATGGAACGCGTTCTGCCAAGGCCCGTTCGCCGGCATCATCGCGATCGGCATGACCGCGCTCGACGGCTCGATCGCCCGCGCCGAGGAGATCAAGACCGCGGCGCTGAGCAGCCTGATCGTACAGTCGCTCGCCTTCATCGCCGCGCTCGTGGTGGCCGGCCTGGCGCTGCGCGCGGTGCGCGTCCGCCTGATGCGCCCGGTCGGCGTCCTGATGCAGGCGATCCAGCGCATCGGCCAGCGCGACTACCAGACGCCGGTGCCGCAGTTCGCTCATGCCGACGAGTTCGGCGCCATGGCTGCCGCCCTCGAGGGCTTGCGCGAGAGCGCCGCCACCGCCGAGCAGCTGTCGCACGAGCGCGAGCTCGACCAGGGCCGCCGGCTGGAGCGCTCGCAGGCGATCGACAGCGCCTGCAAGAGCTTCGACGACACCGTGCAGGCGGTCATCGTCAGCATGGGCAACTCGACCGGCCAGCTCGATTCCAGCGCCGGCGACGTCCGCAAGCTGGTCGATGAGTCCACCGAGCAGACGGCCGCGGTCGCCAGCGCCGCGGAGACCGCGACCACCAATCTCGAGACCATCGCCGCCGCCACCGAGGAGCTGACCGCCTCGGTCTCCGAGATCGCGGCGCAGGTGCAGGCCTCGGCAGCCGATGCCCGCCAGGCGGTGGAGAAGGCGGTGCAGACCAACGCCACCGTCGAGATGCTCGACCGCGCCGCCAACCGCATCGGCGAGGTGGTCAAGATGATCACCGCGATCGCCGCGCAGACCAACCTGCTGGCGCTCAACGCGACCATCGAGGCCGCGCGCGCCGGCGATGCCGGCCGCGGCTTCGCCGTGGTCGCCGGCGAGGTCAAGAATCTCGCGGCGCAGACGGCGACCGCGACCGACGACATCACCCGGCAGATCGCCGAGATCCAGGCCGCCACCGGCGAGTCGGTCGAGGCGATCCACGCCATCAGCCACAACATCTCCAGCATCGACGAGAAGATGACGGCGATCGCCGCGGCGGTCGAAGAGCAGCGCGCCGCCACCACCGAGATCTCGCGCAACTTCCAGCACGCCGCGCAGGGCACCCGCGCCGTGACCGACACGATCGGCTCGGTCGCAGCCCTCAACCGCCAGACCGGCAATGCGGGCGCGGCGATGGTCGACTCCGTCCGCCGCATGTCGACGGATGCCGATCGTTTCCGCGTGGCGGTCGAGGGCTTCCTCGGGACCGTGCGCAAGGCTTGAAGCCGGTGCCTGCATCGTGGCGGCGACGCTGCCTCGCGTCGTCGTCAGGACATGCGCTGAAACGTTGTCAAACAGCCCGTGAGCGGATGAGTTCGGCGCACGATATGCGCTGACGATCCCGCGACGCAGATTGCGCCCGAGTCTTGCTCTTTGTTTGCCCTCCGAAGCAGAGAGGGCGCGGGGAATGCCGGGCGCTGGCCGCACCCATGGCCCGCCTGCGAAAGAAATGCAGGCGGCAGGAACCACAGGTTCAGCCGAGGCATCCCGGCATTCCCCGCGCGATGGTTTTCACGCTTATGTCGCGATCTCCTCGGTGTCCGGCTTTTTAGCCACCGTCGCCCTCGGGATCATCAGCCCCTCGGACTTGGCGCCAGCATCGGGGCGCCAGGACCACGCGTCTTCACGTCCGCAAGCGTGCCGTTCGTCGGCGGGCATCAAGCCCGCTGCGGCACACTCACAGCCACCGCATCTCCGGCCCACGTCTCGTGACGATCGCGATGCGCCCCTCTCGGCGGGCCGGGATGGGCGTAGACAACCATGATTTTTGAAAAAGCGAAAGTGATTTATTTTTCACCGAAGGACTGGACAGGCCAAATCAGCTTGAGACCAAACACGAATTGGCTGGTGACGCGCACGGGCCTCTCCCGGCGTCATTGCGCTCGCGATGACGGCAGATGAGGCGGTCGGGTGGGCAAAGGCGCCCGGCTGGACATTGTCTGACGGCATGTTTCGCGCGCCGCGCCCACCGTCCGCATCCGCCGGTACCGATGGTGGGCACGCGCCGCCTCGCGGCGTCGCTTTGCCCACCCTACGACAGCGTCCGCGTGGAGGTACGTTCCGGAACACTTCCCCGAGCCACAGGTTGAAAATGCTTCCACATCGGACACGGAGCCCTTCATCATGCAGGACATCAAGGAACACATGGAGATCATCGGCGCCGACGGCGTGCATGTCGGCACCGTCGACCACGTCGAAGGCAATCGCATCAAGCTGACGAAGAAGGACAGCGGCGAGGGCAGCCACAAGGGGCATCATCACTTCATCGACAAGGGCCTCGTCGCCGACGTCGAAGGCGACAAGGTGCGGCTGTCGGCCATCGGCGCCGTCGCGGTGACGATGGAGGAGGAGAAGTAGGACTGGGCCATTCCTGTCTGCGTCATCGCGAGCGCAGCTAAGCAATCCTGGGCTCAGCAAGGACTCTGGATGGCTTCGCTGCGCTCGCAATGACGATGAGTGACAACCGTAGGGTGGGAAAAGCGGCGCCGTCGGGCGGCGCGTGCCCACCATCAAGGCGGGCGGGTGCGGCCGGTGGGCACGGCGCGGAATACATCATGTCCCATATCAACGTGAGGGGCGCGCCTTTGCCCACCCTGCGCTTCTACGCCTACTCCGCGTAGCCGACGATCGTCTTCAACAATTTCGGGAACCTTGCGTTGAGGTCGGCCTCGCGCACGACGTTGCGGTGCTCGACGCCCTTTTTCGTGGTCTGGATCAGGCCGGCCTCGCGCAGGATCCGGAAATGGTTCGAGAGCGTCGATTTGGCCATGTCGGGGCAGGGCGCCGCCGCCGAGCAGGACATGCAGTCGTTCTGCTGCATCAGGCTCTTGACGATGCGCAGCCGCATCGGGTCGGCGAGCGCCGAGAGCACGCCGGCCAACGTGATGTCCTCCCGCGACGGATGAAACAATGGCGCCATGAAAAAACATATAGCGACGGCCTTGCGCCCGTTCAATAGTTCACTAGTTCTGAACTATTGAACAGAGCGCCGCGGCGCAAGGAGAGCAGGATGAGCAGGAGATTCGAAGGCAAGGTGGCGCTGGTGACCGGCGCATCCAAGGGGATCGGCGCGGAGATCGCCGCCAGACTTGCCGCGGAAGGCGCCGCGGTCGCCGTCAACTACAGCTCCAGCCGCGAGGGCGCCGACCGCGTCGTGGCCGCGATCACCGGCAAGGGCGGCAAGGCGGTGGCCGTGCACGGCAATCTCGCCAATCCCGGTGACGTCAAGACCGTCGTCGCCGAGACCGTCAAGGCGCTGGGCCCGATCGACATCCTCGTCAACAATGCCGGCGTCTACGCGTTCGCGCCGCTCGACGGCATCACGCCGGAGCACTTCCACAGCCAGTTCGACGTCAACGTGCTCGGCCTGCTCCTGGTGTCGCAGGAGGCTGCGCGGCATTTCAATCCGGCCGGCGGCAGCATCGTCAACATCTCCTCCGGCGTGTCGACCCTGACGCCGCCGAACACCGCCGTCTACACCGCGACCAAGGCCGCCGTCGATGCCATCTCGTCGGTGCTGTCGAAGGAGCTCGCGCCGCGCAAGATCCGCGTCAACACCATCAATCCCGGCATGATCGTGACCGAGGGCGTCGTCGCTGCCGGCCTGCACGAGGGCGACATGCGCAACTGGATCGAAACGACCACGCCGCTCGCCCGTGTCGGCAAGGCCGAGGAGATCGCCGCCGCGGTCGCGTTCTTTGCGTCGGATGATGCGTCCTACGTGACCGGCGAGACGCTGCACGTCACCGGCGGTTTGCGCTGAGCGTCACGTCGCTCCGCTCGTAACAACGGCCGGCGAACCGTAGGGTGGGCAAAGCGCCGCCGCAAGGCGGCGCGTGCCCACCATCGGTGCCGGAGGGTGTGGGCGGTGGGCACGGCGCGTGAGATATTGGGCCTAACAACGTCGTGCGGTGCGCGCGCCTTTGCCCACCCTACGCGCCGGAAACCGGCTCTGGCGAATGGGCCGTCATTGCCTCCGCCAGTGCGGTCGAAGACGAATGGCGACAACAACTATAGATTGATTATCTATTTGATATCGGATCAAATTGGGCTCGCCGAATCCGTGATGCGCGCATCGCGGACAAGATCAGCGTTTCAACCTCCGGCCGGCCGGACGATGGCGTTTTGCCATCTATTCACCTCCCCGCCTGCTGCATTTCGAATGACCAAGGAGTTTCCATGCGCATTGGCATTGCACTTTCGACCCTCTCCGTCGTCGTGGGATCGGCGGTTCTCGGCTGGGGGCTGACCGCGCCGCGCACCGCGCACGCGTTCCTGGAGGACATCTGCGTCCCGCGCGTGAAGGGCGGTCTGAGGAATTGTCTCGCGCCGGCCAGCGCGTGCCGCAATCCGGCGGAAGCGCTCAACCGCGGCTGCCTGCTCGAGGCGGTGCAGTTCGCCGTCATTCCGCCCGGCCGCAGCATGGTCCACGCCGATTCGACCTATTTCATCGCCCAGGCGCTCGGCTATCGCGCCGACGTGGCCTATTGGATCGCCGCCTACAACGAGAACTCCGACTACGCGCAATATGCGCCGATCGACCAGTGCGGCGGGCAGGCGACATCGACCAATTCGGGCGCCGGCTACATCACCGCCAAGTTCAACGGCTTCCAGCGCACCAACAACACCACCGACGGGCCGCTCTATCATTATCTCCTGAACTTCTCGCCGAACGGGCAGGGCACCGACGTGCACGGCGCCAGCGGCGTGCAGGCGGTGTATCCGTTCCACTATCCGCCGCCCGGCTATCCCGTGACCATCGACAGCGTCTATCAGGGCACGCTGTACGATCTCCGGCAATGGGCCATGAAGGGCGACGAGGCCCCGGGTCTGCTGTGCACCGCCGGATTCACGACGCCGAACGGGTCATCGAATTTCAGCGGCCCGCAATGTCTGGCGAACGTGCCGATCAGCGGCAACGTGCCGCTATTGGAGAACTACGCGATCGGACCGGCCATCAACATCACCTCGGGACCGAAGGTGCTCGACAACAGCAACGGCGTCGTCGACTATACCCAGCTCAAGTCCTGGCTGGACGACAAGAGCCGGACCACCGGCGTGCTGTTCGACGACCCCAGGAAGCCGCCGGTGCCGGTGCAGATCGCCCGGATCGGGCTCTATCTGCACTCCTTGCAGGATGCCTCCTCGCACGGCACCTTCTGCGGCGACGACGCGCCGTCGCCGCCGGGCGGATCGGACGTCGGCAGCTACATGGCCATGAGTTCCGGCAGCGTGAAGCTCGCGTTCGGCACCTATTGCGCCACCGGCCCGCATCTGGCGAGCCACGTCCAGGAGACCGGCACGGGTGACGCCAGCCTGCCGCTGCGCGACTATGTAGCGCTGAACAACACGCTCGACGAGCTGATCCTGTTCGGCAACAACGTCGCCAAGCCGCGCGGCTGGATCGTCAACCCCAGCCTGCTGCCGCCGAACGTCGTCGGGGCTAAGAGCGCGGCCGGCGACAGCGCCGCCGATTTGAAGTCGCGCCTCGTCGGCCGCATCGTGCAGGGCCAGCAATGGTCCCGCGCCGAGGTCTATGCGTCCGGCATCATCACCCTGCCGCTGCAGCGCACCGACGCCCAGGACCGGCTGAACACTATGAACGCTGCGCTCGGCGCCTATTCGAAGCGACTGACGAATGCCAACCCCAAGCTGACCCCGCTGCGGCCGATGCCGGGGAATTCGTTCGTGGCGGGCGATACGTCGGTGTGTTTCCGCTAAGTAGCCATGTCGCTTCGCTCATCCGGGCTACGCGCTGATCATCGCGGTGCGTGGAAGAAAACACGCAGCGCCCATGAATGCGCCCTCTCCCCTTGTGGGAGAGGGCGTGTCAGGAAGGTCGGCAAGCTCGGTCGGGTGAGGGGTATGCCTCCACGCGCATCGTTTGCGGAGAGATACCCCTCACCCAACCGAGTCCGTGGACGGAGATGCCCTCTCCCACAAGGGGGGAGGGCGCTATATCGCTCAGCGCGAGTCGATGGGATGCGCAAAGCGCCGCCGTCGGCGTGCCAGCAATGTCACCCGTTCGGGCCGCGGTGGGTACGATGCGACGCGGCGTCGCGAGGCAGCAGGGCGCGATCCGCCTATCCGGGCGCGTGGCGTGGTCGGCCGATCAGCACCATCCCTTCTTCCAGTGGCCCGGCGGACAGTGATGACCGCGCCAACCCACCTTTCGGCCGCGACTCCAGCCGAAGGCCCGGTGACCGCCGCCGCGGCCCCAGCCATGACCATGACCATGGCCATGACCGCCTCTCACCTCGATGAGATCAGATGCGCCGCGATCGACCTGAAGGGGAGCGCGAGGCAACGCGCTGGCGGGCACGACCAGCGCGGTTGAAATCGATGTTGCCAGGATGAAGATCGCTTTGCGCATGTGACTCCCTCGGATGTCTGACGATGAACTGAGAGGCTTACGGCTTTTCTGTGTCTTCACGCGAAAGGGGGGCGGGAAGCGGGATCGTATCCCGTTCGCGCGCCCATTACTTCCTATGCGTGCTGGAGCCGGTGGTCGTCATGCGCTGGCCGGGAGCGCTCTCGGAATGCCCCGGGCCGGCGGCGGTGTTGCTCTGATGACCGGGCGCGTACTCCGAAGCGCCGGGCGCCGTCGACGTCTTGCTACGCTGCATCTGCTGACCGGGCGCCTTCTTCGACGCGCCGTGCGAGCTTGCGCCGGTCTCTGCGGCGAACACCGGCGAAGCGGCGAACAGAGCCGCCGTCAAAACGATTGCCATCTTCATGAACGAACCTCCTTCGTTGTTGGGTTCGTAGTAAACTGCGGCGTGTCGGCGATCGTTCCGCTGCACCGGGAAATCCTGGGGATCGTGTAGCGGACGCGGTATGATGTTCGGGCGGCCTGAGAGTGCATCCGTCTCGGCAGCCGCGATCCCGGATGTCGCTCTCGCTCATCCGGGTTACGAACGCTCGTTCATGACAGGACCATCACCATGTCCCGCCTGCACTGGATCGACTTGCCCATCGCCGGCCGGCTCGCCATCGCGGCGCGGCCGCGGGCGGAAGACTGGCTGGCAGACGACATCGCGGCCTGGGTGGGCGAGGGCATCGCCGTCGTCGTCAGCCTGCTGGAGCCGGTTGAGATTCATGACCTCGGCCTTCAGCGCGAGGCCGCGCTGTGCCAGTCACACGGCATGGCCTTCCTGTCGTTCCCGGTCCTCGACCGCGGCCTGCCCGACAGCCGCAGTGCGGCGGTGCGGCTTGCTGAGGGCCTCGCGGTGCGGCTGACGGGGGGCGAGACGGTCCTGATCCATTGCCGGGCCGGTATCGGCCGCTCGGCCGTCATCGCAGCGTGTGTAATGATTCGGCTGGGCATTCATGGAGCTGAGGCATTCGACCGGATCGCCGCCGCACGCGGCGTGCGCGTGCCGGATACGGAAGATCAGCGGGAGTGGGGGAGGGCGTTCGAGCGCAAACAGATCGAGTAAAGTGCAGCGTCACCGTAACCCCGCGAGCACGACCGCCTCGTTCTCCAGCAGATGCACGCCGAACCGCGCCGCCTCGGCACGCGCCAGCTTCAGCTCCTCAGGGTAGGTGCGGTGATAGTATTCATGGTTGCCCATCACCATGACGATCGGCACGTCCTCCGCCACACGATCTCGCGCAGCTGCACAAACCCGTTCACCGCCTCCTCGCAGACATCGCCGGCGACGACCACCACATCGACCCCGGGCAGGGCCTCGATCGGCTTGATGTCGGCCATGTCGGCGTGGAGATCGGAGGAGATGTGGAGGTGCATTGGAGACATCAATCTAGTAAGTAAATCTACTTCGCTAATCCGACCGAAATTTTGATATAATTCAGGCAACGCAAATCGGTGTCCCTATGGTCAACGACGTCACAAATCACCTGCTGGCGCACTTGCCTCAATTTAAAGAAGCAATCGATGCACTAGCTACATTGAATAAGTATTTTGAGTCCCGTGAAACAAAGTCTGCTGCCTTAGGTGAGTTGTCAGAGGTAGTCATGGCCAGCTATGTCGGGGGCAAACGTCGCTCTCCCGGGACAAGAGGTCACGACATTCTCGCTGGCCATTACCTCATTGAGGTCAAGTCACGTCTGATCGGCCAATGGAAAGACGCTCTAATGTTTGATTTTAGTAAGCACTCGGCCGAAGCCCATGTCGCATATTGTTTGGCTTGGGATATTGGGGAAGACGGTCGGCCGATTATGCAGCACGCATTTGAGCTAGATATCCCATTCCTGTTGAAGACATGGGGTACGCCGGCTCAGCGCAACTATTCTGCAAGGACCACGTTGGGAAAACTAAAAACAGCAGTATCAGCTATTAGCCAATCGGAAATGTCTGTTCTCCAGCGAAATATAAAGACAGCGTAGTCCTCCGACGGGAGCTTTAGCGATGAGAAATACGTGAGTGCGACGGTGCAACGTTTAATCCCGTCTACGCCTTCTTCGGCTTCGCCAAATCTCTCTTCTCAATTGCTTGCAACTTGGTTGGCGGAAGGCTGCTATAAAGTTCAGCAATCTGCTTCGGTCGAGATATCATCGCTTCAGCAATGATGTTGATCAGGCGGAATAGCTTCAGCGCGGTATCTCGGTCGTCCCGCAGGTCTATTTGCCCAGGGTGAACCGCCTCGTTACCTATTACCCGAACGATGTCGAGTGCCTGCTGAACTGCCGGCTCTAGTCCCTTTTTGACCAGACTGCTGATGTCTGTATCGATGTTCTTGCCGGGCTCGCCGAGCTGAATGCAGATCTTCTGAACACATAGCCTCAGCAATGCCGCCGCGCCTCGCGGTGAGAGATCGACAATTTTGGCAGCTTCTAGGAAGTCAAGCTTTATGTCGTCGTCCAAGTCAAAATTTGGTTCTGACGCGAATCTCGTATGAGGGAAGGCCAACTGGTCATAGACCCAGATTGCCAACGAATTGCAGCTATAACATCTGCTTACTTCGCAGTTCTCCAGCCGCAGATTTAGATAAGCATGCGTTTCTTTCTGTTCGAAGAAGGGCTTTTTGCTTAGTCGCTTTCGAAAGAACTCCTCGGCGGTTCTCTTCATCTCCGAATCGTAAATCGCATTTGAGCGGATTTGATCGAGGACGTCGCTCGCAAGAGTGTATGGCTTCTGATCTTTTGTATAGTGGTCGCAAAACGGCTTAAACCAAAACTGTTGGGCGAGAGCGCCGCACGTAGGACAATTGAAGGAAGCAAGACCAAGGGCAGGCTCGATGTGTTGAGGTGCCATTGACTTCTGCTCCTAGCGTTGTGCGAAAGAGCGGACGACCTTGCGGTTCCGTGTCGCGGCTCTTCTACAAAGACTCCCGCGCAGATTCTGCGCGGGAGTTACTCGGCTGTGAGATCCAGATTGCTTAAGATATTGAGGATTGCATCTCGAAGCAGCACCGCCGCTACTTTTTAGATGGACGACTACGAGCACCCCGTCGTGCTGCCGCACGTATCGCACTTCATACACGTCCCATTCCGCACCAGCGTGAAGTTGCCGCACTCCGAGCACATCTCGCCTTCGTAGCCCTTGGCCTTGGCTTCGGCGCGGCGTTCGGCCTTGGAGGCCACTTGCGTGTTCGCCGTGCCGGACTTGCTCCATTGCAGCGCCTCGAGCTTCTCGGTGGGCGAGAGGTCGTGTTGCGGCTCCTGCTTCAGGGCGGTGGCGCCTTCGACGGAATCGCCGGCGCGGGCATGGGAGAGGGCGGTGACAGTCACCCCACCCCGATCGGAAGCTCCGCTTCCGATCGACCCTCCCCCTGCAGGGGAGGGTGACGAGGAGCCGCCGCGCATCACGACGAGATTGTCGGTGCGGGAGCGGGTCAGGCCGCGCGACACGTACTTCGCGGCCTGCTGGCTCCCGTCCTCCGACGGCTTGCCTTCGTCGACGCCGCGGCCGAGCGCGTCAAAGTTGCTCTCGGAGGGGTCGACATGGGCGAGGTCGAAGCGCGACATGTAGCTGACGGCGAGCTCGCGGAACACGTAGTCGAGGATCGACGTCGCGTATTTGATCGAGTCGTTGCCCTGCACGGGACCTGCCGGCTCGAAGCGGGTGAAGGTGAAGGCGTCGACATACTCCTCCAGCGGCACGCCGTACTGGAGGCCCAGCGACACCGCGATGGCGAAGTTGTTGATGAAGGAGCGCAGTGCCGCGCCTTCCTTGTGCATGTCGATGAAGATCTCGCCGAGACGGCCGTCGTCGTACTCGCCGGTGCGCAAGTACACCTTGTGGCCGCCGACGACCGCCTTCTGGGTGTAGCCCTTGCGGCGATCCGGCATCTTCTCGCGCTCGCGCATCACCACGATGCGCTCGACCAGCTTCTCGACGATCTTCTCCGAGACCTGCGTGGCGCGCGCGGCCATCGGCTTCTCGTAGAAGGACTCGACCGCATCGTCCTCGTCCTCGTCGTCGGCGATGAGCTGCGAGTTCAGTGGCTGCGACAGCTTCGAGCCGTCGCGGTAGAGCGCGTTGGCCTTCAGCGCGAGCTTCCAGGACAGCAGGTATGCCGCCTTGCAGTCCTCGACCGTGGCGTCGTTCGGCATGTTGATGGTCTTGGAGATCGCGCCCGAGATGAACGGCTGCGCCGCCGCCATCATGCGGATGTGGCTCTCGACCGAGAGATAGCGCTTGCCGATCTTGCCGCAGGGGTTGGCGCAGTCGAACACCGCGTAGTGCTCGGCCTTCAAATGCGGGGCGCCCTCGACCGTCATCGCGCCGCAGATGTGCACGTTGGCGGCCTCGATCTCGCGCTTGGTGAAGCCGATCGCCGTGAGCAGGTCGAAGGTGGGGGCGGCGATCGCATCAGTGGTGACGCCGAGCTGCTTGACGATGAAGTCCTCGCCCAGCGTCCACTTGTTGAACACGAACTTGATGTCGAACGCGGTCGGCAGCGCCTTCTCGACCTTGGCGATGGCCTCGTCCGTAAAGCCCTTGGCCTTCAGGGTCGTGGCGTTGACGCCGGGGGCGTTCGACAGCGAGCCGTGACCGACGGCATAGGCCTCGATCTCGGCGATCTCGCTCTCGCGATAGCCGAGCACGCGCAGCGCCGCCGGCACGGCGCGGTTGATGATCTTGAAGTAACCGCCGCCGGCCAGCTTCTTGAACTTCACCAGCGCGAAATCAGGCTCGATGCCGGTGGTGTCGCAATCCATCACCAGGCCGATGGTGCCGGTCGGGGCGACCACGGTGACCTGGGCGTTGCGATAGCCGTTGGTCTCGCCGAGCGCGAGCGCGTCGTCCCAGGCCTGGATGGCGTGGCTGACCAGCGAGACCTGCGGGCAGTGGGCGTGATCGAGCGGCACGGGCGCGACCGAGAGCGCCTCATAGCCGGTCGCCTCGCCGCGCGCGGCGCGGCGATGGTTCTTGATGACGCGCAGCATGTGCGCGGCGTTCTTCTTGTAGCCGGGGAAGGGGCCGAGCTCGCCGGCCATCTCGGCCGAGGTCTTGTAAGCGATGCCGGTCATGATCGCCGACAGCGCGCCGCACAGCGCGCGGCCTTCCTTCGAGTCGTAGGGCAGGCCCATGGTCATCAACAGGCCGCCGATATTGGCGTAGCCGAGGCCGAGCGTGCGGAACTCGTAGGACAGCTCGGCGATCGCCTTCGACGGGAACTGCGCCATCAGCACGGAGACCTCGAGCACGACCGTCCAGAGACGGCAGAGATGCTCATAGGCGCCGACGTCGAAGTGCTTCGTTTCCGTGTTGTAGAAGGTCAGCAGGTTGGCCGAGGCCAGGTTGCACGCCGTGTCGTCCAGGAACATGTATTCCGAGCACGGATTGGACGCGCGGATGTCGCCGGACGCCTTGCAGGTGTGCCAGTCGTTCATCGTGGTGTTGAAGTGCAGGCCGGGATCGGCGCTCGCCCAGGCGGCGTGGCCGATCTTCTCCCAGAGGTCCCTGGCCTTCAGCGTCTTGACGACCTTCTTGTTGGTGCGGCCGATCAGGTTCCAGTCGCCGTCGGTCTCGACCGCGCGCAGGAAGTCGTCCTTCAGCGACACCGAGTTGTTGGAGTTCTGGCCGGACACCGTGAGATAGGCTTCCGAGTCCCAGTCCGTATCGTAGATCGGGAAGTCGATGTCCTTGTAGCCCTGCTTGGCGAACTGGATGACCCGCTTGATGTAGTTGTCGGGCACCAGCGCGCGGCGCGCGAGCTTGATCTCGCGGCGCAGGGCAGGGTTCTTCTCGGGATCGAAGCAGTCGTCGCCGGAGCCTTCGCAATTGACGCAGGCCTTCATCACGGCCTTGAGGTGCTTCTGGTTGATCTTGGAGCCGGTGACCAGCGCGGCGACCTTCTGCTCCTCCTTCACCTTCCAGTCGATATAGGCCTCGATGTCCGGATGGTCGGCGTCGACCACGACCATCTTGGCGGCGCGGCGGGTGGTGCCGCCCGACTTGATGGCGCCGGCGGCGCGGTCGCCGATCTTGAGGAAGCTCATCAGGCCGGACGAGCGGCCGCCGCCCGACAGCCTCTCGCCTTCGCCGCGCAGCCGCGAGAAGTTGGAGCCGGTGCCGGAGCCGTATTTGAACAGGCGCGCCTCGCGCACCCACAGGTCCATGATGCCGCCGTCATTGACGAGGTCGTCCTCGACGCCCTGGATGAAGCAGGCGTGCGGCTGCGGATGCTCGTAGGACGACTTCGACTTGGTCAGCTTGCCGGTCTTGTAGTCGACGTAATAGTGGCCCTGGCCGGGGCCGTCGATGCCGTAGGCCCAATGGAGGCCGGTGTTGAACCATTGCGGCGAGTTCGGCGCGACCATCTGCTTGGCCAGCATGAAGCGCAGCTCGTCGTAGAACGCCACCGCATCCTCCTCCGACGAGAAGTAGTTGCCCTTCCAGCCCCAATAGGTCCAGCAGCCGGCGAGGCGATCGAACACCTGCTTGGCCGAGCGCTCGCTGCCGTAGCGCTCGTTCTCGGGCAGCGCAGCCAGCGCCTCGGTGTCCGGCACCGAGCGCCACAGCCAGGACGGCACGGTCTCTTCCTCGACCTTCTTCAGGCGCGCGGCGACGCCGGCCTTGCGGAAATACTTCTGCGCCAGCACGTCGGAGGCGACCTGCGACCAGAACTCGGGCACCTCGACATTCTCGAGCCGGAACACCACGGAGCCATCCGGATTCTTGATCTCGGACGTGGTCAGGCGGAAGTCGATCCCTGCATAGGGCGACTGTCCTTCGGTGGTGTTGCGCCGTTCAATCCGCATCGCGAGCCCCAATAGTTCTTGCCGGACCGCGCTTGGCGGCCGGGATCATTGCATCCAAGGGCGACGGCTGGAAGTCCCCGGACGCTGCCGGAAAATTCGTCTGCCGCCGCAGTTCAACCGGTTGCCCGGTCCGCATCTGTTCAGCCTCGAAGGCGAAGGCCTTGCGCCGTTGACCGGCGTCTCGCCCCGTCTTTCCTCGCCGGCCCGTGCAGCCCGTCCGCTGCCCGCGCCGCCGTCTCAACGCATCACGCTCTCAACGCATCACGCCCGCCATCCGGCTCCGTCATCACCGCAGGGGAGCCCCCACATCTAGTGGGGTTCCCTTAAGGGGACACCGGCTGCCACCGTCCCAGCCTGGGACAGACGAGGCCCCGCACGCCGGGCCGACTGGCCAAAGAGCGTGATTGTCCTCGAACCCTGCTGGGAAGCGGCCGGCCAGACCCGAAACTGACTGTGTGCCGAACCGGGCCGGAAGCTAGGACGACTCCGCTTCCCACGTCAAGGACTAGTGGGAGTTCCCTAACCAAACACTAAATATGGGGGAAAGTACGGGAAAACCAGGGCGCGTGCCGGTACCGTGATGGCCGTAACTATCGGCGAGTCCTCGCGGATTCGAAACCGAAAAAATTTGCCCGGAGCGCTGTCCACAGAGCTTCGTCCCGCTGTTCACAGGGGCAGATTTATTCGCGTGCGGACGACGTGTTTTGCTTGCATCGGCGGGACTCACGGGCGCCTACGGAGCGTTCGCGGGGCAGGCATGCC
Organism: Bradyrhizobium sp. SZCCHNRI3043; assembly: GCF_032377735.1. Lineage (NCBI taxonomy): Bacteria > Pseudomonadati > Pseudomonadota > Alphaproteobacteria > Hyphomicrobiales > Nitrobacteraceae > Bradyrhizobium > Bradyrhizobium sp. SZCCHNRI3043. The sequence continues at coordinate 44,632 of NZ_JAUHID010000015.1, forward strand.
CCACAATCCCTGGTGTGGCCGGAAAAGCGCCGGCAAGCTCATCGTCCAACGGACGGTGCCGGTGATTCCATGACAGACAAGCCAGTGGCCAGCGGGCGGATCACGCCCGCCGGGCTGATGTTCCTCGCCATCACCTCGCTTGGCTGGGGCTTCAACTGGCCGGTCACCAAGCACCTGGTCGGCGTGCTGCCGCCCCTGACCCTGCGCGGCACCACCGGGGTGGTCGGCGCGCTGCTGTTGGCGCTGCTGGCCGTCATCCGCAGCCAGAGCCTTGACGTGCCGCGCGAGGTCTGGCCGCGGCTCATCCTGGCCGGGATGCTCAACGTCACCGCCTGGATGGTGCTGATGGGGCTGGCGCTGCTGTGGCTGCCGGCCAGCGAGGCGGCGCTGATCGCCTACACCATGCCGGTGTGGGCCTCGCTGCTGGCGTGGCCGATCCTGGGCGAGCGGCCGACGCTCTTGCGCGTGCTCGCGCTGGTGCTGGCGTTCGCGGGGCTGGCCTCGATCATGGGCAGCAACGGGCTCACCGCCAGCCGCGACAAGCTGCCGGGCATCCTGATGGTGCTCGGCGGCGCGTTCGGCTTCGCGCTCGGCACGGTCATGGCCAAGAAGCTCCCGATCAGGCTGCCGCCGCTGTCGGCGGCGGCCTGGCAGATCGGCATCGGCTGCGTGCCGATCGTGATCGTCGGATTCGCGGTCGAGCACTCCGACTGGACGAAGCTCGACCAGCTCGACTGGGCGCTGATGTTCTATTCCACCGTGATCCAGTTCTGCGTCGCCTATGTCGCGTGGTTCGCGGCGCTGTCGCGGCTGCCGGCTTCCGTCGCGGCGATCGGCACCATGGCGGTGCCGGTAATCGGTGTCTTGGCCTCCGCGATCGCGCTGCGCGAGCCGCTCGGGGCAGGGCAGGTGGCCGCGTTGGCCTTCACGCTGGCTGCGGTGGCGATGGCGACCCGCGGCTAGCGTCAGCCGGCCTGCCGTCCAGCGCGTGCCGCACCATCTGCGCGAGCTCGGCGCGGCGATAGGGCTTGGTCAGCAACAGCGCGTCCGGCACGAACTGCCGATGCTCGGTGATCGCATCGTCGGTATAGCCGGAGGTGTAGAGCACCCGGAGCGCGGGGCGCGTCGTCATCATGGTTTCGGCCAGCTGCCGGCCGCTGATGCCGCCGGGCATGATGACGTCGGTGAACAGCAGGTCGAAGGGCTGGCTCTGCGCGGCGATGGCCAGCGCCTCCGTGGCCTGCGAGGCGACGAGGGTGGTGTAGCCGAGGCCCTGCAACTGGGCGAGCACGAAGTCGCGCACCAGCGGATCGTCCTCGACCACCAGGATCGTCTCGCGGCCATGCGGCAGAGCCTGCTCGTGCTCCGGCTCGATCTGCTGCACCGCCTGAGCCGCCGGCAGATAGAGCCGGATCGTCGTGCCGCGGTTCTGCTCGCTCTGAAGCTTGAGGTGGCCGCCGGACTGCCTGACGAAGCCATAGACCATGCTGAGGCCGAGACCGGAGCCCTTGCCGGCATCCTTGGTGGTGAAGAACGGCTCGAAGGCGCGATCCTTCACCTCCCGCGGCATGCCGCTGCCGGTGTCGCTGACCGCGACCATGACGTAGGAGCCGGGCACGATGCCGGGATTGGCGGCTGCGTCGGCCTCGTCGAGCGCGGTCTTCATCGTCTCCAGGCGCAGCCTGCCGCCGTCGGGCATCGCATCGCGCGCGTTGATCGCCATGTTGACCAGCGCGTTCGCGAGCTGCGCGGAATCGACATGAGCGATGAGATCCTCGTCGGCGAGAACGGTCCTGATCTCGACCTGCTCGCCGAGGGTCGGCCGCAGCAGCTTGGCGATGTCCTCCACCGTGGCGTTGACGTCGATGTCGCGCGGACGTAGCGGCTGCTTGCGGGCGAAGGCGAGCAGATGCCGGATCAGCTCGGTGCAGCGATCGGTGGCTCTGCCGATCAGGGCCGCGAACTCGGCCGCCGCCGGCCGGTCCTGCACCGCGTCGATCAGGACCTCGATCGACCCGGTGATGATCGTCAGCATGTTGTTGAAGTCGTGCGCGACGCCGCCGGTGAGCTTGCCGATGGCATCGAGCTTCTGCGCCTGCTGCAGCAGGCGCTCGGTCTCATGCACGTCGGTGACGTCTTGATACACCAGCGCCGCGCCGCTGATCGCGCCTGCGGAATTGCGCAGCGGCCGCCCGCTGACCATCAGGCGAAACTGCGGCCGGCCGTCGGTCGGCTTGACCACGACCTCGCGGCGGTCGAACGACAGCCCGCGCAAGGCGCACGCGATCGGGAGCTCCTCGTCGACGACGCGGGTGACGGCGTCGCTCTCGTAGAACTGGTTTGCGGCCAGCATCTCGACGAAGGTCTCGCCCACATTCGTTCCCAAGAAACGTCCCACCGCCTGGTTCGACAGCATGATCGTGCCTTCGGGATCGACGACGAGGACGCCCTCGGCCATGCTGTTGAAGGTGTTTGTGAGAATGGCGGAGAAGCGGCGCAGCTCGTCATAGGCGGCGGCGAGATCGCCGCGCTGCTGCACGGCCTGGGCTTCCAGCGAGGTCGCGGTCTCCTGCGACCGGGTGAGGGACGAGCGCAGCGCCCGGTCGGAAAGTTGAGCGCGCCGGACGAGATAGGCCGACATCAGGAGCAGCAGGCCGACGCCGGCGAGGTCGATCGCCAGCAGCCAGGATCCGGTCCGTCGCGAGATCGTGGCGCGGTCCGCCAGCAGCCGGCGCTCGTCGTCGGTGAAGGCGTCGAGTGCCTGGTTGATCGTCGTCATCGCCGCCGGACCGGCCGCGCTCGCCGCCGCCGCCTGCAGGCCGTCGCGATCGTTCGCCGCGTGACGACGGATCAACTCGCCGGCAAGCTGGATGCGCCGCTGCACGATGCCGTCAATCGATCGCAGCCGCTCGCGCTGCGAGGAATTATCCCGGACGAGCCCCTGCAGGTCCGCCCAGGCCGCAGGGATAAATCCGCTCGTCTCCCGAAGCTCGGTGATGAACCGGTCGGCTCCGGACAATGCGAAGCCGCGCGAGGCCGCTTCTGCCTGCCGCAGCAGGACGCGGAGCTCGGAGGATTTCTCCAGCACCTCCATCGTGTGCTCGACCAGGGCGGTGTCGTTGCGCGCCTTGATGTCCAGCCCCGTCGACGCGGCGCCGATCGCGAGCAGAGTTCCAAGGCCGAGCCTGATGACCACGCGCCGGCGGATCATCGGTGGCTTCCAATGGCGCGGGATGCGCTCGGTCGATCAAGCAGCATCGTGACTATGACTTGCCCTATCGTGTATGGCGAATAGTTCGGTCAGCCAATGTCGTGAGTTGTAAGCAGCGCGTCGCGTCCTGCCAATTGCATGGGGTAGGTTTCCATCGGAATTTGTGGCGCCGAGCTCCGTGATGATTGCAGTTCCAATCCGCGCGATGGTCAAGTCAGGAGAAGTGAGCGCGCGTCGGCGCGTCCTCGGAAAAGGCGTTCTCGGCCAAGGCATCATCGGCCAAGGCGTCCGCGGCGGCGCCGGCCAGCGCGAGCCGCACCATCTTGGCGAGCTCCGACTTGCGATAGGGCTTGGTGAGCAGCAGCGCCGCCTGGTCGAGGCGGCCGTGCTCGACCATCGCATTGTCGGTATAGCCGGACGTGTACAGCACCTTGGTGCCGGGCCGCTGCCGCAGCGCCTCCTCGGCGAGCTCCTTGCCGTTGACGCCGCCGGGCATGATGACGTCGGTGAAGAGGAGATCGAAGCTTTGGCCGGAGTCGATCTTGGCCAGCGCCTCGACCCCGGTCGATGCGGTGATGGTCTTGTAGCCGAGGCTCTGCAACTGCGTGACGACGAAATCCTGCACCAGTGGATCGTCCTCGACGATGAAGATCGTCTCCTCGCCGCGCGGCGGCGGCGGCTCGGGCGGAGCGGGGCTCGCAGCCTGTCCCTTGGGTGTGGGGATGTAGAGCCGGATCGTGGTGCCCCGTCCTTCCTCGCTGTAGATCTTGATGTGGCCGTCGGATTGCTTGACGAAGCCGTAGACCATGCTGAGACCGAGGCCGGAGCCCTTGCTGGCTTCCTTCGTCGTGAAGAAGGGCTCGAAGGCGCGGTCGCGGACCTCCGGCGACATGCCAGTACCCGTGTCGCTGACGGCGACCATGACATAGGATCCGGGCGTCACGCCGGCGTTGGCTGAGGCATAGGCCTCATCGAGCTCCACCCGGCGCGATTCCAGCAGCAGCTTGCCGCCATTGGGCATCGCGTCGCGGGCGTTGATCGCCATGTTGACCAGCGAGTTGGCGAGCTGCGCCGAATCGATATGCGTGATCAGCGTCTCCTCTTCGAGGATCGAGTTGATCTCGATCTGCTCGCCAAGCGTCGGACGCAGCAGCTTTGCGATGTCGAGGATCGTGCTGTTGACGTCGCTGTCGCGCGGATGCAGCGGCTGCTTGCGGGCGAAGGCGAGCAGATGCCGGATCAGCTCGGTGCAGCGGTCTGCCGCCTGTCCGATCAGCGCGGCGGTCGCCGCGGCTGCGGGGCGGTCTTTCACCTCGTCGGCCAGCGTCTCGATGGTGCCGGTAATGATCGTCAGCATGTTGTTGAAGTCGTGTGCGACGCCGCCGGTGAGCTTGCCGATCGCATCGAGCTTCTGCGCCTGCTGCAGCAGCCGCTCGGTCTCGTGCGCCGTAGTGATGTCGTGATAGACCATCGCCGCGCCGGTAATGCCGCCGGCGGCGTCGCGCAGCGGGCGGCCGGAGATCATCAGCCGCAGCGTCTCGTCCCGGTCGGGCCGGTAGACGATCAGCTCGCGGCGGTCGAAGCTCTCGCCCCGCAAGGCTCGCGGCGTCGGCAGGTCGTGCGCGGCGACCGGCGTCACGCCGTCGCTTTCGTAGACGCGGAGGTGCGCGCGGACGTCGGTCAGATTCTTTCCCGGGCTGTAGCCGAGCAGATGTTCGACCGCGGGGTTCGAGAATACCACGGTGTCCGCGGCATCGATGACGAGCACGCCCTCTGCCATGCTGTTGAACGTGCTCTGCAGGATGTCGGCGGAATGGCGCAGCCTCTCATGGGCGGCGATCAAGTCGAGATGCTGCTGCTCGGCCTTTTCCGCCAGCGAGATGGCCTCGGCTTCGGAGCGGACCAGGGACGCGCGCAGCGCACGATCGTGCAGATACGTCCGCCGGATGAGGTAGAAGGCGATGATCAGCAGCAGCGCGAGGCCGCACAGGTCGATCGTGAGCAGCAGCGATCCGGTGGCCTTCGACGTCATCGAACGCTGCGTCAGCAGCTTGCGCTGATCGGCAACGAAACGGTCGAGATGGGCCGTGATCTCGCTCATGGTCGCCGGGCCTTCGGCGCGGCTTCTGAGCGCTTCGAGCCCCGCACGATCCGAGGCGGCGCGCAACCGGATCAGCTCCGCAGCGAGCTCGACCCTGCGGGCAATCAGGGCTTCGGTCTCGGTCAGAAGCTCCAGCGGTTCGGGATTGTCGGCCACGGCGCGCCGCAGCTCGGCCACAGCGACCGGGATTCTCGTGCTGACATCGGCAAACTCCGTCCTGAACTGATCGTCAGCGATGAGCGCGTAGCCGCGAGAGGTCGCTTCCGCTTCGCGGAGCAGCAGGCGCAGATCGGAGGTCTTCTGCAAGATGTCCAGCGAGGAATTCACCCAGGCCGCGTCGTGGCGCGACTTGATGTCGAGCGCCGTGGACGCAGCGCCGATCGCCAGCAGCGTTCCAAGACCGAGCCCCAATGCGAGGCGCTGATAGGTCATCTGCGTTTCTCAATCATCGACATGTCCGCCAGCTGGGCCGGGGATCACCGCGGCCAGCCACATGCATCCGAGTTGCGATGCAGCTGCGTCCAAGCAGTGAAGATATGTCGGCAAGGCGCGCCTCCTTGTTCGAAGTTCCTGGCGCGTTCGCGGGCGGCAGGCCCAAGCCGCTCACCCGCGGCGTTTGCACTGCGCGAGTCCCGCGAAAATCCATGTGCCCATCGACAGATATCAACCCAGCCTGCGAAACGGCCCGTACGGGCAGAATCACGAGCTCAAACGATATTGGACCGGAACGGGCGGATCATCTGCATGTCGCGGGGCACATTTTGGAATATGGGCGAAAATCAGCCTGCAACGTGGCGCTTCAGACACAGAACAAACAACAATGCGGCGCGAAAAAGGCGGCGAGCATGGCCTCGCCGCCTTATTGTCGCAGCTACTACGTCAGATTCTTACGGGCATGGATGGCGAAAACCGTCATAGCCGAGATAGGTTCCCGAAGCCGGATCATACGAGCGGTACCGGCGTGCGCAATAGCTCGGGTCGACGCCTTCGGTTCCGATGACGGCGACAGGCGCAGAGTCGTCATAGTACGAGTAGTCGGAGTAATAGTCGGGCCCGTAATAATACGGGTCATTGTAGTAGGCGTAGCTGCTACCCAATCCGATCCCGACGCCAACGCCGACACCCGGCCAGAAGCCGCCGCCGCGGCGATGCCAGCCGCCACGGTGACCGCCCTGCCAGCCGCCGCCACTCCAATTGCCGCCGCTCCAGTTGCCGCGGCCGCCACCAGTGTTGATGGCGACGTTGGCGCCGGCCGCCGGGCCGCGACCCGCCAGGGCTGCGCCGCCAACGGCTGCGCGTCCGGCGAAGCTGCCGCCGCTCATGCCGCCGCCACCCGGGCCGGCCGCAAAGCCGCCGCGTCCGCCGGCGCCGATCGCGCCGCCGCCGCCACCACCGATAGCCGCGCCACCGCCACCGCCCCCGCCACCGCCGATGGCGGCACCACCACCGCCCGGACCACGACCGCCGCCGCCGGGACCCTGGGCAAAGCTCGTCGTCGCTGCCGCCAGCGGCAGAATCAGCGCCACTGCCGCCGCAGTGCTCCATGTCTTCAGTCTGGTCATCGCTATCGCTCCATCAGGGGAAAATGACCTAACCGCAGGCCGCGGATGTCGTTCCCCGCCGCGAACCGATACATCGTCGCGGGCGGAGGCGGTGCAACACTGGACAAGATGCGGGCGGGGTGGCATCAGAGCCGGGACCTTCACAGAACCGGCCCCAAGCCCATGAAACAGTTCTTTCTCAAGCTCTTCACGTGGTGGAACGGCCAGACTTTCGGCACGCAATTGTGGACCTGGCGGTTCGGCGAGCTCGTGGGGCAGGATGCACAAGGCAACCGCTATTACCGGACCGCCGGCGGCAAGATCGATCCGGTGCTGCATTTCGAGCGCAGGTGGGTGATCTACAACGGCCTGGCCGAAGCCAGCCGCATTCCGCCCGAATGGCACGCCTGGATGCATCACATGGTCGACGTGCCGCCGACTCAGGACGGCTACAAGCCGCGCGAGTGGGAAAAGCCGCATCAGCCGAACCTGACGGGGACTGCTCTGGCGTATCGCCCGGCCGGCTCGACCTTGGCCAGCGGTCGCAGGCCAAAGGCCACCGGTGATTATCAGCCCTGGACTCCTGGCAGCTGATTCGATTTCGCTCAAGATGATCCGATCGGAAGAGGCCGCCCCCAGCTCCGGGCGGCCTCTTTGCTTTCGGGAGCCTGCCAAGCCTGCGCTACGTCGGGTTGGTCCTGAGGGCGGCCGCCGCATGCTCCGCCGCCGCAATCCGCCGCTTCCGGGACGGTGCGATCCGCTCCAGCATGCGTGACACCACTTCGGGCGGTGCCGTGTCGGGGGAACCGGCGGTGAAAGGGGGCGCCGGATTGTATTCGAGCCTGAGCTGGATCGCCTCCGCCGTCTGACGATCGACCAACTGCGCCACCAGGGTCAGCGCGAAGTCGATGCCGGCCGTGACGCCTCCGCCGGTGATCCGGTTGCGGTCGATGCAGACGCGCTCGGTGCTGACGGTCGCGCCGAACACCGGCAGGCACTCGCGCGCGCTCCAATGGGTCGCCGCGCGATAGCCATCCAGCAGGCCGGCGGCGCCGAGCGCGAGCGAGCCTGTGCAGACCGACGTGACGTACCTGGCCTTTTCGGCCAGGCGGCGGATGAAGCCGATGACCTCGTCGTCATCGAGGATGGCGTCGACGCCGAAGCCGCCGGGAACGCAGATCACGTCCGCCTGCGGACAGTCGGCGAAGGTCGTGGTCGGCATCAGAGTGAGAACCGAGTCTGTCGGAATGGGCTCGATCCTCTTCCACGCCAGATGCAGCGTCGCGCCGGGCACGCTGGAGAACACCTGCACCGGACCGGTGAGATCGAGCTGGGTCAGATGTGGAAACAGGACGAGAGCGATCGAGAGCGGTTGGGCCATGGCGGTGCTCGCAGGGTCTGGTGCTTGACGGCCGTCATTCTGCATGGTCCGCTGGATGGCTGATATGCCAAAGTTCCCTCGTTTCCGGACAGACTTGGATTTCACACCTGGGATCGCGGACTTGGGATCACGGACTTGAGATCACGGAGCCATCCACCATGATCGGCGTGCTCATCTATCCCGATTTTCAGTTGCTCGACGCCGCCGGGCCGATCTCGGTGTTCGAGATCGCTTCGCGCTATGCGCGCGCCACGCCATCGATCAGGGTCGTCGCCGCCACGCCCGGACCCGTGCGGTCGTCGTCGGGGGCCGAGATGTTGGCGCGCAAATTCGGTCCGGTGTCGGCGCTGACCACGCTGCTGATCGCCGGCGGCGAGGGCGTGGAAGCGGCGAGCCGCAACGCATGCACGCTGAACTTCGTCCGTAAGGTCGCGCAGCGCGGCACCCGTCTTGCCAGCATCTGCTCCGGCGCCTTCGTGCTGGCCGAAGCGGGCCTGCTGGACGGGCGGCGCGCGACGACGCATTGGCAGCGCACGCGGCAGTTCCTGCGCGCCTACCCCCATGTGAAGCTCGAGCCTGACAGCATCTATGTCCGCGACGGCAATGTCTGGAGCTCGGCTGGGATCACTGCCGGCATCGATCTCGCGCTTGCCATGGTCGCCGACGACCACGGCGAGGAGATCGCGCAGAAGACGGCACGGCAGCTCGTACTATATCATCGCCGCAGCGGCGGGCAGTCGCAGTTCTCCTCGCTGCTGGAGCTGAAGGCGCCGAGCGGCCGTTTTGCGGATCTGCTCACCTGGGCGCGGGAGCACCTCGATGCCCCGCTGACCGTCGACGATCTCGCCGAGCGTGCCGGCATGAGCACGCGGCATTTCACCCGCGCCTTCGTCGCCGAGACCGGCACCACGCCGTCGAAGGCGATCGAGCGTCTGCGGCTGGAAGTGGCGCGCGATCGGGTGCAGGCCTCGCATCAGCCGATCGAGCTGGTGGCGGAAGCGACCGGCTTTCGCGATCCTGAGCGGATGCGTCGCGCCTTCATTCGCGCCTTCGGCCAGCCGCCGCAGGCCCTGCGGCGCGCGGCACGCGTCACCACCTGACCTGCATCATTGGACGAGGAGCCGCGGGCAGAGATCCTCGTCGGCTATTGAAACAATTTAAAGTTGTGCAACATGCAGGAAGCGCTCATAGTGAGGGCATTGCCACTGTTCATGGAGGATACGATGCGCGTATTGCTTTACCTGATTTTATTCGTTGCTGCCGCGGTCGGCGGTCTCGACAGCGCTTTTGCGGCGAAGGCCGAACTCACCGGAATGTGCGTCTGCAAGAAGGGCGGCAGCGTGCTGAGCACCTATAGCGAGACGCAATGTGTGAAGAACGATCATGCGGGCTGCACGTCGGTGAAGGTGGCCTGCGTGAACGCCAATGCCGCCGCATGCCGCACGGCCGGCGGCACGATCTCCCAGTCGACCAAGACGTGCAGCGTCGGCGCCAAATGCTGAGCAACTGATTTTATCAGCTTCGCTCGGACGGTTCCGAACGTCTGAGGTAACAGGCAGTCCCGCGCGGCGGACATCGGCGCATGTCCGTCCGCGTGTTGGCATCGGCAGGTCCGGGACCTATAGTCCGCCCCGCGAAACGAGGGGCAGACCAGGGCGCGATGCGTGTCACCATCATCACCGGCAGCGGGGCCGGCATCGGCGCTGCCGTGGCGCGCCGCTTGGCCGCGCCGGGGCAGGCCGTGATGCTGCACGGGCAGGGGGCTGACGAACCGGGTCTCGCGCGTCTGCGGGACGTCGCCGCCGCGTGCCGGGAGGCCGGCGCCGAAGCCGAGTTTCATTGCGGTGACCTGGCCAGGCAGGGCGTTGCCACCGGTTTGGCGGCTGCGGCACGAACGCGTTTCGGCCGGATCGACGCGGTGGTGCATGCCGCCGGCTTTGCCGACCGCCGCAGCTTTCGCGATCTGCCGCGCGACGGGCTCGACCGCTCACTCGCAGTGATGCCGGCGGCCTTTCATGAGCTCGCCAGCGCCGCGCTCCCTGACCTCGTGCAGAGCACTCATGCGCGCGTGGTCGCGATCTCCAGCTTCGTCGCGCACCGCTTCGTGCCGGGCGGCATCTTCCCGGCCTCGGCCGCCGCCAAGGCGGCGCTGGAAGCGCTGGTGAAATGTCTGGCCATCGAGCTGGCTGCGTGCGGCGGCACGGCGAATGTCGTCGTGCCCGGCTATACGCGCAAGGATGCGGGACGGCTCGGCTCGCTCGATCCGGCCGCGTGGCAGACGGCGGCGTCTGCCAATCCGCAACAGCGCCTCGCCGAGCCCGACGACATCGCCGCGGCTGTCGCCTTCTTGCTGTCGAAAGATGCCGGCCACGTCACCGGCGCGGTGCTGCCGGTCGATGGCGGCCTGACCCTGATGTAAACGGCGGATGGATCGAGAGACGATGGAGCGTATGCAGCAGACAGCCGACGTGGTCGTGCTGGGAGCGGGGATCGTCGGCGTCTCCTCCGCCTACGCCATCCGGGAGCGTGGGTTCTCGGTGGTGCTGGTCGACCGCAAGGCGCCGGGCGAGGAGACATCGTATGGCAATGCCGGCATTCTCTCCTCCGGCTCGATCCTGCCGCTCAACAAGCCCTCGCTGTTCTCGGCGCTGCCGTCCTATCTCCGCAATCGGAGTGCGGCCGTGCGCTGGGACCCATCGTGGACTCTGCGCAACCTCGAATGGGTGCTGCGCTTCCTCGCCAATGCCGTGGAGTCCCGCGTCAAGCCGCGCGCGACCGCGCTGCATGGCCTGATCGGCGCGTCGCTGACGCTGCATCGCGACTGGATCGTCCGGTCTGGCGAGCCGCAGCGCATCCGCGAGACTGGCTGGCTCAAGGCGTGGCGCAGCGATGCGATCGCAGCCGCCAAGGCCGAGCAGGCGTTCCTGGCCGAATTCGGCATCAAGAGCGAGCTGCTCGACCGCCAGGGCATCTCGGCGCTCGAGCCGAATTTGCTGCCGGTCTACAAGGTCGGCCTGCTGCATAGCCAGACGGCGTCGGTCGATTCGCCCGGCAACGTCACCAAGGCCTATGCGCGCATGTTCGAGGGCGCGGGCGGCGTGCTGCGCCAGTCCGAGATCAGGGCCTTGCTGGCCGACGGCGATGGCTGGCGCGTCGTGCTCGGCGACGGCGAGATCCGCGCCCGCCAGGTCGTGGTCGCGCTCGGGCCGTGGGCGCCGGACATTCTCAGGTCGCTCGGCTACCGCGTGCCGATGGCGTTCGAGCGCGGCTATCACCAGGAGTTTGCGCCCAATCCGGCGCGCATGCTGCACCGTCCGATCCACGACGCCGAAGGCAGCTTCCTGATGACGCCGATGGAGAACGGCGTGCGCGTCACCTCCGGCGTCGAGCTTACCGATCGCGATGCGCCGTCGAATTTCGCCCAGCTCGAGCAGGTGGTGCCGCTGGCGCGCGGCGTGGTCGAGTTCGGCGAGGCCGTGGCCCAGCCCTGGCGCGGCGCACGGCCGACCTTGCCGGATTCGCTGCCGATGATCGGGCCGGCGCCGCGCCATTCCGGCCTGTGGCTTGCATTCGGCAATCAGCACATCGGCTTCACCACGGGGCCGGCCACGGGCGCGGCGATCGCCGCGATGATCGCGGGCGAGGCGCCGTCGTTCGATGCCTCCGCCTTTGCTCCGAGCCGGTATCTGTGAGGGGCCGCGACCGCGTCACGCCGGAGCTGCGATGAACTATACCTGGGATTTCGCCATCCTCGCCAAGTACAGCCATCTGTTCTGGGTGGGGCTCGGCTGGACCATGGCGTACACGCTCGGCACCATCCTGCTCGGCTCGGTGATCGGGCTCGTCGTCGGCATCGTCAGGCTGCGCCGTCCGGTCGTGATCGACTGGCTGCTGATCGGCTATATCGAGCTGTTCCGCTGCACGCCGCTGCTGGTGCAGATCATCTGGTTCTACTACGCATTCCCGGTGGTGATCGGCATCAACATTCCGGCGCATGTCGCCGCCGTCACCGTGCTGTCGCTCTATGCCGGGGCGTTCTATGCCGAGATCGTGCGCGGCAGCATCGAGAGCGTGCCGCGCGGGCAGTGGGATGCGGCACGCGCGCTCGGCTTGCGTCCGTGGCGGATGATGCGGCTCGTCATCCTGCCGCAGGCGCTGAAGCCGATGCTTGCGCCTTATGTCAACCAGTCGGTGACGCAGTTGAAGAACACCTCGCTGGTGTCGGTGATCGCGGTGCCGGATCTCGTCTACAACGCGACGCTGATCAACGCCGACACCTACCGGCCACTCGAGGTCTACACCATCATCGCGCTGATCTATTTCGCGATCCTGTTTCCGGCGACGCTGCTCGGCCGCCGCTTCGAGCGCGGCATGACGTACGACAAGGCGTGAGGCGATACATCATCGAATGCCTCCGTCATTGCGAGCGAAGCGTAGCAATCCAGGGCGGCACGCGCGGTCCTGGATTGCTTCGTCGCTGCGCTCCTCGCAATGACGGTAGGAGAGAGCGTGGCTTCGCTTAGATATTCACCTCGACCGGCACGTCCTCGGCCTTGACGCCGGCCAGCCCCAGGCCCTTGACGAACCATTCGCGCATCTGGCCGATGCCGCGGTTGTAGTCGATCCACACCGCGAGGAAGTCGCGCCAGCGCTTGTCGGCCTCGCGGCGCACGCCCATGCTGGAGGGGATCGCGACCGAGGGCGACTGCAGGATCCTGTAGGTGCCGAGATTGGGGTTCTTGGCGATCGCGGTGAGGCCCAGGATCAGTGCGTTGACGACCACGTCGACGCGGCCCGATGCCATCTCCAGCATCACCTCGTCGCGCGACTTCAGCGACTTGATGGTCGCGTTCGGCGCAAAACGGCGCGCCACCGCCTCGTTGGCCGAGCCGACGTCGACGGCGATCTTCACTTCCGGCTTGTTGATGTCGGCCCAGGTCTTGGCCTCCATCCCCTTCTTCAGCATCGCGCCGAACGGATGCGGAAACACCGTGCCGCAGAAGTCGATGACCAGCGCGCGCTGCGGCGTCGGGTTGAGCGCGAAGCCAAGATCGATCTTGCCGGCCTGCAGGTCGAGCACCGAATTGCCGTAGGTCGACTCGACATATTCGAGCTTCACGTCGAGCAGCTTGGCGATGTCGTTGGCCATCTCGATCGAGAAGCCCGACCACGTGCCGGAGGCGAGGTCCTTGTTGAAATAGGGCAGCTCGCCCGGCAGCACGGCGATGCGCAGCACCTTGTTGGCGCGGACCCGGTCGAGCGTGTTGTCGGCCGCTTGCGCCGAGGCGGGCGTCGTCGTCATGGCGGACGCGAGCGCGGCACCGGAGCCGATGGCGAGCGCGTAGCGCAGCGCATCGCGGCGGTCTTCGGAAATTTTCTGATCGTCTGACGTGGTCACATAATCCTCCTGCACCAACAGCCACGGAGCGTAGCGCCGGCCTTGCACGCCAGCAACAACCATGTCGGCCTTGATAGTAAGCGGCTGGCCGTCGCGTCATGCCGAAGCGGCCGCAGGCCGTTGCTGCTCCGCCTCATTCCGATGCAGGGCTGGTCAAGCCGTGATCGGTCCCGCCAGATGGAAGCGCCTTGGGACGCAGGCGCTCGGCGAGCGGCCGCAGCAACTGCGGGGCAAGGTGAATCGGGAACTGGCTCATCGCGAAATACAGCCAGGTGGTGCCCGGGATCGCGCCCTCGGTCGCCGCCAGCATCAGCCCCATGTTGCGCAGCGACACCATCATGCCGAGCGCCATGGCGCGTTCGCGGCCCGCGCCGCGAAACAGCAGCATCGTGGTACCAAGCAACAGCAAGAACACGGCGAAGGCGAGCAGCGCCAGTCCCAGCATGCGGAACGGGCTCGCGGCCAGGTCGGCCAGGAAATGAGCCATGATGGCGGAGGCGAACACGAACAGGATGAGGACGTTGAGGCCGTCGATCGGCGCGCGATGGCGGCGGATCGTATCGATGCCGAGGGCAAGGCGGATCGCGGCGGCCGCAGCCAGCGCGCCCGCAAGGATGGCGGCGAGCTTCAGCCCGAGCGCGGCCGGAGACAGTGACAATGTCTCGCCCAGGAACACATAGGCGAGCAGCGGTGCCGTCAGCGGCACCAGCGCGGTCGAGGTCACCAGCGTGATGAGAACGAGCGTCGCGTCGAGCCCCATCAGCGCGGCGAGCGCGGGCGAGGCCATCATCGGCGAGGCCGTCCCCTGCAGCATCAGCGCGAGATACAGGTCGGGTGCTGTGGCATCGACGCCCGTGATGCGCCCGATCGAGCCGACCAGCGCCGGCACGGCGATCGTGGTCCAGGCCGTCGCGGCCACCACCAGCAGCGGGCGGCGCAGATGCGCTGTTAGCATCGCGACGTCGACGCGCATGAACGAGATGCAGAGCAGCAGGAAGATCGCGTGCGTGACGTAGGGTCGCGCCAGCTCGCCGAGCGGCGGCACGGCGATCGCCAGCAGCAGCACCGCGACGATGGCGCGGGTGCCCTGATTGCCGAGCCAGCTCAGGGCCTGCAGAGGAAAAGCGAGAGGCCCGAAGGATGGCATCTTCATTCCGAACGCTGTGAATCAATGAACGCGCGAACCATGCGTTGGCCGCGCGTTCATGCAAAGTCACATCTGGTTACGGACGATGTCGGCGCCTGCTCATCACTGCGCGCTGGAGCCGCCGACCACGATCTTCTCGTTGAGCTTGAAGTCGACCGTCTGCACCGTCTGGTCGATCTCGGCATTGGGCATGCCGAGCTGCTGCGAGATCAGCTTCACCAGAAGGTCGACGCGCTCGATGAACGGCGCGCCCGCGGCGACGGCGCGCGCGGCCGACGACGGCTTGAGCAGGCTCTCGGCCGCCTTGGCGTATTTTTCGAACGGCACCTGGTCGCTCGGATCTGCGCCGAGCTTGCGCGCGATGGCATCGACGTGCTCGTAGATCGATTTCGACTGGGCGAGATTGCCATGAACGGCATCACGGATCGCCTGCGGCTCGCCGCGCGTGATGCAGCGATAGTTGCCGGTGAGCAGCATCGACCACTTCGCCAGCGGCACGAACAGCGAGTCGAACACCTTCAGCTTCACCGGCACGTCCTGGCCGTCGAGCTTGACCGCGTCGATGTCGCGCTCCAGCTCACGCAGCAGCGCATTGTGCTTTTCGTCCTCGAAGGTGGCGGCCTTGAAGTTGGTCGGCAGGCCGACATGCAGCACGTTGGCGGCTTCCTCCGGCGGACGGAAGGCCTGCGGATCCGGTGAGCACAGCGTGACCAGCCCGGGCGTGAAGCGTTCCCACACCGCGGGGTTGGTGTAGGCCTCGTCGAGGTCGACGTTGGCGAGCGCCGGGATGCGCTTGAGATAGGGCAGCGGCGGCATGTTCATGATCGACAGGCACGGAAGCCTGGCCTCGGCGATCTTCACCATCAGCACGCGAATGGTGTGGTTGGTGTATTGCGGCTCCTGCATCGCAAGACCAACCAGGTCGTAGCGCGACAGGTCGACGCTATCCGGCGTGGCCGCGTCGAGCTTGCCCGGCAGGTCGCGCGAGAAGATCGAGCGATGCGCCGGCTCGTCGCGCAGCTTGATGCGGACCTCCGTGCCGTCGCGGTTGATCAGCTCGGCGGTCTTCTTGCGGCAGACCAGCGTCACGTTGTGGCCGGCCATCAGCAGCTTGGTGCCGAGGAGGGAGCCGTAGGAAGCCCCGAGAATCAGAATGTTGCGTGCCATACCTTGGTCGTCCCCAGAGATCGGTTCGAGATTTTGCGTTCGCGTTTCTTGTTGGCGATCCAGCCGCACCGAAGAGTCCGTCAGGCGCCCCGCAGGGGCGGACGGAGGCGGTAACCCATTGCCTCGGTTGCTGGCATACCAGAGCTTTCATCCCACGGAATGCGCCGTCTGGCAAGGTGCAGCGCACCCATGCGGCATCCGGCGCGTGTCACGGTGGGGTATCCGAGCGCAGATCGACCTTGCGGTTGGAGCTCGGCCGCTCAGCTCAGCGCCATGTAGCGCCCCGGCTTGTGGTTGATCGCGATGATGACGTTGACGATCACGATGCCGATGATCGACAGCGCCAGCCGGTTCACGGGGATGACGAAGAATGCGGCGATCATGATGAGGAAATCGACGGCGAGCTGGAAATAGCCGGCGCGGATCTTCCAGTGCTCCTGCAGATACAGCGCCAGGATGTTGATGCCGCCGAGGCCCGTGCGATGGCGGAACAGCATCAGCAGCCCTGTGCCGGTCAGGCCGGCGCCGATGATGGTGGCATAGATCGGCTCGATCCACGCAATCTCCACCCAGGACGTCGTCAGGCGCGAGAACAGCGCCACAAGCCCGACCGCCAGGAAGGTGCGGATCGTGAACGGCCAGCCCATGCGCTTCACGGCCAGCACGTAGAAGGGCAGGTTGAGCAGGAAGAAGCTCAAGCCGAAGCCGTAGCCGCTGATATAGCTCAGCAGCAACGACAGGCCGGCGGTGCTGCCGACCAGCAGCACCGTCTTGCTGTAGATGAGCATGCCCAGCGAGACGAACAGCGTGCCGAGCGTCAGGGCCATTGCGTCTTCGTAGAGCTTGTGCCGTTCCTGGACGATCTCGGTCACGCTGTCATTCCTCGCCCGCGCTCGCTCAAAGCGACTTGAACAGGCCGGCGACGCGCGTCACGTCTGATAGCTTCAGGCCGGCGACATTGATGCGGCCCGAGGTCGGCATGTAGACGCCGCTCTTCTCACGCAGGGTCAGCACCTCCGCCGGGGTAAGTGGCAGCAGCGAGAACATGCCTTCCTGGACGCCAATGGCGACCGTGTTGGACCAGCGGCCACCGAGCGCCTCGGCAAAGGCACGGCGCAGCGTCGCAAGGCGCAGGCGCATCGATTCCAACTCTTCGCTCCAGTCGCGCCGCAGATCGGGGCTGCCGAGAATGGTCTTCACGATCGCCGAGCCGTGGTCCGGCGGCATCGAATAGCTGGTGCGCGCGATCGCCACGAGGTTGGAGCGCGCGGTGTCGGCCGCCGCCTGCGATGCCGCGACGGCGTAAAGAGCACCGGTGCGCTCGCGATAGAGTCCGAACGACTTCGAGCAGGACACTGCGACGAGCGCCTCGGGGACGGCCGCGATCAGCATCCGCAGACCGGCCGCATCGCCGTCGATGCCGGCGCCGAAGCCCTGATAGGCGGAATCGATCAGCGGCACGAGGCCGCGCGCTGTGATCATGGCGGTGATCCGCGTCCAGTCGTCGGCGCTGAGGGGAGCGCCGCTCGGGTTATGGCAGCAGGCATGGATCAGGACGGCATCGCCCGGCTGAGCGCGCCGCAGCGCGTCGAGCATGCTGTCGAGCTGCAGGGTCTGCGATGGCACGTCGAAGTATGGATAGGTCTCGACCTCGAGCCCCGCCGCGGCGAAGATGCCGGCGTGATTGGGCCAGCTCGGCAGGCCGAGCCAGATCTTGCCGGTGCCGGCCTGCCGGATCAGATCGGCGGCGAGGCGGAGCGCGCCCGAGCCGCCCGGAGTCTGCACGCCTGCGGCATGGACCGATGGCGCGGGGCCGCCGACGAGCGACCACAACAGGTCGAGGAAGCGCTGGTCGCCTTCCGGCGCCACATAGCTCTTGCTGTCCTGGCTCTCCCAGATGATGCGCTCCGCAGCTTTCACAGCGCGGAAGATCGGCGAATGGCCGGCCTCGTCGCGATAGACGCCGACGCCGAGATCGACCTTGTCCGGCCTCGGATCGGCTTTGAAGATGCCGATCAGAGCGAGCAGGGGATCATCGGGCTGGCGGGTCAAGCGGTCGAACATCGGGGCGATCCTATCGGAGGAGGGGCCTGCCAGACGGCCACAAGCCGTCCTTGCGGGCGAGGGGACACTATCTCGGTTGCAGCGCAAAAACAGCGGACATTTCGGCGATGCTCCGCTTCGTCCGCTGCATGGGCGGCCGTTGCGCCCTCAGAACTTGCCGTGGCCCGCCTGAGCGAACTGAGCGACAAGCGTCAGCGACCGCCTTCTGAGCCAGAACGGGGCTCGGGAGCCGGCTGTGGGGGCTCGGTGCGGATCTTGCGCGCGCCCCTGGCGGCAAGCTGTGAGCGAACCCTGCCATCGACTTGGCGCCCGGTCGCGCGTTGCCATTTCCGAAGCTCGACCGCGGTCGGGATCACTTTCACGATCCGCTCGTCCGGGCGACTGCCGATCGTGTCGATGACCTCCTGAGCGCTGGCCAGCCATTCTTCGTAGGTGTCGTGCAGATCTGGACAGATCCGCCTGATATCCTCCCACTCTTCGGGCTTGAACCAAGCCAGCGCAATCTCCAGAGTTGGCTCCATGTTTATCCTGCTCACCTGTCCGCTCTCGATGATATCTCAAGCTCGCGGAGTCCCGAAGCTCTGACGTCTTCTGGCGAGTCAGATGCGCGGCTTGGGCGCGGGCACCCGGTCGGAGTCGCCGGAGTTCGGTTCGCCTTTGGGTTCGATCAGGAGCACCTTGACCTCTTTGGCCG
Organism: Bradyrhizobium sp. SZCCHNRI3043; assembly: GCF_032377735.1. NCBI lineage: Bacteria > Pseudomonadati > Pseudomonadota > Alphaproteobacteria > Hyphomicrobiales > Nitrobacteraceae > Bradyrhizobium > Bradyrhizobium sp. SZCCHNRI3043. The sequence goes on from NZ_JAUHID010000015.1 coordinate 63,336, forward strand.
CGCGCGGCCGGTGGACGACCCCTTTGGGGACGATGAACAACTCGCCGGCCTTCACCGTCCGCGAAGGCTGCCCCTGAATGTCCATCTCCATCTCGCCTTCCAGGACCAGGAAGAAGTCATCCGTCGTGTCATGCTTGTGGAACGGGAATTCTCCCATGAACTTCACGACCATCACGTCATTGTCGTTGTAGTCCGCGATCACGTGCGGGTCCCAATGGCCTGAGAATTGGCTCAGCTTGTCGGCGAGGTTCACGGTCTTCATGCGGGAGTCTCCTGCTGCGAGGAATGAGATGTGAGCTGTCCAGTCGTCCCGCCCGGCTTGCACGAGATGTAGCTGCTGCTCGAGCGCGAGCAAGCCGATCTCACACGAGACGACTTCGGCCGCATGTGAGCACGATCCGCGAACTCGCGGGTCGTTGCGTTCTGAGCTCAGCGCGGTAACGCTCAGATGCCGCCGGGCCGGTCGAGCTGCTTCAGCCAGGCGCCGATGTCGCGCGCCGCGACATTGGCCTGGTCCAACAGCTTGCCCATCGTGAAGAAGCCGTGGAACTGGCCGGGATGCGTTCGGTAGGTCACCGCCACGCCGGCCTCGCGCAGGCGCCGCGCGTAGTCGTCGCCTTCGTCGCGCAGCGGATCGGCGCCGGCGGTGAGCACATAAGCGGGCGGTAGCCCCACCAGGCTTTCCGCCTTCGCCGGCGAGGCACGCCAATCGTGAATTTCGGCGACGCTGTTGAGATAATGGTCGCGAAACCAGCGGATGACCGAATGCGTCAGCAGCACGCTGGTCTCGGGTTCGCTGTGGGAGGGATGGCTCATCGTGAAGTCGGTGGCCGGATAGATCAGCACCTGGCCCGACAGCTTCGGCCCGTTGCCGTCGCGTGCCGACAATGCGACCACGGCGGCGAGATTGCCACCTGCGGAATCGCCGCCGACGCTGAGCCTGGCGGCATCGATGCCGAGCGCGGCGGCATTGTCGGCGATCCATCGTATGGCCGCGACGGCGTCGTCGACCGCAGCCGGAAACTTGTGCTCGGGCGCGAGGCGGTAGTCGACCGAGATCACGATCAGTTCGCCTTCGTGCGCCAGCGCGCGGCAGACCACGTCATGCGAATCCAGATTGCCGATCACCCAGCCGCCGCCGTGATAGAACACCAATCCCGGCGCAAGACCGTTGGTCTGCCGCACCGCCCTTGGCCGATAGAGCCGTGCCGGGATTGCGCCATGCGGGGCAGGGATGGCGAGGTCCTTGACGTCCGCAAGCTCGGGCGGCTCGGGATTGCTCACGACGCGCGCGGCCAGATAGTAGTCCCGCGCCTCCTGCGGTGTCAGCGTCTCATAGGCCGGCCGACCGCCCTCCTGGAACGCCTTGTAGACGGCGGCGGCATCGGCATCGAGCTGAACGGGCATTGCAATCGACCTGTGCGTTGAGGGGACGTCAAGCGGCGGTGCGGCCACCATCGACGGTGTAGGCGGCGCCGGAGACGTAGCTGGCATCGTCGGAGGCGAGGAAGGCGACGATCGAGGCGACCTCTGCGCCCTGGCCGAGTCGGCGTGCGGGGACGCGATCGACCACCTTGTCGGCCGGAACCGCGGCGCCGCTGCGCCCTTCGATGATCGCGCTCAGCATGCGGCTCTCGATCAGCCCGGGGCAGATGCAGTTCACACGCACATTAGTCCCGGTGCACTCCCAGGACGCGCTCTTGGTCAAGCCGATGACCGCGTGCTTGCTGGCGCTGTAGACGGCGATCTGCGGCGAGCCGATCAGGCCGGCGATCGAGGCGGTGTTGATGATCGAGCCGCGGTTCTGCTTCAGCATCACCGGAAGCACGTGCTTGAGGCCGAGGAAGACGCCGACGACGTTGACGTCGAGCACGCGACGGAACGCGTCGAGCGGATACGCGGTGATCGGCTTGATCTCGCCTTCGATGCCGGCGTTGTTGAAGAACACATCGATGGTGCCGAACCGATCGCACGCTTGTCGCACATAAGCCGCGACCTGGTCCTCGTCGGTGACGTCGGCGGCCACGGCGAGCGCCTCGGCGCTTGCGGGCAGGGCGGCCGTCGCGGCGGCGAGATCGGCCTCGCGCCGGTCCACGGCGACGATGCGGGCACCGCGTGCGGCCAGCAGCCGCATGGTCGCGGCGCCGATGACGCCGGCCGCACCGGTAACGACGGCCACTCGGCCGTCGAGACGGATCGAATCAGACATCGGTTTCCTTCCCTTTGACGCCGGTTCCGATCCGGCTCTTGATCACGACTATCTCATTGGATGAACCGGCTGACCAGCACGCGGAGCGCTGGCAGCTCGCCCTTCCCCCGCCGTATTCGACATGTTAACGGGAGGGCTGATCGAGAGCGGCGGATGGGTCATGACGCGATTTGATTGTCCCGAACCCCGATTCGCCTGATAAAGCCGCGCGAGATGCACCGAACAATCGTCCTGACCGGTATCGCGGCATTGCTGGCCGCCACATCCCTCACGCTGTCCGTGCCGGCGCGCGCGCAGATCGGTACCATTTTCTCCGATCCCGTTCCGCGCCCGCCGGGCAACATTCCGCGCCGTGGCGAGCCGATTCCGCCTCCCGAGGAAGACGAGGAGGTCCCGGAGCTGCCACAGGGCCGGGTGCTGCCGGCGCCGACCCGTCCGCCGCCAGGGCAGGGCGCCGCCCTGCCTGGCCCGGTCCAATCCCAGCCGCTGGCGCCGCCGCCGGGAACGACGATCCTGCCACAGAACAATCCCCCGGTCGCGGCCGTGCCGCCGCCCGGCCAGGCTGCGCCCGGTCAGCGGCAGGCACCGGCTCGCGGCGCACCCCAGAATGCGGCGATCCCGCCGAACGGCGCGGTGCCGCAGACGCCGGCCACCATCCAGCCGGGCGACGAGGTCGTGACCGAGCCGCCGGCGCAGAAGATCGTGAACAAGAAGGCGAGCTTCTCCGGGCTCGACAAGATCACCGGCCGCATCATCAATTTCGACGAGGACATCGGCGAGACCGTGCAGTTCGGCGCGCTCCGGGTGAAGACCGACGCCTGCTACACGAGGCCGGCCACGGAGGCCGCCAACACCGACGCGTTCGTGCAGGTCGACGAGATCACCTTGCAGGGCGAGGTGAAGCGCATCTTCTCGGGCTGGATGTTCGCGGCCAGCCCCGGCCTGCACGGCGTCGAGCACCCGATCTACGACATCTGGCTGGTCGACTGCAAAGAGCCGCAGACCACGGTGGTCAGCGCAGCCCCCGATCAGAAGCCCACGCCCACGGCGCAGCCGGCACAGAAGCGGCCGCCGCAGCAGAGGCAGGCGGCTCCCAGGCCGCCATCGCCGCCGCAGCAATATCAGACCCAGCAGGTGCCGCCACCGCCGCCGCCGCCCCAGGCGGGCGGACCGTTCGGCGGAGTGTTCAGATAACCGGGCTCAGCCGCGCGCGGCGATGATCGCCAACGCTTCGGTACCCGGCATCGGCCGATCGACCGCCAGCCTGGCGAAATTGGCGGCCGGTCCCCTCAGGGCCTTTTCGAGCAGCACGGTGTAGCGCCGGCGCGGGATCTCGACGGCGCCGAAGGTCTTGAGGTGCTCGGTGACGTATTGGGTGTCGAGCAACTCGAAGCCGCCGGCGATCAGCCGCGCGACGAGATGCACCAGCGCGACCTTCGAGGCGTCGCGGGTGCGATGAAACATGCTCTCGCCGAAGAAGGCGCGGCCCAGGCTGACGCCGTAGAGGCCGCCCACAAGCTCGCCATCCTGCCAGCATTCGACGCTGTGGCAATGGCCGAGCGCGTGGAGGCCGCTGTAGAGCTCGCGGATACGCTTGTTGATCCAGGTGTCCTCGCGGCCGGGCTGCGGCTCGGCGCAGCCATCCATCACCGCCTTGAAGGCCTGGTTCACGGTCACGGCGAAGGCGTCCGATCGCACCGTGCGCGCAAGGCGCGAGGCGACGCGAAAGCCGTCGAGCGGAATGACGCCGCGCAGCTCCGGCTCGACCCAGAACAAGGTCGGGTCGTCGGCGCTTTCGGCCATCGGGAAGATGCCGCAGGCATAGGCACGCAGCAGCACCTCGGGCGTGATCTCGGACGCTGCAGAGTCGCGCGTATTCATGGGATCAGCATAGCAGGCCGACGTCGGATGCGCGACGGTCGCGTGCCGGCTGCCTCGGCTCAGCCAACCCCAGCAGCCGCGGGCTTGGGAGCATGTTTTTCGAGGCGGAAGCGGACCACGATCTTGGTGCCGGCATGGCTCGGATCGGGGCCGACGGTGGCATCGAGCTTGGTCGCCATGGCGCTGACGATGCGCTGGCCCATTCCGGTCGAGCGCGGATCGCTGGTTGCGTTGAGGCCGACGCCGTCGTCGGCAATCGACAGCACGATGTCCTCGCCTGCAAGCTTCAGCTCGACATGGATCGGGCCCGGCCCATCGGGGTAGGCGTATTTGACCGCGTTCATGACCAACTCGTTGACGACGATGCCGATCGCGACCGCGCGATCCGGGTCGATCTCGACCGGCTCCGCCTTCAGGGTCAGCCGCGACATCCGGTTGCCCTCGGCCGAGCGGCGCAGGTCGTCGAGCAGCGAATCCAGATACTGGTTGAGCAGCACGCTCTTGAGATCCTGAGACGTGTAGAGCCGGCGGTGCACCTGCGCCACGGCGGCGACGCGGCCCATCGCATTGGTGAGCGCGGCCTTGACGTCGTCCTGGGTGCTGGAGTTGGCCTGAAGATGCAGCAGCGAGGCGATGATCTGGAGCGAATTGCCGACGCGATGATTGACCTCGCGCAGCAGGACCTCGCGCTCCGCCGCCAGCGCCGCGTAGCGGTCGCGTGACGCCCGCACTTCGGCCTCCGCCTCGTCGCGGGCCTTCTGCAGCCGTGCCTGCCGCACCGCGCCTTCGGCCGCGACCTGCAGCAGCGGAATGAACTCGCCCTGCACGTCCTTGACGAGGTAGTCGGCTGCGCCCGCCTTCAGGGCCGTGACCGCGATCTTGGAATCCTGCGAGGCGGTGACGAACACCACCGGCGGCGGTTCGGGCAGCGCCATGATGCGCTCCAGCGTCTCGAGCCCGTCGAAGCCGGGCATGTACTGGTCGAGCGCAACGACGTCGATCCCGCCGCGCTCCAGCCTCTGCAAGCCCGCGCTGCCGTCGGCGGCGTGTTCCACCGTGAAGCCCAATCGCTTGAGCCCGCGCTCGACCAGCCGCGCCAGCGCCGCGTCGTCGTCGATGTAGAGCAGCGTGGGGGCGGCGGAGCTCATGCGGCGGGCGGAACCTGGATGACGGAGAAGAACAGGCCGAGCTGGCGAATGGCGTTGGCGAAGCTTTCGTAGTTGACCGGCTTGGTGATGTAGACGTTGCAGCCGAGCTCGTAGCAGCGCTTGATCTCCTGCGAGTCGTCGGTCGTGGTCAGGATGACCACGGGCGCGCTCTTCAGGAAGCTGTTCTGCTTGACCATCTTGAGGATGTCGATGCCGGTCATGTCCGGCAGGTTCAGGTCCAGCAGGATCAGCAATGCTTGCCCCTTGTGATCGAGGCCGGTGCCGTCAGCACCCAGCAGATACTTCACGGCATCTGTACCGTTGGTGAACGGCTTGATCTCGTTGTTGACTCCCGAGCGGCGGATGTTGCGCTCGATCAGGCGGGCGTGGCCTTCGTCGTCCTCGATCATGATGATCGTCACGGGCATGGTCATCGGTCTGAGTTCCGGGTTGAGGCGTTCCAGTTGATCGGGAGCGTGATGGTGAACGTGCTGCCCTGGTCGAGCTCCGACGCGACCGACATGGTTCCGCCGAGGCGGCGCACCAGCGCACGGACATGCGCCAATCCAATCCCCTGACCCGGACGGTCCTGGGTCCCGGCGCGGCGGAACAGATCAAAGATACGTTGGTGATCCCTGGGATCAATCCCCCGGCCATTGTCCGTGATCTCGAAGATGGCGAAACCGAGCTTGGTGCGGGCGCGAATGGCGATGTCACCGGCAACGCCGGGCTTCAGATATTTGATCGCGTTGTCGATCAGGTTGGAGAAGATCTGCTCCAGCGCAAGGCGGTCGCTGACGATGGCCGGCAGCGGCTCCACGCGGATGGTGGTGTTGGTTTCCGCAGCCTGATGCGCGAGCGTCGAGACGATGCCCTCGATCAACTCGCGGGTGTCGATGCGCACCGGCACGAACTCGCGGCGGCCTTCGCGGGTCAAATTGAGGATGGCGGTGATGAGCCGGTCCATTTTTGCGATCGAGGACTTGATGAAGCCCAGCGCCTCGGAGAAATCCTCCGAGAGCTGCTTGTCGGCGCCTTCCAGCTCCGGCTCGGTGCCTTCGGCCGGCGGCGGCGCGTCGGACACCGCGCGCGCGAGCGCCGCGATGCGCCGGAAGATGTCGCTGCGCAGCTCGTCGAGCTCGCTGGTGAAGCCCATGATGTTGACCAGCGGCGAGCGCAGATCGTGGCTCACAATGTAGGCGAAGCGCTGGATCTCCTCATTGGCCTCGCGCAGGTCGGCGGTACGCTCGTCGACGGTGGCTTCGAGGTTGAGGTTGCTCTCGCGCAGCTTGGCCTCGGCCTCGTCGCGGGCGCTGGTCGAGCGGCGCACAAGGAGCAGCGAGATGACGGCGAGCAGGACGACCAGCGCCGAACCGGCGACAGTGACGATGGTCGCGAGCTGCTGGCTTTCGTCGGCATTGGTGGTTCGCACCGCCAGCAGGCGTTCCTCCTCGGTGCGCATCGCCTCGGCGGTGGTACGCATGGTCGTGCTGCTGTCGATCGATGCGGCATCGCGCACCAGGGCCACCGCACTGGGAAGATCGCCGGACGCGACGAGAGCCTTCTCCCGGTCGAATTGCGCCAATCGGGTCTCGATGATGCTGCGCAATCTGGCGAGGTTCGCCACCTGAGCCTGGTTGTCGGCGAGGAGCGTCGCAAGCTTGTCGAGCACGGGCCGGATCGCGGCAACGGCGGCTTCGTGATCTCTGAGAAAATCCGGGCCCTGGGTCAGCAGGTAGGCGCGGGCGCCGCTCTCGGCGCGGCGGACCTCGAGCAGCAGCGCATTGATCTGGTTCTCCGCCTCGATGGTGTGCACCACCCAGGCGCTGTCTCTGCGGGCCTTGTTGACCAGCAGCACCGAGGCCGTGCTGACGACGACCAGCACCAGGAATCCCGCCGACAACAGCAGGATTTGTCCTAGCGTGCGCCTCTGTCTGATCTCAGGCGCCACCGCTCACTCGCATGCCGATTGAAATACCTGCCCCCTCAGCGGAACCGCCGACAGAGCAGAACGTCGTGCAGACCGAAGAGTTCCCGCCGGGCCGCGGGATTCTTCAGGTGCTGCTCAGTCCGCGTTCTGGCCGGCGAGATACTGCTCGAGCCAGTGGATGTGGTAGTCGCCATCGATGATGGCGGGCTCGCGCACCAACGCCCGGAACAGCGGCAGGGTGGTCTCGATGCCGTCGACGACCATCTCGTCCAGCGCCCGCCGCAGCCGCATCAGGCACTCGACCCGGGTCTTGCCGTGGACGATCAGCTTGCCGACCAGCGAGTCGTAATAGGGCGGGATCACGTAGCCCTGATAGACCGCCGAATCGATGCGGACGCCGAGGCCGCCCGGCGGATGGTACTGCAGGATCTTGCCCGGCGATGGCCGGAAGGTGACGGGATTTTCCGCATTGACGCGGCACTCGATGGAGTGGCCGTTGATGACAACCTGGTCCTGGGTCATCGGCAGGTCGCCGCCGGCCGCGATGCGGATCTGCTCCAGCACGAGGTCGATGCCGGTGATCATCTCGGTGACGGGATGCTCGACCTGGATGCGGGTGTTCATCTCGATGAAGTAGAACTCGCCGTCCTCATAGAGGAATTCGACGGTGCCGACGCCGATATATTTCAGCTCCTGCATCGCCTTGGCGACTGTCTCGCCGATCTTGGCGCGGCTGGCCGGGTCGAGCACCGGCGAGGGGCCTTCCTCCCAGACCTTCTGGTGGCGCCGCTGCAGCGAGCAGTCGCGCTCGCCGAGATGGATCGCGCCGCCGCGGCCATCGCCGAGCACCTGGATCTCGATGTGGCGGGGCTTCTGCAGATACTTCTCGAGATAGACCGAAGCGTCGCCGAACGCGGATTTGGCCTCGTTGGCCGCGGTGGTCAGCGCCAGTTGCAGGTCCGCCTCGGTGTGGGCGACCTTCATGCCGCGGCCGCCGCCGCCGGCGGCCGCCTTGACCAGCACCGGAAAGCCGATCTCCTTGGCGATCGCCATAGCGTCCTGGTCGGGCGTCACCGCACCGTCGGAGCCGGGAACGACCGGAATGCCCAGCCGCTTGGCGGTCTTCTTGGCCTCGATCTTGTCGCCCATCAGGCGGATGTGTTCCGCCTTGGGTCCGATGAAGTGCAGGTTGTGGTCGGCGAGGATCTCGGCGAAGCGCGCGTTCTCCGAGAGGAAGCCGTAGCCGGGATGCACGGCGTCGGCGCCGGTGATCTCACAGGCGGCGAGCAGCGCGGGGATGTTGAGATAGCTGTCCTTCGACGGCGGCGGGCCGATGCACACGCTTTCGTCGGCGAGGCGGACATGCATGGCGTCGGCGTCGGCGGTGGAATGCACCGCGACGGTGGAGATGCCGAGCTCCTTGCAGGCCCTGAGGATGCGAAGGGCGATTTCGCCGCGATTGGCGATGAGGATCTTGTCGAACATGGTGCCTCGGGCGCGAGTGGCGAGTAGCGAATAGGGAGTAGCGAATAGGGAACGGACGGCTATTCGCTATTCGCCATTCGCTACTCGCAATTATTCAATGATCACCAGCGGCTCGCCGAACTCAACGGGCTGGCCGTCCTCGACCAGGATCTGCGTCACCGTCCCGGCGCGCGGTGACGGAATCTGGTTCATCGTCTTCATCGCCTCGATGATCATCAGGGTCTGACCGACCGACACCTTGGAGCCGACCTCGACGAACGGCTTGGCGCCGGGCTCGGGCGCCCAATAGGCGGTGCCGACCATGGGCGAGGGCACCACGCCGGGATGTTTGGACAAGTCCGCGCCGGCGGCTGCCGCCGTCGCAGCTCCGACCAGGGGAACGCCAGCGGCGACCGCTCCGATGGACGAATGGACGGCCGCCGCAACGGTCACGTTGCGGGCAACGCGGATGCGAAGGCCGGCACGCTCCAGCTCGATCTCGGTCAGGCTGGTCTCATCCAGCAGCGCTGCGAGCTCGCGAATGAGCTGGCTGTCTTCGGATTTCGCGATGGTCTTGTCGTCGGGCTGGGGCGCCATGATCTGATCCGGAACGTTGGGTGGCGTGAGGACTGTGACGTCAGGCTTGCGCTAGATGTCGGTCTGCGTATCGGCTTTGGCGCCGATCTTGGCGGCGAGGCCAGTGATCGCGAGCCGGTAGCCGTCGATGCCGAAGCCGCAGATCGAGGCAAACGCCGCCTTCGCGGTGAAAGAATGGTGCCGAAAGCTCTCGCGAGCGTGGATGTTGCTGATGTGCACTTCAACGGTGGGGATCTTCACCCCCATCAGCGCGTCATGCAGGGCAATGGAGGTATGAGAGTAGGCGCCGGCATTGAGGATGATTCCGACCACACCGCGGCTGCGGGCCTCATGGATGGAGTCGACCAGCACGCCCTCATGGTTGGACTGCCGGCACTCCGCCACCAGGCCGAAGCGGGCAGCCGTCTCGACGCAGAGCCGTTCCACGTCGGCGAGGGTGGCGTGGCCATAGGTCTCCGGCTCGCGGGTGCCCAACAGGTTGAGGTTGGGTCCGTTGAGGACATAGATCGTGTTGTGAGCGGCGTCGGCCATTCCCATCCCGGCGGTGTGGCGGCAGTGGGCGGCGTTATAGGTAACAAAGCCGCCAAGGGGAAGCCTTTCGGCAGCCAGGCCGGCCGTTCGAGGCTTGGTCCGTCACACGAAAAAACCGTCTTAAGTGTGCGAAATCGCTGATTAACCAGGTTTGTCCACCGGGCTGCACGGGCTGCGTGTGATCGCCCTTGCGTGCTCTTTGTGCAATAGATTTGCGCAATAGAATGGGGCGGGCATTGCTGCCCGCCCCATGTCCTCATCGCCTGCCTGGTCGGGATCAGGCGTCGAGAACTGCGACGATCTCGTGCGTGCGAGGATCGATTACGATGATCTGCTCACGAACCAGGATGAAGTCATATCCGCGCCATTCCGGATAGATCGTCACGACTTCGGCCGGGAGCCGGTGGAAGTGAACGTCGCGCGGCACCCGGGTGCCGACCGCGATGTTGAAGTTCACGTTGGTCACCGGCTCGACGCGCTGGTTGCGGATCACGCTGGTGATCTTGGTGCGCTGCTCGGTCGTGAGCTTGGCGCCGGCGCCGGCCAGTCCGGTGGTGGTCTGCGACCGGTCGCTGCCGGTCTTGGTTTCGGCGTTCGTGCTGGTGCCGCTCTTGCTGTCGCGGCTCTCGGCCTTCATGCTCTTGGAGCCCGCCTTGTCGCTCTCGGAGGTCGCGCCCTTGGCAGTCGGACCCTTCATGCCTTCCTCGGCGCGCTGGCCCTTGGTCGCACCAGACTTCTGATCCGACTGGCTGGAGCGCATGTCGGACGCGCCGCCGGCCGCAGGCGAGGCGCTGTCGCGATGCATCGTGCCGCCGGGCGCGTTCATGCCGCCGGACTGTCCAACTGCCCCGCCCGCACCGCCGGCGCTCTGCGCATGAGCAAAACCTGCACCCGCCAGGAGCGCGATTGCAGCAACTGATACCATCAAGCGATTGGTCATCCTCTATCCTCCTCGTATTGGCACTGCCCGCGCCGACAACGGCAGGAGGTAGGAGTCGTTCCGTGCGTCTCCGATCGTTCCGGAAAAATGTCGCAGATCGCAACTTTATGAACGGATGCTCAGGGTCATGAATGCTGCATGACGACGGCGATCAGTTGTGCGTTGACGGCGACCTCGCACGGAGCTACGCGCCGTGACGTTCGCGCGCGTAGCGGAGGAGCGCCAAGAATCGATAGAGGCCGTGCACGAACTTGCCATAGGGCATCGTGACGAAGATCGCGAACACCGCACCGAGATGGACCGCGAGCAGCACGCCCATCGTGCTGGTCTCGCGAAGCACGAGGAGAGCGAGTCCGGTCGCGCCGGTGAGGACGAGCATCGCCAAGAACGCGACATCCATGCCGCGGCTGCCGCCGTCCATCATCGCCGGCTCACGCCTGCGCTTGGCGGCGTAGAGTCCGAGCGGACCGACCACGATGCCTATTCCGCCGAGCGTGCCGAGCACGACGGGTAGATCCCACAACGGATAGGGCGCCTCGCGGTGCAGAAGATAGTGATAGAGCGTCGCGACGCTGGTCGATGCGAAGCAGAGCACGAAGCCCCAGAACGTCAGATGGTGATAGAACCGCCGGGTGTCGCGCGGCCGCTCATCCTCGTTGTAGCAGCCGACGCCGCCGCCATCGAGATAGCGCAGGCTGCCTGCGTCGCGAACGGCGCGCAGCAGCGGACGTGAGCGCGTCAGGGTCGAGCTCGGCTCGCCGATGTCATTCCAGAAGGCCCGAGCGCCCATGATGATGGCGATGATGGCCCACAGGAAGGCGGCGCCGAACAACAGCGCCATCGTGTTGTGAGGCATGAGCGCGTAGAACGATCCCGGGCCGTGCCGGCTTGCAAACAGCGCGGCGGGATCGTTGAAGGCCACGAAGCCGAGGACGAACGCGGCCATGCTGATGACCGCGATGAGCGATATGGCAAGGCCGTTGCGCCTGAACAGCGGCGCCAGCGCGCGCGGCCAGGCATAGTCGGCGTAGCTCTCGTGCCGTACCCGGGTCAGAACGGACGGGACGCGAACGTCGAATTCGTGCGGCGGCGAGAATTGGCAGTCGACGTAGCAGGCGCCGCAGGCATGGCAGAGATTGGCGAGATAGTTGAGGTCGCCGCCGGTGAAGGCGCGGCGCATCTCCATGGCCGGAAACACGGCGCAGAGGCCCTCGCAATAGCGGCAGGAATTGCAGATCGTCATCAGCCGATCCGCCTCGGTCAACGCCTCACTGCGCTGCATGTGTCGCTGCTCCCCGGCCCGCGATGCGGCCGAATACGCTGCCGATCGTCATGCCGATGCCCGCGGCATAGCCGCGGCCGAGCACGTTGCCGGCCATGATCTCGCCGGCGGCGTACATGTTGTCGGCTGGCCCGCCGGCCTTCATCATCATCCTTGCCGCTTGATCGACGCGCACGCCGAGGTAGGTGAAGGTGATGCCGGGCCGGACCGGATAAGCGTAGAAGGGCGCTGAATCGAGACGGCGCGCCCAATGCGATTTGGGCGGCGCCAAGTTCTCGGTGCGACAATCGTCCAGGATGTCGGGATTGAAGCTGCCGTCGCGCACCGATGCGTTGAATTGCGCGACGGTAGTGGTCAGCTTGTCGGGATCGAGGTCGAGCTTGCCGGCGAGTTCGGTGATGCTGGCCGCCTCGATCGCGGGGTAGAGCGATGGCATGAACAGGTTCGCCGATTTCGCGTCGAAGATGATGTAGGCAATCTGGTTCGGCTGGGTCGCGACCAGGCGGCCCCAGATGGCGTAACGCTTCGGCCAGACATCCTCGCCTTCGTCGTAGAATCGCTCAGCGTTGTTGTTGACGACGATGCCGAACACGACGCAGTCGAGCCGCGTGATGATGCCGCCGTCATATTTGGGCGCCCGCGCATCGATCGCCACCGCGTGGCATTGGGTGGGGTCGCCGATACTGTCGACGCCGGCGCCGAGCAGCATGTCGAGCACCGTGCCGCGATTGTTGGGCGTGCCGCGGATCAGGAAGTTACGGGCGATCTCGCCCCAGCCCTCGACCAGCTTGTCGATGTTGGATTCGAAGCCGCCTGCGGCCGCCACCAGCGCCTTGCCGCCGATGCGCATCCTGCCGTTGCCGTGCTGCACGATCGCCGCGCGGAAGCGGCCGTCGTCCATCTCCAGCCCCACCACCTCGGCCTCGTAGCGCACGTCGACGCCGAGGCGCTCGGCGGTCAGATACAGAGCATTGAGCATGGCCCGGCCGCCGCCGAGGAAGAACGAGTTGGTCCGCCCTAAGCTCAGCGTTCCGCCGAGCGAGGGCTGGAAGCGCACGCCTTGTTCGACGATCCAGTCGAGCATGTCCTTGGATTCGCGGATCATCAGGCGCGCCAGTTGCTCGTTGGTCTGGCCTTCGGTGACGCGCAGGAGATCGTCCCAGAACTCGTCCTCGGTGTAGGGGCCGCTCAACGTCGCGGTCGCCGCGTCATGGGCGCAGCGCATGTTGCGGGTGTGGCGCGTATTGCCGCCGCGATAGAACTTCGAGGCGGCCTCCAGCACGATGACTGAGGCCCCGGCTCGCCGTGCCGCAATGGCGGCGCAGAGGGCCGCGTTGCCGCCGCCGGCCACGACGACGTCGTAGGTCACGGGATGGTCGACGATATCGCTCTGATCAGTCATCGCAGGCCCTTGCGAACGCAAGGCGGCAGGCCCTGGATCGGCGTGCGTCCGCACAGCCACGCCATCGGCATGGCAGCCGTCGGCCTAGCGACAATGGACGATGCTGAAGTGCCGGCTGCGGAAGCATGTGTTCGTATACTATTGTATACGAACACATGCAAGAGATGCTGTTGTTCGGAACAAGGTTGTGAGACAGTGACCCCATGTCCTCGGAAGCGCCATCGCTCACCATCGATCGTGACAACGTCTCTCTCGGCGAGGCGGTATTTCGTGCGCTGTGCCATGCGCTGGAGAACGGCCTCTATCGCTCCGGCGATCGACTGCGTGAGGACGAGGTCGCCCAGAAGCTGAACGTCAGCCGCACGCCGGTCCGTGAGGCCTTCGGCAAGCTGGTGGCCAAGGGGTGGGTGCAGCCGGCTGGTGGCCGCGGCCTGATCGTGCGAAGTCTCGACGAGAATGAAATCCTCGAGCTGTACGCGATGCGGGAGATTCTCGAAGGCGCCGCGGCCCGGCTCGCCGCGCAGTATGCCGTGCCGGCCGAGATCGCGGCGCTGCGCGACATTCATGCGCGCTTCGTCAGCGGGGAGGGCGACGCCGTCGAGCTCGCGCGGCTGAATCGGCTGATGCACGGTGCGATCCAGCGCGCCGCGCGCAACCGCTATCTCGATGCCGCCCTCGAGGACATGCATGTGGCGACAGCGCTGCTGGGAACCACAACGTTTGCGGCCGAAGGACGTCCGGCAACGGCCGCGGCCGAGCATGGTGAGCTGATCGAGGCGATCGCGATCCGCGATCCCGATCGGGCCGAGGCGATTGCACGCGGCCACATCCGCGAGGCACTTCGAACCCGGCTCGGCATGAAGCTGACGGGATAGGCGAGGGCGGCGGCGCCGCCGGTCTCTTGCTTCTTCATCGGCTCACGGCAAAAGCAGAAGGCCGGCTGATACAGCCGGCCTTCGATTGATCTCGTGACGGCGAGACGCTTTGACAGATATGCTCAGCAGCTCGCCTTGCCGCAGCGGGCCGTGCTGATCTTCTCGCGCAGGCCCTCGACGCCGACGGCGCCGATCACGACCTGCTTGCCGATCACGTAGCTCGGCGTGCCGTTCATGCCCATCTCCTCGGCGAGCTTGAAGTTCTCCTCGATCGTCGCCTTGGCCTCGGGGCTCGCCATGTCCTTCTCGACGCGGGCCATGTCGAGGCCGAGTTCCTTGGCCACCGCGAGCGCGTGGGCCTTGTCGGCCTGGCCGCGGCCGCCGAGCAGCTTCTGGTGGAAGTCGAGATATTTCTGCGGGGCCTGCATCCGAACGGCAACCGCGACCTGCGCGGCCTCGACCGAGCCCTGGCTCAGCACCGGAAATTCCTTGAGCACGACCTTCAGCTTCGGGTCGCTCTTCATCAGGTCCATCATGTCGGCCATCGCGCGCTTGCAGTAGCCGCAATTGTAATCGAAGAACTCGACGAAGGTGACGTCGCCATCCTTGTTGCCGAGCACGACACCGCGCGGCGAGTTGAAGATGGTCTCGGCGTTCTTGCTGATGCTGGCCTCGTGCTTGGCCGCCTCGGCCGCCGTCTGGCGCTTCTGCAGCTCGGCCATCGCCTCTTCGAGCACCTCGGGATGCGCGATCAGGTAGTTTCGGACGATCGTCTCGATCTCGCCACGCTGGCTGTCGGAGAAGCTCTCCGCCGACGCGAGCTGAGGCACGCCGCAGAGCGAGAGCGCGAGCAACATCGCGGGAATGAGCGTGCGGACTGACGGCATGAAGGAGGTCCTCTGGGTCAAATGATCGGGTCCTTGTCGATGGTCGTGATCGGTATCTTGATATTCTGGATCGGATGATAGCAGTAATTCAAAACTTCAACGGGCGCCAACCCCCGCTGTCCGGCACATTACTGGCCGGAAAGCGGCTTTGCCGTGACGATGTCGTCGGCCTTGACCCAGCCCGGCGACCCCACCGCGAAGCGGGTTTTCGCACGCGAGGCAAGCTCGCGCGCCGTCTTGTTGTCGCCACGCAGGAAGGCGGCCTGCGCCGAGGCGAGATCCGCCTCCGCATAGTCGCCCTTGCGGCCATAAGCCATCGCGAGCTGGGAATAGCCGAGCGGTGCCTCGGATTCGCGCGCGACTGCCGCGCGCAGGATCGAGATCGCCTCGTCAGTGTAGGCTTTGTTCTCGGATGCCACCAAGGCCTGACCAAGTAACATCTCGATGAGTGGGGCGTTATTGGACAGGTGCACCGCCTTGCGCAGCGGGGCGATCGCCTCAGTGGGACGGCCGCCCTCCAGCAGGGCCTGGCCACGGACCTCGTAGAAATAGGCGTTGTTGGGTTGCACCTGGATCAGGGCGTCGATCTGGCTCAGGGCGCTGCGCAGGTCGCCATGCAGGTAGGTGGAGATTGCCCTGGCGTAGCGGGCGGGCAGGCTGGTGTCCGACAAGGGATATCGCCGTGCCACCGTGTCCGGCCGTTCCATGAAGGCCGAGATCTTGGCCCGGACCATGTCGTGGCGGAGCTGCAGCGCGGGGTCGTCCTTCTTGTCCCAATAGGGGCTCTGGCGCGCAAGGCCCTCGAGCGCCTCGACGCGATCGGCCGGCATCGGATGTGATTGCAGATAGGGGTCGGCGCCACGCGCGGCGAACAGGCTCTCATTGGTGAAGCGCTTGAACGTCTCGTACATGCCCTTCGGCGATTGCGCTGCCGCAGTGAGGAATTTCACCCCCGCACGGTCGGCGTTCTCCTCCTGCTGGCGCTGATACGACAACAGCGAGCGGCGGATGACCTCGCCCGGCGCGGACAGCGTCGCGGCGCCGGCATTGGCGAGGCCGCTGCCGCCGCCGCGCGCGCCGACGGCGAGGGCGCCGGCGCCGAGAATGGTGGCGATGATCATCTGGGTCTGGGCGGTGGCGAGCTGCTGGCGCAGCTTGGCGAGATGGCCGCCGGCGAGATGGCCGGTTTCGTGCGCGAGAACGCCGATCAGCTGGTTCGGATTTTCCGACTGAAGGATCGCACCGTAATTGACGAAGATGCGGCGGCCGTCGGCAACGAACGCGTTGAAGGACGCATCGTTGATGATGACCATCTGGATGTTCTGCTTTTCGAGTCCGGCGACGCGCAGGATCGGCCGCGTATATTCACGCAGCAGCACCTCGGTCTCGGTGTCGCGCAGGATCGGCGGTCCCTTGCCTTGCTGCGCCGATGCAGGCGCGAGCGGCGCCAGCGTCACGGCCGCGGCGACGACCGCGGCAAGCCCGCCGGACAGTTTCTTGCGAAGCACGATACGGAGCGACATCAGGCGATCTTTGCAATTGGCGCGAGGCTCGAGACGGGCTATTGCCCACCAAACGGCGGAATGCGGCTCATCTGCGGCGAATGAGGCCCATGGGCTGACCTCGACCGGTTCACGGAGCGGGTCCGAACAGCCGGGGTCAATAGCAGATATCGATGGTGGATGCGACAGTGATACCGACATTGGAACAGCGGATCGCCAACCTGACGGCGCCGTCCGCGCGCAGCAATGTTCCGCCGTTCATGGTGATGGACGTGATGGCTGCGGCCGAGCGGATCGAGGCGGGCGGCGGACATGTCATTCACATGGAGGTCGGCCAACCTGCGGCGCCCGCGCCGCGAGCGGCCATCGCGGCCGCGCATGCTGCGCTCGATCAGGCACGCATCGATTACACCTCGGCGCTCGGCCTGCTGTCGCTGCGACAGCGAATCGCGCGGCACTATCGCGAGACGCACGCTTGCGAGATCGATCCGGCGCGGATCGTGATCACGACGGGATCTTCGGCCGGATTCATCCTGGCGTTCCTGGCGATGTTCGAGCCCGGCGATCGCGTGGCCGTGACCGTGCCTGGCTATCCGCCCTATCGCCACATCCTGACGGCGCTGGGCTGCGAGCCGGTGCTGATCGAGACCACGGCGGAGAACCGTCACGCCCTGACCGGCGAGGCGCTGCTTGCCGTTCACCGCAAGACGCCGCTGAAGGGCGTGTTGGTGGCAAGTCCCGCCAATCCGACCGGCACCATGATGTCGCGTGAGGCGCTGGGCGGCGTCATCGCAGCCGCACGCGACGCCGGCATCCGCTTCATCTCCGACGAGATCTATCATGGCCTGGACTACGCGTTTCCGGCGGTGACGGCGGCGGAGCTGTCGAGCGAGGCCCTGATCATCAACTCGTTCTCGAAGTACTTCTGCATGACCGGCTGGCGCATCGGCTGGATGGTGGTGCCGGATACGCTGGCGCGGCCGATCGAGCGTCTGCAGCAGAACCTCGCGATTTCGGTTCCGACCCTGTCGCAGATCGCTGCGGAAGCGGCGTTCGACGGCCGGACCGAGATGGAGGCCATCAAGCACGGTTATCAAGAGAACCGCCGCATCCTGATCGAGGGTTTCCCGAAGGCCGGCCTGACCCGCTTTCTGCCCGCCGACGGCGCGTTCTACCTCTATGCCGACGTGTCCGACTTCACGTCCGACAGCTTCGACTTCGCCAAGCGAATGCTGGAGGAGACCCATGTCGCGGCCACGCCGGGCGTCGACTTCGATCCGATCCACGGCCGCAGCTTCGTGCGCTTTTCCTATGCGCGTTCGGCCGAGGACATGCGCGAGGCCGTCTCCCGGATCGCCCGCTGGCTCGCGTAGGGCGGGCAGGACGTCGGCGCCCTGGCGCGCGGCGACATCCTGCAGGTGCTGCTTTCGCGATCCCGTTCGGCTTCGCGCTGATGGCGCGCGGCGAGCGCGGTCAGCGGCCGCGGGACGTGATCGACGATACGGCGCATGCGGTGTTCGGCGTCATCGCCATCGTCATGAAGGCGGCGCCGATCGGCGCATTCCGCGCCATGGAAGAACGTCATATGAAAACGCCCGGCCATCTGGCCGGGCGTTTTGCATTGAAGCGTCGGAAAGCGGCGGGCTTACTGCCCGCCACCGAAACGGCGGGACCACCAGCCGGCCCGGCGGGGGGCCGCAGGGGACGAGGAATCGGTGGCCGCCGGCTCGGACGCAGCGACGTCGACAGCCGGAGCGGGCGCGCTGCTCTCGGCGACGTTGACGGCCGAAACCGCGCTCTCGGGCCTGGGCTCGGTGAGGAAGCTGACCTTCTCGCGTACCGTCGAGCGGCGCGGGGTCTTCTCGGATTCCGTCTTCGGAGCCTCGGTCTGCTGCACTTCGGGTTGTCGAGGAGCAGCCTGGGGCACGGGCACGGAGGCGTCAGCGATGGGCTCAGCGGCCTCGGTTGCGGCCGCCGCATGGACCGGCGCCGTGGGTTCGGCCGGTTCTTCCTCGTCGTGGCGGGAAGCGCCATTGCCGTCGAAATCGGCCACGGCGGCTTCTGCCTCCGATGCCGAAGCCGGCGCGAGCTCGTCGCCGATCGACGCGGCGAGACCTTCTTCCGCGCCACCGCGCCGACGGCGACCGCCGCGGCGTCCACGCCGGCGCGGACGCCGCTCGCCGCCAGGCTGATCCGTCTGCTCGCCTTGGGCGAACGCAGGCTGTTCCTCCGACTCGTCGTCTTCGCCGTCGGAGTCCTCGGCTGACTGCTCGGCGGCAAGGCCCGGCTCTGCGGGCTGCAGTCCGGCCGTTCCTTCAGGCAGCGTGCCCTCGCGGGTCTCGCCGCCGCGGCCGCGCCGTCGCCGTCGCCGCTTGCGGCGCGCGCCGTCCCGCTCGCCGTCGGCAACGCTGCCGTCGGCCGCGTCCTCGGACAGGCCTTCGGTCTCCTCGGTCTCGACCTCGGATTCCGTCTCGATGTCGAACGTCTCCTCGTCGTCGAAGACTTCCTCGGCCACCAGCGGCGGCGCGGAGGCCTGCGCCGCGAGCAGCGCCTTGGCGGCCTCGAGCGTATGCACCTGCTCGCCGCGATCGATGATGAAGGATTGCTGGCCGCTCACAGTCGGATCGGCGATGACCGCGAGCGACACCTTGAAGCTGTTCTCAAGGTCGCGCAAATGGCCGCGCTTGTGGTTGAGCACGTAGAGCGCCACCTCGGTGCGGGTGCGGACCACGAGGTTGTGGGTCGCGCCCTTCATCAGCGTCTCTTCGAGGCTGCGCAAGAGCTGCAGCGCCACCGAGGATACCGAGCGCACGTGGCCGGTGCCGCCGCAATGCGCGCACGGCTCGGTCGAGCTTTCCAGCACGCTGGCGCGGATGCGCTGGCGCGACATCTCCAGCAGGCCGAAATGCGAGATGCGGCCGACCTGGATGCGCGCGCGATCCTGCCGCAGGCAGTCCGACAGCTTGCGCTCGACGGAGCGGTTGTTGCGCTTCTCGTCCATGTCGATGAAGTCGATGACGATCAGCCCGGCGAGGTCGCGCAGCCGGAGCTGGCGCGCCACTTCCTCGGCGGCCTCCATATTGGTCTTGAGCGCGGTGTCCTCGATGTGATGCTCGCGCGTGGCGCGGCCGGAGTTCACGTCGATCGAGACCAGCGCCTCGGTCTGGTTGAGCACGATATAGCCGCCCGAACGCAGCTGGACGGTCGGCGAGAACATCGCGTCGAGCTGGCTTTCGACGCCCATGCGCGAGAACAGCGGCTGGCCGTCGCGATACTGCTTCACCGCCCGGACGTTGGTCGGCATCAGCATCTTCATGAAGTCGTGCGCCTCGCGGTAGCCGGCTTCGCCGGCCACCAGGATCTCGTCGATCTCCTTGTTATAGAGGTCGCGCAGCGAGCGCTTGATCAGCGAGCCTTCCTCGTAGACCAGGGTCGGGGCCTGCGACTTCAGGGTCATGTCGCGGACCGTTTCCCACAGTCGCAGCAGATATTCGAAGTCGCGCTTGATCTCGGGCTTGGTGCGGTTGGCGCCGGCGGTGCGCAGGATGACGCCCATGCCCTCGGGCACGTCGAGGTCCTGCACCACTTCCTTCAGCCGCGAGCGGTCCTGCGCCGAGGTGATCTTGCGGCTGATGCCGCCACCGCGCGCCGTGTTCGGCATCAGCACGGCGTAGCGGCCGGCCAGCGACAGATAGGTCGTCAGCGCCGCGCCCTTGTTGCCACGCTCCTCCTTCACGACCTGCACCAGCATCACCTGGCGGCGCTTGATGACCTCCTGGATCTTGTACTGGCGGCGCGGGCGGAAGGTGCGCTCAGGCACTTCTTCCAGCACGTCATCGCCGCCGACGGATTCAACGAGCTCTTCCTCGATCTCCTCGCCGTCGTCCTCGTCGTCCTCGTGGTCGCCGGACCCCGATTCGGCGCCGTTGTCGTCGCCCGGCACGATCGTGACGCCGTTGCTGTCATGCTCGGCTACGGGCGCGCCGTCATCGTGGTGATCATGTTCGTCGTGATGGTCATGGTCATGGTCGTCATGGTCATGTTCGTCATGACCATGCTCGTCGTGATCATGGCTTGCATGGTCATGTTCTTCGTCGTGCTCTTCCGCGGCGACAGCGGGGCTGGCCGCCTCGGCAGAGGTCGCGTCGCCGTTCTGCGCGACCGCGGTGTCCGCGGCTTCGCCGGCGGGCTGTTCGGCAGCCGCCACACGGTCCTGCGCGGCGACGGCATCATGCGGCTCGTCGGCCTGGTCGCGCGATTCGTCGGCTGCACCGTGGTGAGCTTCGCCCGGCGCGTCCTGACCCTGAGCCTTGACCGGGCCCTCGGAGAAGCCCTGCGCCTCGCTGGGATCGGTCGCGTCGGCGTGCGGCCGATCGTCGTCCTGCGCATAGGCGTGGCGCTCATGCGCCTCGTGGTCGGCCTCATGCCCTTGGGTTTGGGCAGGGAGGCCTGCCTCGGCGGCCTCGACGATCTCGCTCTGAACCCGTTCGCCGCTGCCGCGGCGTCGCGAACTGCGGTGCCGGTTGCGGCGGCGATTGGAGCGGTTCTCGCTTTCCTCTTCGGCTTCGCGATGCGCGCGCTCCTCGGCCTCGATCAGAGCCTGCCGGTCGGCGACCGGGATCTGATAATAGTCCGGATGGATTTCGCTGAAGGCCAGGAAGCCGTGGCGGTTGCCGCCATACTCGACGAAGGCGGCCTGCAGCGAGGGCTCAACGCGGGTAACCTTGGCCAGGTAGATGTTGCCGCGGAGCTGCTTGCGTTGGGCCGTTTCGAAATCAAATTCCTCGACGCGGTTGCCGCGGACGACAACGACCCGGGTCTCTTCCGGGTGGGTAGCATCGATCAACATCTTGTTGGGCATATTGGAACTCTTGGAGGCGACGGGCGCGATTGGCCGCGAGCGCGTGGCGCGCTGTCGGATGACGCGACGGTCCACCTGATTCGGGGGTGAGGGGAAGGCCTAAACGCAGCTGGTCGCGCCGCGCCAACCCTGATGCCGGCGGGGCGATTGGCCGGGCAGGGGTCTGGCCCCGCATCGGCGCGGATCGTCCGCTGGTCATGGTTGGCAACTCAGTCTGGCGCATCAAGCGTCGGCCCGTCTGGAATACGTGGGCGGCAGCGGGTGCCGCCTTGCTCTGTTGCCGAAGGCCAGATTGCGCCGAAACGCTTGCCTGGATCGAATACCCACCCTGTCACGGGTGCGGTATCAGGCTATACCGTGTCTGACCTGGTGCCCGGGCGGTCTCTGCGAGGAGGCGCCTGACAGGCGCCGCTCGGCTCGTGACCGGCTCTCCGTTGCGGCCGCGCGGGATCGCGCAGGCTTTGGTGGAGCGTCGGAAAGGCGCTGGAATCTCCGCCACGATCGAGGACCCGATACCGAGCACCCCGATCACGAAGCTTCCGGCGTTTCACCGGGAGGTTGAACGCGACACAACCGGCAGTAAGGATTAGCCTTCAGCCCTTCGTACATACGAGGAATGGTCAGGTCGCGCAAGCGAAGCGTCGCGGAACCGCAACAATCGGTGGCCTTTAACGAAAATGACAAAATTTGGCGGTTAACCGCTGGGATTGGTTGCGGTAAGACCATCCCGCGGAGGCATCGAATTGGCAGCTGGCCGGGCGAATTACCTTTCTTTGCTGGGATGCGCGTCGCTGTGCGTCACGCAAATGTTATGTGCGGCCGTCATTCCGGCCCGCGCCCAGAGCGGGCCGGTCGGCCAAGTGCCGCCTGCCGTGGTCGGGCCCGGGTTCCCGATCGCCACCGATGCGCGGGTCGCCGGCGATTCCCGACAGACCCGATTCGTGCTCGATCTCGACCGGACGGTGCCGTTTCGAGCCTTCCTGCTCAGCGAACCCTATCGCGTCGTCGTCGACCTGCCCCAGGTCAGCTTTCATCTGCCCACCGGAGCCGGGACCAGCGGCCGGGGTTTGGTGAAGGCGTTCCGCTATGGGATGGTGATGCCCGGTGGGTCCCGCATCGTGTTCGATCTCACCGGCCCGGCCCGAATCGCCAACTCCACGGTGCTGGATGCCGCCAACGGTCAGCCGCCGCGGCTGGTGCTCGAACTGGAGGAGGTCGACGAGGCGACCTTCGCCCGCGCCATCGGCAGCGACAGTCGTCTTGCCGCCAGGCCTGCCGATTCGAGTTCCGCGACGGCGTCGGTCGCTGTCGCAGGAAACCCTGCGCCGCCGGCAGTCCGGCCGCCGCCGACCACGGTTGCCATCGCCCCCCTTCCGACGGACGGCCCGCCGGACACCCGCCCCGTGATCGTGATCGACCCCGGTCATGGTGGCGTCGACTACGGCACACAGGGCGGGGAGGTGCCGGAGAAGAATCTGGTGCTCGCCTTCGGCCAGGCGCTGCGTGACCGGCTGGAACGGTCGGGCAAGTTCCGCGTGGTCATGACTCGCGACGACGACACCTTCATCCCGCTCGGAGACCGGGTCCGCATCGCCCAGAAGCAGTCGGCGGCGCTGTTCGTCTCCATCCACGCCGATGCGCTGCCGCGAGGTGAGGGCACTGCGCAGGGCGCGACCATCTACACGCTCTCCGACAAGGCGTCCGACGTCGAGGCGGAACGGCTGGCCGAGGCCGAGAACCGCGCCGACCAGATCGGCGGGGTCAATCTGACGGAGGAGCCGGCTGACGTGGCCGACATCCTGATCGATCTGGCCCGCCGGGAAACGCGGACGTTTTCCAACCGGTTCGCCCGTCTGCTGATGAACGACATGAAGACGGCGGTGCATATGCATAAGCGTCCGCTCAAATCGGCCGGTTTCCGCGTGCTCAAGGCGCCCGACGTGCCATCCGTGCTGGTCGAACTCGGCTATGTCTCCAATAAGGGCGATATGGGAAACTTGGTCTCCGACGCATGGCGGTCGCGCACGGCGGACGCAATGGCGCGGGCGATCGATGCCTTTCTGGCCAAGCGCATCGCCAATGCGGGCCCCGACAGGCCGGACAAGCCGGGGCCGGTACGCGCAAAGCCCTAGTTTGGCCACAGCAACATCCCTATAAACGTGCTGCGAGGCACCCGGAATCAGTGAAGATTCCTTCTCGGCAGACTTGTGATAGGCTTGACCGCTGATAGGCTTGACCGTGCGTTTCTCTGGCATGGGTCACGCGGCATTGCAGCCGACCGTGTGATTTTTGGCGGTAGCGCCCGTGGGTGCGCCGCGTCCGAGCCGAGAGACGAAACAAGAGTTGGAACGGATATTCGCCGATGCGCTTTCTGGTGCGGTTTTTGGGCTTCCTGTTCGCGGCCGGTACCGTCTTGTTCCTGGTCGGTGTGGCAGCAGCGGCCGGCCTGATCTGGCATTTTTCCAAGGACCTGCCTGATTACTCCCAGCTGCAGGATTATGAGCCGCCGGTGATGACGCGCGTGCACGCGGCCGACGGCTCGCTGGTCGGTGAATATGCTCGGGAGCGTCGGCTGTACCTGCCGATCCAGGCGGTTCCCAAGCTCGTCATCAACGCCTTCCTCGCCGCCGAGGACAAGAACTTCTACGAGCATGGCGGCATCGACTTCACCGGCATGGCGCGCGCTGCCGTGGTCTACGCCCAGAACTTCGGCTCGAATCGCCGCCCGCAGGGTGCCTCGACGATCACGCAGCAGGTCGCCAAGAACTTCCTGCTGACCAACGAGGTGTCGTTCGCCCGCAAGATCAAGGAAGCGCTGCTGGCGATGCGCATCGAGCGCACCTACTCGAAGGACAAGATTCTCGAGCTCTATCTCAACGAGATCTATCTCGGCTCCGGCGCCTACGGCATCGCCGCGGCGTCGCTGGTCTATTTCGACAAGTCGGTCAACGAACTGACGGTGGCCGAGGCCGCCTATCTGGCGGCTCTGCCGAAGATGCCGGGCAGCCTGCATCCGATCCGGAATCGCGACCGCGCCATCGAGCGCCGCAACTACGTCGTCGATCGTCTGCTTGAGAACGGCTGGATCAAGCAGGCCGACGCCGACAAGGCGCGCAAGGACCCGCTGACGATCGCGAGCCGCAACACCGGCGCCCACATCTTTGCAGGTGAATATTTCGCCGAGGAAGTGCGCCGTGACATCTTCGAGCGTTATGGCGAGAAGAAGCTCTACGAGGGCGGCCTGTCCGTCCGGACGACGCTCGATCCGAAGATCCAGGTCATGGCGCGCAAGGCCATGGTCGCCGGACTCGTGAGGTACGACCAGGAGCAGGGCTATCGCGGGCCTGTCTCCAAGCTCGATACTTCGGGCGACTGGGGCGTGAAGCTCGCGGACATCAAATCGCTCTCGGACATCTCACCGTGGCGGATGGCCGTGGTGCTCGAGACCAGCGATCAGTCCGCCCGCATCGGCTTCCAGCCGCCGCGCGAGCTCGGCGGCGCCGTCAGCAAGGAGCGCCAGACTGGCCTGATCACGCTCGACGGCGTGAAATGGGCGCGGGCTGCGACGGCCAATGGCCGTGGCAAGGTGCCGACGTCGGTCGCCCAGGTGCTGCAGCCGGGCGACGTGATCTATGCGGATCCGCTGTACAAGGAAGGCAATCCGGTCGAAGGCCAGTATCGCCTCGAGCAACTGCCCGAAGTGTCCGGCGCGATGGTTGCCATGGATCCGAATACGGGCCGTGTGCTCGCGATGGTCGGCGGCTTCTCCTTCGACCAGAGCCAGTTCAACCGGGCAACGCAGGCCTACCGGCAGCCCGGATCGTCATTTAAGCCGATCGTCTATTCGTCAGCGCTCGACAACGGCTATACGCCGTCGACCCAGGTCGTCGACGCACCGATCGAGATCGACCAGGGGCAGGGTGGCCAGGTCTGGCGCCCCGAAAACTTTACCAACGGCAAGTATCTCGGGCCCACGACCTTGCGCAACGCGCTGCGCCTGTCGCTGAACACGGTGACCGTGCGTCTCGCGCAGGACGTCGGCATGCCGCTGATTTCCGAGTATGCCAAACGGTTCGGAGTCTATGACGAACTGCCGAATTACCTGTCCTACGCACTCGGTGCGGGCGAAACCACGGCCATGCGCATGGTCACGGCCTATTCGATGATGGCCAATGGCGGCCGCCGGGTGAAGCCGACGCTGATCGACCGGATCCAGGATCGCTACGGCCACACCATCTTCAAGCATGATGCCCGCGAGTGCCGCGGCTGCGACGCGCCGGACGGCTGGAAGAACCAGAGCGAGCCGCAACTGGTCGACCGCCGCGAGCAGGTGCTGGATTCGATGACCGCCTATCAGATCACCTCGATGCTCGAGGGTGTGGTGCAGGCGGGTACGGCAACCGTGCTCAGGGAGGTCGGCAAGCCGATCGCCGGCAAGACCGGCACCACCAACGAGGCCAAGGACGCATGGTTCGTCGGCTTCTCGCCGGACCTCGCCGTCGCGATCTACATGGGTTACGACAAGCCGCGGCCGCTCGGTAAGGGTAATGCCGCGACCGGCGGTCATCTGGCCGCGCCGATCGCAAAAGATTTCATGAAGCTCGCGCTGGCCGACAAGCCGGCCACGCCCTTCAAGATCCCGGCCGGCATCAAGCTGGTGCGTGTCGACGCCAAGACCGGCATGCGGGCGAGCCCGGGCGACGGCGGCCGTACTATCATGGAGGCGTTCAAGCCTGGTACGGCGCCGCCGGACAACTACTCGGTCATCGGTGTCGCCGACGCCGATGGACGTGTGATGCCGTCGCAGGGCGGCGGCCAGCCTGATGCGGGCAGCTTCATCATCCGTCCGGGTACCGGGAGCCTCTACTAGGCCGGCGAAACTGTGCTGGTGCGGTGCAGAGCGATTGCGCTTTGCGCCGAGCGCCGTTACATCCCCCTGTGAGAGATGATGCCGCGGCGCTTCGAGCCGTGGCCTGAAGAGAGCGACATGCGCGCCGAAATCGAGAAAATCGTAGAAGAGATCAAGCAGTCGGTCGGGCTGCTGAGGAGGCATCTTTGACGTCGAGACATCGACGGCAAGGCTCGCTGAGCTGAACAAGCTCGCCGAAGATCCCAATCTCTGGAACGACCCCCAAAAAGCTCAGCGGCTGATGCAGGAGCGGACCTCGCTGGAGGATTCGCTGACCGGCATTGGCAAGGTCGAGCGTGAGCTCAGCGACAACATCGAGATGATCGAGCTCGGCGAGGCCGAGAACGATCCGGGGGTCGTCACTGAAGCCGAGAATGCGCTCAAGGAGCTGAAGAAGGAGGTCGCGCGGCGCGAGCTCGAGGCGCTGCTGTCAGGCGAGGCCGACAAGTTCGACACCTATCTCGAGGTCCATGCCGGCGCCGGCGGCACCGAGAGCCAGGACTGGGCGCAGATGCTGCTGCGCATGTACACGCGCTGGGCCGAGACCCACGGCTTCAAGGTCGAGTATCTCGAAGAATCGCTGGGTGAAGAAGCCGGCATCAAGTCCGCGACCATCCAGATCTCCGGCCATAACGCCTATGGCTGGCTGAAGACGGAAGCGGGCGTGCATCGCCTGGTCCGAATCTCGCCGTTCGATTCGAATGCGCGGCGCCACACCTCGTTCTCTTCGGTGCAGATCTTCCCGGTCATCGACGACAGCATCAAGATCGACATCAAGGAGTCCGATGTCCGCGTCGACACGATGCGGTCGGGCGGCGCCGGCGGCCAGCACGTCAACAAGACCGAATCGGCGGTGCGGCTGACGCACATCCCGACCGGCGTTGCCGTGGTCTGTCAGGCCGGTCGCTCACAGCACAAGAACCGCGCTCAGGCCTGGGACATGCTGCGCGCACGTCTCTATGAGATCGAGTTGAAGAAGCGCGAGGAGAAAGCGGCGGCCGACCAGGCGGCCAAGACCGAGATCGGCTGGGGTCACCAGATCCGTTCCTACGTGCTGCAGCCGTATCAGATGGTGAAGGATCTGCGCACCGGCGTGCAGACGTCCGACACCGCCGGCGTGCTCGACGGCGATCTCGACGAGTTCATGGCGGCGACGCTGGCGCAGCGCGCGTTCGGCACGACGCCAGGCGCTGCGATCGAGGACGTCGATTGAGCGTGGTGCGCGTTGCCTTCATCGGGCTCGGGCGCATGGGCCATGGCATGGCCGGTCGTTATCTCGACGCAGGCTATTCCGTCGCGGTCTGGAATCGCAGCCAGGCGAAGGCGGAGGATCTGATCGCGCGCGGCGCGCGCTGGTCGACCTCGCCAGCTGATGCGGCAATCGATGCCGATGCGGTCGTTACGATGGTGGCTGATGACGACGCCTCGCGCGCGGTGTGGCTCGGGCCGGATGGCGCCGCGGCCACCATGCGGGTCGGCACGATCGCGATCGAATGCTCGACCGTGTCGCGCGACCATGCGCTGCGCCTGTCGCGCGAGCTGGATGCGCGCGGCGTGACCTATCTCGACTGCCCGGTGACCGGGCTGCCCGACGCGGCCGCGAGCGGCAAGCTGACCTTGCTGGTCGGCGCCGACGCCGCCGATCTCGACCGCGCGCGGCCGTATCTGGCGCCGATCGGCTCGACCATTCGCCATTTCGGGCCCGTGGGCGCCGGGACAGTCTACAAGCTGATCAACAACCTGCTTGGCGCGATGCAGATCGCAGGTCTCGCCGAAGGCCTTGCGATCGCCGAGCAGGCCGGGCTCGACATGGGGCTCGTGCTGGAGGCGATCCAGGGCGGCGTCGCGGCGAGCCCGCAGGTTCTGCGCCACGCGCCGCGCATGATCGCGCGCAACTTTGCCGATGCCAGCTTCACGGCGGCGCTCCGTCACAAGGATGCAGCCTATGCGCTGCAGCTCGCCGAGGAGCTGCTCGGTGAGCGTCCCGTCATGGCCCAGGCAGCCGTCGATGCCTATGCGCGGGCGAAGGCGGCGATGCCGGATGAGGACGAAGGCCGCATGATCGAGCTGGTCTCGCGGCCGAAAGATACGCGGTAGAGCGCGACGTCTGCGCCGACGGAAAGCGGGTGGACCTTGCTCCGCTTCATCTGCAACGTTCACGCGGACATTGAACAGCGGTTTGCGGTGATGACATCCCCGAACGACAGGATGGACACGCGGGATTGGTCGCTGCTTGGGCTGCTGTCGCTGCTCTGGAGCGGATCTTTCATCTTCAACGGCCTTGCCTTGAAGGAATTGCCGCCGCTGACGCTGGTGCTGCTGCGCATCGTGTTGGCGGCCGCGATCCTGCTGCCGCTGTTGCGACTGCGCGGGCTCGGCTTTCCCAAGGGGTTTGCCGGCTGGCGACCGTTCTTTGCCGTGGCGCTGTTCAACAATGTCGTGCCGTTCTGCCTGATCGTGATCGGCCAGACGTTCATCACCTCCGGCCTTGCCGCCGTCCTCAATGCGACGACGCCGCTGTTCACGATCGTGGTGATGGCAGCCGCGGGAGAGGAAAGGCTGTCGGCCCGGCGGGCAGCGGGTCTGGTTGTAGGCTTCGTCGGCGTCGTGATCCTGCGAGGTGGGCCGGGGCTCGACGGCTCGGGAGGCGGCTACGGCTTTCTGTTCGGTCTCGGCGCGTCGCTCAGCTACGGTATCGCCGCGCTGCTGGTGCGCCGCCATCTCGCCCATTCGCCGCCGCTTGCGACCGCCACCTTCCAGCTCTCGGCTTCCAGCGTGATGATGCTGGCCATCGCCGCTGTCGTCGACCAGCCATGGCGTCTTCCAATTCCCGGACTGCAGACCTGGCTCGCGGTCATCGGGCTTGCGGTGCTGTCGACGGCCTTCGCCTATATCGTGTTCTTCCAAATCCTGCGCCGCTCCGGTGCAACCAACGTGACGCTGGTGACGTTGTTGATCCCGTTGACGACGATCCTGCTCGGGTCGCTGGTGCTCGGCGAAAGCATCTCGTTGCGGGAGATCGGCGGTGCGCTGGTGATCGGGAGTGCGCTGCTGGTGATCGATGGTCGCATCTTCAGCGTCATTCGTCCTTCGTCGCGACCGTCCTGCTGAACCGCTCGCGCACGATCACTTCGTGCCGAACATCCGATCGCCGGCATCGCCCAGACCGGGCACGATGTAGGCGTGGTCGTTCAGCTTCTCGTCGATCGCGGCGGTCCAGATCGGAATGTCCGGATGCTCCTTCTCGAATTGCGCGATGCCCTCAGGTGCCGCCAGCAGGCAGACGAAGCGGATGTCGCGGGCGCCGCGCGCCTTCAGCAGCTCGGCCGCCGCGCAGGCCGAATTGCCGGTCGCCAGCATCGGGTCCATCAGGATCACCGTGCGGTCGGTCAGGTCCTGCGGCGCCTTGAAATAGTACTCGACGGCCTGCAGCGTCTTCGGGTCACGGTACAGGCCGATATGGGCGATGCGCGCGGACGGCATCAGCGCCAGCATGCCGTCGAGGAAGCCGACGCCGGCGCGCAGGATCGGCGCAAGCGTCAGCTTCTTGCCGGCGATCTTCGGCGCCTTCATCGGCGCGATCGGCGTTTCGATGTCGACCAGCTCGAGCGGCAGGTCGCGCGTGACCTCGTAGGCCAGCAGCATGCCGATCTCGTTCAACAGCTCACGGAAGCCCTTGGTCGAGCGGTCACGCTCGCGCATCAGCGAGAGCTTGTGCTGGACCAGCGGGTGATCGACGACGTGAACGTTCGTGTTTGCCATGCTTCAAGTCCAGCGGGATCGGAGATTCTGTGGAAGATGGATGCGCGCCGGCCTCACGGCAGCACCTCGCGGCGATCGGCGAGCATGGCCTCGGCCTCGTTGCGGCGCTCCGACAACAGGCCGGCGCTGGCGTCCTGGATCAGGTTGAGCAGAACCTGCGCATCGCTGAGCCTCGGCACCGTCACATAGTCGGCGCCGGCGTCGTAGAGATCGTTGACGTCCGCGAGCAGGTCGGCGGTGGCGACGATCTTGGCCGTGGCATTGATGCTGCGGACGTGCCGCACCAGCTTCTCGTTGTTGGCGCCCTTGAGCAGCGAATCCGGGATGCTCAGGATGATCAGCTCGGCCTGGCCGACCCCCGCATGAACCAGCGTGTCGACATTGCTGATGTCGCCATAGGTCACCTGGATGCCGCGATCGGACAAGGTTCGGAATACGACCGGGTTGAAATCGACCACGCCGATCTGCTCCAGCAGCGCCGGCTGGTTGCGCTCGATCTCGCTGAGCAGCGCGCTTGCCGTGCGGAAGAATCCGAGCAGCACGATCGGCCGTTCGGCGCCGTGTCCGCCCTCATGGCCGGCCTCGCCGTCCTTGCTTGCATCGAGGTCGCGCAGACCGATCCGCTTGAGCAGCGGGATGCTTCGCCGCGCGATTGGATCGGAGCGGACGATGACGAAGGTCGAGAGCACCGCGAGCAGCACGAAGGCAAAAGACGCCGCGCTCGACGTGCCGTTCTTGAGGTGACCGGCGGCCGCGCCGGTCTGGATCACCACCAGCGAGAATTCGCTGATCTGGGCCAGGTTGAGCGCCGGCAGCAGGCTGGCGCGCAGGCCCTGCCGCATCATGTACAGCGGCGTGAAGGTGGTGAGCAGCCGGCTCGCCACCGTGAACAGCGCGATCACCAGCGCCAGCCCGACAACGGACATCGTCGGGATCGGGATGGTCATGCCGAGCGCGACGAAGAACAGCGTGATGAAGAAATCGCGCAACGTCGTGACCTTGGCGGTGACGTCGAGCGCGTAGGGGAAGGTCGATAGCGAGACGCCCGCGACCAGCGAGCCCATCTCGCGTGACAGGTGCAGCCTTTCTGCGATCTCGCCGATCAGGAAGCACCAGGCCAGCGCGCCGAGCAGGATCAGCTCCGGGGTACGCGCGATGCGATGGAACACCGGCGGCAAGACGTAGCGGCTGAGGAGCAGGGCGATCGCGACCAGCGTGCCGGCGCGGGCGAACGACAGCAGGATCACGCTGACATGGAGGTCGTCGAGGCTCGGCTGTACCGCCAGGAACAGGATTGCGAACACGTCCTGCAGCACGAGCACGCCGAGCGTGATGCGGCCGGGCAGGGTGTCGAGCTCGCGCTTCTCGTACAGCACCTTGACGATGATGACGGTCGAGGACAGCGCGCAGGCGACGCAGAGATAGAGCGCGTCGTAGCTTTCGGCGCCCATCCGCATGCCGATCGCGACGAAGAACAGGATGCCGAGCGCGGCGCCGCCGAGCAGCTGGACGCCGCCCGCGATGAGAATCACCGGGCCGGCGCGGATGATCTTCTTGAGGTCGATCTCGAGCCCGATCATGAACAGCATGAAGATCAGGCCGAGCTCCGAGATCACGGAAATCGACTCCTGGGACTTGACCCAGCCGGTGCCGAAGGGGCCAATGGCGAAGCCCGCGACCAGATAAGCGAGAATCGAGGGCTGGCGCCATTTATGCGCTGCCAGTCCAAGCACCCACGCAAACAGGATGCAGAGCGTGATGTCGCCGATCAGTTCATGCATGAAGCACCCCCCGGGGCGGCAACTTATGTCGTGCCGCCGCGCAAGGAAACCCGCAATCTGTCACATCCGGACCGGCGCATTCGCGCTGCTGCTCATCGCAGCTGCTGCGGTCGGCGCGGCGCAGGCCGCGGACGACGTGACCGCCGCTTTCGCGAGCTCGCTGACGCCAGTTCCGGCGGAGCCCGTCACGGTCACGGGCGCCGTCTATGTCCCCGTCTATTCCAGCGTCGCGATGACCCCGGGCCGGGTCCAGGCCGATTTCTCGGTGACGCTGAGCATCCACAACGCCTCCGAGCAGCGGCCGCTGATCGTCCGGCGCATCAACTATTACGATACGGCCGGCACGCTGGTGGAGGCGCATCTGCGCGAGCCCGTCGCCTTGAGGCCGTTCGCGACCGTCGAGGTCTTCGTGCCCATCAAGGACACCCGCGGCGGCACGGGCGCCAATTTCGTCATCGACTGGGCCGCGACCGGTGAGATCGCCGAGCCCGTCGTCGAGGCGCTGATGGTCGGCGGCATCGGCGCCGGCCATTACGCCTTCATCAGTCAGGGCCGCCCGATCCGGCTGACCGGGCGGTGAGCGCGGGGCGGCTCAGGCCGCCCGCACGTTGCCGAGGAAACGGTCGACCTCCTGCCGCAGCCGGTCGCTTTCCTGCGACAGCGACTGCGCCGCCGACAGCACGTTGCCCGAAGCAGAGCCGGTCTGCGAGGCGCCGCGCTGGACGTCGACGATGTTGGTATTGACCTCGGTGGTGCCGCGCGACGCCTCCTGGATGTTGCGCGAGATCTCCTGCGTCGCCGCGCCCTGCTGCTCGACGGCGGCGGCGATGGTCGAGGAGATTTCCGACAGCCGCTCGATCGTCGTGCTGATCTCCCGGATCGCCGACACCGATTCCTGCGTCGCCGCCTGGATGCCCGAGATCTGCTGGGCGATCTCACCGGTGGCCTTCGAGGTCTGCTCGGCGAGCGCCTTGACCTCGGACGCGACCACGGCGAAGCCGCGGCCGGCATCGCCGGCGCGCGCCGCCTCGATGGTAGCGTTCAGCGCCAGCAGGTTGGTCTGGCCGGCGATGGTGTTGATCAGCTCGACCACGTCGCCGATCCTCGCAGCTGCCTTCGAGAGCTCGTTGACGCGGTCGTTGGTGGTGCGCGCCTGATCGACGGCGCCGTTGGCGATGCGCGCCGATTCCTGCACCTGGCGGCTGATCTCGGTCACCGACGAAGTCAGTTCCTCGGTGGCCGAGGCGACCGACTGCACGTTCGTCGCGGCCTGCTCGGACGCGGCGGCCACGGTAGTGGCGAGCTCCTGCGAGCGCGTCGCGTTCGAGGTCAGCGTGCCGGCGGACGTCTCGAGCTGTGACGACGCCGAAGATACCGTCTGCACGATGCCGCCGATCGCGCTTTCGAATTCGCTGGCGAGCTTGTTCATTCCGGCCTTGCGCTTGACCTCGGCCGAGTGCTGCACTGCCTTCACTTCCTCGCTGTTGAAGCGGACGATCGCCTGCACGGTCTGCAGGTTGCGCAGCGCCTCGCCGAGCTCGTCGTCGCGCTCCACCGGGATGCGGTTGTCGAGCTTGCCCTGGCTGATGTTCTGCATCGCGTCGTTGAGCACCTTGAGCGGCCGCAGCACCGCGCGGATGCTCTGCAGGCTGAACGTAGCGCCGATTCCGATACCCGCCAGGATCATCACAGAAATGATCGCGAGCACCACCAGATATTGTCTCTCGGCCTCCTCGTAGAGCGCCTTGCCTTCCTTCACCTGGATCTGAACGAGCTTGTCGAGCTCGTGCTTGGCGGCCTCGAACAGATCATGCCCCTTGGTGGCGATATGCTGGCTCGCCTCGTCGAACTTGCCCTGCTCGAGCAGAGCCAATCCTGGCCTGATGCCTTCCTCCAGATAGGCCTTGCGCCTGATCGCGAAGGCATCGGCGACGATCTTCTCCTCCGGCGTCAGGTAGCTCGCCATGTAGTCGGCCCACACCTTGGTGATCCTGGCGCTGTTTCCGTCCACCAGCGCCCTGATGCCGTCGATCGGTTTTCCGGCCTTGCCGTTCGCCGCCGCGGACTGTTGCGACGACATGTTCTGCAAGGTGCGATCGTTGATCTCGAGCAATTGCGCCAGTGGAATCGTGCGATCCTCGTACAGCGACTTCATGGCGACGTTGGTGGAGCGGGTCGACAGCAGGCCGGCCGCGCCGATGATCAGCATGAACACGCCCAGCACCGCGGCCAAGGTCGTCAGGCGCGCCCTGAGTGTACCCGTGAACAGCGACAGGCGGTCGAACACCGAGCGGCGGCGGATGATGCCCGCGCTGATCGCGTAGCCCTGCGCCTTGTTCTGATTCAGCAGCCCGTAGACCTTCTCGGCCTCGGCGCGCTGCTCGGCCGGCAGCTTGGTGCGGATGGAGGTGTAGCCCGTGATCTCGCCATTCTCGCGGATCGCCGACGCGGTCGCCTGCACCCAGTAGAAGTCACCGTTCTTGCGACGGTTCTTGACGGCGCCGGCCCACGGCTTGCCTTGCTTCAGCGTGTCCCAGAGGTTGGCGAATGCGGCCTCCGGCATGTCGGGATGACGGATGATGTTGTGCGGCTGGCCCATCAGCTCGTCCGGCGTAAAGCCCGCGGCGTCGACGAACTGGTCGTTGAAATAGGTCAGCTTGCCCTTGAGATCGGTGCGCGAGACGATCAGCGTCTCGTCGGTGATCGGGTATTCGTTGGACGTGACGGGTAGATTCTTGCGCACGGATATGAACTCCAGCTGCCCAGTCGTATTCGGTGTCGGAATGCCAACCTTGGAACTAACAAGAGGCCCCAATCCGTTAAAGGTTGCGTAAAAGATGGGCACCGTAGGACTACGCGTTGTGCATTGCAGTGGGGCGGGAGCTGGGCACCGCCTCAAACAACCAGCAATTGATACCGCATGCGAAATGCCTCGTGACGCATAAGCGTCCGAGCTTCGGGCAGCGAGCCCTCGAAACGAGGGCGCAGGGAATGCCGGGTGAAGGCCTCACCCATGGCCCGCCTGCGAAAAAAATGCAGGCGGCAGGTACCACAGGCAAAGCCGTAGCCGGCATTCCCTGCGCGATGGTTTTAACAACTTATACGCGATCTCCCCGGGGACCGGGCTTTCTTGCCCCCGTCATCCGCGCCGTGACTTTATCGGCACCGGCACGAACTTAGCGCCAGCATCGGGGCGCCAGGACCACGCGACTTCGTCGTCCGCGAGCGGCCATGCCCGTCGTGCATCGCAGCCCACGTCCACCGCAGCCCGCCCCAACGTCCGTGACGACGCGTACGCCCCTCGCAACGAGGCGGGATGGGGAGATCATACATGATTTCTGGAAAAAAGAAACAGCAAAATGGCATGGGGGTATTCGGCCAAAGGGGATGATGCCGAGCATGGGCCCGTTCAGCCGAATGATGGCGTTTCGGCGAACATGGTGCTAAGAGCGAACCGAGCATCCTGCTGGCGGAGCCGTCGTCTCCGTGTTCGCCGCGAACAGGACGGAGCTACGCATGAGCACCGGAATCAGCCGAGGCGTGTTTTGGGCAGGCGGTTTCGTGGCCGCGCTCGCGGCGGGCGCTGCCGCGATCGTGCTGGCGCCTGGTATCGATCTCCACCTTTCGATCTTCAAGCGTGAGCCGTCGGCCGCAAGCCCGACGGATGCTGCAGCACCGCGAGCGGCGTCTGCCCCAGCGGCTCCGGGCCGCGCGGTGGTGGAGCAGGAGCCGGCAGACCCGGGCGGCGCGAAGCAAGCTGCGGCCGCGCTGGCGACTGCCCGACAACAGGCTAGCGGTCTGGCAGCGCTGTTGGCGCCGGTCGCGCCAGCCGCTCTCGACAGCGACGAGCCGTCGTTCGACGTGGTCAGCGTGGAGCCCTCGGGGGAGACCGTGGTCGCAGGCCGGGCCGCGCCCGGCGCGACCGTCGAACTGCTGCGCAACGGCGAACCGCATGCGCAAACGGTTGCCGATCGATCGGGACAATTCTCCATGGTTCCGCCTCCCTTGCCGGCTGGAGCGTTCGACCTGACCCTGCGGTCACGGCAGCTCGACGGCCGCGAGGTGTCATCCAAGCAGAGCGTGGCCGTCGTGGTCGACGCCCGAAAGCAACCGCCTACGGTCGCGTTGATCGCGCCGGACCAGCCGACCCGCGTGCTGTCGAAGCCTGAGGGGGCGACGCCTCAGGCCGTGGCGATAGAGGCCGTGGACTTCGAGCCGAACGGAAATCTGCGCGTCAGTGGACGGGCCCGGCCCGGCGCGACGGTGCGGCTCTATCTCAACGATCGCCTGGTCAGCTCGGCCATTGCCGGTGCTGACGGTCGTCTCGCGGCGACCATCAAGGACGCCGCCTGGGGCAGCAAGGACCGGTTGCGGCTCGACGAGGTGGATGCCAAATCGGGCACGGTTCAGGCCCGCGCGGAAGTGCCTTTGAACGTACCGGAGACGCTGACCACGGCCTCGCTGCCCGCGGCCGCCGGCCAGGGGAGCGCAGCCGCTCCCGCGAGCGCAAGCGCTCCAGGCGCGCGCACGCAGCTTGCGGCGGCATCGCCGGCCGACCTCAAGGACATGGCGGCATCACCCGCCCGCGGCGGTGGCGCCAGGACGATCACCGTGTCGCGCGGCGACAGTCTGTGGCACATCAGCCGGCGCCTGCTCGGCGAGGGCACGCGCTATGCGGTCATCTACCGTGCCAACCGCGAGCAGATCCGCCGGCCCGATCTGATCTATCCCGGCCAAGTGTTCGTGCTGCCGGCCAAGCGCTAGGCGGGGCTGAACTGACCGCTCGCGCAGATCCATGGTTGAACCATCGCTGTCATCGTCCGCGAAGGCGGACGATCCAGTACGCCGAGACGTCGCGGTTCGCATCTTCTGCCGCGGAATACTGGATGCTCCGCTTTCGCGGAGCATGGCGAGGGTGGAGACGGCCAGACTTCCACCGCCCATCAATTGCCGGCTCTCAGGAAACGGTGTCTAGGCGAGCGGCTCATGAGCCAGCTCCCCCAGCCGTTCGACGCTGCGCTCGATGCGTGCGTCCCAGTCGTGGCTGCAGCTCAGCCGCAGGCAGTTGCGATAATCTGATGTCGCCGTGAACAGGCTGCCGGGCACGAAGCAGATGCGTTCGCGGATGGCGTGGTCATAAAGTGCGTCGGAATTGAAATCCGCGGGCAGCTCCAGCCAGAGCACGAAGCCGCCTCTGGGGTCGGTCATCCGCGTCTCCTTGGGGAAGCTGCGGTCGACAGTGCGGCGCATGCGGTCCATGTTGGCGGCGAACACCTTGCGGATGCGCCGCAGATGGGCGTCGTAGCCGCCGGAGCCGAGGAAATCCGCCATCGCCTTCTGCGGCAAGGCCGCGCCGCTCAGCGACAGCGCGAACTTCGCGGCAAGGATCTGATCGTGGCGGCGGTTGGAGGCGAGCCAGCCGATGCGATAGCCCGGCGCGATGGTCTTCGAGAACGAGCTGCACAGGATGATGTCGGCCTTCGGGGCGATCGCGGCGAATGGGCGCGGCCGGTCGTCGCCGAAGCTGATGTCGCCGTAGATGTCGTCCTCGATCAGCGGCACGCCGTGGCGCGTGAGCACGCGGATGATGGCGGCCTTGCTGGCATCGTCGGTGCGCGTGCCCAGCGGATTGTTGAAGCTCGAGGCGAGCAGGCAGGCGGCGACGCGGCGCGCGCCGAGCGCCTTGTCGAGCGCGGCGACGTCGACGCCACGGGTCGGATCGGTCGGCAGCTCCAGCGCGCGCAGGCCGCGGGCTTCGAGCACCTGGAGCAGGCCGAAATAGGTCGGGGATTCGATCGCGACCGCATCGCCCGGCCGGGTGGTGACGCTCAAGGCGATGTTCAGCGCCTCGGTGCAGCCGTTGGTGATGAGGACGCCATCGGGCGGCACGGCGTGGCCGAGGCGCAGTGCGCGCGCGGAGATCTGCGCGCGCAGCTCGGCATCGCCATGCGGATCGGCGTAGATGTTGTAGTGGCGGCCATGGACGCGGGCGCAGCGGGCGAGATGACGGTCGAGCCGCTCGGCGGCGAGCAGGCCGGCGCTCGGGAGGGCGCAGCCCAGCGGCGCATAGGTCGGGTCGCCGGCAAAGGCGAGCACGCTGAAGACGGGACTGGAGACGGCCACCACCGGGTTGGCGCGCTGCGGCGGCTGCGACGCGGTCGGCAGCGCGCGTTGCCGGTGGCTCCGCTGCGTGACGTAGAAGCCGGATTTCGGCCGGGCTTCGAGCACGCCGCGATCTTCCAGCAGGCGATAGGCCTGCACCGCCGTGGTCAGACTGACGCCGTGCTGGGCGGCGAAGGCGCGCACCGAGGGCGCGCGCATGCCCGGACGCAGGACGTTGTCGTCGACCAGCGCCGTGAGGTGGCCGGCGAGGGCTTCGTAGAGCGGCGAAGACGGGGTGCGCTGGTCCATACAGATCATCCAATCGCAAATCTGTACTGGTGGCAATCGGGCGTCTCTGTATCTGTCATCCCCAGTCCCCCGGGCGGTAGCTTGAGCGCATCACTCGGAGCTCAGCCATGCCGCACGTGCCCAGCCGTTTCCCGTACAACGACATCATCAGCTTGACCTCGCAGCCGGTCCGCTACGATCTCGCCGAGAGCATCGGCCCGGATCTTGGGCTTGACGAGCTGCTCGCGGACGGGCTCGGCGACGCGCTGACGGATGTTGTGCTGAGCTATGGTCCGACCGAAGGCCACCTCGAGCTGCGCGAGCTGATCGCCGCGCGACATGGTGTCGGCGCTGACGACGTCATCACCACCGTCGGCGCCATGCAGGCGCTGTTCCTGACGGCCTTCGTTCTCAGCGCGCCCGGCGCGGAGGTCGTGATCGGACGTCCTGCGTTTCCCAACGCGCGCAACGTGCTTGCGTCGGTGGGCCTGCGCGTTCTCGACCTGCCGCTGCATTTCGATGACGGCTATCGTCTCGATGTCGGCCGCCTGCGCTCGTTGCTGACGGCGCGGACGCGGCTGGTCAGCCTGGCCTCGCCGCAGAATCCGTCCGGCGTGGCGCTGTCCGATGCCGAGCTGCGCGAGGTGCTCGCGGCGATGGACGAGATCTGCCCCGATGCGTTCCTGCTGGTCGACGAGACCTATCGCGACGCCGTGCATGGCGAGGCGGAGCCGCGTCCGAGCGTCGTCGCGCTGGATCGGCGCATCATCAGCTGCGCGTCGTTCTCGAAATGCCATGGCGCGCCGGGCATCCGCACCGGATGGGTGATCACGCGGGACGAGGCGCTGCGCGCACAGCTCGTGCTCGGCAAGTTCAACACCACGATATCGAACTCGGTCGTCGATGAGGCGATCGCGCGATCGATCCTGCGGAATCTCGACGGGATCATGGGCGAGCGGCGCCGTCATCTTGCCGAGGGTCTGGCGCGCACCGCCGGCTTCGTTGCCGCCCATGCCCGCCTGCTCGAATGGATCAGGCCGGATGCGGGCGCGCTGTGCTGCATCAGGCTCAGGCGCGAGATGTTCGAGGACGCGGCGGTGGCGCGCTTTCATCGCGAGCTGGCCGATCGCGAGACTCGCGTCGGTCCGGGATCGTGGTTCGGCGACGAGGCGCGGGTATTCCGTCTCGGCTTTGGCGTGCTCGCGTTGCCCGAACTCGACGAGGCGCTGCGGCGCGTCTCACAGGCGCTGAAATAGGCGTCCATTATGGCGGTCGATCAGCCGTCATTGCGAGCGAAGCGAAGCAATCCAGGGCTGCGAGTGCGACTCTGGATTGCTTCGTCGCTTCGCTCCTCGCAATGACGGTGCCCCAAGATGACCTTTCGCCAAGCGGCCGGCCTCTTCTCAGTTGGATCGGTCACTCCCCAGTTTCGGTTATCGAAACCGCCCCCCTGACCTCGCGCATTTGCGTTACGATGGCTGCACGCATTGTCTCACGAGGTGTCCATGCACGATCTCACCCGCTGCGTTCAGCATCCTGCCGTGTCGCATGACGGCTTCACGTCGCTGGCCGTTCCCACCTATCGCGCCTCGACCATCGTCTATGACGATCCGCAGGACTTTGCCGGGCGCGCCGCGCGCGGCCTCGACGGCTACACCTATGGCCTGCACGGCACGCCGACGACACGGACGCTGGAAGCGCAGATCACCGCGCTGCATGGCGGCGAGCGCACGGTGCTGGTGCCGTCCGGACAGGCCGCGGTCGCGATCACGATGCTCGCCGTGCTCAAGCCCGGCGACACCGTGCTGATCCCCGATCACGTCTATCCGCCGGTGCGGCATCTGTGCGCCAATTATCTCGCCTCGCGCGGCATCGCGCATCGCGTCTATGATCCGCTGATCGGCGCCGGGATCGCCGATCTCATCGACGCCAGCACCAAGCTGGTCTGGCTGGAGTCGCCGGGCTCGGGCACGATGGAGGTGCAGGACGTGCCGGCGATCGCGCGGGCCGCGCGGGCGCGGGGCGTGCTCACCGGTTGCGACAACACCTGGGCGAGCCCGCTGCTGTTCAAGCCGCTGGCGCATGGCGTCG
This sequence comes from Bradyrhizobium sp. SZCCHNRI3043, assembly GCF_032377735.1. Lineage (NCBI taxonomy): Bacteria > Pseudomonadati > Pseudomonadota > Alphaproteobacteria > Hyphomicrobiales > Nitrobacteraceae > Bradyrhizobium > Bradyrhizobium sp. SZCCHNRI3043. The sequence continues at coordinate 103,778 of NZ_JAUHID010000015.1, forward strand.
ATTTCGCAGTGGAGGCGCTGACCAAATATGTCGGCGGTCATTCCGACCTGCTGCTCGGCTCGATCACGGTTGGGGATCTCGGCCTGCGCAAAGCGCTGAAGGAGGTGCTCGGCGTGCTCGGCATCGGCGTCTCGCCGGACGAGGCGGCGCTGGCGCTGCGCGGCATCGAGACGATGGGCGTGCGCATGGCGCATTCCGGCCGGGTCGCGCGCGAGTTCGCCGAGCGCCTGCAGGCCGCGCCGGCGGTCGCGCGCGTGCTGCATCCGGCGCTGCCGTCCTGTCCCGGCCACGAGATCTTCGCGCGCGACTTCAAGGCCGCGAGCACGGTGTTCAGCCTGGTGATCAAGCCGGAGTTCACGGCGCGAATTAATCCGGCGCTCGGCCATGTCCGCCTGTTCGCGATCGGCGCCTCCTGGGGCGGCACCCACAGCCTGATCGCGCCGATGGATGTGGTCGCCGACCGCAGGGTGCGGCCGTGGAATGCCGCGGAAGGATTGGTGCGGCTCAGCATCGGACTCGAGGAGCCGGGCGAACTGTGGGACGACCTGTCGCGCTTTCTGGATGCGCTGGTGGCGGGCTGATCAGCCAGCGCTCAACCTGATCCCCGCGCGCAAGAATTTCTGCGGGTCGACGGCTTCGCCGTCGATGCGGGTCTCGTAGTGCAGATGCGGGCCGGTCGAGCGGCCTGTCGAGCCGACCTCGCCGATGATGTCGCCGATCTTCACCTGCTGACCGATCTTGACGTTGATCTCGGAGAGATGGCCGTAGCGGGTGGAGAGGCCGTTGCCGTGATCGACCTCGACCATGCGGCCATAGCCGCCGGCCCAGCCGGCATTGACCACCTTGCCGTTCGCTGTCACGCGAACCGGATCGCCGGTGGCAGCACGGAAGTCGAGCCCGGTATGCATCGCGGGACGGCCGAGGAACGGATCCGAGCGCACGCCGAAGCCGGAGGTGAACTCGACCTCGCCGATGACCGGCTTGCGATAGGGTACCAGCGACAGCGCGCGGTTCATCTTCTCGACCTGGGCGCGGGTGATGCTGATGCGGTAGAGCTGACGCTCGAACGGACCAGATTCGGCGCCGAGCTTGACCGGCACGAACGGGCCGCCCATGCCGCCCTTCGGCGCGGCCGCCTCGATCTGACCCATGTCGAGGCCGAGGTCGGTGATGACGCCGCGCATCCGCCGCAGCTTCGATTCCAGCGTCTCCTCGGCCGAGGACAGCATCGCGATCTGCCGCGCCTCGACCTGGTCGAGCGAGCGCGTCAGCCGCGTCAGCACGCTGTCGACGCCGGCGAGCTTGGTCGATGGGTTCGGCTGCGCATTCGCCATCACGGGGCTGCGCGATTCGAGCCGGGCCTCGCGATCCGGCGGCGCGGTGAAGATCACGGTGTCGCTGATCGGCGACGGTTTTGGCGCGGACGACGCCGACTCGGTTGCCGCGGGTCCGCGTGCCGGCAGACGGATCGAGCCGGTCACGTCGGGCATGCTACCCAGCGCGGTGGCGCGACCCTCGAGCGCGGTCTGGCGCTTCAGAATCTGGTCGAGCTTCTGGTCGAACTGTTCCTGGTCGAGCAGCTGGCGGCTGGTGGCGCGGTCGACCTTGGCGCGCAGCTCGGCGATGCGGTCCTCATAGGCGTATTGCATCTCGGCCTGGCGCGCGATCAGCCGCGTCAGCACGTCGTCGCGGAAGGCGAAATAGGTCGCGGTCGCCGCCGACCAGAGGCCGAGCAGGCTGACGGTGCCGACCACGATCCAGAACACCACGGGGCCGATGCGCACCTGCTTGCCGGCATGCACCAGCGTGTAGTCGCTCTGCGATGCGGCCGCGACCTGCGCCGGATGGCTGACGGGTGCACGCCGATGGTGGTGGGCGTGCCCGCGATCATGAGGATGGTGCTGGGGATATTCGGCGTGATGGCCGGAACGATACGACATCGGCACTCCCGCGCCGGCCGGAGATCGTCATTCCAGCGGCGTCATTTACGGGAGCGATTTGACCTCTGCATGGTTAATTTTCCGCCAACGCCGTCAGGCGCATTCTCAGAGCGCGCGCGTCGCCGCCAGCACCGCATCGGCGTGGCCGTCGACCTTGACGTTGCGCCACACTTTGGCGACGCGGCCGTCGGCGCCGATCAGGATGGTGCTTCGGATGATGCCGAGGAACTTGCGGCCATAGAGCGACTTCTCGCCCCAGGCGCCGTAGGCCCCCAGCATCTCGTGCGTCTCGTCCGAGATCAGGGGCACGGCGAGATCGTGCTTGTCGCGGAAATTGTCCTGTGCCTTGACCGAATCGGCGGAGACGCCGAGCACGGCGGCGCCGGCGGCGGCGAAGTCCTTCGACAGGCGGGTGAAGTCGATCGCCTCCTTGGTGCAGCCGGGCGTATTGGCCTTGGGATAGAAGAACAGCACGAGCTTCCGGCCGGCATAGTCGGCCAGCGAGACGGTTCCGCCGCCATCGCGCGGCAGCTTGAAGGCGGGCGCCTTGGCGCCCTCGGCGAGGCCCGTTCCGGCCGCAGCCGGCGTCGCGGGCTTGGCCTTCGCCGCCCCGGTTTTGGTGGGCGCGGCTTTGGTCGTCGCGGTCTTGGCGGAGGTCGTCTTGGCGGCTTTCGTCAATGTCGGTTTGGCCGTCTTCTTGGTGGCCTTCTTGGCCGCGGTGGCAAGCCGGTTCCCGTCAATCGCCCCGTAGGACGCCGGGTTGGAGGATTTCTTTTGTGATTCCTTTGACATACGCCTTCCTTTCGTCGCTTTCGGCGGCTCAAAAATGAAAGTATCTCGGTTCTTGTCCGGTGTCCCGGGATCGATCTGGCATCCGTGCTTCGCGGCGCGCAGGGGATCACGCCTCTTGCGATGAAGGGAAGATCATGGCTACCAGCAGGCGTGAGCACCAGCGCAGTCGAGCACAGTGCAATGACGACTCTCGTACCGTCCGGATCAGACGCTCCACCAAAAATTTCGTCCGGCGGTGGAGCGGCGCCGGTCCGCTGGCGCGAGCAGGTGGGCAAACCTGACGGCGGTGGGGTATGGTGACGGGGATTTCGCGCGTCGTCCGCGCCGCCGGCGTACCGCCGGCAGGCGTGTTGACAGCTCCCGCCGAAGCGTGACGGGATCATTGGGGGATCGGGCCCTGCCGGCAGTGAGCACGCGCGCTGCGTGAACGGGCGGGGCTACACCGGCGACCAACCTGGCCGAGGCCAGATTGGCACGAAATATTTCGGACACGAGGGGCCGGCACCGAGAGGCAATGGCAAGACAGACATCACCCCACCGGCCCCATCTGCAAGCGGACACCCAGGGCCAACAGTGGGATGAGGCCGACTGGGATGTGGCCGACCAGTACGAGGCCGCCGCCGAGCCCGACGAGAGGGCCGGGCAGCGCGGCCGCCGCCTGTTGTCGCGGTCCGATTCGGGCGAGAGCACCGGTCGATTCGGCGGATCGCGCCCGCGCGTGCCGGGCGGCCGCATGGTCAAGCGGGTCGTCGTCACCTTAGCATCGCTGATGCTGCTCGTGGGGCTCGGCTTCGCCGGCCTGTGGCTGCGGCTGGGTGCGGGCCCGATCAGCCTCGATCTGGCGACGCCGTGGCTCGCGGCGGCGATCGAGGACAATATCGGCCACGGCAACACTGTCGAGGTCGGCGGCACCCAGATCGAGCGCGCCGGCCGGATCCGGATCGCGGTCCGGATCCGCGACATCATCGTGCGCGATCAGGATCACGCCATCGTCGCCAGCGCGCCAAAGGCCGAGGTGCGGCTGTCCGGCGCTGCGCTGCTGATGGGCCAGCTGCGCGCCGAGAGCCTCAAGCTGGTCGACGCCGAGCTCGCGATCCGCATCACGCCGGACGGCACCGTCACCGTATCGACGGGTGAGACCAACAAGCCGCTGGCGACGGGCGTCGCCTCCAAGCGCGACGCCGGCCTGCCGCCGACATTCCCGCGGCCGGGACAGGCCGCGCCACCGCCCAATGCGCCGGGACCGCAGGCCGGCTCGCAGCCGTCAGCACCGACCACTTCGACTTTGCCTGCGGCCGTCGCGCCAGCCGCTGCGCCGAACGGCCTGCTCGCCGGCCTGGACTGGCTCGACAGCCTCAGCCTGACCGGGCTCGATGGCCAGAACCTGAACGAGATCGGGTTGAAGAACGGCGTGCTGGTCGTCGACGACCAGCAGCGCGGCAACAAATGGACGTTCGAGAACATCAGCCTCAGCCTGCGCCGGCCGTCCGGCGGCGGGGTGGCGCTGAGCCTCGGCGAAGAGGGCGCCAGGCCGTGGCAGCTGCGCATCCTGGTCGGGCCGCAGGCCAACGGCGTGCGGACGGTCGACATCAAGGCCGACAAGGTCTCCACCAGCAACATCCTGCTGGCGATGCGGCTCAAGGATCTCACCTACATGGCGGACCTGCCCATGAGCGGCGAGATCAAGGGCGAGCTCGCGCGCGACGGGCTGCCGACCTATCTGCGCGGCAAGATCAACATCGGCGCGGGCAAGATCATCGACACCGATACGCCCGACTATCCGATGGCGATCGATTCCGCCGAGATCAGCATGGAATGGGACGCCGGGCGCCGCGTGCTGATCGCGCCGTTGAAGGTGATCTCGGGCGCCAACCGCGTCACGCTCAACGCCAATCTCGAGCCGCCGAACGACACCGCAAACGACTGGCGGCTGGGTCTCAACGGCGGCACCATTCTGCTCGGCGCCATCGAAAACGAGCCGCCGCTGATCTTCAACCGCATCTCGATCAACTTCCGCTTCGACACCGAGGGCAAGCGCGTGCTGCTGACGCAGGCCGAGGTGTCCAACGGCGAGATCGGCGTCGCCGGCACCGGCAGCGTCGAATATGCCGGCGAGCCGCGGCTGAAGCTCGGCTTCGCGGCGACGCCGATGCCCGCGCTGGCGATGAAGCGGATCTGGCCGGCGCTGATCGTGCCGGAGGTGCGGGCCTGGATCATCGAGCGCATCGAACGCGGCTCGGTGCAGCGGATCGATGTCGCGGTCAATTCGCCGACGCGCAACCTGCCGCGCAAGGGGCCGCCGATTCCCGACGATGGTCTCGACGTCAACATCGTCGCCACCAATGTCACCGTGCATCCGGTCGACGGCCTGCCGTCGGTGCGCGATGCCGACGTGAAGGCGCATGTCACCGGCCGCACCGCGACGGTGACGATCGGGCAGGGCGTCGCGGATACGCCGGCCGGACGCAAGCTCAACTTCTCCGATGTCGTGTTCGAAGTGCCGGACATGGCGCCAAAGCCGTCGCCGTCGCGGGTACGCATGCGCGTCGAAGGGCAGGTCGCCGCTGCCGCCGAGATCCTCGCCTCCGACCGGCTCAACGATCTGTCGTCGATGCCGATCGATCCCAACCAGACCAAGGGAACGTTCCAGGCCAGCGTCAATCTCGCGATGCCGGTCAAGGGCGAACTGACCAAGGCCGACACCAGCTACGCGGTCACGGCCGATCTCAACGGCTTTGCCGCCGACAAGCTGGTGATGAACCAGAAGCTCGAGGCCAACACGCTCAAGATCGTGGCCAACACCGCCGGCTATCAGGTGAAGGGCGACGTCAAGATCAACGGCCAGCCGGCCACGCTCGACTATCGCAAGCCGACCGAGGGCGACGCCGACATCAAGATGCAGGCGATCCTCGACGATGCCAGCCGGGCCCGGCTCGGCATGGATCTGGGCACCGCGATCACCGGCAACGTGCCGCTCAAGCTCAATGGCAAGATCGCGGGCTCCAGCGATCGCGACAGCCGCATCGGCGTCGAGGCCGATCTGACCCAGCTCAAGCTCGACAACCTGCTGCCGGGCTGGGTGAAGAATCCGGGCAAATCGGGGAAGGCCACCTTCAACGTTGTCGCCAAGCAGCAATCGACACGCTTCGAGGACATCAACATCGAAGGCGGTGGCGTCTCCATCAAGGGCTCGCTGGAAGTCGACCAGAACGGCGACCTGATGAACGCCAACTTTCCGACCTATTCGCCGTCGGAAGGCGACAAGACGCAGCTCAAGGCCGAGCGCGGCCAGGACGGCGTGCTGAAGCTGTCGATGCGTGGCGACGTGTTCGACGGCCGCGGCTTCCTGAAGTCGGCGATCTCGGGTACCAACAAGGACGCCGACAAGAACAAGGCGCGCTCGAACCTCGACTTCGACGCCGAGGTCAAGCTCGGCGCCGTCGCCGGCTTCAACGGCGAGGCGCTGCGCAGCGTCGACGTCAAGCTCTCCAGGCGCGGCGGTGCCTTCAAGAGCTTCAATCTGAGCGGAAAGGTCGGCCGCGACACGCCGGTGACGGCCGACCTGCGCATCGGCCGCGAGGCGCCCAGCGCCGATCCGCGGGCACGCCGCCAGGGCCGCGAGGTGATCTATCTGGTGACCAATGATGCCGGCGCGCTGCTGCGGTTCGCCGACACCTATTCCAAGATGGCAGGCGGCGAGCTGGAGCTTGCGATGGAGCCGCCGACGGCCGACACCAGCCCCAAGGAGGGCCTGGCGATCGTTCGCAACTTCACCGTCAGGGGTGAGCAGGCGCTGGATCGCGCTGCCTCAGGCGCCGCACAGGGCGCCTCGCAAGGCATCGCCTTCACCATGCTGCGCGCGGAGTTCACGCGGCAGAACGGGCTGCTCTCGATCCGCGACGGCGTGGTCAAGGGACCGACGCTCGGCCTGACCATCGAAGGCAGCATCGACTACAACGTCAACCAGGTCCGGGCTTCGGGCACGATCGTGCCGCTGTACGGGCTGAACAACATGTTCAACCAGATCCCGATCGTCGGCCTGTTCCTTGGCGGCAGCAATGAGGGGCTGTTCGGCGTGACCTACGAGGTCGTCGGCACGCCGAGCCAGCCTGTGGTGCGCATCAATCCGATTTCGGCCATGCTGCCGGGCGTGACGCGCAAGATCATGGACTTCAACACCGGCAAGCAGCAATACCCGCCGGCGGAGCTGCCGCCGAACAATTGACGCCGCTGGCCGCGTCAGCGTTTGGCAACGCCGTTGTGGCGGATCGAAGCGGTCAGGCGGCTCTGACGCCCGCAAGGAAGGTGTCGACCTCGCGGGAGAGCTGCTCGGCCTGCTTGGAGAGGTTGCCGGCGGCGATCAGCACGTGGCCGGCGGCGCTTCCGGTCTCATTGGCCGCCGTCGAGACGCCGCCGATGTTGGCGGTGACCTCGCGGGTGGCCTGCGCCGTCTGGGTGACGTTGCGCGCGATCTCCGCCGTGGCGGTTCCCTGCTCCTCGATCGCCGATCCGATCGTCGCGGCGATCGCCGACACCTCCTCGATGGTCAGGGTGATGCCGTCGAGCGCGCCGACCGCTTCCCTGGTCGCGTTCTGGATCTGGGCGATGCGGTCGCCGATCTCCTGCGTGGCCTGCGCGGTCTGGCTGGCCAGGCTCTTCACCTCCGCTGCGACCACGGCGAAGCCGCGGCCGGCTTCGCCGGCGCGCGCGGCCTCGATCGTGGCGTTGAGCGCCAGCAGGTTGGTCTGGCCCGCGATGCTGGAGATCAGCTCGGCAACGTGCTCGATCTGCTTGGCGCCGTCGGCCAGTGCGCGAACGATCCCGTCGGTGTGGCGCGCGCTTTCGACGGCGCGTCCGGTGACCTCGGCGGATTGGGCGACCTGACGGCTGATCTCGGTGATCGACGAGGTCAGCTCCTCCGCAGCGGTGGCGACCGTCTGCACGCGCGAGCTCGCTTCCGTCGCCGCGGAGCTGACGGCGGTGGCGCGCGCATTGGTGCTCTCTGCCGTGCCGGTCATCGATTTTGCCGTCGCCTCGAGCTCTCCGGCGCCGGACGCCATCAGGGCGACGAGCTGGCCGACGGAGGCATCGAAGCGGTCGGCCATCGCAATCAGCGCGTCGCGCTTGTCCGCTTCGCTACGCTGCTTGGATGCGGCCTGCTCCTGCTCCAGCATGCGCGCGGTGATCGCCGTCTTGCGCAGCACCTCCAGGGTCTCGGCCATGCGGCCGATCTCGTCGCCACGCTCGGTCTCGGCCACCGGCTGCTCGAGCCGCCCGCCGGCGATGTCCTGCATGCGATCCTTCAGCCGATGCAGCCCGCCGACCACGTTGTGCGAGATCAGGAAGGACAGGAGGCCGAGCAGCACGAGCAGCGCCGCGCCGATCCCCGCGAGCCGCATCAGCAGTGCATAGACATCCGCCTCGATGTCGTCGACATAGAGCCCGTAGCTCATGACGATGTTCCACGGCGCGAAGCTGCGGACGAAGACGACCTTCCTGAGCGGCTCGGTCTGGCCGGGCCGGGGATAGAGATAGGACGTCGTGCTGCCTTCGGGTTTCTGCTGCGCAGCCTTGATCTGCGCATCGGCGATCATGACGCCGTTGGCGTCCTTGGTGCCGAGGATCTTGCCTTCCAGCTTCTCGTTGGCGGCGTTCAGAAGAAGCGCCGAATCGGACGCGTTGTAGGCGATCGGATATCCCTGGCCGTTGTTGAACGTCATCCGACGCGCAAGATAGCGGAACTTGTTCTTGGCCTCGTCCACCGACATCTTTCCTGCCGCGACCTCCGTCTGCAGCGTCTCCGCGAGGCCGTAGACGAGGTCGACCGCCGTATGCATCTGGGTGATGCGGTCCTCCAGCATGCGCGCGCGGCTGAGCCAACCGGAGACGGCCACGATCGCGATCACCGTTGCGATCGCAAGGATCACCATGCTTGCAAGCTTGGTGCGGAACTTCATGCGGCTGAGCAGTGTCACGGCGTCCTCTTCGTTGTTGTTGCCGGAACAACTATCATCAAGCTGCTTACTAATCATGAATGCGGCTCTGTCGAGCCGAGTCCACTATGTGGACTGACGCGGCAATCAGGCGCGTCCCAGCACATCGTGCGCGGATGGCCCGACCGCAACTACGTGCGGAGGGCAGGAACCACGAGGAACGGGATCATCCCGATGACGACGCTCACAAGCGCGAGCAGAATGACGGCATCGTAGCCGTGGGTGAGATCGTGGATGACGCCGCCGCTCCACGATCCCAGCGCGGATCCGAGCCCGCTGCCGATCGTGATGGTGCCGTAGATGGTGCCGAGCCGCTTGCCGCGGAAGATCTTCATCGCGGTGGCCGACAGGAGTGGCCCGCGCGAGCCGATCATGCTGCCGAAGCAGACGACGAAGCCGGTGAGCAGGAAGATGTTCGGCGAGAATTGCAACGCCCACAGCATCAGGATTCCTGCGATCGATACGGCGTAGGAGAACAGCACCGACGGCCGCCGGCCGATCAACCCATCGAGGGCCGAGACGCCGAGCATGCCGAACAGCAGCACCACGCCCGAGAAGCCCCAGGCGGTGGCGGCCTGCAGCGGCGCGAAGCCGGCGTCGATCAGATAGGCGACGACCTGCGGCGCGATCGCATACATGCCAACGGCGGTGAAGAAGAAGGTCGAGAACAACGCCCAGAAGGCGTGATGACGTAGCGCCCGCGACAAGGTCCAGGCATCGTCGGCGAGCTCGTCGGCGACGGGCCTGGTGATGTGGGGCGCGCCGGCGGCAAACAGCCGCCAGGGCAGCAGCGCCAGCGGCACCAGCAGAATGAAGGCGGCGGCGCCGAACGCCTGATATGTGCTGCGCCACCCGATCGCGTCGATCAGGAGTTGCGAGCCCGGCAGCAGGATCAGCACGCCGGCGCCGGTGGCGGAATAGATCACCGCCATCGCGGTCGGCAGCTTCTTGCCGAACCAGCGGCCCAGCAGGATCGAGTTGGGGACGTTGCCGATCAGCGCGATGCCGATGCCGACGCACAGGCCGATGCTGATCTGGAACTGCCACAGCGCCTGCGCGTGCGCGGCGGCCGTGAAGGCTGAACCAAGCAGCAGGAGGCCGAGCGCATAGACGGCGCGTGGTCCGGAGTGGTCGAACAGCCGCCCGATCAGCGGAGCGGCGAGGCCGCCGGCGAGCGCCGTCAGCGAATAGATCGAGACGACCTCGGAACGATCCCAGCCGAAGCTGTCGGAGATCGGCTTGAGAAAGACGGTGAAGCTTTCTCCCAGCCCGCGGCCGATCACCGACAGCGCAAAGCAGAGACCCAGCACCACGAACGCCATGCGCACTCGTGGTGGAGTTGTCGGGGTTTCCTCGGCTTGCGCAGGCTCTCGCGGCGCGCTGATCGTCATGCCGTCAGGGAGCGCCTTTCGGCCTTCCCTGACAAGCAGGCAAAAACGAATGCGGCTATGCAGGCTTGACCAGCACGTGGCGCTTCTTGCCCAGCGACAGCTTGATCACGCCCTCGCTGGTCAGCGCCGCCGGCGTCAGCGCCATCTTCTCGTCGGTCACCGCAACGTCGTTGACGCGCAGGCCGCCGCCCTTGATCTGCCGCCGCGCCTCGCCGTTGGAGCCGACGAGCCCGGCCTTGACGAAGGCGTTGAGCACGCCAAGGCCAGCGTCGAGCTCGGCCTGCGGCACCTCGACCGTCGGCAGGTTCTCGGCGATGGCGCCTTCCTCGAAGGTGCGGCGGGCGGTCTCGGCAGCGGTGCGCGCCGCCTCTTCGCCATGCAGCAAGGTGGTGGCCGCATCGGCCAGTGCCTTCTTGGCCTCGTTGATCTCGGCGCCCTGCAGTGCAGCGAGCTTCTCGATTTCGGACAGCGGCAGCGTGGTGAACAGCTTGAGGAACTTGACGACGTCGGCGTCCTCGGTGTTGCGCCAGTACTGCCAGAAATCATACGGGCTGCACTGGTCGGCATTGAGCCAGATCGCGCCCTGCGCGGTCTTGCCCATCTTGGCGCCGGACGCGGTGGTCAAGAGCGGCGTGGTCAGCGCGAACAGCTGCTCGGTGCCCATGCGGCGGCCGAGCTCGACGCCGTTGACGATGTTGCCCCACTGATCGGAGCCGCCCATCTGCAGCCGGCAGCCGGTGCGCCGCGCCAGCTCGACGAAGTCGTAGGCCTGGCAGACCATGTAGTTGAACTCGATGAAGCTCATCTCCTGCTCGCGCTCGAGCCGCAGCTTGACCGAGTCCATGGTCAGCATGCGGTTGACCGAGAAGTGCCGGCCGATGTCGCGCAGCATCTCGATCCATTTCAGCTGCGTCAGCCATTCGGCATTGTCGAGCATGATGGCGTCGGTGGCGCCATCGCCGTAGCGCAGCACCTTGGCAAACACGCCGCGGATCGACGCCTTGTTGGCCTCGATCTCCTCGACCGTGCGCATCGCGCGGGTCTCGTCCTTGCCGGAGGGATCGCCGACCATCGTCGTACCGCCGCCCATCAGGGTGATCGGCTTGTTCCCGGTCTGCTGCAGCCAGTACAGCATCATCATGGTCAGGAAGTTGCCGATGTGCAGCGAGCGTGCGGTGCAGTCGTAGCCGACATAGGCGGTCGCCTGGCCCTTGGCGGCGAGGGCATCCAGCCCCTCGAAATCCGAACACTGATGAATGAACCCGCGGCTCTGCAGCACGTTCAGGAAATCAGACTTGAAGCCAGTCATTGTCGGCGACTCTGAGCATTTGTTTACGGTATTGACCGCTTGTCGCGGGGACGTGCGGGAGGCACATGCCACGGATACGGGCGTTGTGGCATTATAAGATGCGCCGGGCTTGTACAAGCATGTGCACGGCCTGGGCGGGACCTCAAATCGGCCGTACTTGGCAAGCAGGGCAGGGTTTTTAGGTTCGACTGCAATGATTCTGACCGCACTTGGCCTCATGAGTGGCACCTCGCTCGACGGGGTGGACGTGGCCCTGATCGAGACCGATGGGCGGCAGATCAAGAGCCTCGGTCCCTCGGGCTACCGGGCCTATAGCGCCGCGGAGCGCAGCCTGCTGCGCGAGGCGCTCGCCGATGCGGTGCAGATCGAGCGGCGCGATGCGCGCCCCGGACGGGTGCGCGACGCCGAGCGCGTCGTGACGGTGGCGCATGCCGAGGCGGTCGCCGCGTTCCTGGCGCAGCACCGGCTCAAGCCCGAGGACATCGATATCATCGGCTTTCATGGCCAGACCGTGCTGCACCGCCCCGAACGCCGCCTGACCGTGCAGATCGGCGACGCGGCCGCGCTCGCCAAGTCCGTCCATATCCCGGTGATGCACGATTTCCGCGCTGCCGACGTCGATTTCGGCGGGCAGGGCGCGCCGTTCGTGCCGGTCTATCACCGCGCCCTGGCGCAATCGCTGTCGCGCGCGGGGCCGATCGCCGTCGTCAATATCGGCGGCGTCTCCAACATCACCTATATCGACGGCGACGACGTGCTGATCGCCTGCGACACCGGTCCCGGTAATGCGCTGCTCGACGACTTCATGCACCGGACCACGGGACAGGCATTCGATCAGGATGGCCGCGTGGCGGAGCAGGGCAACCCGGACGAGGCCTGGATCACCAGCGCGCTGGAAATGCCCTTTTTCGCGCTGCCGCCGCCGAAATCTCTCGACCGCAACGATTTTTCCGCGCTGAAGCTGGGCGATGTGAAGCCGGCGGACGGGGCCGCGACCCTGACGGCGTTCACGGCCGCAGCGATTGCCCGCATCATCCCGCTGCTGCCGAAGCCGCCGGCGAGCTGGATCGTCTGCGGCGGCGGCGCCCGCAACCATACCATGATGCGGATGCTGCGCGAGCGTGTCGCGCCGGCGAGCGTCGAATCGGCCGATGCGCTGGGCTGGTCGGCGGACGCCATCGAGGCCCAGGCGTTCGGCTTCCTGGCCGTCCGCGGCATGAAGGGCCTGCCGCTGAGCTATCCCACCACCACCGGCGTGCCGTTTCCGATGACCGGCGGGGTGATTGCGCGCCCTTGATTCATGCAATTGCATGAACCTTGACAGTTCAATGCGCGTGCATCTAGTTTGATGCATCTGCATCAAACTGTCGAGGATGTCATGGCGCCTGTCCTGAAGCTGATCAGCCACAAGCTCTGCCCCTATGTGCAACGCGCCGTCATTGCGCTCACCGAGAAGGGCGTCGCATTCGAGCGGATCGACATCGATCTCGCCAACAAGCCCGACTGGTTCCTGAAGATCTCGCCGCTCGGCAAGGTGCCGGTGCTGGTGCTGGTGGTACCCTTAGGCCAGGGCGAAGTCGCGCTGTTCGAGAGCAACGTGATCTGCGAGTACATCGAGGACACGCAGCCGGCTGTGAGGCTGCATCCCGAGGACGCGCTGGTCCGCGCGCAGCATCGGGCCTGGATGGAGTTCGGCTCTGCGATCCTCGGCGATCTCTGGGGCCTGGAGACGACGCAGGATGCCGCATTGTTCGCGGCCAAGCGCGAGGCGTTGACGGCGAAGTTTGCTCGCGTCGAGGATGCGCTGGGCGAGGGGCCGTATTTTGCCGGCGCGCGTTTCAGCCTGGTCGACGCCGTGTTCGCGCCGATCTTCCGCTACTTCGATGTGTTCGATGCGTACGGTGATCTCGGCATCTTTGCGTCCACGCCGAAGGTTCGGGCGTGGCGCGATCAACTCGCGCAGCGGCCGAGCGTGAGGACGGCGGTCAGCGCCGACTATCCGCAGCTGCTGCGCGCGTTCCTCGCGCGGCACGATGCGTATTTGTTGAAGCAGGCGGCGTAGAGAGGCACGACGTTGTCATGGAAGGTGCCGGCTCCACTCACAGCGTCATCGTCCGCGCAGGCGGACGATCAAGTATTCCGAGACGCCGGTGACGAACTGAGAAGCCGCGGCGCACTGGATCACCCGCCTGCGGACGATGACGGCGGAGAATGTGGCGGCAGTTCGTAGTTCGTAGGGTGGGCAAAGCCGCAGGCGTGCCCACCATTGTCTCCGAGCCGCCAAATGAAGATGGTGGGCACGGCGCGTTGCGACCATCCGCGTTGACGGAGCGCGCCTTTGCCCACCCTACAGACCGAGGGCTTTGCAACGACGCGCCGACCTCACCTCACATTGGCGAGGCGCATGTCCAAATAGGCGGTGATGGTTTCCATCAGTGGCTCGAGCTTGCCGTCGAAGAAGTGGTTGGCGCCGGGGATGACCTGCTGGTCGATCACGATGCCCTTCTGCGTCTTCAGCTTCTCGACCAGCGTATTGACGTCCTTGGGCGGCACCACCGCGTCGCGCTCGCCATGCACGATCAGCCCGGAGGACGGGCAGGGCGCGAGGAACGAGAAGTCGTAGAGGTTGGCGGGCGGCGCGATCGAGATGAAGCCCTCGACCTCCGGGCGGCGCATCAAAAGCTGCATGCCGATCCAGGCGCCGAACGAGAACCCGGCGACCCAGCAGGCGCGTGCCTCGGGGTTGATGGTCTGCGCCCAATCGAGCGCGGAGGCCGCATCGGACAGCTCGCCGGTGCCGTGGTCGAACGAGCCCTGGCTGCGGCCGACGCCGCGGAAATTGAAGCGCAGCACCGAGAAGCCGCGATGCGCGAAGGCGTAGTAGCACTGGTACACGATCTGATGGTTCATCGTGCCGTGGAACTGCGGATGCGGATGCAGGATCATCGCGATCGGCGCGTTCTTCTGCTTCGCCGGATGGTAACGGCCTTCGAGGCGGCCGGCCGGACCGTTGAAGATGACTTCAGGCATCAGAGAATCCTTGGCAGAGCGTCGACCGACTTCGTCCGAGCTTCATCTGGCGCCTCGCCGACGAATTCCGCAGGAGAAGTGGTGATCGAGCGCCATCCGTTCGCTTGGACGGAGCAGCGCTGGCGTGACTGGAAGTTGGCCTTCTAGCATGGAGCGCGGGGCAAAAAGCAAGGATTTTCAACGCCCGGCAAGGCGGCTGCGGCAGGGATGCAGACCGGGCCGCCGACACAGCGGCGGGGCGAAGCGGCCGCGGAACGTGATCCGAATGCGCCTGCAATTCGATGAAAATACTGGCGTTTTCGTCTGCAGCCCGGCCGTTCAGTGCAGCGACGCCGTGTGCTCCAGCTGCGCAACGGCGCTGCGATAGCGGCGGCTGCCCTGCACGGATTGTCCGCTGTCGAAGGTCAGGCCGAAATCGCCCGTTGGCAGGACCGAAAGCGCGGCGACCCGGGCCATGTTGACCAGCCGGCCGCGGTGGATGCGGACGAGCGCGAAGCGGGCGAGCTCGACCTCGGCGGCCGACAAGGTGCCGCGGATGAGATGCCGCCTGCCGTCGGCCATGGCATATTCAACGTAGTTGCCGGCCGCGGCCACCCACAGGATGTCGGCCGGCGAGATGCGGATGCGGCTCGGGCCGTCGCGCAGCCAGAGCGTGGCAGGGGCAGGAGGCTCGGATCGCCGTGTCGGCTCTCGGACAGCGCTCGCGCGATAGCCGTCGTGCAGCCAGAGCGTGCCACCGATGAGCAGCGCCGTCATGACGTCCTTGCGGAACTCGTACACGATGGTGGCAAGGGAGAGCTGGAAGTCGTACGCGCCGCCCGCGGTCCACATCAGCAGCTTGCGCAGCGTCACCATGCCGATCATGTGAAGCGCAGAGAAGGCGACGACGGCGGCGACGGCGAGCGCGATATGACGTGCCATGGCGGCCGGGCCCAGCCGGATGGAACGAACGGTGGCGACCGGCAGCGGCGCCAGCAGGATGATGACGACAATGCTCGTCATTTCCCACAGCAACTGCTTTTCCAGATCGTAGGCCGCGCCCCGCCTGACGGCATCGTGGGCGGCGGAAAGGGCGTTGACGACGCCGATGCCGAGCGAGAGCCCGGCCATGATCGCGTAGAAGGTACGATCATTCGGACGCAGCATCGAGCCGACAAGCTTGTTCATGGCACCGGACCCGCTATCTCAATCTCGCGCCCGACGATATCACGCTGGCCGTCGCGCATCATCATGGCGCGGGCGAGCGATGGTCGTTCGTGTCCCGAGTTGATAAGAACGAGCCATGGCCGACAGGATCTATCTCGACTGGAATGCGACGACCCCGCTGCGACCGCAAGCGCGCGCGGCGATTCTCGCCGCCATGGATCTGGTCGGCAATCCCTCGTCGGTTCACGCCGAAGGCCGCAAGGCGCGGCGGCTGACCGAGGAGGCCCGCGAGGTGATCGCCCGGGGGCTCGGCACCGTCGCGCGCCGCGTGGTGTTCACCTCCGGCGGAACCGAGGCCAATGTGCTCGCCTTGAGCCCAGGCCTGCGCGCGCCGGCCGGCCCGGTCGAGCGGCTGCTGGTGTCTGCGGTCGAGCATGCCTCGGTGCTGGCCGGCGGCCGGTTCGCGCCATCAGCGGTGCAGACGATCCCGGTCGACTCCTCCGGCGTGGTCGATCTCGGCCGCCTGGAAGCCCTGCTGGCCGGCGGGCCGCCGGCGCTGGTGTCCGTCATGGCCGCCAACAACGAGACTGGGGTGCTTCAACCGGTTTCGAAAGTCGCCGAGATTGTGCACCAGGCGGGCGGCGTGCTGCACGTCGATTCGATCCAGGCATTCGGGAAAATACCCCTCGATATCAAGCAGATGGGCGCGGACCTTGTGACCATCTCTGCGCACAAGATCGGCGGACCCAAGGGCGTCGGCGCTCTGGTCCTGGGCGCCGGCGTGGAGGAGCCGATACCGGTTCTCCGCGGTGGTGGCCAGGAGCGCGGTCGCCGGGCTGGAACCGAAAACGTGGCCGGAATTGCCGGATTTGGCGCCGCGGCCGGCGCTGCCCTGGCTTCGCGCGAGGTGGACCTGACCCGGATCACGGCGCTGCGCGACCGGCTGGAAGCGGGCCTTCGTCAGACCGCTGGCGTAACGGTATTTTCGTCCGAAGCGGCGCGGCTTCCGAACACGACGCTGTTCACCGCACCGGGGCTCAAGGCCGAGACGGCCGTGATCGGCTTCGATCTCGAAGGGATCGCGGTGTCTTCCGGCTCGGCGTGCTCGTCCGGCAAGGTCCAGCCGTCCCATGTGCTGGAAGCGATGGGCGCCAGTTCCGCAGCGGCCCAGGGAGCGGTGCGCCTCAGTCTGGGCTGGTCCACCACGGAGGCGGAGGTCGATCGTTGCGTCCAGGCTTGGCGAAAGCTGTCATTGACCCTACTTAAAGGAGGCGACGAAACCGTGCTTGAGCGATTCTAAGGGCGTGATTTCGTCGAGGAAACGTCGTAAGACAGTTCCAGAAGATGTCCACCGCGGTCCTTGAAACCGCGAGCGGAGGATGGAATGCCAGCCGTACAAGAGACGGTCGACCGCGTCAGGCGGATCGACGTCGACCAATATCGCTATGGGTTCGAGACTGTCATCGAATCCGAGAAGGCTCCGAAGGGGCTTTCCGAAGACACCGTCCGCTTCATCTCGGGCAAGAAGAACGAGCCCGCCTGGATGCTCGAATGGCGCCTCGAGGCCTATCGCCGCTGGCTGACCATGACCGAGCCGACCTGGGCGCGCGTCGACTATCCCAAGATCGATTTCCAGGATCTCTACTACTACTCGGCGCCGAAGCCGAAGAAGCAGCTCTCCTCGATCGACGAGATCGATCCTGAGATCCTGAAGACCTATGAGAAGCTCGGCATTCCCCTGCGCGAGGTTGCGATCCTCGAAGGCGTCGAGCCGGTGCCCGGCGCTGGCAGCCCCGAGACGCGCAAGATCGCGGTCGATGCCGTGTTCGATTCGGTGTCGGTCGCGACCACGTTCAAGGAGGAACTGAGGAAGGCCGGCGTGATCTTCATGCCGATCTCGGAAGCCATCCGCGAGCATCCCGAGCTGGTGCAGAAATATCTCGGTAGCGTGGTGCCGACCTCGGACAATTTCTATGCGACGCTGAATTCGGCGGTGTTCTCCGACGGCTCGTTCGTCTACGTGCCGCCGGGCGTGCGTTGCCCGATGGAGCTGTCGACCTACTTCCGCATCAACGAGCGCAACACAGGCCAGTTCGAGCGCACGCTGATCATCGCCGACAAGGGCGCCTACGTTTCCTATCTCGAGGGCTGCACCGCGCCGCAGCGCGACGAGAACCAGCTGCACGCGGCCGTGGTCGAGCTGGTCGCGCACGATGACGCCGAGATCAAGTACTCGACGGTGCAGAACTGGTATCCGGGCAATTCGGAAGGTGTCGGCGGCATCTACAATTTCGTCACCAAGCGTGGCGACTGCCGTGGAAACAATTCCAAGATCTCGTGGACCCAGGTCGAGACGGGATCGGCGATCACCTGGAAATATCCGAGCTGCATCCTGCGCGGCGACAATTCCCGTGGTGAATTCTATTCGATCGCGATCTCGAACGGCTATCAGCAGGTCGATAGCGGCACCAAGATGATCCATCTCGGCAAGAACACGACCAGCCGGATCATCTCCAAGGGCATCGCCGCAGGCCGCTCGCAGAACACCTATCGCGGCCTGGTGACGGCGCATCGGAAGGCGTCCAACGCGCGCAACTTCACCGCCTGCGATTCGCTGCTGATCGGCGACAAGTGCGGCGCGCACACCGTGCCCTATATCGAGGCCAAGAATTCCTCGGCCACTTTCGAGCACGAGGCGACGACGTCCAAGATCTCCGAGGACGTGCTGTTCTACTGCGTCCAGCGCGGCCTTTCGCAGGAGGAGGCGGTCGGCCTCGTCGTCAACGGCTTCGTCAAGGACGTGCTGCAGCAGCTGCCGATGGAGTTCGCGGTCGAGGCGCAGAAGCTGATCTCGATCAGCCTCGAAGGATCGGTCGGCTAAGACCACATCGGAGCGGGTCCGCGGTGCGGCCCGCGCTTGCTGACATCAACATCATCCGCCCTCGGACCCGATCGATCGGTTGCTCCAGGGCAAGCGTTGAGCGGAAACAGATCATGGCACTACTCGAAATCAACAACCTGCAGGTCCGCGTCGAGGAGCGCGAGATTCTCCACGGCCTGACGCTTTCGATCGACGCCGGCAAGGTGCACGCCATCATGGGGCCGAACGGCTCCGGCAAGTCGACGCTCTCCCATGTCATCGCCGGCAAGCCGGGCTATGAGGTCACCGGCGGCGAGATCCTGTTCAAGGGCGAGGATCTCCTGGCGATGGCGCCGGACGAGCGCGCCGCCAAGGGCGTGTTCCTGGCGTTCCAGTATCCGGTCGAGATTCCAGGCGTCGCGACCATGACGTTCCTGCGCACCGCGCTCAACGCGCAGCGCAAGGCGCGCGGCGAGGAGGAGTATTCGACGCCGGATTTCCTGAGGAAGGTGCGCGAGATCTCGAAATCGCTCAGCATTCCGCAGGACATGCTCAAGCGCGGCGTCAATGTCGGCTTTTCCGGCGGCGAGAAGAAGCGCAACGAGGTGCTGCAGATGGCGCTGTTCCAGCCGTCGCTGTGCATCCTCGACGAGATGGATTCCGGCCTCGACATCGATGCGCTGCGCATCGCCGCCGACGGCGTCAACGCGCTGCGCTCGCCGGAGCGCTCGATGATCGTGATCACCCACTATCAGCGGCTGCTGAACTACATCGTGCCCGACGTCGTTCACGTGATGTCGAAGGGCCGCGTCGTGAAGAGCGGCGGCAAGGAGCTCGCGCTGGAGCTCGAGGCGTCCGGTTACGCCCAGTTCGAAGACGCGGCCTGATCGCTGCGTGAATGGATCTGTGATGAACGTAGCTTTGGTCAAGAACGACAGCGGTCCGGCGGCGAGCAGCTTGCTCTCTGCCGCTTTGGGCCGTCTGCCCGGCACCGGCAAGGTGGCTGATATCCGGCGCGAAGCCTTCGCGGCTTTCGAGCGCACCGGTCTGCCGCACCGTCGTATCGAGGAATGGAAGTACACCGATCTTCGTGTGCTGATGCGCGAGGTGCTGCCGCTGGCAGGCGCGCCGGACGCGGCGGCGCTGGCGCGGGCCAAAGCCGTGCTGGCTTCTGTTGCCGTCGACGGTGCTCGGAAGCTGGTGCTGGTCGACGGCGTGTTCGTGGCGGAGCTCTCGGATATTTCGGCCTCCGAGGATGGTGTCAAGGTTCACACGCTGCGCGAGGCGCTGCAGAGCGCCGGCAGCGAGCGGCTGCTGGAAACGACCGTCAACGATGCCATGGTCATCTTGAACGGTGCGCTTGCGACCGATGGTGTCCTGATCTCCGTGGCGGATGGTGCAAAGCTCTCGAACCCGCTGCAGATCATTCACATCGCGACAGCATCGCAAGCATCGCGTGCCAGCCGCTCGCATCTTTCGGTGGGGAACGGCGCGCAGGCGACTTTGATCGAAAGCGCGATCGCAGCCGATGGTGCCTCAGGCTATCAGGCCAATGACGCCGTGGTCGTGTCCCTCGGTGATGACGCTGCGCTGTCCACCATTCGCCTGATGCGCGATGCGAGGGACGCCGTTAACATCACTTCAGCCAAGTACGAGGTCGGTGCGCGGTCGAAACTCAATATCTTCAACATGACAACAGGCGGCGCCGTCAGTCGTCTGCAGGGCTTCATTACTCTCAAGGGCGAAGGCAGCGAGCTGATCATCAACGGTGTCAACCTGCTGCGCGACAAGCAGCATGGCGACATGACCCTGGTTGTCGACCACGCGGTGCCCGGCTGCACCAGCCGCGAGAACTTCCGCGCCGTGCTCGACGATCGTGCCCACTCGGTATTCCAGGGCCGGATCATCGTGCGCCCCGACGCGCAGCAGACCGACGGCAAGATGATGACGCGGGCGCTGCTGCTGTCCGACGAGGCCGAGGCCGACTCGAAGCCGGAGCTCGAGATCTTCGCCGACGACGTCTCCTGCGGCCACGGCGCCACTGCCGGCGCGCTCGACGAAAGCCTGCTGTTCTATCTGCGCGCCCGCGGCCTGCCCGAGAAGCAGGCGCAGGCGCTGCTGATCCAGGCCTTCGTCGGT
The DNA here is from genome assembly GCF_032377735.1 of Bradyrhizobium sp. SZCCHNRI3043. Taxonomy (NCBI): domain Bacteria; kingdom Pseudomonadati; phylum Pseudomonadota; class Alphaproteobacteria; order Hyphomicrobiales; family Nitrobacteraceae; genus Bradyrhizobium; species Bradyrhizobium sp. SZCCHNRI3043. Next base: position 124,378 of record NZ_JAUHID010000015.1, read on the forward strand.
GAGGCGATCGAGGCGATCGAGGATGATGGCCTGCGCGAGCGCGTCATCGCCGCCGCCCAGGACTGGATGGAGGCGCGCGCATGAGCACGCATCCCGCTGTCTCAAACGGCTCCTACGACGTCGCCCGCATCCGCGAAGATTTTCCGGCGCTGGCGCTGCAGGTCTACGGCAAGCCGCTCGTCTATCTCGACAATGCGGCGTCGGCGCAGAAGCCGCGCGCCGTGCTCGACCGCATGACGCAGGCCTACACCAGCGAATACGCCAACGTGCATCGCGGCCTGCATTATCTCGCCAATGCCGCGACCGAAGCTTATGAGGGCGGCCGCGAGCGTGTCACGCGCTTCCTCAACGCGCGGCGCAGTGAAGAGATCATCTTCACCCGCAACGCGACCGAGGCGATCAACCTCGTCGCATCCTCCTGGGGCGGACCGAACATCGGTGAAGGCGACGAGATCGTGCTCTCGATCATGGAGCACCATTCCAACATCGTGCCGTGGCACTTCTTGCGCGAGCGCCAGGGCGCCGTGATCAAGTGGGCTCCGGTCGATGATGACGGCAACTTCCTGATCGACGAGTTCGAGAAGCTGCTGACGGGCAGGACCAAGCTGGTCGCGATCACGCAGATGTCGAACATGCTCGGCACGCTGGTCCCGGTGAAAGAGGTCGTGCGCATTGCGCATGCGCGCGGCATCCCTGTGCTGGTCGACGGCAGTCAGGCCGCCGTGCACCTCGCAATCGATGTCCAGGACATCGATTGCGACTTCTATGTCTTCACCGGCCACAAGCTGTACGGGCCGACCGGCATCGGCGTGCTCTACGCCAAGTACGACCACCTCGTTGCCATGCGTCCCTACAATGGCGGCGGTGAGATGATCCGCGAGGTCGCGCGCGACTGGGTCACTTATGGCGATCCGCCGCACAAATTCGAGGCCGGCACCCCGATGATCGTCGAGGCGGTCGGGCTGGGCGCGGCGATCGATTACGTCAATTCGGTCGGCAAGGAACGCATCGCCGCGCACGAGCACGACCTGCTCACCTATGCCCAGGATCGGCTGCGCGAGATCAATTCGCTGCGGCTGATCGGCACCGCCAAGGGCAAGGGCCCGGTCATCTCGTTCGAGATGAAGGGCGCGCACGCGCACGACATCGCGACCGTGATCGATCGCCAGGGCGTCGCGGTGCGCGCGGGCACGCACTGCGTGATGCCGCTTTTGGAGAGATTCAACGTCACGGCGACCTGCAGGGCCTCGTTTGGCATGTACAATACGAGGGAAGAGGTCGATCAGCTTGCACAGGCATTGATCAAGGCGCGGGAATTGTTTGCATGACCGACACGGCCGACGTCAAAACTCAGACTGTCGAAACCCATTCGGCGCTGCCGCCGGAGGAGACCGAGCGGCTCTCCACCGAGATCATCGCGGCGCTGAAGACGGTGTTCGATCCGGAGATCCCGGCCGACATCTACGAACTCGGCCTGATCTACAAGGTCGACATCAAGGACGATCGCAGCGTCGACGTCCTGATGACGCTGACGACGCCGAACTGCCCGGCGGCCGGCGAGTTGCCGACCATGGTGGAAAACGCGATCGCCAGCGTTCCGGGGGTCGGCGTGGTCAATGTGAGCATCGTCTGGGAGCCGCAATGGACGCCGGACCGGATGAGCGACGAGGCCCGGCTCGTCCTGAACATGTGGTGAGACGAGCAGGCACGAAGTTTGAATAGTAGGGGCGGATCACATACCCCGCCGGGATGACGCCATGACCAGCACGACGAATTCGACAGCGCCTGTTGCCAAGCCCAAGCCGCGGCCCCGTCCGCAGGTGATGCGGCTCACCGATGCGGCGGCCAGGCGCATCCGTGAGCTCACTGATCGCGCCGAGTCCGAGATCATCGGATTGCGTGTCGGTGTCAAGAATGGCGGCTGCGCCGGTCAGTCCTACACGGTCGAATATGCCCATGATATCCGGCCGACCGACGAGGTCGTCGAGGACAAGGGCGTCAAGATCCTGGTCGATCCCAAGGCCGTGCTGTTCCTGCTCGGCACCGAGATGGACTATCAGGCCGACAAGATGCAGGCGCAGTTCGTGTTCAACAATCCGAACCAGATCAGCGCCTGCGGCTGCGGCGAGTCGGTTCAGCTCAAGCCGGCCGAGGTCTGATCGTCCACTTTCAGCCAGGGCGGCACCGGAGCTGTCGCGTTCCGGACATTGACACGCGCCACCCTCTCGACCGAAAACTCCAGGCGAGCAACTGGGGCGTTGGCGAGAGCTGGTGCGATGGACCGCGAATTCCTGATCGATCTGTTCGCCGGTTTCGGTCCGGTCACGATCCGGCGGATGTTCTCCGGCTTCGGCATCTCCGCCGACGGCATCAACTTCGCGCTTGCGCTGCGCAGCGGCCTTTATCTCCGTGCTGATGAAACCAGCTTTGCCAGGTTCGAGGAGGCCGGATCCAAGCCGTTCTCCTACGAGACCCGCGCGCGGACCATGACGGTGCGCTCGTATTGGCAAGTGCCAGCGCATCTGTTCGACGACTCCGACGAGTTCGCGATATGGGCCCGAGATGCGTTTGCAGCGGCGCAAAGAGCGGCCCTGAGCAAGCAGACCAGGAAGCGGGCGGCATCTCGCCGCGGGCGCGAGCAGGGTCCGGCACGTGGTGGGGTGCAGCCCGGTGCGACCAAGCCAGCCGCGAAAACGGCCAAGCCGGCCAAGACGCGGAAGGTCGCCAAGACGATCCGCAAAGCGCCCGCGGCAGGTCGCAAGACGCGCAGTGCGACAGCAGCGTCGGGCCGACAGAAATCCCGCACGCCATCATCGCGGACGCGTTGATGCTGCTGCCGGCCAACGCCGGCACCGTCGCAGTCAGGCCACCCGACCTCGCGTCGTCGTCGCGTATTCGGGATCGTTCTCGCACACCACCTTGTTGCGCCCGTTGCGTTTGGCGGCATAGAGGCAGGCGTCGGCGCGTTCGATCAGCGTATCGGTATCGTCGCCGGCCCGCAGCAGCGACACGCCGACCGAAATCGTTACGCGTCCCAGGATCTCCCCGGTCGACTTCTTCTTCAGCTCCTTCGCCGTCACGGCGCGGCGGATGTGATCGGCGACTGTCAGCGCGTGCTGCAGCGAGGTGTTCGGCAGCACGACGGCGAATTCCTCGCCGCCGTAGCGCGCCGCGATGTCCTGCCCCTTGATGGCGTGCTTCAGGGTCATTCCGACCAGGCGCAGCACCTGGTCTCCGGTGAGATGTCCGTAGGAATCGTTGAAGGACTTGAAATGGTCGATGTCGAACATCAGCAGCGACAGCGGCTGTTGGGTCGCTAGCCCCGATTGCACGGTCGTTTCGATCATCCGGTCGAAATATTTGCGATTGCCGAGGCCGGTGAGCGGATCGGTCAGGCTCTCGGCCCGGATCACCTCCAGGCTATGCTGCAGCCCGCTGATCTCGTCCTTCGACAGCGTCAGCCGCTCTTCGAGGATCCGGTTGGTCTCGCGCATCTGTCTGGTCGAATCGGTGAGCGCCTCGATGATGTCCACCAATTGCTCGCGGCTGGTCGCCGACGCGAGCCGCTGATCGGCGCCCGCGAGGCTCGCATCGTAGCTCGCCGTTCTGCCGAGAGCATCGGTGAGCATGTTCACCAGGTCGTCGATCTCGCCGACGACGCGCGCGCCGACCTTGTCGATGCGATCCGACGTCTTGAGCTGCGCGAGGTGGGAGTCGTAGAGCTGATCGAGATCGGACTGCGACAGCTTGCCGTTGCGCGACAGCGTCTCGTTGATGATCTCGTTCAGCGGTGCGTTGTAGCCCGTCGCGTAGACGTACCAGACCTCGTAATTGCGCGGATTGGCCGAATGGCGAAGCGTTCTGATCTGGCTGAGCGCGACTTCGGCGAAGCCTATCGTGCGTTCGTGTTCGTCAAGCGCATTGACCACCACAGGTTCTCCCCAATCGCCCGCGTCGCCGTCGTCACAGCAATGAAATAAACAATGCCGGCCAAGCTAAAGGACGTTTGTGAACCAGGGGTAAATACGGCCGTAGTATCCCGGATACACCCAAGCCACGCATACGGGAAAGGCACCTCATATGTTCAATGAGCTACATAGGATGCTTCTGGGAACTTGCTGAAGCGGGCTGGAGCTGTTCGCTCGGGTGTGCGCCTCGCTGATAGCTCAGCGCTGTCGTCGACTTAGGTCTCATGTCTGACGGAAGCGGCAGCTGATCTTTTTGCGGACGCGACGTTCCGGGCGACCGCATTTGGAACAGCCCGGAATCTTGCTTGCTCAGGGAAGCGGTGCCCTCACCGGGCGAAGCAGGAACGCCGGCAGATGTGAGTGATCAGCGGGCTCGTTGTCGAGGTCGCGCCGCGGCCGCCGCGCTTCATTGCGAGGCTGTTCGTTACGAGGCTGTTCCTTGCGAGCGCTCGGCGCGGCAGGCCGAGGAGAATTTGCCTGTGCGGCGCGCGGCGCTGCCGCCCGCGGCTCACGCTCGCGCGGGGCTGCATCACGCTCGCGAGGGGCCGCATCGCGCTCCCGCGCCTTGCCGCGGCTGCCGCGACGCGCGGCGTCACGCGGACGGCGCTCACGCGTGTCCTCGTCGCCCGAGGATTCCTGCACCTCGTAGTCGCCCTCGATCGTCGGAATGCCCTGTCCGATCAGCTTCTCGATGGCGACCATCGACTTCTGGTCGGCCGGGGCCACGATCGAGATTGCGGTGCCGGTCCGTCCGGCACGGCCGGTGCGGCCGATGCGGTGAACGTAGTCGTCGGAATGATGCGGCACGTCGAAATTGAAGACGTGGCTGACTTCCGGAATGTCGAGGCCGCGTGCGGCGACGTCGGAGGCGACAAGCAAGGGCAGTTCGCCCTTGCGGAATTGATCGAGCGCGGCCGTGCGGGCCGACTGGTCCATGTCGCCGTGCAGGGCGCCGACGCTGAAGCCATGCTTCTGCAGCGACTTGTGAACGATGGCGACGTCGCGCTTGCGGTTGCAGAAGATGATTGCGTTCTTCAGATCCTTGGCGTCCCGCAACAGCCTGCGCAGCACCTCGCGCTTCTGATGCGCCTCGCGTCCGGATGGGACCTGCAACTGCGTCACGGTGACGGCGGTGGTGGCGGGCTTGGAAACCTCGACCTTCTGCGGGTTGTGCAGGAAGGCTTCGGTGATGCGCCGGATCTCCGGCGGCATGGTTGCTGTGAAGAACAGCGTCTGGCGGGTGAAGGGGACGAGCTTGCAGATGCGCTCGATGTCCGGGATGAAGCCCATGTCGAGCATGCGATCGGCTTCGTCGATGACCAGGAGCTCGACCCCGGTGAGCAGCAATCCGCCGCGCTCGGTATGGTCGAGGAGGCGGCCCGGCGTGGCGATGAGGACGTCGACCCCGCGGGTCAGCTTGGTGTCCTGGTCGCCGAAGGAGACGCCACCGATGAGGAGCGCGACATTGAGCTTCTGCCCAGCGCCATAGCGATCGAAATTCTCCTTGACCTGGGCGGCCAGCTCGCGGGTCGGCTCCAGGATCAGAGTGCGCGGCATTCGTGCGCGGGCGCGGCCCTTCTCGAGGATCGTGAGCATCGGCAGGACGAACGCGGCGGTCTTGCCGGTGCCGGTCTGGGCGATGCCGAGCACATCGCGGCGCGCCAGGACGTGAGGAATCGCTTGTTCCTGAATGGGCGTGGGGGTGGTGTAACCGGTGGCCGCAACTGCAGCCAACACCTTGTCGGACAAGCCGAGATTGGAAAAAGACATCGAGCCTCTATGTCGCGCGCCGATAGGCACGGGGCCTCTGTTCGACGCCGCCGTTAGGAATCGAGGGGTAAAAGGCTGTGGTCGCGCTCAACCCCGAAACGGCATGCTCTAAGGAAGCTGGGGGTTTTCTGACTAACGCCGACCCGCGGTCAATCTCTCAGGAATCGGATGCGATCCGGCCGCGCTGCTGCGGAAGATAGGGGCGAATCCTGCAAAGTCAATGGAAGAGGGGAACGAAGTACCGAAAAAGCTTAATGTTTTTGCATTATTTGCGGGCAACCTGTCGTCGAGCTGTCGTATTCGGCTGCTCCGAAGCTCTGGCCGGCCGCTGGCGGAAAGCGCTCTGGTCGAATTGTCGACGGAATTGCGGCGTGTGTTCGGCAGGGAGTTGGAGCGGCCCGCGGGCGCCTCGGGGATGAACCGGTGGCGGCGTGCCGCCGACTATCCGATGGCGGCAGCCCACGCAATGAGGGCAGGGACGGACCATGAGATCGATGCGGACGTGGCTGGCGTGCGGGCTGGCGATGCTGGCGGTGGTTCTGGCGTCGGCCGCCGCGCATGCCGAGAAGCGCGTTGCGCTCGTGATCGGCAACAACGACTACCGCTACGTTCCGAAGCTGCAGAAGGCCGTCAACGACGCGCGCACGATGGGCGACACGCTGAAGCAGCTCGGCTTCAATGTCATGGTCGCGGAGAATCTCAGTCGCCAGCAGTTCAGCCAGACACTGCTGGCGTTCGACAATGCCGTCGAGCCGGGCGACACCGCGTTCTTCTTCTATGCTGGCCACGGCTTCGAAATCGCGGGCCAGAACTTCCTGTTGCCGACCGACGTGCCGGCGGCGACCGAAGGGCAGGAGGAGCTGGTGCGCGACGCCTCGATCCTCGCGGACCGCGTCATCGAGCGGCTGCAGAACAAGAAGGCGCGCACCTCGATCCTGGTGTTCGACGCCTGCCGCAACAATCCGTTCGAGCGCTCGGGCACCCGCGCGGTGGCGGGCGGGGGTGGCCTTGCCCCGATGACGCAGTTGCCCGAAGGCGTATTCTCTGTGTTTTCAGCCGGTCCGCGCCAGACCGCGCTCGATCGGCTCTCCAACGATGACGCCAATCCGAACTCGGTGTTCACGCGCACCTTCACCAAGGAGCTGACGCAGCCCGGCGTCAATCTGGTGCAGGTCGCACAGCGCACCCGCCGTCTGGTCAGCGAGCTCGCCGAGACCGTGCGGCACAAGCAGATTCCGGTCTATTTCGACCAGATGGTCGACGATGTGTTTCTCAACGGCATGGCGAAGGGCCCGGCCGCGGTCGACAAGCCGGCCGAGCCGCAGCAGAAGCTCGCGGCGCTGCCTCCCGTCTCGGCGCCACGCATTCCGCCGGCGAACGAGAGCCTGAACGCACCGATTGCGATGTTCTCGCGCCACAATGGCGGCTGGACCGTCACGTTCTCGATCGCCGATCCGACGCTCGGTATTTCCTGGCGCATGGGTGAGGCAGGGGAGTTTCGCGAGACCGGCTTCATGGACGTGCTCGATCCGCGCACGCGCAAGCGCATGCCCAATCCCTCGATCCAGCTGTCGGCGGATGCGCCCGCGGGCACCATCCAGGTCCGCTATGTCGATGCGACGGGCGAGATGCAGGGGCCGTTCCCGATCCGCTTCGAGCCGGAGGCCGCGCTGGTGCGTGACCAGCGCAAGATCCTCGACATGACGGCGACCAGCTGGCTGTCGTTCCGCGAGTTCAACGGTCTCCTGGTCTACTACACGCACCTGATGTCGTATCGCTGCGCGATCCGCGAGGTCCGCATCGGCATCGACACGGCCGTGCCGGACAAGGTCCTGAACATGCCCGGCTGCGACATGCGCGATCCCATTGCGATTCCATCCAACGCCACGCCCTATTTGAAATTGCCGCCGGCGACGAAGTTCGTCTCGGTGGAGTTGACCTATCGCGACGGCAGCGTCTCCGAGATCAAGAGCTTTCGACGTTGAGGCCTCGGCTACGCCATGATCGAATAGCCGCCGTCGACGGGAATGGCTGTGCCGGTGACGAAGTCCGAGGCCGATGAGCTCAGAAACGTGGCGATGCCGGCGAAGTCGTCGATGTCGCCCCACCGTGCCGCGGGCGTGCGCGCCAGCACGCGGTCGTGCAGGCCGTCGATCTGGCTGCGCGCCGCGCGCGTCAGGTCGGTGTCGATCCAGCCCGGCAATATCGCGTTCACCTGGATGTTGTCGGGCGCCCAGGCGCAGGCACAGGCGCGCGTGTACTGCACGATTCCGCCTTTGCTGGCTGCATAGGCCGGCGCGAAGCTGGCGCCGAAGATCGACAGCATCGAGCCGATGTTGATGATCTTGCCGCCGCCGTTCGCCTTGAGGGCCGGGTAGGCGGCCTTCGAGCACAGGAAGGCGCTGGTGAGATTGGTGTCGATCACCTCCTGCCACTCCTCCAGCTCGAGCACGTGCGGCGGCTTGCGGATGCTCATGCCGGCATTGTTGATGAGGATGTCGATGCGACCGAGCTCGCCGGTCACGCGCGCGACCATGGCGGTGACGTCGTCCTTGTTGCCGACGTCGGCCGTGACGGCGATGGCGTTGACGCCGCGCGCCGCCAGATCGGCAACTGCCGCCTGCGACTTGGCTTCGTTGCGGCCGACCACGGCGATGTCAGCGCCGGCATCGGCAAGCCCGCGTGCCATCCCCAGGCCAATTCCGCCGTTGCCGCCCGTCACGATCGCAACCTTGCCCCTCAGGTCGAAACGGCCCGCCATGCAGTGTCTCCATTGTTGTGGTCAGAGATCAGCAGGTGCCCTGCCAGATCATCACCAGGCCGAGCGCACCCATGCCGACGCCGTAGCCTGCCCACTGCAGCTGGTTGATCATGAAGCTCGTCCGCGGCCATGCCACCACCCCGGTGCCCTGACCGACCCAGAGCAGGCCGATGGCGAGCAGAAGCAGGCCGCCGATCATCAGGAATTTCCGCATGGCCACTTCCTCCCTCATCGACCGCGTCACAGCATCGGAAACGCTGCTGCCGTCTTTTTTGTGAAGTTTTGTGACGAGGAGGCTAGCGGCCGGCGCGGCAGATGACCAGCGGCTCCAGCCGCCAATATCCGAGCCGAAAACAAAAAGCCCCGGATCAACCGGGGCTTTTCGCAGAACTATTGAAAGACCGAGTGCGTTCGGCTCAGTACTTGACGACCGGGCCGGTCCAGTTGAAGCGGTAGACCAGCGAGGTGCTGATGGTCTGCACCCACGGCTTGAAGCTGACGGAGTCCGTGCTCAGAGCATTGGTGCCATCGAAGCGGACGGCAATGTCCTTGCGGTCGTAATAGGCCGCGCGATATTCGGTCTTCATGAACCAGCCCGGCGCCGAGATGCCGAAGATGTTCAGGTTGTTCTCGACGCCGCCGCCGACGAACCAACCGTTCCGGTTGAACGAGTCGGTATGCAAGCCCGAGGCAGCACCGGTGAGGGTGGTCAGACCAGTGCCCGACCAATGCGATCCGGAGTAACCGGCATTGACGTATGACAGGACATTCGGAGCAACCAAATAGCCAATGCGAGCGCCCGCGGCCCAGGCATCCTGCATCTTGATGCGGCCAGTGAGGGCCGGCGCAATCTGGTCCTGCACGGTGCCGCGCATGCTGCCGAACTGACCATCGGCGAACACGCCAAAGACCCAGGACGGATTGAACTGCCAGTCGTAGCCGGCGCCGACTGTGCCGAACCAGCCGTCGCCGCCGACGCGCTGATCGATCGTCACCGGCACGCCGTTGAAATTGGTGTGCGAGTCTGCATCCCAGATGCCGCCACCGGCACCACCGAAGATGTAGAAGCCGGTCCAGCTCGGCGCCACCGGCATCATCGGAGCCTTCACATAGGGGCGAGCCGCCAGATCAGCAGCCGAAGCGGCACCCGTGATCGCAACCAGCGCAGTGGCAGCAAGCAAAAGCTTTTTCATATTCAATTCCCCAAGATCGTCATGTCGCAGGTGCCGGGTTGCGGCGGCGATTCCCTCGCCAGATGTGCCCGAACTATAGCCGATTGGTGCCCAAAAGCTGTTGCCGGTTGACCACACCGGAGGGGAAAGTGCGGTGCGGGACGCCTTAGCTTTCTGTAAACAACTGAAACAGAAAGAGAAAAGCAGGCCCAGGCGAGCGAATGGAACCTGCAATCGAGGCGTGAAATCGGGTCAAAAGCTAGACGTCGAGCAGCTCGTCGCTGGCGAATTCGGCCTTTTCCGAAATGAAGGCGAAGCGGGCCTCTGCCTTGGTCCCCATCAGCCGCTCGACCGAGTCGGCGGTGCCGTCGCGATCCTCAGCCAGCAGAACCACGCGCAGCAGGGTGCGCTTGGCCGGATCCATGGTGGTTTCCTTGAGCTGGGCCGGCATCATCTCGCCGAGACCTTTGAAGCGGCCGATCTCGACCTTGGCGTTGGCATTGAACTCGCGCTTCAGGAGCTCGTCCCGATGGGCATCGTCGCGCGCGTAGAACGTCTTGCTGCCATGGGTGAGCCGGTAGAGCGGCGGCACGGCGAGGTAGAGATGCCCTTCGTCGATCAGCGGCCGCATCTGCCGGTAGAAGAAGGTGATCAGCAGCGAGGCGATGTGGGCGCCGTCGACGTCGGCGTCGGTCATGATGATGATGCGCTGGTAGCGCAGATCCTCTTCGCGATACGACGTGCCGGTGCCGGCGCCGATCGCCATCACGAGATCGGCGAGCTGGGCGTTGGCGGTCAGCTTGTCCTTGCCGGCCGAGGCCACGTTGAGGATCTTGCCGCGCAGCGGCAGCACGGCCTGCTTCTTGCGGTCGCGCGCCTGCTTGGCGCTGCCGCCGGCCGAATCGCCTTCGACGATGAACAGCTCGGAGCCCTCGGTGCCGGCGTCGGTGCAGTCGGCAAGCTTGCCAGGCAGGCGCAGCTTCTTGGTCGCGGTCTTGCGCGCCGTCTCCTTTTCCTGGCGGCGGCGGATACGCTCCTCGGCGCGCTCGATGACGAAATCGAGCAGGCGATTCGCCTGCACCGGGTTGCCGGACAGCCAGTGATCGAACGGGTCCTTGACGGCCTGCTCGACGATGCGCTGGGCCTCTGCCGTGGCGAGGCGGTCCTTGGTCTGGCCCTGGAATTCCGGCTCGCGCACGAACACCGAGAGCATGATGGCGGCGCCCGCCATGATGTCCTCGGAGGTGATGTTGGCCGAGCGCTTGCCCTGGCCGACGCGCTCGGCGTGGTCCTTCAGGCCACGCAGCAGCGCGCTGCGGATGCCGGATTCGTGCGTGCCGCCGTCGGGCGTCGGAATCGTGTTGCAATAGGAGGACAGGAATCCGTCGGCGTCCGCGGTCCAGGCGACCGCCCATTCGCAGCCGCCATGGCCACCGGTGCGGCCCGACTTGCCGGCGAAGATATCCGGATGGACCAGCGTGTCGGCATGGATCGCGGCGGCCAGATAGTCCTTCAGGCCGCCGGGGAAGTGGAAGGTCGCCTCGGGCTGAACGTCCTCGATGCCCTTCAGCAGCGACGGATCGCATTTCCAGCGGATCTCGACGCCGCCGAACAGATAGGCCTTCGAGCGCGCCATCTTGAACAGGCGCTGCGGCTTGAACGTCGCCTTGGCGCCGAAGATGGTTGGGTCGGGTTGGAAACGCACCCGTGTGCCGCGCCGGTTGGCGACCTTGCCGACCTCCTCGAGCTTGCCCTTCGGATGTCCGCGTTCGAACACCATGCGGTAGAGCTTCTGGTTGCGGGCGACTTCAACCTCGAGCCGGGTCGACAGCGCGTTCACCACGGAGATGCCGACGCCGTGCAGGCCGCCCGAGGTCTCGTAGACCTTGGAGTCGAACTTGCCGCCCGCGTGCAGGGTGCACATGATGATCTCGAGCGCCGACTTCTTCGGAAATTTGGGATGGGGATCAATAGGAATGCCGCGGCCGTTGTCGGTCACGGTGAGGAAGCCTTCGGCATCGAGCTCGACCTCGATGAAGGTGGCGTGGCCGGCCAGCGCCTCGTCCATCGAGTTGTCGATGACCTCGGCGAACAGGTGGTGCAGCGCCTTCTCGTCGGTGCCGCCGATATACATGCCGGGGCGGCGCCGCACCGGCTCCAGGCCCTCGAGGACCTCGATGTCACGGGCGGTGTAATCGCCCTCGGCACCTGCCGAGCGGGCGGTTGGCTTGGCCGGAGCCTTGCCCTTTGCGGCGAACGCCGCCAACGGGTCCGTGACGCCCTTGGCTTTGGCTTTTGCAGCTGATTTCAACGGCTTACCCATGGAATCTGATGTTGCGTGTGCGCAAGATGGAACGAATCGTTGGGCCTGACTATGCCATGGACCGGCATAAAACAATGACCCGGGAAACAACGACGTTCACCGGCCCGCCACGTCTTGGCCGGTTCCGATCGCCGGATCGACGCTGTTCACGCGGTTCAGCCGGTTGTTGTGACTTGAAGTGGGCGGGTTCGGTGACGTACCAGTCTGCGCCAGGGAACCGCGAAGGCCTTCAAGCACTTAAGCGCCGCGGAGCAGAAAGGCGTCGAGCAGATGGAAGATTTTGGCCGCGCGGTTGCCGACTTCGTGCGCGACCATCAGGCCTGGGCTGCTCCGATCGTCCTGCTGCTTGCCTTTGGCGAGTCCCTGGCCTTTGTCTCACTCCTGATTCCCGCCTGGGGCGCCCTGGTCGCGATCGGCGCCCTGATCGGCGCCACCGGGATCAGCTTCTGGCCGATTTGGCTGGCCGGGGGCATCGGCGCCGCGCTCGGCGACTGGCTCTCCTATTGGTTCGGCTACCGCTACAAGGATCGTGTCGCCCAGATGTGGCCACTGTCGCGCTACCCGGAGATGCTTCCGCGCGGCGAGGCCTTCGTGCGCGATTGGGGCGTGCCGAGCATCTTCATCGGCCGGTTCTTCGGCCCGTTGCGTGCATCGGTGCCGCTGGCGGCGGGCATTTTCGAGATGCCCTACATGGTGTTCCAGATCGCCAACTTCGTGTCGGCGCTGGTGTGGTCGGCGGTGCTGCTGCTGTTCGGCGACATCATCGGGCGCATCATGGAATGGCTGTGGCATGCGGTCTGATGCCAGCCCCAAAAACGGGGGCCGGGCCGACTTGCGAGCTTGACGCAGGAACCCGGCGGCCTTATAGGCCTGCCCCCATGATCAACGCAGCGACCAACATGATCGCCGAAATGCGCCGTCGTACCCCCGCGGTACGGGCGATGATCTGCGTCTAGATCACAGCCCCTGCCGCCGGATCCGAATCCCGCGGCAGACTTTCTCCTTGCAGCGCGATTGATCAGGCGGCTCCTTCGTCCAGCAGGAGTTTCCGATGTACACGCCACCACCCTTCAAGCCCGATCGCGCCGCGAGCCTCGGCTTTGCAGACGCGCGCGGCTTCGGCATGGTGTGCGCGTCGGACGGCACCAAGCCGATCGCGTCCTCCGTGCCGTTTCATCTCGGGGCGCTCAACGACGGCACGCCGCAGGCGTTCTTCCACGTCGCCCGCGGCAATCCGCTGGCGAAGCTCGCCGACGGCGCGACGCCGTGGCTGCTCGCCGTCAACGGCGCCGATGCCTATGTGTCGGCCGACTGGTACGTCTCGCCCGATCAGGTGCCGACCTGGCTTTATCAGGCAGTGCATCTGACCGGCCCGGCACGCATCCTGTCGGAGGCGGAGCTCGCAGAGCAGGTGGATGCGGTCAGTGCCAAGTTCGAGCAAAGGCTGTCGCCGAAAACGCCGTGGACCTCGGACAAGATGAGCGCTGGCCGGCTGGAGGCGATGCGCAAGGCGATCATCGGCATCGTGATGACGATCGACCAGGTCGAAGGCAGTTTCAAGCTCAACCAGCACAAGTCCGAAGCCGACTATGCGGCGGTCGCAACCCGGCTCGGCGAGCGGCCCGACATCGGCGCGCAACAGATATCGTCTCTCATGCGGCAGGCGCGGCCCCAGGCCTTTGCCGGCGAAACCCACCCCTCAAGGAGCGTGTCATGACCGTGATCGATAGCAACTTGCCGAAAGCTCACACCGCCTCCGGGGCTGCGGCGCGCGCCGTGTTCGTCGACGGCGGCTCGGGCACGACCGGCTTGGGAATCGCCGAGCGGCTCCGGCACCAGCCGGACATCGTCGTGAAGACGATCGCCGAGGACAAGCGCAAGGATCCGGCGGCCAAGCGGGCGCTGATGGCGGAGGTCGATCTCGTCATCCTCTGCCTGCCGGATGATGCGGCCAAGGAGACGGTGGCGCTGATCGACGGCATGGGAAATGCCGCGCCGAAGGTGCTGGACGCGTCGACCGCGTATCGGGTCGCGCCGGACTGGGCCTATGGCTTCCCCGAACTGGCCGCCGACCAGGCCGACAAGATCCGGAATGCACGGAAGGTCTCCAATCCCGGCTGCTATCCCACCGGCGGCATCGCGCTGCTGCGGCCGCTGGTCGATGCCGGACTGATGCCGCAGGACTATCCGGTCACGGTGAACGCGGTGAGCGGCTATTCCGGCGGCGGCAAGACGATGATCGCGGCCTTTGAGAATGGCACCGCGCCGAACTTCGAGCTGTACGGCCTCAGCCTCGAGCACAAGCATCTGCCCGAATTGCAGCTCTATTCGCGGCTGACCCGGCGGCCGATCTTCATTCCCTCGGTCGGCAACTACCGGCAGGGCATGCTGGTCTCGGTGCCGCTGCAGCTCGACACGCTGCCGGGCAAGCCGTCTGGCTCAGACCTGCAGGCCGCCCTGGCGAAGCACTATGCCGGCAGCCAATACGTCTCGGTGATGCCGCTCGATGGTGCGGCGGCCAAGAGCGGCCGGCTGGAGCCGGAGGCGCTCAACGAGACCAACAAGCTCGAGCTCTACGTCTTCGCCAGCGACAAGCATCACCAGGCCGTGCTGGTGGCGCGGCTCGACAATCTCGGCAAGGGCGCGTCGGGCGCGGCCGTGCAGAACATGCGGCTGATGCTCGGGCTACCCGATCTCGGCAGCTAAGATCGATCTGGATCATCCGGTCGCGGAAGCGCCCGGCACGATCGGCAACATCATGCGACGGCCGGCGTTCCGCCGGCCGCGCTGTGCAACGACGCACGCTGAGGAATGGGCAGACCCATGACCCCCACCGATCTGAATGCGCTGGCCGTCACCGTGAGCGATGTGCGAGCCGCCGCGGCGACCATCCACGGCGCCGTACTCGCGACCGCCTGCAACCAGAGCCGGACGCTCGGCGAGATCTGCGGATGCAACATCTGGCTGAAATTCGAGAACCTGCAGTTCACGTCCTCGTTCAAGGAGCGCGGCGCGCTGAACCGGCTGAATGCGCTGTCCGCCGAGCAGCGCGAACGCGGCGTGATCGCGATGTCGGCCGGTAACCACGCGCAGGGTGTCGCCTACAACGCGCGGCGTCTCGGGATTCCCGCGACCATCGTGATGCCGGTGGGCACGCCGATGGTGAAGGTGGAGAACACCAGGCGGCACGGCGCCGAGGTCGTGATTTCCGGCGCCACCTTGGAGGAGGCGGGCGCGTTCGCCAGGGAGCACGGCGCGGCTCACGGCATGACCATGATCCACCCTTACGACGATCCGCTGATCATCGCGGGGCAGGGCACGGTGGCGCTGGAGATGCTCGCGGTGGTCCCCGAGCTCGATACGCTCGTGGTGCCGATCGGCGGCGGCGGGCTGATCTCCGGCATGGCAGTCGCGGCGCGCGCGATCAAGCCGGGCTTGCGCATCGTCGGCGTTCAGGCCGAGCTCTATCCGTCGATGTACAACGCCATCCGCGGCAGTCAGCTGCCGATGCGCGGCGACACGCTCGCCGAGGGCATCGCGGTGAAATCGCCGGGCCGGATCACGACCGAGATCATCCGCCATCTCGTCGACGACATCCTGCTCGTCACCGAACCGCAGATCGAGCGGGCGCTCGCCACCCTGATCTCGATCGAGAAGACGGTCGTCGAAGGCGCCGGCGCGGCCGGTCTCGCTGCCGTGCTTGCGCACCCCGCGCAGTTTGCCGGATGCAATGTCGGGCTTGTGCTGAGCGGCGGCAACATCGACACCCGGCTGATCGCCTCGGTCCTCACCCGCGAACTGGCGCGCGAGGGGCGGCTGACGCAGCTGTCGATCGACATCGTCGATCGTCCCGGACAGCTTGCTGCCGTCTCCACATTGCTGGCGGACGCAGGCGCCAACATCATCGAGGTGTCGCACCAGCGCACGTTCTCCGACCTGCCGGCGAAGGCGACCTTGCTGGAGCTGGTGATCGAGACGCGCGACCAGGGGCATCTCAACGACGTGATGGCAAAACTGGTGGCCGCCGATTTCAAGGCGCGCTGCACCTGAGCGTCAGGCGATCTCCAGCAGATCCTTCGCGGTGCGGCAGACGTCCGCTCCGCATTTTCCAGGCGAAAGGCGCGTGCGGCTGCCCGCCGATTCTTGCTCAGCCCAATTAGCAATCTCTCTGTCTGCTCGTGAAGCTGTTCGCAAATGCGAACACGTTTGAGGTTTGCTCGGTCAGAATTTCAGTTGCGCACCTCAAAAAATGAGGACAGGATTACCGCAACAAAAAAGACGGTTGGGAGGATTTCTGATGAGACTGCTCGCGAAGCTGGGACTCGCCGCTGCCGCATGCCTGCTCTGGGCCAACGCCGCGAGCGCCGATACGACCGTGAAATGGCTGCATATCGAGGTCAATCCGGCGCAGGTGAAGATCTGGGAGGAGGTGGCCCGCGCCTATGAGGCGTCGCATCCGGGCGTCAAGATCGAGATGCAGTTCCTCGAGAACGAGGCCTACAAGGCCAAGCTGCCGACCATCCTGCAATCCAAGGACCGCCCGAACATCATCTACAGCTGGGCCGGCGGCGTTCTGAAGGCGCAGATCGAGGCTGGCGTGCTCGAGGACATCACTGAGCAGGTGAAAGGCTACAGCGACAGCGTGACTCCGGCGGCGCTCGCGGCATTCACCGACAGCGGCCACGTCTACGGCTTGCCGATCTCGCTGTCGCAGGTCGGCTTCGTCTGCAACAAGGAGCTGATGGCCAAGGCGAAGGTCGATCCCACGGCGATCAAGAGCTGGAACGATCTGCTGAGCGCCGTGAAGACGTTGAAGGCGGCCGGCGTGACCCCGATCGTGGTCGGCGGCGCCGACAAATGGCCGCTGCATTTCTACTGGACGCATCTTGCGGTGCGGATCGGCGGTAAGCCGGCATTCGACGCGGCGCTGCGTGGCGAGAATGGCGGCTTTGCCGGCGACACCTTCGTCAAATCAGGCGAGCTGTTCAAGCAGCTCGTCGATTTGCAGCCGTTCCAGAACGGCTTTCTTGGCTTCAAGAATCCGCAGGCGGTCGGTTATTTCGGCGATGGCAAGGCGGCGATGACGCTCGCGATCAGCTCCGTCTACAATCTCCAGCGGGCGCTCGCCGCCGACAAGGTCGGCTTGAGCGAAGACAAGATCTGCTGGTTCGATTTTCCGGTTGTGCAAGGCGGCAAGGGGGCGCCGACGGATACGCTCGGCGGCATCACCGGCTGGCTGGTCACCAAGGGCTCGCCGAAGGAAGCGGTCGATTTCCTGAAGTACTTCATCTCGAAAGATGTGCAGACACGGCTGGCGGCAGGGAATTTCGTCATCCCGGTGGTGCAGGGCGCGGAGGCAGGCCTCAACAACTCCTTCATGAAGCAGATCGCGTCCAATCTGGCGAAATCGAACTATCACCAGAACTTTTATGACCAGAGCCTCGGCCCCTCGGTCGGTCGCGTCGTCAACGACGTCTCCGCGGAGATCGCGGGTGGCAGCATGAGCCCGCAGGACGCCGCCAAGGCGATCGAGGCGGCGCGGAAGCAGGGCAACTGACGTGGCAAGGCCATTCGCGGGCTCGCCGGCGATGGGTGTGTCGCCGGCATCGCTCTCGTCTCGCGCGGTGCGTGGCCCGAGCTGGGACGGCCGCTTCACCGTCCTGATCCTGTTCCTGCCGCCGGCGCTGCTGCTGTTCACGCTGTTCGTGGTGCTGCCGATCGGCGAGGCCGCCTGGTACTCGGGCTTCAATTGGAATGGGTTTGGCAGGCCGACCAACTGGATCGGCTTCGACAATTATCGCTTCGTGCTGGAGACACGGGCGTTCTGGCTCGCGCTTCGCAACAATGGTCTGATCGTCGCGGTCTCGCTCTGTGTCCAGCTACCGCTTGCGCTGACGCTGGCCTTGATGCTTGCGGAGCGGTTCCGCGGCGCAGTGGCGCTGCGGATGCTGTTCTTCATGCCCTATATCCTCGCCGAGATCGCGACCGGGCTGATCTTCAGCTTCGTCTATGACGGCGATTACGGCCTGGTCGCCTCGATCTGGCGCAGCTTTGGCGCCGACCCGCCGCATCTCCTGGCCTCGACCGACACGGCGATGCTGGCAGTGCTGATCGTGATCGTCTGGAAGTATTTCGGCTTCCACATGATGCTGTTCATCGCCGCGCTCCAGAGCATCGACAAGAGCCTGATCGAGGCCGCCCGGATCGACGGCGCGACGCGGTCGCAGAGCCTGCGCCACGTCGTCATTCCCTTGCTCCATCCGACGATCCGGCTCTCGGTGTTCTTCGCCATTGTCGGCTCGCTGCAGCTGTTCGACCTGGTCATGCCGCTGACGCGCGGAGGGCCCGCCGACTCCTCGAATACGATGGTGAGCTTTCTCTACAACAACGGCATCTCCCGCATGCGGGTCGGCTACGGCAGCGCCATCGGCGTCATCCTGTTCGTGATCTGCGTGACCTTTGCCTTCACCTACAAACGATGGTTCATGCGCGATGAATAGTGCCGAGGCCACCAGGGCGCCGTTCGATCCTGCCGTGCTGTTCAAGGCAGCGTTCCTCGCCATCGTCGCCATCTTCGTGCTGGTGCCGCTGCTTGCGACGCTGCTCGGTGGCTTCAAGTCGCTCGGGGAGCTGCGCGTCAACCCGTTCGGCCTGCCACAGCATTGGGAGTGGCAGAACTATGCCGACATCCTGTTCTCCGGGCGCTACTGGCAGCTGCTGCGCAATTCGCTGATCATCTCGACGCTGACGGTCGTCCTGACTCTTATCGTCGCCTCGATGGCGGCCTTCACCTTTGCCCATGTCCGATTCTACGGCAGCTCGATGCTCTTGAGCTATTTGACGCTCGGCCTGCTGTTTCCGGCGGCGACCGCGGTGTTGCCGCTGTTCATCAAGGTGCGCGATCTCGGGCTGCTCGACACCTATTTCGGCGTCGCACTGCCGCAGGTCGCCTTCAGCCTCGCCATGAGCGTGCTGCTGCTGCGCCGCTTCTTCAAGGACATCCCCTACGAGCTGCTCGAGGCCGCGCTGGTCGACGGCTGCAGCTATATAAAATTCTTCCGCTACGTGACGTTGCCATTGTCGCGCCCGATCCTGGCGACGGTCGGCACCATCACCTTCGTCAACAGCTGGAACGCCTATCTGCTGCCGCTCGTGATGCTCAACACCGATGCGCTGTATCCATGGCCGCTCGGCATCATGGTCTATCAAGGCGAGTATTCGTCCGAGTGGCACCTGATCCTCGCCTTCATCACCCTGACCATCCTGCCCACCATCATTCTGTTCCTCCTGGCGCAGAAGCACATCGTTGCTGGCCTGACATCAGGCGCGGTCAAGGGATGAACGGGACCTCACGGAGACCACAATGAGAAAAGTCGGCATCGGCATCATCGGCTGCGGCAACATCAGCACCGCCTATCTGAAGGCGGCCCAGCGCTTCCCCGTTCTGGACATCAAGGCGCTCGCCGACATGCGCAGCGACGCGGCCGAGCGACAGGGCGCAGCCTTCGGCCTGCCGGCGATGCGGGTTGATCAATTGCTGAAGCGCGATGACGTCGAGATCGTCATCAATCTCACCGTGCCGCTCGCCCATACCGACGTCAGTCTCGCCGTGCTGAATGCCGGCAAGCACGTGCATTCCGAGAAGCCGCTCGGAATCGACGTAGCGGAAGCCCGCAAGGTGATCGAGCTTGCCGCGCAGAAGAACCTGCGGGTCGGCTGCGCGCCCGACACGTTCCTTGGCGGCGGCCACCAGACCGCGCGCAAGCTGATCGACGACGGCGCGATCGGCACGCCTGTCGCGGGCAGCGCGTTCTTCGGCTGTCCCGGCCATGAGCGCTGGCATCCGGCCCCGGGCTTCTATTACCTGCGCGGCGGCGGGCCGATGCTCGACATGGGCCCGTACTACGTCACCGATCTCGTGCAACTGCTCGGCCCGGTCGCGAGCGTCATGGGCTCCACGGCGCGCCCGCGATCAGAGCGCCTTGTCACCAGCCAACCGATGAACGGCACGCTGATCCCGGTCGAGGTCGCGACCCACGTCGCGGGCACGCTGGAGTTCGAGAGCGGGGCGGTGGTCTCGGTCACGATGAGCTTCGACGTTCCGAAGCACCGGCACGCGCCCATCGAGATCTATGGCGCCGAGGGTAGCATGCTGGTGCCGGACCCGAACCGCTTCGGCGGCGAGGTCCAGGTCGCCAAGACCGGCGGGGACTGGCAGACGATGCCGTTGACGCATGGTCACGTCGACGGCGAGTTCCGCTCCATCGGCGTGGCCGATATGGCGACCGCGATCGTGAACGACCGGCCGCATCGGGCCAGCGGTGCGCTCGCCTTCCACGTGCTGGAGGTCATGGAGGCGTTCCAGACCTCCGCAAACGAAGGCCGGCGGGTCAGGATCGAGAGCCGCGTGGAGCGGCCGGCGATGTTGCCTGTTGGACGCGACACCGGACAGATCGACTGAGGACAGAGACATGCGCAAGGCAATGATTGTATGGGGCGGCTGGCCAGGACATGACCCCGATCTCTGTGCCTCGATGATCCGCGGCTGGCTCAAGGCGGAAGGCTTCGAGGTGCGGATCGAGACCACAACGGCCGCGTTCGCAGATCCTGCGATCCACGATCTGTCGCTAATCATCCCGATCTACACGATGTCCAAGATCGAGAAGGCGGAAGCGCTCAATCTCTGCGCGGCGGTGCGCAGCGGGGTCGGGCTCGCCGGCCATCATGGCGGCATGTGCGATGCCTTCCGCGATTCGGTCGACTACCAGTTCCTGTGCGGCGGGCAATGGGTCGCCCATCCCGGCAACATCATCGACTACCGGGTCGACTTGACCAGGCCGGACGATCCCATCATGAAGGGCCTGACAAGTTTCGAGCACCGTTCCGAGCAGTATTACATGCATGTCGATCCGGCCAACGAGGTGTTGGCGACCACGACCTTCACCGGAGAGCACGCCCCATGGATCGAGGGGGTGGTGATGCCGGTGGTCTGGAAGAAGCGTTACGGCGCGGGCAGGGTGTTCTATTCCTCGCTCGGCCACCGTGCCTACGAGCTCGACGTGCCGGAGATCCGGACGTTGATGACCCGCGGCATGCTATGGGCGGCGCGCGAGTGACGGCTGACGCGAACCCGTTACCGGTCCGGGCCACGCTGGAGGACGTCGCGCGGACGGCGGGCGTGTCGCTCGCCACCGTCGACCGCGTCATCAACCGGCGCGAGGGCGTGCGTGCCAAGACCGTTGCCCGGGTGGAGGCCGCTGTTGCCAAGCTGGGTTATCGCGCCGACGTCGCAGCGGCACGGCTCGCGCGCGGCCAGAGCTTCCGCTTTGCCTTCGTGCTGCCGACCGGTGGCAACAGCTTCATGACCATCCTGACCGAGCAGGTCCAGCGTACGGCGGAGTGGCTGGCCGGCCAGCGCGGCTTCATCGATATCCTCCACGTCGACGTGTTCGATCCTGACGTGCTGGCCGGTGCGCTGGAGAACCTGTCGCCGGCCTATCAGGGCGTTGCGGTCATCGCGCTGGATCACCCCAGAGTGCGCGCCGCGATCGACGAGCTCACCGCGCGCGGCGTCGCGGTGGTGACCCTGGTCTCGGATGCTCCGAGCTCGCGCCGCCTGCACTATGTCGGCATCGACAACCCTGCCGCGGGACGGACGGCGGCCACGCTGATGGGGCGCTACCTCGGCGGCCGCGAGGGGACGGTTGCCGTGATCGCGGGATCATTGTCGCTGCGCGATCACGCCGAGCGGCAATTCGGCTTTCACCAGATCCTGTCCAGCGAGTACCCGAACCTGCTCGCGCTTCCAGCCATCGAGGGCCGCGATGAGAGCGAGCGCACGCGGGAGCTGACCGCCGCGCTGCTCGCCCGCCATCCGGATCTGCGCGGCATCTACTGCTGCGGCGCCGGCAACCGTGGCATCGCCGACGCGCTCGAGGCATCCGGCCGCGCCCGGGATGTGGTCTGGATCACCCATGAGCTGACCCAGCACACGCGGCGGTTCCTGGTCCGCGGAGCGCTGGACGCCATCATCAACCAGGACCCCGGCCACGAGGCGCGCTCGGCGGCGCGCATTCTGCTCGCGCACTGCTCGGGGGAGCCGATCAGTCCAGATCAGGAGCGCATCCGCATCGATATTTTTCTGCGGGACAATCTGCCCTAGCAGATCGGCCTAGAGCCAGCCGAAGATGGCGAGCGCCAGGATGGCCTGGGCGATGAAGCCGACCACGAACGCCAGCGTCCGGAACACGGGCAGGCCGATCGCGTAGACGATGACGTGGGCGACGCGCGACCAGAAATAGACGGCGCAGGCGAGCACGGTCCATTTGGTCGAATAGTCGATCGCGTTGAGGATCAGCACCAGCGGCGCGAAGATCACGAGGTTCTCGACCGCATTGTCGTGCGCGAACATCAGCCGCGTTGCCCACGGCGCGTGCGGCTTGTCGTTGCGGGAGGGGTTGGCCATCGCGCCCGTGAGGCCGCGGACCTGGCAGCGGTTCAGGATGTAGGGAACCCACAGCAGGCCGGTCAGAATGACCGTGAGCGTCAGCCAGAACAGTTCGCGCGTCATCGAGATCCCCTCAACTGATTCCCGTCCCGTCCCGGCGGGACGGAGCGGTTATAGTCAATCGCGGCGGATCACGCTATGCGCGGACGCGGACATAGGAGCCCGGCGCATCCTCGAGCGGTGGATAGGCCTCGCTGCCGACGCCGCGCGCGGGAACCTCTTCCGGATCGAGCTGGCTCAGCCATTCGCGCCAGTCCGGCCACCAGGAGCCCTTGTGCTCCTGCGCGCCCTTGATCCAGTCCTTCAGCGAGATGTCGTGGATCTGGTCGTTGGTCCAGTACTGATACTTGCCGGAGGAGGGCGGGTTGACGACGCCGGCGATGTGGCCGGAGCCCGACAGCACGTACTTCACCGGCCCGCCGAAGAATTGCGAGCCGTACAGCACGGAGTCGGCCGGCGCGATGTGGTCCTCGCGGGTGGCGAGGTTGTAGACCGGCACCTTCACCTTGGAGAGATCCAGCAGCGTATTGTCGAGCACCATGGTGCCCGAGGTCAGCCGGTTCTCGAGGTAGCAGTTGCGCAGATAGTAGGAATGGTTGGCCGCCGACATCCGCGTGGCGTCAGAATTCCAGTGCAGCAGGTCGAACGCCTGCGGCGCCTGGCCTTTCAGGTAATTGTTGACGACATAGGACCAGATCAGGTCGTTCGAACGCAGCATGTTGAAGGCCATCGCCATCTTGCTGCCCTCGAGCACGCCCGACGCCTGCATGTCGCGCTCCAGCGCCGAGATCTGGGTCTCGTCGACGAACACCAGCAGATCGCCGGCATGGGTGAAGTCGACCTGTGCGGCAAGGAACGTCGCCGAGGTCACGCGCTGGCGGCGCTTGTCGGCGAGCCAGGCGAGCGTGGTCGCGAGCATGGTGCCGCCGACACAGTAGCCGAGCGTGTGCACCTTCATCTCGCCCGTCACCTTCTCGATGACGTCCATCGCGGTGAGCGGGCCTTCCTTCATGTAGTCATCCCAGGTCTTGGTCCCAAGCTTTTTGTCGGGATTGACCCAGGAGATCACGAACACCGTGAGGCCCTGATCGACGCACCATTTGATGAAGGATTTCTCGGGGCGCAGATCGAGGATGTAGAACTTGTTGATCCAGGGCGGCACGATCAGCAGCGGCGTGCGCAGCACGTTCTCGGTCGTCGGCGCGTACTGGATCAACTGCATCATCTCGTTCTGGAAGATCACCTTGCCCGGCGTCGTCGCCATGTTGACGCCGACCTCGAGATTGCCCGGGTCGGACTGGCGGATCTTCAGCGAGCCCTTGCCGGCTTCGATGTCCTCCGCGAGCATCTGCATGCCGCGCACCAGATTGTCGCCGCTCGACGCCACCGTC
Organism: Bradyrhizobium sp. SZCCHNRI3043; assembly: GCF_032377735.1. Classification (NCBI taxonomy): domain Bacteria; kingdom Pseudomonadati; phylum Pseudomonadota; class Alphaproteobacteria; order Hyphomicrobiales; family Nitrobacteraceae; genus Bradyrhizobium; species Bradyrhizobium sp. SZCCHNRI3043. The sequence continues at coordinate 148,270 of NZ_JAUHID010000015.1, forward strand.
TGCCGCAGCACCTCCGGATTGGTCAGGACGAAATTCGAGGGCGCCAGCGCATTGATGATCTGGTTGACGTAGAACTCGGCCTTCTTGCGCGTGTGCGGATCGAGGCCTTCGGCATTGTGGACCAGGTCCTGGGCCCACTGCGTCGTCAGCAGATAGGCCTGCATCACGAAATCGAAGAACTGGTTCGACTTCCATTCCGGATCGGCGAAGCGCTTGTCGCGCGGGGAGGGCGAAATGGCCGGGGGTGCGTCTTCGCCGGCGAGACGGCGCGAGGCCGAGCCCCACAAATCGAGATAGCCCTTGGCGATCTTGGTCTGGATGTCGCTGGCGCGCTCCTTGTCCGACAGCCAGTAGTCGGCGACGGCGGTGAAGGATTTGACGACCTCGGTCAATTCGGTCGGTGGCCGGTCCTGAACTTCGCCTGTCTCGCGCGGCTTCAGATAGGCCGAGAGCGCCTTGCCGCTGCTTTCCATGGCTTTCGCGATGTTCATCGCGAACGCTTCCGCATCGAATGTTTTTTCTGGATTGCTGCTGTTCTGAACGTCGGTCATGGCTCAATCACACTATCGCGTCGGGACCGTCTCGTCACCGCGCGAGATCAATAATCCGCGAGTTTGCGACAAATTCGATTTCTGATTGTTGCGTTGCGAAAAAATCTCTCGCTTCCGACATGTTGATCACGTAGCTGGATGAAATTCCTGTTCAAGCCGGTAACGTTTCGAGTGACAATTGGTTGTACTGCGGCAAAATGCGCCGCGCCGCGGTCGGACTGGGCACCGCTGACTGGAAGTTGGGGACCGAGGGACGTGCGCGTGGGGACGCAGGGGCGAGGCTGGAGGTCGGGACGGCGCGCCCTTGTTGCGGGGCTCGTTGTGTTCGGCGCGCTCGCGCTTGCCGGGTGCTCCAGTCCAATCGCGGACATGCCGTCGCTCGACGCGGATGCGGTCGCCCGACCCAAGGAGCCGGGCGGGTATCTGCCCGTCAACGACGTGCCGCGCGACCGCGATGCGCCGATCATTTCGCCGCAGGAGCGCGCCAAGATCGAAAAGGAGCTGCTCGCGGCGCGTGACCGCCAGGCTTCGGCGGGCACCACCACCAGGCCCAAATGATCGGCCAGGTGACCAAGGGCTGGGAGATCGGCCGCTCTGAGCGGCGTAATTGTCTGGCGTGGCGCGGCGGCCATGATAAAACACCGCCATCAACACCTCCGCGTGTCGTTGCCAGCCAAGCCGCGAGCCCGTGCTAAACTCCTGATCCAGCACCGGTTTCAATGCATGGCCCGCGTCGCCGCAGCGCCAGCTCTGCTGGCGAATCCGCCCCCGGTTGCCGGAGCCGAGAGACCCATGGAAGATTTCTATCGCATCCGCCGTCTGCCGCCTTACGTGTTCGAGCAGGTCAACCGAGCCAAGGCGGCCGCGCGGAACGCCGGGGCCGACATCATCGATCTCGGCATGGGCAATCCGGATCTGCCGGCGCCGCCGCACGTGCTGGAGAAGCTCAAGGAGACCCTCGGCAAGCCGCGGACCGACCGCTACTCGGCGTCGCGCGGCATCGTCGGCTTGCGCCGGGCGCAGGCGGCCTATTACGACCGCCGTTTCGGGGTGAAGCTCAATCCCGACACCCAGATCGTGGCGACGCTCGGCTCCAAGGAAGGCTTTGCCAACGTGGCGCAGGCGATCACCGCGCCGGGCGACGTCATTCTCTGTCCCAATCCGAGCTATCCGATCCACGCCTTCGGCTTCCTGATGGCGGGCGGCGTAATCCGCTCGGTGCCGTCCGAGCCGACGCCGCAGTTCTTCGAGGCGGCCGAGCGCGCGATCATTCATTCGATCCCGAAGCCGCTTGCGCTGATCGTCTGCTATCCGAGCAACCCGACCGCCTATGTCGCGAGCCTCGACTTCTATCGCGACCTCGTCGCATTCGCGAAGAAGCACGAGATCCTGATCCTGTCGGATCTCGCTTATGCCGAGGTGTATTTCGACGACAAGAACCCGCCGCCGTCGGTGCTGCAGGTGCCTGGCGCGATGGATGTCGCGGTCGAGTTCACCTCGATGTCGAAGACCTATTCGATGGCCGGCTGGCGCATGGGCTTTGCCGTCGGCAACGAGCGCATCATCGCAGCGCTCGCCCGCGTGAAATCGTATCTCGACTACGGCGCGTTCACCCCGGTGCAGGTCGCGGCCACGGCTGCCCTGAACGGTCCCGACGACTGCATCCGCGAGATGCGCGACGTCTATCGCAAGCGCCGCGACACGCTGGTCGAGGCGTTCGGCCGGGCCGGCTGGGAGATCCCGTCGCCTGAGGCCTCGATGTTCGCCTGGGCGCCTTTGCCGGAGAAGTTCAAGAGCCTCGGCAGCATGCAGTTCGCGACGCTCATGGTCGAGAAGTCCGGCGTGGCGGTGTCGCCGGGCGTCGGCTTCGGCGAGCATGGCGAGGGCTATGTCCGCATCGCGATGGTCGAGAACGAGCAGCGCATCCGGCAGGCCGCGCGCGGCGTCCGCCGCTTCCTTGAAAGCGGGATCGAAACGTTGCACAACGTCGTTCCCATCGCCAACCGGCGTTGAACCCTCCCGTATTTTCCTTTCGACAGGTTCTTTGATTCCATGGTCGCACCCCTGAGAGTGGGCATCGCGGGCCTCGGCACCGTGGGTGTCGAGGTCGTTCGTCTCATCGAGCGTCAGGGGCGCGTGCTCACCGAGCGGACGGGACGCCCGGTGAAGGTCGTTGCCGTGACGGCGCGGTCGAAGGCCAAGAAGCGCGGCATCGATCTGTCCGGGATCAAATGGGCCAAGGATCCGATCGCACTGGCTGGTGATCCCGAAATCGACTGCCTGGTCGAGCTGATGGGGGGCGCGGGTGATCCCGCGCTGTCGGCGATCGACACCGCGCTCAAGGCCGGCAAGTCGGTGGTGACCGCCAACAAGGCACTGATTGCGAAGCATGGCCTGAAGCTCGCCAAGGCGGCCGAGAAGCATGGTGGCGCGCTGAACTTCGAAGCGGCCGTCGGTGCCGCCATTCCGGTGATCAAGACCCTGCGCGAGGGGCTTGCCGGCACCGGCATCAACCGCGTCTATGGAATCCTGAATGGCACCTGCAACTACATCCTGACGCGGATGGAGCAGGAGGGGCTGTCGTTCGACGAGTGCCTCAAGGATGCCCAGCGCCTGGGCTATGCCGAGGCTGACCCGTCGTTCGACATCCACGGCCATGACACCGCACAGAAGCTTGCGATTCTCGCGAGCCTCGCCTTCGGCACCCAGGTGGCGCAGAACTCCGTCTATGTCGAAGGCATCTCCTCGATCGCGCCGGAGGACCTGCGCGCGGCCGCCGAGCTCGGCTACCGCGTCAAGCTGCTTGGCGTTGCCGTGCGCACCGCCAAGGGCATCGAGCAGCGGGTGCATCCGACGATGGTGCCGAAATCCTCCTCGATCGCCCAGGTCATGGGCGTGACCAACGCGGTCACGATCGACGGCGACGGTATCCCGCCGATCACGCTGGTCGGTCCGGGAGCAGGGGGCGCCGCCACGGCCTCCGCGGTCGTCGCCGACATCGCCGATGTCGCGCGCGGTATCCGCGCGGCGCCGTTCGGACGGCCGGTCGATAAGCTGCAGGCGACCGAGAAGGCCCCGATGGAGCGGCACGAGGGCGGCTACTACATCCGCCTGATGGCGCGCGACCATGCCGGCACGGCAGCGACCATCGCGACCCGGCTCGCCGAGCAGAAGATCTCGATCGAATCGATCGTGCAGCGGCATCCCAACGGCAGCGAGCCGGTGAAGACCGCCGGCAAGTCCGCGCCGGTCCCGGTGATCCTGATCACCTATGCGACCCACGAGGACGCCGTGCATCGCGCGCTCCAGGCGGTGCAGCGCGACAAGGTCATCAGCGGCAAGCCCCAGGTGATCCGGATCGAGAAGAACTAGCGCATGATGCACAGGGAACCGCTTGTCCCTGCTCAAACAAACGCGTGGCGTTTGGTATAGGTTCATGCTCAAACCGGGAGAGTAGACAGGCGGGGAACGGCCATTCGTGCCGACCGCCTGACCCGGCTGCCGCCCAGGGGGGCGGCGTGCGAGCGGTAGATTTTGATGGCGGATGTCCGCCGTGACGTCTTGAGGAGTTGACCGATGTCGACGCAGATTTCTGTCCCGCAACAATTGCTGCTCGAGCGCATCCTGACGCTGGAGCTGGTGCGCGTGACCGAACGGGCGGCGGTATCGGCGGCGCGGCTTCGCGGCCACGGCCAGGAGAAGCCGGCCGACCAGGCCGCCGTGGATGCGATGCGCCGCGAGCTCAACAAGCTGCCGATCGAAGGCACGGTCGTGATCGGGGAGGGTGAGCGCGACGAGGCGCCGATGCTCTATATCGGCGAGAAGGTCGGCCTCAATGCCGGCCCCAGGGTCGACATCGCGGTCGACCCGCTCGAGGGCACCACCCTGTGCGCCAAGAACATGCCCGGCGCGATCGCGACCATGGCGATGGCCGATGGCGGCACGCTCCTCCATGCTCCCGACGTCTACATGCAGAAGATCGCGGTCGGCCCCGGCTACGCCAAGGGCGTCGTCGACATCGACGCGACGCCCGCCGACAACGTCCGCCGGCTCGCCAAGGCCAAGGGCGTCGAGCCGGGCGCGATCACGGTGCTGGTGCTGGACCGCCCGCGCCATGCTGACATCATTCAGGGCGTGCGCTCGACCGGCGCTGCGGTACGCCTGATCACTGACGGCGACGTCGCCGGCGTGATCCACTGCGCCGATCCCGACAACACCGGTGTCGACATGTATCTCGGCACCGGCGGCGCGCCGGAGGGCGTGCTGGCCGCGGTGGCGCTGCGCTGCATCGGCGGCCAGATGCAGTGCCGCCTGATCCTCGACACCGAGGAGAAGCGCGAGCGCGCCCACAAGATGGGCGTCGGTGATCCCAAGATGATCTACGGCATCGAGGACATGGCCCGCGGCGACTGTCTGTTCGCGGCCACCGGCGTCACCACCGGCTCGCTGCTCTCCGGCGTCAAGTTCCGCAAGGACGGCGTCATCGAGACCGAGACCGTCGTGATGCGCTCGGTCACCGGCACGGTGCGCTACATCCGCGCCGAGCACCGCCAGCTGGCGAAATTCCACCTCGACTGATCCAGCACAGTCGTTCCGGGGCACGCGGAGCGTGAACCCGGAATCTCGAGACCGTGGCGCGAGATTCCGGGTCTGCGCGCTGTGCGCGCATCCCGGAATGACGAAATTGGAGAGCGGCTCAGCATGTCCGATCTGTCCATGGTCAAGGCGCTGGTGTTCGACGTGTTCGGCACTGTCGTCGACTGGCGCACCAGCCTGATCAACGACTTTACCGCGTGGTCGAAGACCCGCGGCATCCAGGGTGACTGGACCGCGCTGGTCGATGGCTGGCGCGGGCTCTATGTCGGCTCGATGGACGAGGTCCGGAGGCATCCGGAGCGCGGCTACGTCATCCTCGACGTGCTGCACCGGCGCTCGCTGGAGACGCTGGTCGCGCAGCTCGGCATCACCGGCCTCACCGAAGCCGATCTCGATCATCTCACCCGCGGCTGGCACCGGCTGCATCCGTGGGCCGACAGTGTCGCCGGGCTGACCCGGTTGAAGTCCAAATACATCATCGCGCCGCTCTCCAACGGCAATGTCGCGCTGCTCACCAACATGGCGAAGTTTGCGGGTCTGCCCTGGGACCTCGTGCTCTCCGCAGAGCTGTTCGCGCACTACAAGCCCGATCCCGAGACCTATCTCGGTGCCGCACGTCTCCTTGGCCTTTCGCCCGGCGAGGTGATGATGGTCGCCGCGCACAACAATGATCTCGAGGCGGCGCAACGCTACGGCCTCAAGACCGCCTTTGTCGCCCGCCCCACCGAATACGGCCCGCTGCAGAGCCGCGATTTCGAGGCCACCGGCGCCTGGGATATCGTCGCCGATGATTTCGGCGGCATCGCCGACCGGCTGGGCTGCTGATCCTCCTGCCTCACGCACCCGACACGATCACGCCGTACCAGCCGAGACCCTTGTAGGTCTCGTAGCCGGGCGTCGCGTGGAACGCGACCATGCGCCCGGAGATGTCCTGATAGAAGCCGCTGCGTTTGCCATCGAGCTTCAGCGACACCCGCTCGCTGAGAATGCCCTGGCCGTCCGAGGACGCGATGACGCGCAGATTCGAATCCACCAGCAGCACGCGGGCCTTGTCGCTTTCGCTGACACGGACGCCCTGGACGATCGCGCGCGCCTGGGCCTCCCAGTCGAAATGAATGGCGAGCACGCCGAGCGGCTTGCCATGGGCCTTGCCGTCCTCGCGGACCGAGGCGCAATAGGTCGCGACCTGGGCGTTGCCGAGCAGCGGCTGGCACTCGACGTCGCCGGCGACGTAGTCGTCGCCCGAGCGCAGTCCACGCGCCTCGCGAAACCATTTGGTGTCGGCGACGCTCTGGCCGACGACGTTGAAGCGGTCGGCGCGGCCGTTGGCGATCACCTTGCCGCTCGGATCGCACAGCCACAGATCGAGATAGACGGTGTAGGCCGACAGAATCACCGCGAGCCGATCGGAGACATGGGCGACGCGCGCGGCGTCTGGGTCCGCCGCGCAATCGACCACGGCCGAATCGGTCGCCCACCAGCGCACGTCGCAGGTCCGCTCGTAGAGATTGCGGTCGATCAGCTCGATCGCATTCAGCGCCAGATCGACCATGCGCTCGCCGCGCGCCCGCTCGGTCATGCGTTCGATCGAGCTCTTCAGATTGCCGGTGCGGGTCGTGAGCTGGCCTTCCAGCTCGCGCGCGATGGTCTCGACGAGCTGTCCGACGGCGCGGACCTCCTGGGCCACCACGGCGAAGCCCGCGCCCTGGGCGCCGACCCGCGAGCTCTCGATCAGCGCGTTCAGCGCCAGCATCTTCATCTGGTTGGTGATCTGCTGGATCGACTTGGTCTTCTCGCAGGCGATCTGATTGACCTCGCCGGTGAGCCGGGCGATCAGCGCCGAGACGTCGGTCTCGTCATCCTTGGGAGTCGTTTGTGCCGGAGCGGCGGAGGGCTGCGTCTTCAACTCGGGCGCGGTCAGCATCGGCAATGAACTCCATGTTGCCGCGCCTCCTGGTCGGCACGAAGAGGGCGGACAAATCGGATGTAATAATTGATTGAAATGTTACGGAGTTCGCCTAACGGCTGTTTAATGCACTCCATTGAACGCAGCTCGAATTTTAGGCAACCAGCCGTATATGGGCGGCATTTCCCTGATTTCCTGTGAATTCCGCCAAGTTCTGGGACGATTCTGGTGGGTTTCATGGATGGAACCTGCTGAGGCAGGCCAGTTGCTGTAGATTCGACGGCGTCCGTTTCGAATCGCTGCGCTGCAAGCGAGGCCCCGCGCGTCATGGCACCATCCGCCCTTGCACTGCCCCTGAGCGCCCCGCAGGCGTTCCTGGGCGTGCGGCTGTCGCTGACCAACAAATTGTGGCGCGACCGGCTGGATGCGCGCGGCGCGGCGCGCGCGCTTGCGATGGTGCAGCGCTATCAACTGCCGGAGATGCTGGCCCGGGTTCTGGCGGGGCGTGAGGTCGAGCTCGATCAAGTCAACGACTTCCTCGATCCCACCATCCGCAAGCTGATGCCGGATCCGTTCACGGTGACGCAGATGGAGGCGGCGGCCGAGCGCATTGCCGACGCCGCGGTCAAGGGCGAGAAGGTCGCGATCTTCGGCGACTACGATGTCGACGGCGCAACCTCGGCGGCGCTGCTCGCCTGGCACCTGCGCCATTGCGGGCTCGATCCGCTGATCCACATTCCCGACCGCATCTTCGAAGGCTACGGCCCGAACGTCGACGCCATCCGCGCGCTCGCGGCCAAGGGCGCGACGCTGCTCGTGACGGTCGACTGCGGCACCACCAGCCTCGAGCCGCTGGCGGAGGCGCGGCGGCTCGGCATGTCCGTGGTGGTGATCGATCACCATCAATGCGGCGAGGACCTGCCCGAGGTTAACGCTCTGGTGAATCCGAACCGGCCCGACGATCTCTCCGGCCTCGGCTATCTCGCCGCGGTCGGCCTGACGCTGGTCACGCTGGTTGCGGTCAATCGCGAGCTGCGCGGCCGCGGCTTCTGGAGCAGCACGCGCCCGGAGCCGGATCTGCTCAGCATGCTGCATCACGTCGCGCTCGGCACCGTCGCCGACGTCGCGCCGCTGATCGCGCTCAACCGCGCGTTCGTCGCCAAGGGCCTGATCGCGATGCGCCGGCGCGACCATGTTGGGCACACCGCGCTGATGGATGTCGCCCGACTCAACGGTCCGCCCGAAGCCTGGCATCTCGGCTTCATGCTGGGACCGCGCATCAATGCCGGCGGGCGCATCGGCCGCGCCGATCTCGGCGTGCGGCTGCTGTTGGAAAGCGACGTCTCCGAAGCCGCGCGCATCGCGGCCGAGCTCGACCGCCTCAACAGCGAGCGCCGCGTCATCGAGCAGCAGGCCGAAGCGCAGGCCGAGGCCGAGGCGCTGGCCTCGCTCGGCCTGGAGGACAAGGGCGCCGTCATCGTGACGGCGTCCGAAGGCTGGCATCCGGGCGTCGTGGGTCTCGTCGCCTCGCGGCTGAAGGAAAAGTTTGCCCGTCCGGCGTTTGCGATCGCGCTCGAGCCCGGCGGCATCGGCACCGGGTCGGGCCGTTCGATTCCCGGAGTCGATCTCGGCAAGGCCGTCCGCCATGCCGTGGAGCAGGGCATCCTGATGAAGGGCGGCGGGCACGCGATGGCCGCCGGCGTCACCTTGCGCAAGGAGCGGTTGGCCGAGTTTCGCGCCTTTCTCGAAAGCGCGCTCGCCGCCGACGTCGCCGACGCACGGCACGTCAACGAGATCCTGATCGACGGCGCCATCAGCGCGCGCGCCGCGACGCCGGAGCTGGTCGCGACCCTCAATCGCGCCGGTCCGTTCGGCAGCGGCAATCCCGAGCCGATCGTGGCGCTGCCATCGCATCAACTGGTCTATGCCGACGAGGTCGGGCAGGCGCATCTGAAGTTGCGCTTCAAGTCCGGTGACGGCGCCATGGTGAACGCCATCGCATTCCGCTCGGTTGGCCAGAAGCTCGGCAACGCGCTGGTTCAGCATCGCGGCCAGATCCTGCACGTCGCCGGCACGCTCACCGTCGACCGCTACCAGGGAGTCGAGCGCGTGCAACTGCGCGTGCTCGATGTCGCCGTGCCGGATCATGGACCGGCGATGATCAGGTAGCGGCCCCAACACCGCTGTCGTCCCGGACAAGCTTCGACGACGCTCGCGTCGGCGAAGCGTCGATCCGGGGCCCATACGCAGCAGCAGATGTTGTGAGGACGAGATGGCCACTCCGATCGTGCCTCAAACGGCTCCCTGTGGGTATGGGTCCCGGCGCGGAGGCCGGGACGACAGCGGAGTGCGGGGTGGCCGTCGCGTGTCTCATTGCAGGGCAAGTCTTTGTAACCTCGCCGCGCATCTGCGCCCGAGTGATGCTGGATCAAGACCCTCATCAGAGAAGAGAGGGCGCAGGGAATGCCGGGTGAAGGCCTCACCCATGGCCCGCCTGCAAACAAAAAGCAGGCGGCAGTCACCACAGGCAAAGCCGTTTCAACCGGCATTCCCTGCGCGGAGGTCTTAACGCTTATACGCGATCTCCCCGGTGTTCGGCTTGATAGCCACCGTCGTCTCCGGGATCATCATCACCCAAAGACTTGGCGCCAGCATCGGGGCGCCAGGACCACGCGATTTCACGTCCGCAACCTGCCGTTCGTCCGCGTACATCGAGCACGCTGCGACACGATCGCGGCCACCGCATCCCATCCTCCACGTTCGTGACGATCGCGAAGCGCCCCTCTCATGAGGACGGGACCGTCATATAATTTCCGATTTTCATAAGAATAGCAAGCGAAATCTTGCGCCTCCCAAAGCGGTTTCGGTCATCCGACTGACATCGGTGCGAGACATGACGTTCGCTTGCTGTGGCGTTGAGGAGCACGCGGCGACGGGACGTCGGTGTTGCAACCTGCCGCTCGTTCTTGCCAATTTGCCATCTTGGCGCACTGAGTCATCTTCGCGACGAGGGCGGCTGTCCGACAATGTGGGTGTTCGATGCAATATCTGTCTGGTGTCTTCGTGGTGCTGTTGCTGTGCTTGCCGTGGGCGCATGCCGAACCGGGCCTGCACTGGCAGACAGCAAACCCCAGCGAAAAGCCTTGGACCGCGGCGATTTCGCAGGAGGTTCAGCAGTTCGCCGACGCGCAGAAGCCGACGGCGATCATGGTGGTCAGAGACGACGAGATCATTGCGTCGTCGGGTGACATCGGCGCCAAGGTCAATATCCGGTCCGAGCGCAAAAGCCTCATCAGCGCCCTGTACGGCTTGGCGGTCGAGGAGGGCCGGATCAACCTCGACAGCACCCTTGCCGAACTTGCGATTGACGATCGTCCCGACGCCCTGTCGCCGACCGAGAAGACCGCGACGGTTCGCCAATTGTTGATGGCTCGTTCCGGCGTCTATCATCTCGCGGCCTACGAGACGCCGCGGATGAGGGACCTCCGGCCTGCCCGCGGAAGCCATCCGCCTGGCAGCTTCTGGTACTACAACAATTGGGATTTCAATGCGCTCGGCACGATCTATCGGCAATCCCTGGGCGACGTGTTCAAAAGCTTCGAGACGCGGATCGCGCGGCCGCTCGGCATGGAGGATTTTTCGACGAAGGATGGTCACTACCAGAAGGAGGACTCGTCCTCTCATCCCGCCTACGTGTTTCACATGAGCGCACGCGACCTCGCGCGGTTCGGCGTGCTTTATCTCAACGGCGGACGCTGGAACGGGACCCAGCTGATCCCGGCTCATTGGGTGACGGAATCGACGACGCGGCTGTCGGACACCGAGCAGCCTGAACGCGGCTATGGCTACCTCTGGTGGACGTACACGAAGGGCAGTCCGGGCGTCAGCGCCTTCTTGGCCAATGGCTATGGTGGGCAATTGGTCGTCGTCGTTCCGTCGAAGCGCCTGGTGCTGGTCGAGCTGGTCGATCTCGCCGTCAACCCGCATGGCGTCCGAACCCAGCACGTCCTCGATCTCGTGAGCAGGATCAGCGCGTCGGTGCCGTGAGGAGCATGCGATGGCGATCGCGCTCGATCTGAGATCGGATCACGTCTCAGCAGGTGAGATCGAGCGTCCGTGGGATCGGGTCGCAGCGCGCGACACAGGGCTCCTCGACAACCGCGACAGCTCAACGCCAGGACGGCTTCGGCAGATGATCGGGACTGAATTTCGGCGTCGGCCGGGGCGTTTGCGGAGGTGCGGCGTCGTCGGACGCCGAGAACAGCAGCAGCGCCTCGAACGGCACGTCGGGAGCTTCCGCGGCATAGCCGGAGCACGTGACGGGCGTGCCTCTGCAGCACCCTTCGAGGCTGAGCGTCAGCTCGTCGGGGCCGAACAGCGACGGCTGTCCCGGCGCGTGACGCTTCGTCTTGATGATGGCGGTAAACCGATCGCCATGCGTCTCGTAGCTGCCGGCATAGCTCAGCACGGTATCGCCGCCGCAGACCTTGCCGCCCACCAGTTCGACGATGCCGGTTCCCTGGCCTTTGGGGGTCCTGAACCAGGCCGAATAGGTGCCTTCCTTCATCATCTGCCGCAGATCCCATCGTTGGGTCGTCCGCATCGTTGTGCGAGGCGAATTAAGAGAAGGTGAAAACAACCGTCAGAACAGGCCTGGAGCCCAAATTTGTTCGTGTACGAACGGAGGGAGCGTCAGCGGCCGGTCTCCGCGCACCCAGCCAGCCGTGCCGCGACTCGCGGAGTGCCTGGTTGCGCATCCCGTGGTCTTGCCATTCGTCTCAAGAAAATCATTCGGCTGGATGTCGGCCCGCGCATAAGGGCGCGTATAAGGGAATGAGAACTGGGCCAACTTTGAGGACTATCCGATGCCGTCCGAACCTCGCTCGCCGCGTCTTGCCGTTCTGATCGATGCCGACAATGCCTCGGCCAAGATCGTGGACGGGCTGTTCGAGGAGATCGCCAAGATCGGCGAGGCGAGCGTGCGCCGGATCTATGGCGACTTCTCCAGCCCGCGCTCCAGGCCCTGGGCCGACACGCTCGCCAGACACGCCATCGTGCCGCAGCAGCAGTTCGCCTACACCACGGGAAAGAACGCCTCCGACATCACGCTGGTGATCGACGCGATGGACCTGCTGCACAGCGGACGGTTCGACGGCTTCTGCCTGGTGTCCTCGGACAGCGACTTCACCCGGCTCGCGGCGCGCATCCGCGAGCAGGGCATCGACGTGTTCGGCTTCGGCGAGCAGAAGACGCCGGAGAGCTTTCGGCAGGCCTGCCGCCGGTTCATCTACACCGAGAATTTGCGCAGCGACGCCGCGACCAGCAAGGACGCCGATACGGCTGCGGCACCCAAATCTCTTTTGCCCATCACCGCGGCGACGCCGATGATCAAGAACGTCATCACGCAGATGGAGAGCGAGGACGGCTGGGTCGCGCTCGGCGAGGTCGGCAAGCAGCTCTCCAACCTGGTCTCCGACTTCGATCCGCGCACCTATGGCTGCCGCAAGCTGAGCGATCTCGTGCGCAAGACCGGCGCGTTCGAGATCGAGGAGCAGCCGAAAGGCGGCTCGGTGCGCATCCGCGTCAGGGCGTCGAGCGCGTCGCAGCCCAAGGCGAAGGCGCCGAGGGGACACCGCGAGGCGGCGGCCAAGGCGTGACGCAAGCTGAGCGTCGCCGTTGCTCGCAACATGACGGACACGTAGGGTGGGCAAAGCAGCCGCCGAAGGCGGCAGCGTGCCCACCGTCGGGCGGCGTGCTCAGCGGTGAGGTGGTGGGCACGGCGCCACGACCAGCTCTCCGGTGGCGAGAGCACGGCCGCGCCTTTGCCGACCCTACATTTCTTCGCTGCTAGCCGCCCTGCCTGAGCTTCGCCAGCACCTTCAAGCCGCCATAGCCGTCGGCCGGCTGGAGGCCGGCCTTGGCCTGGAAGTCGCGGATCGCCTTCATGGTGTCGTTGCCGACGCGGCCGTCGGTGCCGCCGGTGTCGAAGCCGGCGGCCGTCAGGCGCTTCTGCATCTCCTGCACCTCGGCAAGCGTCAGCGCGCGCTCGGAGCCGGGGAAGGGCTGCAGGAACGGCGGGGCGCCCAGGATGCGGTCGCCGAGATGGCAGATCGCGAGCGCGTAGCTCATCGCCGGATTGTAGGACTTCACCGAATAGAA
>NZ_JAUHID010000016.1:0-143614 GCF_032377735.1 Bradyrhizobium sp. SZCCHNRI3043
GCTGGGATCGTCTCGCTGCAATGCTTGAAGGCTATCTACTTGCAACCCAAAGCATAAAACCGGGAATCCCGTAGCCCTTGCGGGGAGGGGTTGGGGGTGGGGGTCCGCGGGCGCTGACTTCAGTGGCGTGAACGCCGGGCGAACAGCAAGCGGCGCTATCGCCGATATCAGGGCATGGGCTTTGACTCTCATGTCGAGCATGATTCGTGGACCCCCACCCCCGACCCCTCCCCGCAAGGGGGAGGGGAGCGCACCGCCGCTGGCGTCAAGGCGAGATTCCAACGCTCGCAGATCAATCAAGCCTGCTTCATCCGCACTCAGAACGACGTGCCGCCGCCGAATCTGAACTCCTGGACGGTGTCGTATTTGCCCTTGGACAGCGGCACCGCGTAGTCGAAGCGGAGCGGGCCGAAGGGCGAGGCCCAGATCAGGCCGACTCCGACGGAGGAGCGCACCACCTTGCTGTCATCGTACAGCAGGCCGCATTTGCAGGTCGCGGTGTTGACCTCGCCGGTCGCCGCCCAGGAGGTCGGGCCCTGATAGCCCCACAGCGAACCGGCATCGGCATAGACGGCGCCCTTCAAGCCCACTTCCTTCGGCAGGAACCAGAACGGCATCTGCAGCTCGGCCGAGGCGCCCCAATATTTGGTACCGCCGAGCGCGTCGCCGGTCGCGCCGAGGCTCGCATAGGTGATGTCGCGCGCCCCGATTCCGTTCGAGGCGAAGCCGCGCACCAGGCTTGGTCCCATCTGGAAGTGGTCGAGCATCCGCAGATCCTTGTCGCCGATCTTGTTCAGCATGCCGCCCTGCAGGTGGATGATGCCGACAATGTCGGCCACCAGCGGCGAGTAATACTTCGCATCGACCGCCGACTTGAGGTAGCTGACGTTGCCGCCGACGCCGGCGAAATCCTGCTTCCAGTCGATCAGCAGACCATCCGTCGGGTTCTTGTTGTTGTCGAGCGTGTTGTAGCTGAGCGTGTAGCCGAGCGCGGAGGTCAGCGCGGCGCCGTCGCTCAGCTCCTTGCGGACCGGCAGGCTCGACTCGCCATCGCCGTAGCAGCCCCAGCCATAATAGCCCGAGCTGGTCGAATTGGTCGGATCGACGCCGCCGAGCACGCTCTTGATGTACGCCGGGGTCGGGTTGAAGGCGAGCAGGCTGTTGGCGGTATTGTTGTTGCAGTTCTTATAGTAGGACGGCAGCGATATCTCCTGGCGATAGAGCGAGTATCGCAGCTGGAGCGAGAGGTCTTCGCGCAACTGGAAGCCGAGCCGCGGGCTGAAGCCGATCGTCGTCACGCCATAGCTCGTATAGCTGTTCGCCAGCTGCTGCTTGTAGTAGACATCCAGGCCGAGCGCGATCCGGTTGTCGAGCAGATAGGGCTCGACGAAGGACAGCGAGACGCCCCTGCTGTATTGGCCGTAGCTCACGGACGCCTTGGCGTACAGACCGCGGCCGAGGAAGTTGCGCTCCGAAACCGAGACCTCACCCAGCGCGCCATCGGTGGTCGAATAGCCGCCGGAAACGGAGAGGTCGCCGGTCGACTTCTCCTCCAGATTGACCACGAGGACGACGCGGTCGCTCGACGAGCCCGGCTCGGCCGTGATCTTCACCTCTTTGAAGAAGTCGAGGTTCTTCAGCCGGCGCTCGGCGCGGTCGACCAGCGCGCGGTTGTAGGCGTCGCCCTCGGACAGATCGAACTCGCGCCGGATCACGTAGTCGCGGGTGCGGGTGTTGCCGCGGATGGTGATGCGCTCGATATAGGTGCGCGGACCCTCGTCGACCTGGAACACGATCGCCACCGTGTGGGCTTCCAGATTGCGGTCGCCGCGCGGACGCACGACGGCGAAGGCAAAGCCGCGACGCGAGGCCTCGATCTGCATCTCCTCGACCGACTTCTCGAGCTGCTCGACGTTGTAGAGCGCGCCGACATTGACGCGCGAATAGCCGCGCAGCGTGTTGGCGTCGAGCGCCGCGACGCTCGACTGGAACTGCACCGAGCTGACGCGGTATTGCTGGCCCTCCTCGATCTGGAACGTGACCAAGAAGCCCTTCTGGTCCGGGTCATATTCGCTGAGCGCCGCGACGACCTGAACGTCGGCGTAGCCGTTCTTCAGATAGAAGCGGCGGATGAGGTCGCGGTCGGCCTCGACGCGATCGGGGTCATAGACGTCGTTGTTGCCAAGGAAGCTGAGCCAGTTCGTTGCGTGCGTCTTGATGACGTCGCGCAGGCGCGCGGCGGAATAGGTGTTGTTGCCGACGAAGCTGATCGACTTCACGCCCGTCTTGACGCCCTCTTCGATGGTGAAGACGAGGTCGACGCGGTTGTTGGGCTGCTCGATGATCTCCGGCGTGACGCGCACGTCGTAGCGGCCGGAGCGGCGATAGATCTCGGCGATGCGCTGCGCGTCCGACTGCACCATCGGACGGGACAGCGTGCCACGCGGCTTCGACTGCACTTCCGCCGTGAGCTGTTCGTCCTTGACCTTCTTGTTGCCCTCGAAGGCGACGCGGCCGATCACGGGATTCTCGACCACGCGCACGATCAGCCGGCCGCCCTGCCGGTCGATCTTCACGTCGGCGAACAGGCCGGTCTGGACCAGGGCCTTGAGGCCGTCGTCGACCTGGCCGGCATCGAGCGTGCCGGTGGGACCCGGCTTGAAATAGGAGCGGATGGTGTCGGATTCGACGCGCCTGTTACCCTCGACGGTGATCGCGCTGGCGACGGCGGGTGCCGCCGCGGCCATACGGGGCAGCGAGGAAACGGGCATGGCCAGCAGCATCAGGGCAAGCACGCCCGGCAGTCTCAGACGCATCATCGACGCTCTTTCGAAAGTCAGAGTCCTCGGCGCGCAGACGTTCGTCGGCACGCCACCGGAATCGCTGATGCCCGTCAAAGATGGTCGCGATGCGCCGATCTCGTTTCGTGAAATGTCTGATGATGCTGGATGTGACTGAGTGTTTCCGGTCAGACAAGATTCTCGGGCCAACCGAGCGGCAGAGGGCATGAGCAGCTAATAAGTGCGTCTCCCGCGCTGCGACCAGAAAGCCACGGCTGAGACGGACATCTCCGTTAAGCAATCGGCCCGGCCGCGCCGCATTCGGTGGCTTCCGAAATCAAATTCTACAAATCTTCGGAAGTTGGCAATACGAGGGAAAAACGAGGGTGCTAATTGATCGTCATCCGAACTAAGCCCCCAAGTAGTTCGGCCAAGGCCCGGTGCGCGTAGATTCCCATTGATATTCCGGCGCACCGGGCCGCCCTTTTCCCTCGCGCGCGAGCCGATGGCCCGTAGGATGGACGGAGGCGGTAGTGCCGCGGCTCCATCCGAGGTCGCGGCAGCGCCATGCCCACGGTCTGACCGCGAATGCGCTGCTCGGCGGTCGCCTTGCCCTCCTACGGTTCCCGCCGCCCCACCCGAATCACCACAATGTCCGCCGCTGTTGCGAAATTGCCTCTGGATCGGGCCGGAAAAACCGATCAAAACGGGCGGCAGCGCCGATGGTTAATCGCGTCTTAACCTCGCCCCACCTATGGTGACCACAAAGGCACCGGTTCATGGGCGATCGGCGGCTTCCACTGGTTTGGCGCGCGTTTTACGTATGGCAATGACCGCTTCATCCCCCGCGCCCGCTGGCGCCAGCCATTCGGAGAGCGAACGCTCGCCGTTTGCGCGGCTGAACGAGCTGCTCGCCCCCTACAAGCCGGGCAAGCCGATGATCACGCTCGCCGTCGGCGAGCCGCAGCATCCGGTGCCGGGCTTCGTCGGGCCGGTGCTGGCCCAGCACATCGCCGAATTCGGCCGCTACCCGGCCGCCAAGGGCATCGAGCCGTTCCGCAAGGCGGCCGCCGGCTGGCTGTCGCGGCGATTCGCGCTGCCGCGCGCGATCGATCCCGAGCACGAGGTTCTCGTCCTGAACGGCAGCCGCGAGGGCCTGTTCTTCGCCGCCCATGCGGCGCTCCGCCATGTCGGCCCGCGCCGCGGACGGCCCGCGATCCTGATGCCGAACCCGTTCTATCCGGTGTATGGCGTCGGCGCCCGCACCGCCGGCTGCGACTCCATCTATCTGCCGACCACGCGCGACAACGGCTTCCTGCCGGATCTCGATGCGATCGACGAGGCGACCTTGGCGCGCACCGTCGCCTTCTACATCGCCACGCCCGCCAACCCACAAGGCTCGGTGGCCAGCCCGGACTACATGCGCAAGCTGGTCCGGCTCGCCGACCGCTGGGGCTTTCTGATCTTCAGCGACGAGTGCTATTCGGAGATCTACACGCGACAGGCGCCCGGCAGCATGCTCGAGCATGCCGGCCCCGACTACGCCAACGTCGTCGCGTTCCAATCGCTGTCGAAGCGCTCCAACGTGCCGGGCATGCGCATCGGCTTCGCCGCCGGCGACCGCAAATTCCTCGCCGCCTTCCACGAGCTGCGCAACGTCGCGGCGCCGCAGGTGCCGGTGCCGCTGCAGCACGTCGCGGTGGCCGCCTATGGCGACGAGGCACATGTCGAGGACAACCGGCGGTTGTACCGCGCCAAGTTCGACCTCGCCGACCAGATCATCGGCAACCGTTATGGCTACAGGCGGCCCGATGGCGGCTTTTGCGTCTGGCTCGACGTCGCCGATCGCGGCGGCGACGAGGAGGTGACGCTGCGGCTGTATCGCGACGCCGGCGTGCGGGTTGTGCCCGGCAGCTACCTGGCGCGGCCGCAAGCCGACGGCTTCAATCCAGGCGTCGGCTATATCCGGCTGGCGCTGGTGGCCGATGCCGACTCCACCGGTGAGGCGTTGCACCGGCTGGTCGAGGTCCTGGGATAATCGCGGGGCTGATGCAGATGCCGGCGATCGAACGAGTCATTCCCCTGGTCAACCACCTGCCGACGTCGCTGCGCGACGCGCTGGTGCGGCGGCTGCGCGAGCTCGCGGGCCTCGCGCTGATCGGCCTGTCCGGCATCGCCGCGGCGGCGCTGATGACCTGGTCGGTGCAGGACCCGAGCCTGAGCCACGCCACCTCGCGCGCGATCCGCAACATCGTCGGCTATCCCGGCGCGATCGGCGCCGATCTCCTGATGCAGATCTTCGGCCTCGGCGCCATCATGGTCATCCTGCCGATCGCGATCCGCGGCTGGCGCATGATGACGCACCGGCCGTTCGATCGCGAGGCGCTGCGCTTCGGCGCCTGGGTGCTCGGCGCCGTCATCGCCGCCGGACTTGCCAGCTGCTGGCCGCGCTCGCACGCCTGGCCGCTGCCGACCGGTCTCGGCGGCGTGGTCGGCGACGCCCTGCTGCGCGCACCGGCCGTGGTGTTCGGGCCGCCCGGTGTGATCTATCGGCTGGTGCTCGGCGCCCTTCTTCTGGTTGCGATGATCGGCTGCCTGCTGGTGGCCGGCGGCATGGGCGCGAAGGAAGCCGATCCGAGCCTGCTGGCGGATGAGGACGACGACACGCCGCTGGCCGACCCCGAGGACGACGACGACCGCAAGGCGATCCGGCTCGGCTGGGTGTTCCACGCCATCATGAGCGCGAAGGCGCAGGTCGTCTGGTTCCTGAGCACGGCCTACCGCGCGCTGGTGTCATCAGGCCCGCAGCCGCGCGCCGCCGCCGCAAGCCGGCAGGAGCCGAGCCTGGGCCGCGGCCAGGGCAAGCCGACGCTCGCGCCCGAGATGGACGAGCACGGCGGCGACGAGGACGAGGCCGACGAAGGCGAGGACGAAGAAGAGGAGGAGGAGCCCGCTCCCCGCGCCCGCAAGAAGCCCGCGGCCAAGACGCCGGCGCGCAAGTCCAACGACAAATACGACCTGCCCTCGGTCTCGATGCTGGCGGCGCCGAAATCCTCCGACCGCCAGCCGCTGTCGAAGAGCGAGCTGGAGGCCAATTCGCGCGCGCTGGAAGGCGTGCTGCAGGATTTCGGCGTGCGCGGCGAGATCGTCAAGGCGCATCCCGGTCCGGTCGTCACGCTGTACGAGCTGGAGCCGGCACCGGGCATCAAATCGTCGCGCGTCATCGGCCTCGCCGACGACATCGCCCGCTCGATGAGCGCGCTGTCGGCGCGCGTCGCCGTCGTGCCCGGCCGCAATGCCATCGGCATCGAGCTGCCCAACGCGCATCGCGAGAAGGTCTATTTGCGCGAGTTGCTCGTCGCCAAGGAGGCCACCGAGAGCGTCGCCAAGCTGCCGCTGTGCCTCGGCAAGAACATCGGCGGCGAATCCATCATCATCGATCTCGCCCGCACCCCGCACATGCTGATCGCCGGCACCACCGGCTCGGGCAAATCGGTCGCCATCAACACCATGATCCTGAGCCTGGTCTACCGGCTCCGGCCGGACCAGTGCCGGCTGATCATGGTCGACCCGAAGATGCTCGAATTGTCGGTCTATGACGGCATTCCGCATCTCCTCACGCCTGTCGTCACCGATCCGAAGAAGGCCGTCGTCGCGTTGAAATGGGCCGTGCGCGAGATGGAGGAACGCTACAAGAAGATGGCCAAGCTCGGCGTGCGCAACATCGACGGCTACAATGCCCGTCTCGGCGAAGCGCGCGCCAAGGGCGAGGAGCTGACCCGCACCGTCCATACCGGCTTCGACAAGGAGACCGGCAAGGCGATCTACGAGGAGGAGAAGCTCGACCTCGATCCCCTGCCCTACATCGTCATCATCGTCGACGAGATGGCCGACCTGATGATGGTCGCCGGCAAGGACATCGAAGGCACGGTGCAGCGCCTCGCCCAGATGGCGCGCGCCGCCGGCCTGCACGTCATCCTGGCAACGCAGCGCCCGTCGGTCGACGTCATCACCGGCACCATCAAGGCGAACTTCCCGACCCGCATCTCCTTCCAGGTCACCTCCAAGATC
Organism: Bradyrhizobium sp. SZCCHNRI3043; assembly: GCF_032377735.1. Taxonomy (NCBI): domain Bacteria; kingdom Pseudomonadati; phylum Pseudomonadota; class Alphaproteobacteria; order Hyphomicrobiales; family Nitrobacteraceae; genus Bradyrhizobium; species Bradyrhizobium sp. SZCCHNRI3043. The sequence goes on from NZ_JAUHID010000016.1 coordinate 6,852, forward strand.
GACAGCCGCACCATCCTCGGCGAGATGGGCGCCGAGCAGCTGCTCGGCCAGGGCGACATGCTCTACATGGCCGGCGGCGGCCGCATCAGCCGCGTGCACGGCCCGTTCTGCTCCGACGAGGAGGTCGAGAAGGTCGTCAAGCATCTGAAGGCACAGGGCTCGCCGGAATATCTCGAGGCGGTCACCGCCGAGGAGCCGAGCGAGGAGGATGGCGCCGTGTTCGATGCCACCGGCATGGGCGGCGGCGGTGGCGACGACCTGTTCTCCCAGGCGGTCGCCGTGGTCAAGCGCGACCGCAAGGCCTCCACCAGCTACATTCAACGCCGGCTGCAGATCGGCTATAACAAGGCCGCTTCGCTGATGGAGCGGATGGAACAGGAAGGCATCGTCGGCCAGGCCAACCACGCCGGCAAGCGCGAGATCCTGGTGCCCGAGGAGGAAGGCGGATTCTGACGGCCCCGATGGCCGCAGAAACGCCGCTTCGGTGCCCGATCTTCACGCGATTACGATCACGCTGCCCGCCCGATCCGGGATAGAACGCGTAAAACTCAGGACGTCGTTTTGAAAAGCTCCTTGTTGAACAGCACGTTTTCGTATCACGCAGCTTCGCGCGGGCGCCGGATCTGCGCCTGGCTGGTCGCCTGCGCCGTGACGACATGCTCTGTCGCCGGTGCGTCCGGTCACGCCGCCGCGCAGGGCACGCCGGCTCCGAAATCAGGCCCGAAGAGCGGCTCCCAGCTCAGCGCCTCCGACCAGCAGCGCTCGGGCCAGAGCCCTTCGACCACCCAGTCCGCCCCGCCCAACCCGATCATTCCCGATCCCCGGCGCAACGTGCCGGCCAGCATCTTCACCTCGTTCGACGCCAACCAGAAGGCGCAGGCGGCCAAGGTCAGCGCCTATCTGTCGTCGCTGCAGACGCTGGTCGGGAACTTCGTCCAGGTCGGCCCGGACGGCAGCAAGACCAAGGGCGATTTCTACATCCAGAAGCCGGGCAAGGTCCGCTTCGAATACGAACCGCCGACGCCGATCGACATCATCGCCGACGGCTCCTCGCTGGTCGTGCGCGACCGCAAGCTCGCGACCCAGGACGTCTATCCGCTGTCGCAGACGCCGCTGCGCTATCTGCTGTCGGACCGCATCGACCTGCTCAAGGACACCAACGTGATCGCGGTTGCGGCCGACGACCTCTACGTCACGATCACGATCGAGGAGAAGCAGGCGCTGATCGGCACCAGCCGGCTGATGCTGATGCTCGGCGTCAAGGATGGCCAGCTCAAGCAGTGGACCGTGACCGATCCGCAGGGCTACGACACCACGATTGCCGTCTACAATCTCGATACGACCAAGAAGCTCGATCCGGCGATGTTCAAGATCGACTTCACGGCCTATCCGAGCACGCCGCCGGGCTGACGCCGCCTCTCGCGCTCGCTCAGCGCGATTCGAGCCCGCGCACCTTCCATTGCGCTTCGGACAGTGCAAGCTTCTCGAAGCGCTTGCGCGCCTCCTCGAGGTCATCGGCCGGAAGCGCGTCGCAGCCGGGCCGGCCGCGCAGGATCATCGACGTCGTCGCCCAGCTCAACCGCGCCGCCTTGCAGGCCAGCAGCAGATCCGTGAGACGATCCTCCTCCAGCAGCGCTTCGATCGTCTCGATGGTGACGACGCAGAGCAGCGCCAGCGCTGCGATCACGGCAGGGAAATCGCCGGTGGCGCAGAAGCGGTTGACGGCGGAGTCGCCGAGCTTGCCGGTGCGGCTGAGGGCGGCAACCTCGGCCTTGACCTGCTGATAATCCCAGATCGCGCGCATTGCCGCGCCGGGCGAGCGGGTCGGCGTCGCCTGCAGGGTGGCGCGGGTCGCCGGCGGTGCGGCCTTGATGAAGCGGGCGCGGGCGCCCTCGCTCGCCGCGGCGACGAAGGCCCGCGACAGCTTGGCCGGCAGATCTGTGCGCAGCGCGAGCTTTTCGGCGAGATCCTCGTCGCGCTCGGCGATCTTGAACAGGCTGCGATAGCCATCCTCGGACAGCCGGGCGGAGAGGTTCTGTGCCAGCGCCATGCGCACCGCCGGAAAGCCGCGTGCGATCAGCTGCGTCGTGAGGCTGTCGCCAATGCCCCTGCGGCTGGCGAGCGCGACGAGATGCGCCGGGCTGCCGGTGCGGATGAACTCAGCGAGGTCGCGCTCGGTCAGCACCGCCGCCTTGGCCAGCATCGGCCCGGCGACGCGCAATTCGGGGTGAACGGCGAGCAGCCGCGCGGTGGCGTAAGGCGCACGCTCGACGCCGGCGAGCGCCATGCTCAGCTCGGCCAGCAGCTCGGTCGCGACCTGCGGCATCAGCCGAGCGAACATCTGGTCGTAGAGATCGAGCTGCTCGTCCGATGCGGGCCGCGGACCGGCCAGGAACAAGCTGGTGGTCCGGCGCAGCAAGTCGGTGGCGAGCTCGGACACCGTCCGCGCATCACCGGCGGGCGTCTTGGCGGTCGGAGCTGCCGCAGGCGCTGGAGGCATCGCACGTCCCTCGTTGGGCGCCTCTTGGCTATGACAGAGGCGCGGGTCGATCATCAATTGAGGAAGAATGCGAAGGCCGGACTAAAGGGGCGTTAAGCCCGGCGGACGGAGCTGCAACCCGCGCGGCTGTCGTTAATGGACTGCAACAGAGCGTGGCAACGACCGTGTTCCTGTATTGTTCTTGCGAACAATCCCTGCTTCCGCTAGCTTAGTCGCTGGGAGGGGCATCATGGTCCAGCGCGTTTCCACCGTCGCCTTCGAGGGGATCGAGGCCCGCGCGGTCGACGTGCAGGTCCAGGTCGCGCCCGGTCTGCCGGCGTTCGCGATCGTCGGCCTGCCGGACAAGGCGGTGTCGGAAGCGCGCGAGCGGGTGCGCTCGGCGCTGATCGCCTCGGGCCTGGCGCTCCCGGCGCGGCGGATCACCGTCAACCTGGCGCCGGCCGACGTGCCGAAGGAAGGCAGCCATTACGACCTGCCGATCGCGCTGGGGCTGATGGCCGCGATCGGCGCCATTCCGCCGGATGCGCTCGGCGGCTTCACCGTGCTGGGCGAGCTCGGCCTCGACGGCTCGATCGCGCCAGTCGCCGGCGTGCTGCCGGCGGCCATCGGCGCCAATGCGCGCGAGGAAGGATTGATCTGCCCGGCCGCCTGCGGCGCCGAGGCGGCATGGGCGAGCCCGGACTTGCAGATCATCGCGGCGAGCTCGCTGATCCAGATCGCCAACCATTTCAAGGGCACGCAGGTGCTGTCGCGGCCGCAGCCGAAGATCCAGGAGGCACCCGCAAGCCTGCTCGACCTGCGCGACATCAAGGGCCAGGAGAGCGGCAAGCGCGCGCTCGAGATCGCCGCTGCCGGCGGGCATCATCTGCTGATGATCGGCTCGCCCGGCGCCGGCAAGTCGATGCTGGCGGCGCGGCTGCCCTCGATCCTGCCGCCGCTGTCGCCGGCGGAGCTGCTGGAAGTCTCGATGATCGCCTCGGTCGCCGGCGAGATCGAGGGCGGCGCGCTGACGTCACGGCGACCGTTCCGCAGCCCGCATCATTCCGCCAGCATGGCGGCGCTGACCGGCGGCGGCCTGCGCGCCCGCCCCGGCGAGATCTCGCTGGCGCATCAGGGCGTGCTGTTCCTCGACGAGCTGCCGGAGTTCGATCCGCGCGTGCTGGATTCGCTGCGCCAGCCGCTGGAGAATGGCGAGGTCTCGATCTCCCGCGCCAACCATCGCGTCACCTACCCTGCCCGCTTCATGCTGGTCGCGGCGATGAATCCGTGCCGTTGCGGCAACGCCTTCGAGCCCGGCTATGCCTGCAAGCGCGGCCGCATCGACCGCTGCACCGCCGACTATCAGATGCGCATCTCCGGCCCGTTGATGGACCGCATCGACCTGCGCATCGAGGTGCCCGCGGTCACCGCCGCCGACCTGATCCTGCCGCCGTCCAAGGAAGGCTCGGCCGAGGTCGCGGCCCGCGTCGCGGCCGCGCGCGACCTGCAGCGCGCCCGCTACGCCAAAGCCGGCCTGCCGCACATCCGTACCAACGCCGAGGCGCCGGCCGCCGTGCTCGACGAGATCGCCAGGCTCGATGCGCCCGGCCAGAAGCTGCTGCGCGAAGCCGCCGAGACGATGCGGCTGTCCGCCCGCGGCTATCACCGCGTGCTGCGCGTGGCGCGGACGCTCGCCGATCTCGACCACGCCGAGGCGATCGGCCGGCTGCATCTGGCCGAGGCGCTGTCGTATCGCGCGCTGGCGGAGGACAATCGCCATGCGGCGTAAAGGCGCCCCGTCCCCTCAACACTCTGGTAACGACTTCTCTTTACGCTCCGACAACCATAGGGCCCGCGTTCCGTCATCAGGCCTTCCGCGTCGGTGCGTATCATGTTGCGTTTCAAGGTCCTCGTCTCGGCCGTGCCGCTGATCGCGGCCGCGGTCATCGCCAGACTCGAATTGGTGCCCTCCCCGCAGCCCTGCATTGCCGTCGGTGCCGACAGCGTCTCGCTCGGCTCCGCGCCCTTTCACGCCGATCTCCATGTCGACTTCACCGATGACCCCGCGCGCGCAACCACGCCTCATCACCGACCGATCCGGTTCTGTGAGCCGGGCTAACGCCCGGTTCACCATCTCTGCACGGCAGAATCGCGCGTGCACGACCTTTCAAAGTCTCAGCAATACCGACGCCGCATGGTGCGGGCCGGCCATGACATTGGGATCGAAATCGTCGGGGGTGATCGAGATGGGACCGATTTTTCACGTCAGGCTGCGCCTGCGCCGGTTCATGCGCCGTCATCGCACCATCTTCGCGATCCTGCGCTCGCTGATGATCTTCTCCGCCGGCTTCGGCGGCGCGTACGGCTTCATCAAGGCCAGCATCTCCGACAACTCCGGCTATAACCCGCACACGTTCGCGATCGGAGCCAGCTTCCTGTTCGCGCTCGCCTGCGTCGGCATGGCCACGCTCAGCATGCGGCTGCGCTTCGTCGCCAGGAAGATGCACACGATTGCGCTCCACAACGAGGTGCTGGCGGACCGGAACTGGGAGCTGCAGGAAGCCGAGCAGCGCGCCCGCAATCTGTTCGAGCAGCAGGGCGACCTCATCGTCATGCGCGCGCGCGACGGCACCATCATCTTCGTCAACGACGCCTATTGCCGGATGGCGGGCCTCGACCGCGACAACCTGCTCGGCAGCGCGTTCACCTTCGAGCTGATCGAGCAGGGCGACAGCGCGCTGGAGCCGAACGGCACGCGCGTCCACGACCAGCGCATCGAGAGCGCGATCGGGCCGCGCTGGATCGCGTGGCGCGAGGCACTGGTGCGTTCCGACGCCGGCCAGCCCGCCGTGCTGCAATGTGTCGGCCGCGACGTCACCGACCGCACCGAGACCGAGCGCGCGCTGGCGGAGGCGCGCGACCAGGCCAATGCCGCGAACCGCGCCAAGTCGCGGTTCCTGGCAATGGCGAGCCACGAGATCCGCACGCCGCTGAACGGCATCCTCGGCATGAGCGGGCTGCTGCTCGAGACTCCGCTGACGCCGGAGCAGATCACCTACGCCAAGGCGGTTCGCACCTCGGGTGAAGCCTTGATGTCGCTGATCGACGAGCTGCTCGACTATTCCAAGATCGAGGCCGGCAAGCTGGCGCTGGAGGCGCAGCCATTCTCGCTGGCGACGCTGATCGAGGAGATCACCGAGCTGCTGGCGCCGCGGGCGCAGGCCAAGCAATTGGAGATCGCGGCCTATCTCGACGAGCGGCTGCCGACCTGGGTGACCGGCGACGCCGCGCGGCTGCGCCAGGTGCTGCTCAACCTCGCCGGCAACGCCATCAAGTTCACGGCTTCGGGCGGCGTCGCGCTGATCGCCGAGCCCGGGATCTGGCCGAACGAGATCAGCTTCCAGGTGCGCGATACCGGCATCGGCATCGCAGCCGACGCCCAGGAGCGCATCTTCCGCGAATTCGAGCAGGCCGATGACAGCGTGGCGCGCAGCTTCGGCGGCACCGGCCTTGGCCTGGCGATCTCGGACCGGATCGTCAAGCGCATGGGCGGCCGCATCGCGCTGCAGAGCCGGCTCGGCGCCGGCTCGACCTTCGAGGTGTCGGTGCCGCTGCCGCCGGCGCTGGAGCGCGGCGAGCAGAACAGTTTCCGTGGCCCCGACCTCGCGGGACAGTCGATCATGCTGGTCGCGCCGGCCGGGCTGCAGGCCGAGCTGATCGAACGGCGCCTGCAGAACTGGGGCGCGCAGACCTGCCTGGTCGCCGAGGCCGAGGTGGCGGAAGCCCTGCTGCCCGAACGCGCTTGGCACGCCGTGCTGGTCGACGACGCCATCGGCAGCGACGCGTCGCTCCGTCTGGGCGGGGCCGCGCAACATCACACGACACGGCTGATCGTGCTGGTCACGCCGGCGAGCCGCCACGAGCTGACACCAGCGGCGCCGTTCAACGGCTATCTGGTCAAGCCGCTGCGGGCCGCCTCGCTCGCCGCGCGCGTGAGCTTTGACACCGATGGAACGGTCCCGGCGCTCGCTGACGATCCGATCCCGATCGCGCCGCCGATTGCGGTTCAGGCCGGCGGGAGCCTGTCCATCCTCGTCGCCGAGGACAACGACATCAACGCGCTGCTGATGCGCTCGCTGCTGACCAAGCTCGGCCACCACGCCGACATCGCCGTGCATGGCGAAGCCGCGCTGGACTCCTGGCTCGCGGCGCGCTCGGCCGGCGCGCCCTATGATCTGATCCTGATGGATGTGCAGATGCCGAAGCTCGACGGCATTGCCGCCGTCAAGCGCATCCGCGCCATCGAGGCCAGCGAGCCGGGCCGGCGCACGCCGATCCTGGCGCTCACGGCCAATGCCCTGGTCGAGGACCGCTACGCCTGCTTCGAGGCCGGCATGGATGGCTTCCTGGTCAAGCCGATCGATCGCGACAAGCTGGACGAGGCGCTGGCGAATCTGGCGGCGGCGCGACAGGTGGCGGCGTAAGTAATTAGTTGGAGCGGATCAGTTCAGCGCTACGCTCGCGGGCCACGCTCACAACCGCCTGAGCGCCACCGTCTCGACCTCGTGGTCCGCGCCCTTCTTCAGGATCAGCGTCGCGCGCGGCCTTGTCGGCAGGATGTTGTCCTCGAGATTGGCCAGGTTGGTGCGCTCCCAGATGGCGATCGCAGTGGCGATGGCCTCCTCGTCCGACAGCAGCGCGTAGCGGTTGAAGTAGGACCGGGGATCATGGAACGCCGTGTCGCGCAGCGACAGGAAGCGCTTGACGTACCATTTGCGCAGGATCGCCTCGTCGGCATCGATATAAACCGAGAAGTCGAAGAAGTCGGAGACGACCGGCACGGCCTTGCCGTCGCGCGGCAGCGGCCCGGTCTGCAGCACGTTGACGCCTTCGACGATGAGGATGTCCGGCTGGTCGATCTCGACCCACTGATGGGGGACGATGTCGTAGGTGAGATGCGAGTAGACCGGCGCGCGCACCTGATGCCGGCCGGCCTTGATGTCGGAGAGGAAGCCCAGCAGCCGCGGCAGGTCGTAGCTTTCCGGAAAGCCCTTCTTCTGCATCAGGCCCTGCCGCTCCAGGACCGCGTTCGGATAGAGGAAACCGTCGGTGGTGATGAGATCGACCTTCGGCCGCGGCGACCAGCGCGCCAGCAAGGCCTGCAGCACGCGCGCGGTGGTGGACTTGCCGACCGACACCGAGCCGGCAACGCCGATGATGTAGGGCATCTTGCGGTCGCGGATGCCGAGGAACTGGCGCTGCGCGTAGTACAGCCGCTGCGCCGCGTCGACATACATCGACAGCAGTCGCGACAACGGCAGATAGATGTCCTCGACCTCCTTGAGATCGAGGCGATCGTGCATCGACCGCAGCTTGGAGAACTCGCCGGGCTCCAAGGTCATCGGCGTGTCGTTGCGCAGCTCGGCCCATTGTTCGCGGGTGAAGACGCGGTACGGATTATATTGTTGTTCGGTGGTGCGCATATCCATGACGCTGCCCTTTGTTTCCCCGGCCGACGCGCCCTACTCCGTCTTGCGCGACGCCTTTTCTTCCAGCCCCGACTGACCGGTGCGCTTGCCGAGCGCCGCCTCGACCTCCTCGAGCCGGACGTCGCGCGACTTCAACAACACCAACAGATGAAACAGCAGATCGGCGCTTTCGGAGATCAGATGCTCGCGGTCGGTGCCAACAGCGGCGATGACCGTCTCGACCGCCTCCTCGCCCATCTTCTTGGCGCATTGCGCCGGGCCCTTGTCGAGCAGCTTGCGCGTATACGACGCCTCGCCGCCCGCCGCGGCGCGCGCGTCGATGATGGCAGCGAGATCGTGAAGCGTGAAACGGGACATCAGCCGGCACTCGGAACGCCTGCCCGAACCACGGCGGCCGGACCAGCGTTCATCTACCATTTTTGCGGCGCAATGTCGTCAGGGATCGAGCCGCATCGGCAGGCCCTGGCGCGCCATGTGCTCCTTGGCCTGCCGGATGGTAAATTCCCCGAAATGGAAGATCGAGGCGGCCAGAACCGCAGTCGCGCGGCCCTCGCGGATGCCGTCGACCAGATGGTCGAGATTGCCGACTCCGCCGGAGGCGATCACCGGCACCGGCACGCTGTCGGCGACCGCCCGGATCAGCGGCAGGTCAAAGCCCTGGCGCGTTCCGTCGCGGTCCATCGACGTCAGCAGGATCTCGCCGGCACCGAGCGCGACCACCTCCTGGGCGTATTCCAGCGCGTCGATGCCGGTCGATTTGCGTCCGCCATGGGTGAAGATCTCCCAGCGGCTGCCGCCGCCAGGCCGCGACACGGACTTGGCGTCGATCGCGACCACGATGCACTGCTCGCCGAATTTCTCGGCCGCCTCCTTGACGAATTCCCGCCTGCTCACCGCGGCCGAATTGATCGAGACCTTGTCGGCGCCGGAGCGCAGCAGGGTCTTGATGTCGTCGATGGTGCGCACGCCGCCGCCAACCGTGACCGGCATGAAGCAGGCCTCCGCGGTGCGCCGGACGACGTCCAGCATGATGCCGCGGTTCTCATGGGTGGCGGTGATGTCGAGGAAGCAGAGCTCGTCGGCGCCGGCGGCGTCATAGGCGATCGCGGCCTCGACCGGATCGCCGGCGTCGCGCAGATTGACGAAGTTGACACCCTTGACGACCCGTCCGTCCTTGACGTCGAGGCAGGGAATGACACGGACTTTGAACATCCTGTTCTCTCCTACGCGCGCGCGGCGCGGATCAGCGCCAGCGCCTCTGCCGGGTCGAGCCGGCCGTCATAGAGCGCGCGGCCAGCGATGGCGCCTTCGAGCTTTTTCGCACGCGGTGTCAGCATCGCCCTGACGTCCTCGATCGAGGCAAGGCCGCCGGAGGCGATCACGGGAATCGAGATGGCGTCGCCGAGCGCGATCGTGGCGTCGAGGTTGAGGCCCTTGAGCAGGCCGTCGCGGGCGATGTCGGTGAAGATGATCGCGGCGACGCCGGCGTCCTCGAAGCGTTTGGCGATGTCGAGCGCGGTGACCTCGGACGTCTCCGCCCAGCCTTCGACCGCGACCTTGCCGTCGCGGGCATCGAGGCCGACGGCGACGCGGCCGGGAAAGGCTTTGGCTGCGGTCTTCACCAGCTCGGGATCGCGCACCGCGGCGGTGCCGATGATGACGCGGGCGATGCCCTTGCCGAGCCAGGCCTCGACCGTCTTGAGATCGCGAATGCCGCCGCCGAGCTGCACCGGCATCTTGACGACCTCCAGCATCGCCTCGACGGCTTGCGCGTTCATCGGCTTGCCGGCGAAGGCGCCGTCGAGGTCGACGACGTGGAGATATTCAAAGCCCTGGTCGGCGAAGCTCTTGGCCTGCGCGGCGGGATCGAGGTTGAACACGGTGGCGCGCGCCATGTCGCCCTGCTCCAGGCGCACGCACTGGCCGTTCTTCAGATCGATGGCGGGAAACAGGATCATATCAGTTGTCTTTCAAGAGCGCGCCCTGTCCGCCTCTTGCGGCGAACAGGACGGAAGCGCTCACGGCTTCCATTTCAGGAAGTTGGAAATGAGGGCGAGACCGAAACGCTGGCTCTTCTCGGGATGGAATTGGGTGCCGATCGCGGTGTCCTTGCCGACGATCGCCGTGATCGGACCGCCGTAATCGGCGCGCGCCAGCACATCGTTCTCGTTGACCGCATTCAAGTGATAGGAGTGCACGAAATAGGCGTGCAAGCCCTTCGGCCCGAGCGGCAGCCGCTCCAGGACCGGATGCTCCTGCACCAGGTCGAGCGTGTTCCAGCCCATGTGCGGGATTTTCAGGCTCTCGTCACGAGGCGCGATCTTCTCGACGTCGCCGGCGATCCAGTCGAAGCCATCGGTGGTGACATGCTCCTTGCCGCGCGTTGCCATCAATTGCATGCCGACGCAGATGCCGAAGAACGGCCGCGCCTTGTGGCGGACGGCTTCGGTCATCGCCTCCAGCATGCCGTTGACGGAGTCGAGGCCGCGGCGGCAATCGGCGAAGGCGCCGACGCCGGGCAGCACGATGCGGTCGGCGCGATACACGGTGTCGGGATCGCGCGTGACGACGACCTTCTGCGGATCCGCCATGCCGCGCGCGGCGCGCTCGAACGCCTTGGCGGCGGAATGCAGATTGCCGGAGCCGTAATCGATGATTGCAACACTCATCGTCCACCTCCGGGTTCGGGAAACAAGCCAATGATGCTGGCGTGCGGCAGCGGCGGCGGGTGCAGCCCATTGCCGTTGTCGCGCGTCGGCGGCGCCGCGCCGCGATCGACGGTATGATTGTCGTAGCCGAGCGTGCTGCGCCGGGCGGCCCAGCGCTCGAAGAAGCGGCGCTCGGCGGCATCGAGATCATCGGCGACGACGACGTCGAGCTGGCGCCAATTGCCGCGCGAGTAGCTCCAGCGCTTCAGGCTGGAGGCTTCGAGCCCGAGCAGGATCGCGAACAACAGATCGATGCCGGCAATCGCACCGCCGTTGACGCCGACGCGCACCAGGATCACGTCGAGCGCGATCATCAGCACGGCCCAGACGAGCATCGCAAGCCAGAGGCGATGCCAGGCCAGCCAGACGGCGCCGAGCACCGCGGCCCAGAAATGGAAGCCGTCGCGGATGAAGACGAAGCGATCGGTCGAACGCAGATCGACCCCGGCGGCCAGGGGAGCGTGAACCGTATAGACGGGCATGTCGATAATCCCTTGGACGGGGAGGTCAGCCGCCGAGCTGACCCTTGGTGGATGGCACTTCGCCCTGATTGCGCGGATCGATCGAAAGCGCTGTCCGCAGCGCCCGCGCCAGACCCTTGAAGCAGGATTCGGCGATATGATGGGCGTTCTCGCCGTACAGCGTCTCGACGTGCAAGGTGATGCCGGCGTTCATGGCAAACGCATTGAACCACTCGCGCACCAGCTCTGTGTCGAACTCGCCGATCTTGTCGCGCGCGAAGGTCGTGCGGAACACCAGCATCGGCCGGCCCGACACGTCGATCACGACGCGCGTCAAGGTCTCGTCCATCGGCATGTGGATCGAGGCATAGCGGGTGATGCCGGCCATGTCGCCGAGCGCCTGCCGCACCGCTTGGCCGAGCGCGATGCCGACATCCTCGGTGGTGTGGTGAAAGTCGATATGCAGGTCGCCGACCGCCTTGACCGTCATGTCGATGCGGGAATGCCGGGCAAGCAGATCCAGCATGTGATCGAAGAAGCCGATACCGGTCGCGATGTTCACGACGCCGGTGCCGTCGAGGTTCACGGACACCTCGATGTCGGTCTCTTTGGTCTTGCGCTTGATGGTCGCGCTACGCATGGGGTCAGCTTTCCCTTGAAAACGCGGCTCTTTTATCAGGCGGATGTCGGCTTAGCTACTGCGGGATAGCGCCCCGTACGCCTGATCTCGGGCCATGGTGAGCGGATTTCAAGACCGGGTCGGGCAGGCAGGGACCCGGTAATTGTATCCCGACGCCTGAGCGCCTAAATCAGGGCATGAACCAGGGATCCCCAATGCACGCATCCTCGAACGAGCCCACCGTCTGGCACGGCACCACGATTCTGACCGTCCGCAAGGGGGGCAGGGTGGTGATCGGTGGCGACGGCCAGGTCTCGATCGGCCAGACCGTGATCAAGTCCAATGCCAAGAAGGTGCGCAAGCTCGGCAAGGGCGACGTCATCGGCGGCTTCGCCGGGGCCACCGCCGACGCCTTCACCCTGTTCGAGCGGCTGGAGAGCAAGCTGGAGCAGTATCCGGGGCAGCTGACCCGGGCGGCGGTCGAACTCGCCAAGGACTGGCGCACCGACCGCTACCTGCGGCGGCTCGAAGCCATGATGATCGTCGCCGACAAGGACGTCTCGCTGGTGCTGACCGGGACGGGCGACGTGCTGGAACCGGAGTCCGGCGTGATGGCGATCGGCTCCGGCGGCAACTATGCGCTTGCGGCTGCGCGTGCGCTGATCGACACCGACAAGGACGCCGAGAGCATCGTCCGCCGCTCGCTCGACATCGCCGCCGACATCTGCGTCTACACCAACCGCAACATCACCATCGAAGCATTGTCGGCCGAGTAGACCATGACCGCGGACGAGATCGGCGCCCCGTCCCGGCAGTCGTCCGGACCCTGGCTCATCCCGGTGCTCTGTCTGCTTTCGCTGCAGGCCGCACTGTTGTTCGCGATGGGCCGGCTGCCGATCTGCGCCTGCGGCACCGTCAAGCTGTGGCATGGCGTGGTGCAGAGCTCGGAGAACTCCCAGCATCTCACCGACTGGTACACGTTCTCCCACATCATTCACGGCTTCTTGTTCTATGCGCTGACCACGCTGGTGGTGCCGCGGCTGCCCTGGCAGGGGCGGCTGATCCTGGCGATGCTGATCGAGGGCGCCTGGGAGCTGGTCGAGAACTCCAGCTTCATCATCGAGCGCTATCGTGCCGCCACGATCTCGCTGGACTATTTCGGCGACAGCATCGTGAACTCCGTCGGCGATACGCTGGCGATGATGACCGGCTTCCTGCTGGCGCGGGTGCTGCCGGTCTGGCTGACCGTCGTGATTGCAGTCGCGCTCGAGATCGGGGTGGGCCTGCACATCCGTGACAACCTGACCCTGAACATCTTGATGCTGATCTATCCAACCGAGGCGATCCGGCAGTGGCAGGCCGGACCGCCGCTCCTGTGACGGCGGAATCCGGCTTGCCCTCATCCCCGTCCGACCCTAGCTAGAGCCTCATGACAGACTTTTCACCCCGCGAAATCGTCTCCGAACTCGACCGCTACATCGTCGGCCAGGCCGACGCCAAGCGGGCGGTGTCCATTGCGTTGCGCAACCGCTGGCGCCGGTTGCAGCTCGATGCAGGCCTGCGCGAGGAGGTGCTGCCGAAGAACATCCTGATGATCGGGCCGACCGGCGTCGGCAAGACCGAGATCGCGCGGCGGCTGGCCAAGCTCGCGGGCGCGCCGTTCCTGAAGGTCGAGGCGACCAAGTTCACCGAGGTCGGCTATGTCGGCCGCGACGTCGAGCAGATCATCCGCGATCTCGTCGAGGTCGCGATCGTCCAGGTGCGCGAGCGCAAGCGCAAGGACGTCGCCGCCCGGGCCCAGCTTGCCGCCGAGGAGCGCGTGCTCGATGCGCTGGTCGGCGCCAGCTCCAGCGCCGCCACCCGCGACTCGTTCCGCCGCAAGCTGCGCGCCGGCGAGCTGAACGACAAGGAGATCGAGATCGAGACGCAGTCGTCCGGCGGCGGCCTTCCGATGTTCGAGATCCCGGGCATGCCGGGGGCGCAGATGGGCGCGATCTCCATCGGCGACATCTTCGGCAAACTCGGCGGCCGCACCAAGACGCGGCGCGTCACGGTCGAAGCCTCGCACGACATCCTGATCGCGGAAGAGTCCGACAAGCTGCTCGACAGCGACCAGCTGGTGCAGGAGGCGATCAGCGTGGTCGAGAACAACGGCATCGTGTTCCTCGACGAGATCGACAAGATCTGTGTGCGCGAGAACCGCGCAGGCGGCGACGTGTCCCGCGAGGGCGTGCAGCGCGACCTGCTGCCGCTGATCGAGGGCACCACGGTCTCGACCAAGCATGGCGCGGTCAAGACCGATCACATCCTGTTCATCGCGTCGGGCGCGTTCCACATCGCCAAGCCATCGGACCTCTTGCCGGAGTTGCAGGGCCGGCTGCCGATCCGCGTCGAGCTGCAGGCGCTGACGCGCGACGACATGCGCCGCATCCTGACCGAGCCGGAGGCGTCGCTGATCAAGCAATATGTCGCGCTGATGAAGACCGAGGGCGTGACGCTCGACATCACCGACGATGCGATCGACGCGCTCGCCGACATCGCGGTCGCGGTCAACTCCACGGTCGAGAACATCGGCGCGCGTCGGCTGCAGACCGTGATGGAGCGCGTCCTCGACGACATCTCCTTCACGGCCTCCGACCGCAGCGGCGAGACCATGCGGGTCGACGCCGCCTTCGTGCAGCAGCACATTGGCGATCTCGCCAAGAACACTGATCTCAGCCGGTTCATTTTGTAGCGGCTACCCGTATGGGTCGAGGCCGAGCTACAAATTCCGCCGTCGTCCCCGCGAAAGCGGGGACCCATGACCACCAAAGCCAATTGTGACTCTCGATGGCGGCTCCAGCCCTGCCTCAGCGTGTACAGCGGTGGCTATGGGTCCCGGCTCAAGGCCGGGACGACAGTGGTGGATGTGGTAGCGACCTCGTCTCCGCCAGCCATCGCTCGGTCGTGGCATGACCTGCGCCTACAACAAACACTGGCGGGCGATGCTCGCCGTCAACGCCACCGTGATGCTCGGCGTGGTCCTGCACAAGATCACGCTGCCGCCCTACATCCCCTACATCCACCTGCTGGTCGACTATCACCACGGCTTCATCAAGCGCGCGCTGGTCGGTGCCATCGTCGGACTGTTCACGGCGAAGGTGCCGGTGTGGCTGGTGTTCGCAATCGGCGGCGGCGTCTGGCTGATCACGCTCGCTCTGTACCTGAAGCTGTTCCGACGCACCTTTGGTTTTGATCGCGCGCAGCTGCCGCTGTTCGTCTTCACGGCGGGGTCGCCGTTCGTCTTCAAGAACTTCCTGTTCACGCTCGGTCATTTCGACATCTATGGCTGTCTCGGCGTCATCATCCTGTTGCTGGTCCCGGCGAGCTCACTCTGCTACGTCCTGCTCGCCACGCTCATCTCGGCGGTGCTGGTGCTGATCCATCACATCCATCTGCTGATGTATGTGCCCACCATCGTCGCCATCGTCGTGCTGCGCTGCTATCTGGCCCGCCCCATCGCCCGGCTCGACCTTGCCGTGGGCGCAAGCGCGCTGCTCGGCCTCGGCATCCTGTTCCTGGCCGCGCAATTCCTCGGAACCATGCCGCTGCCCGAAGTCGATTTCGTAAGTTATTTGCAGACACGAATGGCCGATCCATCGCGCACCGAGCTGCTTCAGTTCGCCTATGTCTGGTACCAGCCGCTGTCCAAGGAAGTGCAGGACACCTGGGCGCGCATGCCGTCCAATCTGCTCGGCGTGCCCGTATATGCGCTGCTGCTCTGGCTGCATGCACCGCTATGGAGCTACTACAGAGATCTTGTCGGCGCATTGGAAGAGCGGCGCCATCGCCAGATCGTCATCGCCGCGCTGATCTTCATCAGCCTCGCCTACGTCGTGATGTTCGCGATGGTGTTCGACTATTCGCGCTGGATCTCGAGCTGGGTCGTTTGCATGGTGATGATGCTGCACGCGGTGAAGACGCTTCCCGCGACCAAGCCGATTGCACCGATTGATCCCGACGATCGCAGGACCACGATCCTGGGCTGGATCGTCGCCGCCGTGCCGCGCGTCGGCATCATCCGGCCGTTCTGAGCCTCAGCCTCTTGGGCGCCTGATACGGACGTAGAGCGCGCCGGCGCCGCCATGTCCGACATGGGCCTCCTCGAAGCCGACGATCAGCGAGCGGAATTCCGGCAGGCTCAGCCAATGTGGCACCTGGCGCCGGAGCACGCCGCGTTCAGGGTCCGCGCCGATGGTGCCCTTGCCGGTGATGACGAGCACGAAGGTCAGCCCATCATGCTGCGCGCGATGCAGGAAATGATGCAGCGCTTGGTGCGCCCGGCTCTGGGTCATGCCGTGCAAATCGAGTCGCGCATCGATCTCATTGCGGCCGCGCGACAGTTTCGAACGCTCCCTCCGGCCGAGCGAAACCAGCGGCGGAATCGCCGGCCGGACGGGTTTCGGCGCGGCAACCGGCGCGACCGGCCGCTGCGTCATCGCGGGTTTGTCCGGCTGCGGTTCGGACGTCGTCATCGGCGGATGCAGCCGCACCGGACGCTGTGTCTTGCGCAGCGGCTTGACCTGGCGCGCCACCGTTTCCCACAGCGTGCGCTCGTCCTCGGAAAGGCCGCGCTTGCGACGGCCGCGCGGCGGCTCGGGATCATGCGACATGGAAACGGCTTGTCATCGGCGGTTGCGGTGGCGTCTGCCATAACGCAATCGGCGGATATTGCGATCACTTTCGAGTCGCGGTCGGGCCTCGGGCAGCGGCACTGGCTGTGGGGCCACCACGTTCTGCGCCACCGTGGTCGCGGATTTTGCGACGGCGATCGCGGAGCTAGCCGCGACGGGAGCAGCGGCCTTTGAATCCTTGGCCGCGGAGGGCGCCGCCGCCGTCTTGGCCTGGTCCTGCTCCTTCGCTTGATCTTTGGCAGCCTCCTTCGCTGCCTGCTTCGGCAGCGCTTGCGGAAACAGCTTGGCGATCTTCTCCGACGGACGCGCATCCGGCAGCGGCATCTTGCGGCCACGCGCGACCGGATCGAGGCTCTTCGGCACCAGCATCACGAACTGGATGCTGTGCTTGAGGCGGCCGGAGACCTTGCCGGCGTCCGGTCCCGCGCCGAAGTAGAGATCGGCGCGCGCAGGTCCGACGATCGCCGAGCCCGTATCCTGGGCAATCATCAGCCGGTGGAAAGCCGTCTTCGACTTCTCGGATTCGATCGGCAACTCGCCGGTGATGAAGAACGGCGTGCCATAGACGTGCAGCGACTTGTCGACCGCGATCGAGCGGCCCGGAGTCAGCGGGATGCCCTGGGCGCCGATGGCCTCGTCCTTCTCCGACAGTTGCACCTCGCGGAAGAAGATGTAGGAGCGGTTGGTCCGCCGCAGTTCATTGGCACCTTCCGGGTTCTGCTCCATCCAGTCGCGGATGCGCTGCATCGACATCTGCTCGCGCGGAATGATGCCGCGCTCGATCAGGACACGGCCGACCGGCGTATAGGGATGGCCATTATAGGCATCGTAGTTGATGCGGATGGTCGAGCCGTCGTCGAGACTGATGCGCGCGGATCCCTGGATCTGGGCAAACAGCAGGTCCGTCTGATTCCTGAGCCACGCGATCTCCAGGCCGCGGCCCTCGATGGCGCCGTCCTCGATCTCCGCGCGGTCGTAATAGGGGACCAGCTTGCGCCGTCCGATCTTCCGGTAGACGGGACCCTTGTTGGGCAGACTCGTCGCGTCCTGCTTGAAGCCGCGAACGAACAGATTGGAGGGGCGGCGATAGACCGGAACGTTGTAGACCTCGTTCTGGGTCCGCGAGCCGTCGATCACGGGTTCGTAGTAGCCGGTGACGAAGCCGTCGGCATCGCCGAGCTTAGAGATCTTCAGCGGCTCGAAGTGCCGTTCGAAGAACGCCCTTGCCGCGGCATTGTCGGCGAGATCGGCGGCCCGGGCGTCGCGACAGGGGTCGCGCAGGGAATCGCCCAGCGCCTTGGCGTCCGGCGTGACATCCGTCTTGGCGGCGATCGGCTTGCAACTGGCGCGGAACGTCCGGTACGCCGCAAGCTGATCATCGTCGTTCCAGCCGGGCACGTCGTTCCAGGCCAATGGCAGGTACTGGCTGTTGTTGATTTCGAGCGGCCAGTCGAGCGGGGGGTAGGGCAGGTGGCGCACCGATGCCGCCGGGGTCCGGTGGCGCGAGCGTACCGCCTCGGCCGCGTAAGGGGCGAGCGCCACGGCAACGACGCTCAAGGCGAGCGCCGATGTCCAGTACTTCACGCGATGAGCGGTGAAACCCCGCTTCCAAATTTCGCGAACCATGCTTGCACCATCAAAGTACCACTCAACGCGAAATTTGGAGAGAACGGCATGTTCAAAAGATCAATCTCAAAAAACCGAGGATGCGGCTCGTCGTACTCCTTACGCAGCCGGCCGACACCGGGAGCGATGCCCTCCAACGTAACACCGCCGGCGGCAACCTATTCCATCAATGGCTGCCGGTGCCGACCAGCTTCCAGTTCGGATCGCGCGAGCCGGTGTCGCGGGCGAAAGTCCAGATGTCGGTGATGTCGGCCACCTTGTCCGGATTGCCGTCGACGATGTTGCCCATCTTGTCGCGTGTCACCGAGATCATCTGCGAGACGAAGCGGACCGTGACCTGCGCGGTGCGGTCGCGCAGCTCGGCACCGACCAGCTCGGCGGTATCGATGGAGACGAAGCGGGTTTCGGTCTTCTGCTCCTGCTTCTCGCGCTCCTTGATGACGGCGTCGAAGCTCTCATAGACCTCGGACGACAGCAGGTCGCGCAACGCGCGGCGATCGCCATTGGCAAACGCCAGCACGATCATCTCGTAGGCGCTGCGCGCACCGGTCAGGAAATGGCGCGGATCGAACGATGAGTCATCGGCGACGATCGCGTCGAGGCCACGCGCGAGCGGCGTGCCCGACTCGGCCAGGCCGCGCCAGCGATCGCCCGCCGCCGGCATCTCGCCGCCGGGGACCGAAGCCGAGGGGTCGACGGGCTTGTTGGGAACCGGCATAACGTGGTTGTCCGGCGCACCCTGGACCGCGTTTCTGGCGGCGTGATCGAACGGCGTCCGCTCGCTTCCGGTGCGCTGCCCGAGCACGGCGCGCAGGCGCACGAAGATGAAGACCGCCAACGCCAGGAAGATGATGGTATAAATGTCCACGTCGTGTTCGCTTTCTGACCTGTCGAGCCGAACGCGGAGCCCGGCCACCGGACACCCGTTCTACAGGATCCAGGTAAAGACCCGTGAATCCCTCGGTCGACCCGGATGTAGTCATCGAATTGGGCCCGGCCAATGGCACATTGTGGCGTAGCGATCCTAACCCTTTTCCCTCTCAAGGGGAAATCCGATCGCCCCCTGGTTGGAACGGGGTAGGCCGGTCGCTGGTTCCGCCCGGGGGTCGATGCGACAAATAGAGGCATGCCGGCCGGATCAATCCTTTGCCTCGGCCTTTTGCGGCGTCCGTGGCTCGTCCTTGTGGAACAAGCCGGCCCTATGGTAGCCACGCGCCGCAACGACCCGCCCTTTTTGCCTGGAGAACACTGCGATGACCAACGGTAACGGCGCCACTCCCGAGGCGGCTGCTCCTCCTCAACTGAACGTGCTGGCCCAATACATCAAGGATCTCTCGTTCGAGAATCCGAACGCGCCGCAGTCCCTGGCACCGCAGGGCCAGCCGCCGCAGATCAATATCCAGATCAATGTCGGCGCCAACGCGCTGAATGACACGGAATACGAGGTGACGCTGACGATCGAGGGCAAGGCCGAGAGCGGCAGCCAGGTGATGTTCAGCTTCGAGCTGGTCTATGGCGGCGTGTTCCGGCTGGTCAACATTCCGCGCGAAAACCTGTCGCCGATGCTGCTGATCGAATGCCCGCGCCTCTTGTTCCCGTTCGCCCGCGAGATCGTCGCCAACTCGGTGCGCGACGGCGGCTTCCCGCCGCTGATGCTGGACCCGGTCGATTTCGTTGGCCTGTACCGCCAGAACATGGAGCGCCAGGCAGCGGCCCAGGGCGGCCAGGTGCTGTCGAGCTGATCTGGTTCAGCTTTACGATTGATGTTTGCAGGGCGTGATCCGCTGCCGATCAGGCGGATCACGTGCCGGCGAGAAACTCCATCCAGATCGGCTTGTCGCCGAGGGTGGCGATGAAGGCGCGATGCGCCTCTCGCTCCGCATCCGTGACACGTGGCAGAAGCGGCTGCTCGCGCTGACGGCGCGGCGTATCGCCGGCCCCCCCGATGCGGATCTCCTGGCTGTCCTGGGTCAGGATCAGCTGCGACTGCCGCGCCCCGACCAGATCGACATAGACCTCCGCCAGCAGTTCGGCGTCGAGCAACGCGCCGTGCTTGGTGCGGCGTGAGTTGTCGATCGCATAGCGTGAGCAGAGGTCGTCGAGGCGGTTCGACACGCCAGGATGCTTGCGACGTGCGAGCAGCAGCGTATCGACCAGACGATCCCTGGGAATGGCCGCGCGCTTGATCCGGTCGAGCTCGGCATTGATGAAGCCGATGTCGAACGAGGCGTTGTGGATCACCAGCGGGGCATCGCCGATGAATTCCAGGAACTCCTCCACGATCTCGTGAAACAGCGGCTTGTCCGCCAGGAACTCGCTCGACAGTCCGTGAACCGCGAACGCCTCCGCCGGCATGTCGCGTTCAGGATTGATGTAGCGGTGGTAGACTTGGCCGGTGGGCATGCGGTTGATGATCTCGACACAGCCGATCTCGACCAGGCGGTCGCCGCGCAGGGCGTCGAGGCCGGTGGTTTCGGTGTCGAGAACGATCTCACGCATCTGATCTGATCCGTCGAATTCCGCGCCGCCGGCGTTCGCGAATCAGCCCCGGCGCTGCGGCATTCTAACGACCTCCGCCAGGATGTCGCGGATGCGTGCCCGCACCGGATCGAGCCCGTGCGAGGTATCCACGACGAAATCGGCGCGCTTGCGCTTCTCGGCATCCGGCATCTGCCGTGCGAGCAGCGCATCGAGCGCTTCTTCCGTCATCGTGCCGCGCGCCAGGATGCGTTGGCGCTGGATCTCGGGCGACGTCGACACCACCACCACGGCATCGACGCGCTTGTCGCCGCCGGTCTCGAACAGCAAGGGGACATCGACGACCGCAACCGGCACGCCGGACTGCTCGGCGTCATCGAGAAACTTCTGGTGGTAGGAGCGCAGCATCGGATGCACGATCGCTTCGAGCCTGCGGATCGCGGCGGGATCGCCGACGACCTTGGCCGAGAGCCTGGCCCGATCCACCTTGCCGTTCACCGTGGTCCCAGGAAATTCGGCTTCGATCGCCGGCGCGGCTTCGCCTTCATAGACCTTATGAACGGTCGCGTCGGCGTCGTAGACCGGCACACCGGCTTCCGCGAACAGCTTTGCTGTCGTCGACTTGCCCATGCCCATCGAGCCGGTCAGACCCAGCACTCTCATCTGCGGTCACTCCCCCTTACGCGTGGCTGCGGTCGGCATCAGATCCTGAGCAGCTTCGCTTCGCGAAAATAGGCGAGCAGCGGCAACAGCGGCAGGCCGAGTATGGTGAAGTGATCGCCGTCGATCCGGTCGAACAGGTGCACACCGAGCCCTTCCAGCTGATAGGCGCCGACGCTGGATGTGACGGCTTCGCCGGCGACATCGAGATAGGCTGCGATCTCGGTTTCGGTGAGGGCGCGCATCGTCATCCAGGCAATTGCGACGTGCGAGAACAGCACCTCACCGTTGCGGACCACGGCAATGGCCGAGTGCAGCGCATGGGTGCGCCCGCCCAGCGCCAACAGTTGCTGCATGGCATGCTGGCGGCCGGCTGGCTTGTTGAACATGCGCTCACCCAATGCGAGCGTCTGATCCGCGCCCACCACATATGAATTGGGCCTGCTTGCCGAGACCGCAGCGGCCTTTGCGTTGGCAAGGTGTAACGCGATCTCGTAGGGCGCCACCAGGCCGGCTTCGGCCTGCACCGCGCGTTCGTCGATATCGGCCGGAAGGGCCTCGCACGCGAGGCCTGCGTTCGCGAGCAGCATCCGCCGCGCGCGGCTTTGCGATGCCAGAATGAGAGGCTCGTCACTGCACCAGATGGACATTGATCAGCTCACTAGTCCGGAAGCCGCTGCCGCTGCCGGTCGGTATAGAGTTTCAGGATCGCGGCGGCCGTCTCCTCGATCGAGCGCCGCGTCACGTCGAGCATGACCCAGTTGAACTTCGCACTCAGCTTGCGTGCATAGGCGACCTCGTCCGTCACCGACTGCTTGTCGACATAATTCTCATTGCCGGATTCCGCACCCATGCTGAGCAGGCGATTCTGCCGCACCTGGATCAGCCGCTCCGGGGTCGCATGCAGGCTGACGACCAGCGGCTTCTTCAATGTCTCGAGCTGATGCGGGATCGGAATGCCCGGGACCAGCGGCACGTTGGCGGTGCGCACGCCGCGGTTGGCGAGATAGATCGAGGTCGGAGTCTTCGACGTCCGGCTGACGCCCACCAGCACCACTTCGGCGTCTTCGAGGCCGTCGACCATCTGCCCGTCATCGTGGAGCATCGTGTAGTTCAGCGCATCGATGCGGGCGAAATATTCGGCATTGAGCACATGCTGCGCACCGACGCGGCCGGCGGTCGATGCGCCGAGATAGGCCTCAAACAGCTGCATCACCGGACCGATGATCGACAGGCTCGGGATGTTGATCTGCTGGCACTTGCCTTCGAGCCGGCTGACCAGGTCCTTCTCGAGCAGGGTGAACAGCACGATGCCGGGGGCTTCCTCGATCTCGTCGAGCACACGGTCGAGCTGCTTCTGGCTGCGAACCAGCGGGTACACGTGCTCGACGGGGGTCACGTTGGTGTACTGCGCGGCGACCGCTCGCGCGACCGTGATCAAGGTTTCGCCCGTCGAATCGGAAACCAGATGCAGGTGAAAGTAATTGCCGGTGGTGGGCATCAAATCCTTAACGATCTGTGAATCCCTGTGAAGGATGGGACCAAAAAGCGGCCTCGGACCGCTCCCTTTGTATAACCCCGATAGTTCTGCACATGGTCGCCGTCCGGGACGGCGCCAGGCAGCAGCGCGATGATATCGGGACGAGGTCGGTTTGTCTCTGGATAAGCTGTCGAAGGATTTCGGCAAGCGTTTGAATCACATTGAACTCTGCGGCGATCCGGCGCGTGCAGCTCACATGTTGAGGGATGTGAACAAGCTGCGGGCACACTGCGGATGACATTGCATGAGTCCAATCCACCGCTACCTAGACTCAAACCTTAAGATTCTAAAATTATTTGGTTTGGAGGGGACTGAGCGAGCGGATATGTCTCGGCACGCAAGCTGATCACCAGCCGAGAGGATCACGCGTCTCCGATGTATGAGTGGATCAAGGCCCTGCACGTCATCGCCGTCATCGCGTGGATGGCCGGCATGCTGTATCTGCCGCGGCTGTTCGTCTATCATTGCGACGCCGAGATCGGCTCGAAGCAGTCCGAGACGTTCAAGGTCATGGAGCGGCGCCTGCTCAAGGCGATCATCAATCCGGCGATGACCGTGACGTGGCTTGCCGGGCTCTATCTGGTCTGGGCCGGCCACTGGTATACCAGTGGTTGGTTTCATGCCAAATTTCTGCTGGTGCTGATCATGTCCGGAGTCCACGGACTGTTTACCCGCTGGGTCAGGGAATTCGGCGCCGACAAGAACACCCGCAGCCAGAAATTCTACCGCTACATCAATGAGGTACCAACGGTACTAATGATAGGCATCGTGATTCTCGTGATCGTCAAGCCGTTCTGACCGTTTCCCTCGGAATACCGCTGCGCTGCAGACGCCTTGCAGACGCCGGCGCGATTTTCTATATTGTAGATATCCCACCCCACGCAGGCGGATGTGGTTGCGTTCCGGCTTGACCGGCCGCCGCATCAGGTCTGGTGCCTCATCGGCGCCAACCTTGCTCAGACCTGCGGACCTCATTTTCGTCCGCCTTCCCACAGCCACCTCGCATCCCTCCCAAGTCGCTTCCACAGGACCACCCCAATGCGGGAAATCAAACTACAGGACCTCAAGTCAAAGACGCCGGCCGAGCTCGTCTCCTTCGCGGAGGAAAACGGGGTCGAGAACGCCAGCACGATGCGCAAGCAGGAGCTGATGTTCGCCATCCTCAAACAGCTTGCGATCCAGGAAATCGACATCATCGGCGAGGGCGTCGTCGAGGTGCTCTCCGATGGCTTCGGCTTCCTCCGGTCGCCCGATGCCAACTACCTGCCGGGTCCCGATGACATCTACGTCTCGCCCTCGCAGATCCGCCGCTTCGGGCTGCGCACCGGTGACACCATCGAGGGCCACATCCGCAGCCCGAAAGAGGGCGAGCGTTATTTCGCGCTGCTCAAGGTCAACACGCTGAACTTCGAGGATCCCGAGAAGTCCAAGCACAAGGTCAATTTCGACAATCTCACGCCGCTGTTTCCGGACGAGCGCTTCCGGCTCGAGCTTGAGGATCCGACCCGCAAGGATCTGTCGCCACGCGTGATCGACATCGTCGCGCCAATCGGCAAGGGCCAGCGCGCGCTGATCGTCGCGCCGCCGCGCACCGGCAAGACGGTGCTGATGCAGAACATCGCGCACTCGATCACGGCCAATCATCCCGAGTGCTACCTGATCGTGCTGCTGATCGACGAGCGTCCGGAAGAAGTCACGGACATGCAGCGCTCGGTGAAGGGCGAGGTCGTGTCCTCGACCTTCGACGAGCCGGCGGCGCGTCACGTCCAGGTCGCGGAGATGGTGATCGAGAAGGCCAAGCGCCTGGTCGAGCACGGCCGCGACGTCGTCATTCTGCTGGATTCGATCACCCGCCTCGGCCGCGCCTACAACACGGTCGTGCCGTCCTCCGGCAAGGTGCTGACCGGCGGTGTCGACGCCAACGCGTTGCAGCGGCCGAAGCGCTTCTTCGGTGCCGCGCGCAACATCGAGGAAGGCGGCTCGTTGACCATCATCGCGACCGCTCTGGTCGACACCGGCAGCCGCATGGATGAGGTCATCTTCGAGGAATTCAAGGGCACCGGCAACTCCGAGCTCATCCTCGACCGCAAGGTCGCGGACAAGCGGACCTTCCCGGCGATCGACATCGCCCGCTCCGGCACCCGCAAGGAAGAGCTCATCACCGAGCCGCAGAACCTCAAGAAGATGTACGTGCTCCGCCGCATCCTCAATCCGATGGGCACGATGGACGCGATCGACTTCCTGCTCGACAAGCTCCGCAGCACCAAGAGCAATGCCGAGTTCTTCGAATCCATGAACACCTGATCGGCCCACGGTCTTGATTTGGAAAGGGCGCTCTTTGGAGCGCCCTTTTTGTTTGACTTGTTTGTCGCTGCGCCCGGCGAGAAGTCCTCGATGCTTATCCGCCCGCCATGGTTTGCCGGCGTAAAGCATGCCGCTGCAAACCGATTGTCTTTCGCTGCCGGTGAGCCCAACTGAGGATCATGCATCCTCACGACCAGACCATCTTCGCGCTGTCCTCCGGACGCCTGCCGAGTGCGATTGCGATCGTCAGACTCTCCGGGCCTCACGCCGGCATCGCCCTTCAGATGCTTGCGGGGAAACTGCCGCTGCCGAGGATGGCGACGCGCGCCTTGCTGCGGGATGGCAATGGCGAACCAATCGACGATGCCGTCGTGCTGTGGTTTCCCGGCCCAGCCAGCGCCACCGGCGAAGATGTTGCCGAGCTGCATGTCCATGGTAGCCGTGCCGTCGTTGCGACAATGTTCTCGGTGCTGTCGACGATGCCGCAGATGCGCCCTGCCGAACCGGGCGAGTTCACGCGGCGCGCGTTCGAGAATGGCAAGATCGATCTGACCGAAGCCGAGGGGCTCGACGATCTCATTCATGCTGACACGGATCGCCAGCGGCGCCAGGCGTTGCGGCAGTTGAAGGGCCTGCTGGGCGACAAGGCGCGGAGCTGGCGTGAGCAGATCATCGAAGCGGCGGCGCTGATCGAGGCCGGGATCGATTTCGCCGATGAAGGCGACGTGCCAACCGAGCTGATGGCGCCGGCGCT
This sequence comes from Bradyrhizobium sp. SZCCHNRI3043, assembly GCF_032377735.1. Classification (NCBI taxonomy): domain Bacteria; kingdom Pseudomonadati; phylum Pseudomonadota; class Alphaproteobacteria; order Hyphomicrobiales; family Nitrobacteraceae; genus Bradyrhizobium; species Bradyrhizobium sp. SZCCHNRI3043. Next base: position 32,643 of record NZ_JAUHID010000016.1, read on the forward strand.
ATCGCGGATTGAACAGCTCCTGGCGGAGATCGAGGCCGTGTTGTCGGCGCAGGGCCGGGCCGAGCGGCTGCGCGATGGCCTGACGGTCGTCATCGCCGGACCTCCAAACGCAGGCAAGTCGACCTTGATGAACCAGCTGGCCCGACGTGAGGTGGCGATCGTTTCGCCTCATGCCGGCACCACGCGCGACGTCATCGAGATCCAGCTTGATCTCCAAGGCTATCCCGTCACGGTGATCGATACCGCGGGGATCCGGGAGACGGACGACCCCGTGGAGCAGGAGGGGGTGCGCCGAGCCCGGGATCGGGCTGCGCAGGCCGATCTCGTGCTGTGGCTGTCCGAGGATGGTCAGCCGGAGGCAGAGCGTCGAAGCGGGGTGCCTGTCTGGCTGGTCCGGAACAAGATCGATCTGCCGAGACCGCAGGAGACAGCCACGGCGATGGTGCAGGGCGATGCTCCGGTCTTTGCGATCTCGGCCAGAACCGGAGCAGGGGTGGCCGGCCTGTTGGAGGCTCTGATAGGCTTTGCCCGTGACTTCTTCGGATCGACCGAGAATGGCCTGATCACCCGGGAGCGGCAACGAGCCCTGCTCAATGAGACCGTGGCGGCGCTTCGTCGGAGCGTTACGGCTGTTGATCTCGGTGAGGAGCTCGCCGCGGAGGAGCTGCGGATCGCCGCACTGGCGCTTGGGCGTCTGTTGGGGCGGGTCGATGTCGAGGATGTGCTGGACGTGATCTTCCGCGAGTTCTGTATCGGAAAGTAGCAGCGTCAAGAACCTCGGCGGACGCAGATATGCTTAATGAAATGTTGCTTGGTTAACTGATCGTCAATCGTTTCACGTGAAACAGGGGTAGAGCCCTCGTTGGACGTTTCACGTGAAACAAGCCCCAGATGCCACCGATGCTGTTTCACGTGAAACATCTCCCTCCCTGCCTGACGGGGTGGCGAATGTTTCACGTGAAACGTCTTCCGAGCGTTATCCGCACGCGCTAGATAAGCCTCATGAGCGAGCATCTGACATCCTACGACGTCATCGTCATCGGTGGCGGCCACGCTGGCTGTGAAGCTGCGGCGGGCGCGGCACGCATGGGTGCCCGAACTGCCCTGATCACGCATCAGTTCGCGACCATCGGCGCCATGTCCTGCAATCCGGCCATAGGTGGGCTGGGGAAGGGACATCTGGTTCGCGAGGTTGATGCTCTCGACGGGCTGATGGGTCGCGTCGCCGATGCCGGCGGTATCCAGTTTCGGGTTCTGAATCGCCGGAAGGGGCCGGCCGTTCGAGGTCCACGCGCCCAGGCCGACCGCAAGCTCTACGCTGCCGCGATGCAGTCGGCGATCCGGGAGACCGCGAACCTCGCCGTCATTGAAGGCGAGGCGGACGAACTGATCGTTGCCGGCGAGCGTGTAGCGGGGTTGCGGCTGGCTGATGGCCGGACCTTCATCTGTGGCGCTGTCGTCATCACGACCGGCACGTTCCTGCGTGGTCTTATCCACCTGGGTGAGAGAACCTGGCCGGCTGGCCGGGTCGGCGAAGCGCCGGCGCTGGGGCTGTCCCGGTCTCTCGAAGCCATCGGATTTCGGCTCGGCCGTCTCAAGACGGGTACACCGCCGCGCCTGGATGGATCCACGATCGACTGGAGCGCGGTCGAGATGCAGCCCGGCGACGATCCGCCGGAGCCGTTCTCCGTCCTGACCGACAGGATCACCACCCCGCAGATCCAGTGCGGGATTACCCGAACGACGATCGCGACCCATGAGGTGATCCGCGCCAACGTCCATCGCTCGCCGATGTACTCCGGCCAGATCAAGTCGACCGGGCCACGCTACTGTCCGTCGGTCGAGGACAAGATCGTCCGCTTCGGTGATCGCGACGGTCACCAGATCTTCCTGGAGCCGGAAGGGCTCGACGACACCACCGTCTACCCGAACGGTATCTCGACCTCGTTGCCCGAGGAGGTCCAGCTCGCGCTGCTGCCGACCATCCCGGGCCTCGAGCGCGTCCGGATGATCCGACCGGGCTATGCGATCGAGTACGACCACGTCGATCCACGCGAGCTGGAGCCAACGCTCCAGACCAAGCGGATGAGGGGCCTGTTCCTGGCGGGTCAGATCAACGGCACGACCGGCTACGAAGAGGCTGCCGCCCAGGGTCTGGTAGCCGGGCTCAATGCGGCGCTCGCGGCGGGCGGCGGCGAGTCGATCGTGTTCGATCGTGCCGACGGCTATCTCGGCGTGATGATCGATGATCTCGTCACGCGAGGGATCACCGAGCCGTATCGGATGTTCACCTCGCGCGCGGAGTATCGGCTAACCCTCCGGGCGGACAATGCGGACCAGCGACTGACCGACAAGGGCATCGCGCTCGGCTGTGTCGGCAATGATCGCGCGCGTTTCCATCGAACCAAGATGGATGCGTTGGAGGCTGCCCGTTCGATGGCGAGGTCGCTGACGATCACGCCCAGCGAGGCGGCGAAGCATGGCCTCACGCTCAACAAGGATGGCCAGCGCCGCTCGGCCTTCGATCTGATGGCCTATCCGGAGATCGGCTTCTCCGAGGTGGGAGCGATCTGGCCGGAGCTCGGTGCGATCGATCCCGCCATCGCCGTCCATCTGGAGATCGATGCCAAATATGATGTCTATGTCCGCCGCCAGAGCGAGGACGTGGATGCCTTCCGGCGCGATGAGGGCTTGGTGCTCGGTGGGGTCGATTATGCGCTCGTCCCGGGTCTTTCGAATGAGGCGCGGGCGAAGCTGACGGCCGCCAAGCCGTGGACGATCGGACAGGCGGGCCGGATCGATGGCATGACGCCGGCGGCGCTCGGGATCCTTGCGGCCTATCTCCGTCGGGAAGCGCGTCGCAGCAAGGCCACCGGCTGAGGCGTTTCACGTGAAACAGGCATCGCCAGCGGTGGCATCCAAGATGATCGAATCGGACAAGGCGGCAGCGCTCGCGCTGACTCCCGTTTCACGTGAAACGGAGCAACGCCTCGATCGCTATGTCGCATTGCTGCTGGAATGGCAGGCGAAGACCAATCTGGTCGCGCCGTCGACCTTGCCCCATCTCTGGACGCGCCACATCGCCGACTCGTTGCAGCTTCTCGATCTCGCGCCCGACGCCAGGATCTGGATTGATCTGGGCAGCGGCGGCGGCTTTCCCGGCGTCGTGCTTGCTTGCGCTTTGGCCGATCGGCCGGGTGCACAGATTCACCTGGTCGAGCGCAACGCCAAGAAGGCAGCGTTCCTGCGCGAAGCAATTCGCGTCACCGGCGCTCCGGGGATCGTGCATTTGTCAGAGATCGGGGATATCGTGGAGAAGTGGAGCGGGCGAGTCGATTGCGTGACCGCACGCGCGCTGGCTCCGCTACATCAGCTCATCGGCTTTGCGGAGCCCTTGGTGAAAAAAGGCGCGAAAGCGCTGTTTCTCAAGGGTCAAGATGTAGAAGCGGAATTGACCGAATCTACTAAGTATTGGAAAATTGAGTCGAAACTTCACTCCAGCCGGACGGGCGGGCAGGGCTGGATCGTCGCAATCGATTGCATCGAGCGACAGAGCTGAATTCCGTCAAGACGACAACCAATGGCGATCGCGCATGGCCGTAATTGATCAGATTTATCAAGAAGATAGAGCCCAACACCCGGAGGGGCATCCGCGCATCCTGGCGCTCGCCAATCAGAAGGGCGGGGTCGGCAAGACCACGACCGCGATCAACCTCGGCACGGCGCTGGCAGCGATCGGCGAGCGGGTGCTGATCGTCGACCTCGATCCGCAGGGCAACGCCTCGACCGGGCTCGGCATCGACCGCGGCAGCCGCAACTGCTCGACCTATGACGTGCTGATCGGCGAGGCCTCGCTGCGCGACGCCATCGTTGCGACGGCCGTGCCGCGGCTGCACATCGCCTCCTCGACGATGGACTTGTCGGGTCTTGAGCTCGAGCTCGGCTCCACCGCCAACCGCGCCTTCCGTCTGCGCGATGCGATCGCCGGCCTCAACAACAACGTCTCGCCGGAGAACGACTACACCTACGTGCTGGTCGATTGTCCGCCGTCGCTGAACCTGCTGACGGTCAATGCAATGGCCGCGTCCGACGCGATCCTGGTGCCGCTGCAGTGCGAGTTCTTCGCGCTCGAAGGTCTGTCGCAGCTGCTGCAGACCGTGGAGCAGGTGCGCTCGACCCTGAACCCGAACCTCTCGATCCACGGCATCGTGCTGACGATGTTCGACTCGCGCAACAACCTGTCGAACCAGGTCGTCGCCGACGTCCGCCAGTTCATGGGATCGAAGGTCTACAACACGATGATCCCGCGCAACGTGCGCATCTCGGAAGCGCCGTCCTACGGCAAGCCGGTGCTGGTCTACGACTTGAAGTGCGTCGGCAGCGAGGCCTATCTCAAGCTCGCGACCGAAGTCATTCAGCGCGAGCGTGACCTGCGCACGAACTGACTTTGCCTCTGCTCCGGGGGACCTCGTCGTCCGGATCTCATTCGAGGACGGCAGCGGATTCCGAAATGAATCCGTTCCCTCGTTCATTGTGCCGACGGGACCGATCGGCAGCAGACGCAAGCGGAGCGTGACGTGAATCCAAAGGAGAAGGCGATGGCCGACGAGTCGCGATCGCGATTGGGCCGGGGTCTCGCGAGTCTGATCGGTGACGTCGGGCGCGAGGCGGGGGCGCCGCCGGAGCGGCCGCGCAACCAGCGCAAGGTGCCCATCGAGTTTCTGAAGCCCAACCCGCGCAATCCGCGCAAGACGTTTTCCGACGGCGAGCTCGCCGAGCTCTCGGCCTCGATCAAGCAGCATGGCGTGATCCAGCCGATCGTGGTGCGTCCGGTGAAGGGCCAGCACGACCGCTACGAGATCATCGCCGGCGAGCGGCGCTGGCGCGCCTCGCAGGCCGCCGGCCTGCACGAGGTGCCGATCGTTCCGGTCGATGTCAGCGACAGCGATGCGCTGGAGCTCGCGATCATCGAGAACGTGCAGCGCGAGGACCTCAATCCGATGGAGGAGGCGCAGGGCTATCACGCGCTCGCCAACGAGTTCAAACGCAACCAGGAAGACATCGCCAAGATCGTCGGCAAGAGCCGCAGCCACGTCGCCAACATGATGCGGCTGACCAAGCTGCCGGCCGAGGTGCAGGGCTTCATCGCGACGGGACAGATCTCGGCCGGTCATGCGCGTGCGCTGATCAACCTGCCGGATCCGATGTCGGCGGCGAAGAAGATCATCGCGGAAGGATTGAACGTCCGCCAGACCGAGGCGCTCGCGCACGAGGAGGGCGTGCCGGAACGCAAGCCGCAGAAGCCACGCAGCTCTGGGGGCAGTGCGCCGGCGGAGAAGAAGGACGCCGACACCATCGCGCTGGAGAAGCGCGTCGGCGATGCGCTCGGCCTTTCGGTGTCGATCAGCCACCGCGACCCCGGCGGCACGGTGCAGATCACCTACCGCAGCCTCGAGCAGCTCGACGAGGTGATGCGGCGGCTGGAGCAGGGTTAGGCTGTTAGGTCGTAATTGCTGTCCCGTTGTCGAGATACTTTCTACGAACTCCCGTCAGCTTTGTTGTGACGTCCTCACCACATCGTCATGGCCGGGCTTGACCCGGTCATCCATCTTTCGATGGTACTCGCTCCAAGAGGATGGCTGCCCGGGTCAAGCCCGGGCACGACGAGTTACTCATTAGGCGAGGGGTACGACCAGTGCTTCCTGGTCACGGTTGCCTCTGGTGATCTCGAAACTCTCCTCCGTCATTCCGGGGAGTGCGCAGCACGAACCCGGAATCCATCTCTCGGCAGATCGCTTGGCCCGATGGATTCCGGGCTCGCCGCGCTGGCGCGCGTCGCCCCGGAATGACGTCGGAGATTGGAGCAAGGCCTCGGGCCCACTCATCCCTTGCGCCGCGCGTTCACCGCGATCGACAGCAGCGTTCGCTGCGCGATGGCTGCGGCGAGGCCCGGCTGCTTGCGCATGTCGAGGGCGGCGGTGGCGAGCTGGTCGATGATCGGCAGCAGCCGCGCCGGAGAGAAATTACGCAGCGCCGTCTCGGCGCTCGGCTTTCGTGAGAAATGCAGCCGCGGAAAACCGCCTTCGAGAATGGCCGACACGGGCGTGCCGGATGCGACGGCAAGGGCCGACTTGTGCAGCCATGCCGCATGTCGCTGCGCGGCGGAGATGATGACACCGGGATAGGTGCCGGCGATCATGGCCTTGCCGAACTCGGTCTCGACCATTTCGGGCTTGCCGCCGAAGGCGCCGTCGACGATCGGGTCGAGCTTCATCTCCGAGGCGTCGGCGACGACCGCCATCACATGGTCGAGCGTCACCTCGCCCTCGCCATGGGCGAACAAGGTCAGCTTGCGCAGCTCGTTGCGCGAGGCCTGGCGGTCGCCGCCCAGCAGGGCCATCAGCGAGGCGCGAGCGTCGGGCGCGATGCGCAGGGCCGCGATACGCAATTCGTCGTCGATCAGCTTGGCGAGATCGCGCTCGGTGTCCGGGTAGCAGCCGATCGCGACCGCCGTTTTGGCCTTCTCGCAAATCTTGCGCAGTGGCGAATCGGGGCGGATGTCGCCGGCCTCGATGACGATGCGGCAGTCCCGTACATTCATCTCGCTGAGCGTCTCGACGCCGCTGGCGAAATTGCGCGAGCCGGCGCGCACCCGGATGGCCCGCCGGCCGCCGAAGAGCGGCACGGTCATGGCTTCGTCGACGAGGCGCGACGGCTCCGCGGAGAGCTCGTCACCGTCGAGCCTGACCACGGAGAAGGGATCATCGGGGTTGTCGACGGCCGACGCGATAAGGGCCTCGGCGCGCTCACGGACCAGGCCCGTATCCGGGCCGTACAACAGGATCAGCGGCCGGGCGGCGTCCGGTTTGGCCAGGAAGGCATCGATGTCTCGTCCGCGCAGCGCGACCACGGCGATATCAGCCGTGCGTCAGGTGCCGGCGGTGAAATAGGCTGCGAGCCGCGTCTTGATCTTCTCGGCGACTTCCTCGGAGGCGCGATCCTCGGCATCACGGAAGGCGCGCTGGCGGGCGAAGCGCTGGTACGAGCCGGGGATGTCGTAGGAGGTACGCGCGAAGGTCGTACCGGTCATGACCGACTTGTTGGTCGCCAGCTCGACCAGATTGTACTGCACGTCGACGCCGACATTCTCGGTGGTCGGCAGACCGGTCGTCTGCGAGACGATCAGCGAGGACCGGCTGGTCTGCAATCGCAGCACCAGCTTGTGGGTCGGGGCCGTGCCGGTCGCGGTGCCGTAGAGCTTGAATGCGAGCGCGTTGCGGATACCGACGCCAATGCGCGCCTCGGGGGAGGCGTTCGGCTTGTCAACCGGCGGCAGCTCGATGCCCATCAGCTTGTCGCGCAGGGCAGGGGTGCCGTCAGCGTGCTCCGCGTACATCGGCTGGAAGCAGCCGGCCGTCAGCCCGGCCAAGGCGGCCACGGCAACGAGGCGTGCAGCGATCCGAAACCTAGCCGACGACATTCACGATCCTCTTGGGAACAATGATCACCTTGCGAACGGCCTTGCCGTCCAGCGCTAGTTTTACTGCATCGAGGGCCAAAACGGCAGACTCAATTTCCGGATTCTGCGCGTTGCTGGCGACTGTGACTTCTCCGCGCTTCTTGCCGTTGACCTGGACGACCAGGGTCATGCTGTCCTCAACCAGCAAATCGCGTTCGATTTGCGGCCAGGAGGCCTCCGAGATCAGGCCAGTCTGGCCCAGCACCTGCCAGCATTCCTCGGCTAGATGCGGCATCATCGGCGAGATCAGCTGCACCAGGATGCCAGCGGCCTCGCGAATCGCCCAGGCCAGGTCCGGCGCCGGAGTCGCCGGCCGGCCCAGCACCTCGGCCAGCGCGTTGGCGAATTCGCGGATGTGCGCCAGGCAGACGTTGAAATGCAGCCGCTCGATGCCGCCGGTCACCTTGTCGAGAGCGCCATGCGCGGCCTTGCGCAGCGCCAGCGCGTCTGCGCCGAAGTCGGAGGGACGGGAGGAGGGGGCCTCCTGGCTTGCTGCGACCGATTCGTTGACCAGCCGCCACAGCCGCTGGACGAAGCGGGCCGCGCCCTGCACCCGTTCGTCGCTCCAGATCACGTCGCGATCCGGCGGTGAGTCCGACAGCATGAACCAGCGCGCGACGTCGGCGCCGTAGCTCTCGATGATGTCGTCGGGATCGACGGTGTTCTTCTTCGACTTCGACATCTTCTCGATCGGGCCGATCGTGATGTCCTCGCCGGTGGCGGCCAGCACCGCGCGGCGGCCGTTGCCGCCGACCTCGATCTTGACCTCGGCGGGATTGACGTAGGTGCCATCGGCCTTCTGGTAGGTCTCGTGGACCACCATGCCCTGCGTGAACATGCCGGCGAACGGCTCGTCCATGGCGACGTGGCCGGTGGCCTTCATCGCGCGGGTGAAGAATCGGCTGTAGAGCAGATGCAGGATCGCGTGCTCGACGCCGCCGATATACTGATCCACCGGCATCATCCGGTTGGCGACCGCAGGTGTCGTCGGCGAGGTCTCGTTCCACGGATCGGTGAAGCGCGCGAAGTACCAGGACGAATCGACGAAGGTGTCCATCGTGTCGGTTTCGCGGGTCGCCTTGGCCCCGCATGTCGGGCAGGTGACGTGCCTCCAGCTCGGATGGTGGTCGAGTGCGTTGCCGGGCTTGTCGAAGGTGACGTCATCAGGCAGCACGACCGGCAGGTCCTGCGCCGGCACCGGCACGACATCGCATTTGGGGCAGTGGATCACCGGGATCGGGCAGCCCCAATAGCGCTGGCGCGAGATGCCCCAGTCGCGCAGGCGGAAATTGACCTGGCGCTCGCCGACCGGCGCGCCGCCGCGCGGCTCGCTCTCGAGCCGCCTGGCGACCTCGTCCTTGGCCTGCGCGATCGTCATGCCGTTCAGGAAGCGCGAATTGATCAGGCGGCCGTCGCCGTCGAAGGCGGTGTCGGTGATGACGAAGCTCGCTGGGTCCTGGCCCTCGGGGCAGACCACCGGGACATTGCCGAGGCCGTATTTGTTGACGAAGTCGAGGTCGCGCTGGTCATGCGCCGGGCAGCCGAAGATGGCGCCGGTGCCGTACTCCATCAGCACGAAATTGGCGACATAGACCGGCAAGGTCCAGCTCGGATCGAACGGGTGCACGGCGCGGATGCCGGTGTCGAAGCCCTGCTTCTCCGCAGTGTCGATCGCCTCCTGCGCGGTGCCGATCCGCTTGATCTCGGCGATGAACGCGGCGAGCTCCGGGTTCTTCGCCGCCGCGGCCTGGGCCAGCGGGTGGTCGGCCGAGATCGCCATGAACTTGGCGCCGAACAGCGTGTCCGGCCGGGTCGTGAAGATCTTCAATTCGGTCTCGCCGGCCGGCGTCGTCGCCGGATCCAGCGCAAAACGGATCAGCAGGCCTTCCGAGCGGCCGATCCAGTTGCGCTGCATCAGCCGCACCTTGTCGGGCCAGCGGTCGAGACCATCGAGCGCGTCCAGCAGCTCCTGCGAGTACTTCGTGATCTTGAACACCCACTGGTTCATCTCACGCTGTTCGACCACCGCACCGGAGCGCCAGCCGCGACCGTCGATGACCTGCTCGTTGGCGAGCACGGTCATGTCGACCGGATCCCAGTTCACCTTGCGCTTCTCGCGCTCGACCAGCCCCGCCTGCATGAAGTCGAGGAACATCTTCTGCTGGTGCTTGTAGTAGGACGGATCGCAGGTCGCGAACTCGCGCGCCCAGTCGAGCGACAGCCCGATCGAGCGCAGCTGCTTCTTCATCGCCGCGATGTTGTCGTAGGTCCACGCCTTCGGCGCCACCTTGCGCTCGATCGCGGCGTTCTCCGCCGGCAGGCCGAACGCATCCCAGCCCATCGGGTGCAGGACGTTGAAACCCTTGGCGCGCATGAAGCGGGCCAGCACGTCGCCGAGCGTATAATTACGGACGTGGCCGATATGGATGCGTCCCGACGGATAGGGAAACATCTCGAGCACGTAGTATTTCGGGCGCGGATCGTCGTTCTTCGTGGCGAAGATCGCCTTCTCGTCCCACTGGCGCTGCCAGCGCGGCTCGGCTTCACGGGCGTTGTAGCGTTCGGATGTCATGGAATCGCTTATAATTTTCGAGGATTCGCGTCGTTTGAAGACGGCGGACTAGGCCACAAAAGCGGCAGCCCGGTCAATGGGGCGACAGATGATGATACCATTTTGGGCATCTGCTAAGCGACGGTAATCGTGAGTTTTTTTGCGGGCTCTGCCGGCAGTGTCGAAGGTCCGATTGAGGCACGGTTAAGACTTGAATGGGAGACTGAGTGCATACATCCAGGCATCCGCCCGCATCTGGGGTCACTCCACATCGTGTCCGGCGCTACGTTCGACGAGCTTGACTTCGAGTACGCGACGACGGTCGCGGAAAAGGCCATGAAATCCATGGCTCAACAGCGCGTGCCACCGACGCCTAACAACTTCCATCTGTGGTTCAAGTACTCACTGGGCTCGGCGTCGGACCTCAAGCGCGCCGTCGACATCCTGGTCAGCAACAAGCGCAAGTTCGACAAGACCACCAACCAGGCGCTGTTCGACACGTACATCGGCCAGCAGGGTACGGAAGCGGCCGTCGTCCACAAAGTCTCGCAGCAGTTGCATGGCGTGATGGACTCCGCCAAAAATTATCTGACCGCCGCGATCGCCGACAACCGCACGCACATGGCGGCGATCGATGGCGTTGCCGAACGCAGCGAGCAGGGCGTCGATCCGAAGATCCTGATCGAGAACCTGGTCAGCGAGCTCGCCCAGGCGACCGCGCGTGCTGCGAAGCTCGAAGTGAGCTTTGCCGAAAAGTCACGCGAGCTCGACACCATCAGGGACTCGCTCAACAAGTCCGAGCAGCGCGCGCGCACCGACACGCTGACCGGATTGCCGAACCGCCGCGCGCTCGAGGAGTTCTTCCGCCACGCGCAGATCGAGGCGATGGAGCGCGACGAGCCGCTCAGCATTCTCCTGATTGACGTCGACCACTTCAAGAAGTTCAACGACAATTACGGCCATGGCGTCGGCGATCAGGTGCTTCGCCTTGTCGCCAAAGCCTTGCGCGAGCGCGTCCGCGACAACGATCTTCCGGCGCGCTATGGCGGCGAGGAACTGATCGCGGTGCTGCCGCAGACCGACCTCGAAGGTTGCACTGTCATCGCGGAGCGGATCCGACGCACCATCGCCGACTGTCAGTTCACGCGTCGCTCGACCGGCGAGGTGTTGCCGCAGATCACGGTGTCGATCGGCGTCGGCCAGTTCCAGTTCGGCGAATCGATGGCTGATCTCATCGACCGTTGCGACCGCGCGTTGTATCTTGCCAAGAAGCTCGGTCGCAACCGCGTCGTCACCGAGCTCGAGCTCGACCGCAAGCTCGCCGTCGGCTGACTGCGGGCCGCGGCCGCAGCGTCCTATCCGGCGCGCACCACGCCGCTCCTGTCGTCAGCGAAATCCGCGAAGCCATGTGCAACCACCGTGTTGCGGCCGCGATGCTTGGCCGCATAGAGCGCGGCGTCGGCGGCTTCGATCAGGTCGGAGGGCATCAGCGATTCGTTCGGCCGCGTCGAGGCGACGCCGACGCTCACGGTGACGCATTGATGCGCCGAGGTCGCATGCGGCAGCTCGAGCTCCAGCACCGCGGCGCGCACCTGCTCGCCGATCGCGAGCGCCTCTCTGGCACCCATTCCCGGCAACAGCAGGCAGAACTCCTCACCGCCATAGCGGCCGGCGAAAGCCGTCATCGCGCCGGCGATCTGCGACAGCGTCTCGCCGAGACGTGACAGGCAGGCGTCACCCTCGGGGTGACCATAGCTGTCGTTGTAGAGCTTGAAGTGGTCGACATCGATCATCAGCAGCGACAGCTCGGTGCCGGCCTGCTGCGCGCGGCTCCATTCGACGTCGATGCGGTTCTGGAAGCCGCGGCGGTTGGCGAGGCCTGAGAGCATGTCGATCGACGCCATCACCGTCAGCCGGTCATTCGCGGCGACCAGCTCGCGCTCGCGCTGGCCAAGCTTGGCGGCCATCGCATTGAAGGACTTTGCCAGCGGCACGAACTCCGACGGCAGATGCTTGGTGGTGACGCGCGCCGACCAGTGGCCATGGCCGAAGCGCTTGGCGGTCGCGGCGAGCATGCTGACGGGCTTCACGATCAGCTTCTCGGCGGCGATCAGCGCGCCGAGCAGCACGATCAGGCACACGAGGCCGGCCTGCAGATAGGCGTTGCGGATCTCGCGGTCGATGGCGGCGGTGACGCGGGTCTCATCGATGCTGACGATCAGCCGCGATCCGGTGTCGGCGATCCGGGTGAAGGTGATCGCGCGCTTGGATCCATCCGCCGCCGTGAAGCCCATCGTCTCGGTCGGCTTCCCCGAACTCAGCGCGGTCTCGGCAACGGCCGACAACAACGGCACGCTGTCGAGCGGCCGGCCGATCAGCTCGGTGCGGTCGACGGGCGCTGCCAGCACGGTTCCTTCGCTGTCGACCAGCACCGCCGTGATGCCGGGGCGGCCGCCAAGATTGTTCATGATCTTGGACATCCATTCCAGGTTCACGCTCGCCAGCATCACCGCGTCCGGCTCGCCGGTGATGGCGCCGACCGGATAGGCGGCCATGACGATCGGCACGTGCGACGGTTTCGACAGCAGGTAGTCGCTGAACACGAAATCGCGTGATTCCTGGGCGCCACGGAAATACGGCCGGTCGCTGAAATCGAGCCCGACATATTGGTTGTTGGTCGAGCACTGGATGCGGCCGTCGCGGCCGGCGATCATCAGGGTGCGGATCCAGGGCAGGGTCGCCGGCAGGCTGGCGCGCATCATGTCGCAACTGCGGCTCACGCCGGTGCTCGACGCCCGGACATAGGCGGTCGACTTCAGCACCGTCTCCACCGACATGATGACCTCGCGCTGCATGTCGGCGCTTTGCCGGGCGAGGCCGAAGAATTCCTCCGATGCGAGCGCGATCTGCCTCGTCCTGGCGCTTTCCAGGGAGCGCGCGCGTTCCAGCATCAGCGGCGCCACCAGGATCAGGGCGAGCAGCGCCAGCCGGGCGCGGATCCCCATCAGCCGGTTCAGCTTCACTCTATTGCGATTGAAGCGGATGCTTGGCATTTCTTTCCCCTACCCCGGCCGTGCAGGGTAAGGAGAAGGGCTCAAGAACCCTTTCTCGAACTCTGTAAAATTGCAGCCAAACCCGCAAATCTAACGACCGACGGACGCCATCGTGCCTGAATTGAACGCCTCATCCCCGTCCTCGCCGTCTGCGCTCGCCGCCGTCGAGCAGGAGATTCTGCGCGCCTGCCGCGATGCCGAGCGCGATCGCGCCTCGGTCACGCTGATCGCCGTGTCGAAGACCTTCGATGCCGAGGCAATCGAGCCGGTGATCGCGGCCGGACAGCGCGTGTTCGGTGAAAATCGCGTTCAGGAAGCCAAAGCCAAGTGGCCGCCACTGATGGCCGCGCATCCGGGACTCGCACTGCACCTGATCGGGCCGCTGCAATCCAACAAGGCCAAGGAGGCGGTGGCGCTGTTCGAGGCCATCCATTCGGTGGACCGGCCAAGCCTGTGCGCGGCGCTCGCCAAGGAGATTTCCGCCCAGGGCCGGCATCCGCAGCTATTCGTCCAGATCAATACCGGCGAGGAACCGCAGAAGGCGGGAATCGCACCCGGCGACGCCGACGCCTTCATCGCCGCCTGCCGCAAGGACTACGGGCTCGCGATTTCAGGGCTGATGTGCATTCCGCCGGTAGAGGATGCGCCCGGTCCGCATTTCGCGCTGACCGCCAAGATCGCCGCCCGCAATGGCCTTGCGCATCTGTCGATGGGCATGAGCGCCGACTTCGCCACCGCCATCCAGTTCGGCGCCACGCATGTCCGTGTCGGCTCGGCGATCTTCGGGCATCGCTGAAGGGGGGCGCAATCACGGCCGGCCCCTACTCGAACCGCACCGATACCTGCCCCAGATCGCCGAAATCGGCCTCCATGTGGTCCCCGCTGCCGATCGGCAGCGGCGCATGACAGGTGCCGGTCGTGACCACCTGCCCTGCCCGCGCGGGCACGCCAAGCGCGCTGAGCTCGTTGACCAGCCAGGCCAGCGCTATCAGCGGATCACCAAGCACGTTGCGGCCGTGGCCGATGAAGGTCTCGCCACGCAGCGCGATGCGCGGCCGCTCCGCGATCAGGTCGCGGCTGCGCCAGTCGGCGGTGGTGGCCTCGCCCAGCACGAACAGATGCGCGCAGGCATTGTCGGCGATCAGTTGCGCCTCGCCGGCGCTGACGAAGTCGGCGAACCGCGAATCCGGGATCTCGATCGCGGGATGCAGGGTGTCGACCGCGGCCAGCACCTCTGCGACATCATAGGGTGTCGGCCGCGGCAGCAGGTCCGCTCCCAGGCGGAACGCGAACTCCGGCTCCGCGACCCGCATCGCGTTACCGGCCATCGCTGCGGTGCCACCCGCTGGCAACACCGTCTCGGCCAGGATCCGCCCGGCCATCGGACCGGCGACATTGATATGGCGCTGGCCGGCCTCGCTGGTCGCCGCAATTTTCCAGCCAAATAGTGGCTTGGGCGAGTGGCGCTCGAGTTCGGCCTGGATGGCATAGCCCTCGGCGCGGTCCCTTGGACGCAACTCCGGCGGCAGCGCCGCCAGCTTCCGGCCTTCGCTCCAATGCTGACGCAGAAGGCCCGCGGCGCTGGCTGGCTGATCCGGTGCGCGCATGCCGTCCTCCCCTTCTCTTGTTATTGGATGACGATCCTGGTGCGCGGGCCGATCCTTTGCAACAGACGCAGCATCGCCGGGCGGGTCATGGCCACGCAGCCTGCGGTCGGGCCGAAGTTCGGCCGCGCCAGATGCAGGAACACGGCACTGCCGCGGCCCGCGATCCGCGGCCGCGTGTTGTGGTCGATCTCGATGATGAAATCGTACAGATGGTCCTGGCGCGCCAGCCGGTCTCCGGGCCGGTCGCCGCGCAGCCGGATCGCCTGATTGTAATGCCGGTCGGCCGGGTCCTCGCACCAGGCATCCTCCGGACCGATCGGCCGAACCGGCAGGACCGTGTGTGGGCGGGGGTGACGGTCGGCCCGCCACCACAGCCGCCGCGGCCGGAACACGCCTCGTGGCGTACCACCATCGCCTTCGCGCTTGTTGGCCAGGATGCCGCCGCGGCCGAGCGCCACCGGGATGACCTGGCCCCAGACCTGGATCCAGCCGCGCTGCCGCGACCCCGCCGTGGCGCGAATCGAGATCAGCGATGCTGGCATGCCAGGCTTCACCTTCCATAACGACATGAAACAACGCGCCTTTTCATTGCCCTTTATTGCCCGGTAATTGCCTTAATGTCGGCAAATGGTCCGCCGCGAGGGTCGAACAGGACAATCATCTCAATCCCTGCCCAATTCTGAAGTAGAGTCCGGGCGCTTGTGAATCGGTAACAGCCCCCTACTTCAAGACGGAACAGGGCTGATGAGCCTGTTTGCCCACCGTTTGACGGCGCCACCCATCCGATCCCGCCGGCGCCACCTAGAGGATTGTACAATGGCCAATGCCCGCAAGATCCTGATCGTGGATGACGACACCGATCTGCGCGATGCCCTGATGGAGCAGCTCTCGCTGCATGACGAGTTCGAAGCCCAGGCCGTCGATACCGGCGCCAAAGGCGCCACCGCCGCAAAGGCCAATTCACCCGACCTGGTTCTGATGGACGTTGGCCTGCCCGACACCGATGGCCGCGAAGTGGTGCGGTCCCTGCGCAAGGGCGGCTTCAAGGCGCCGATCATCATGCTGACCGGGCACGATACCGATTCCGATACGATTCTCGGGCTCGAATCCGGCGCCAACGACTATGTCGCCAAGCCCTTCCGCTTCGCCGTGCTGCTGGCCCGCATCCGCGCCCAGCTTCGCCAGCACGAGGCCAGCGAGGACGCGGTGTTCTCGGTCGGCCCCTACAGCTTCCGGCCGGGCTCGAAGATGCTGACGGGCGCCAACGCCCGCAAGGTCCGCCTGACGGAGAAGGAAACGGCGATCCTGCGCTTCCTGTACCGCGCCGGCCAGCAGCCGGTGTCACGCGAGACCCTGCTCCAGGAGGTCTGGGGCTACAATTCCGGCGTCACCACCCACACGCTGGAAACGCACATTTACCGTCTGCGGCAGAAGATCGAGAAAGATGCCGCGAATCCAGAGATTCTGGTGACGGAGGCCGGTGGCTACAAGTTGGTACCGTGATAGGTTCGGGGATGGCGGTCTCGCCATTTATGATATTGGTTCCATTCCGCCTTCCCCGGGCCCTTGATGTCGATCGAAGACGATATTGCGCTGCTGGAGCGCGTCCCAACATTGCGCCTGCTGGGAAGCGACTCGCTTCGCATGATCGCCATTGGCTCCGAGCAGCGCAACATCCAGAGCGGCGAGACCCTGTTCCGCGAAGGTGACACCGCCGATTGCGGCTATGTCGTCCAGCGCGGGTCATTGCGCATCAGCGACGAGGTCGGTGCCGAGATCGTCGCCACGCCGACCATGCTGATCGGCGAGTTGGCGCTGCTGGTCGAGATGCGGCGCCCGGCGACCGCGACGGCCCTGGAATATTCGACCGTGGTGCGGATTTCGCGCAGCCTGTTTCAGCGTGTGCTCGAGAGCGACGCCATGGCTGCGCGCCGGCTGCGCGACGAGTTCGCCCACCGCGCCAGCCGAATCGCCAATGACATCATGGCGGCCGGGACCAAGCTGACGTCGTGATCTTCTTGTCCGGGCGGGTCAGCTTCGCTTTCGCTACGACACGTCCAGCGTCACCGTGACCGGCACATGATCCGACGGCCGCTCCCAGCTGCGGGCGTCGCGCAGGATCCTGAAGTCGCTGACCCGGTCCTTCAGTGCGCGTGACACCCAGATGTGGTCGAGCCTTCGGCCGCGATCACCGACGGTCCAGTCGGCGGCACGGTAGCTCCACCAGGTGTAGACCTTCTCCGACATCGGGATGCGCTCGCGGGCGACGTCGACCCATTCGCCATGGGCCTGCGCCGCCAACAGCTTCTCGCATTCGACCGGCGTGTGCGACACCACCTTCAGGAGCTGTTTGTGCGACCAGACATCGTGTTCATGCGGCGCGACGTTGAGATCGCCGACCAGGATGTGCCGGTCGTCGCCGCGCGGATGCAGCGGCTCGCACGCCTTCATCTCGTCGAGGAATTGCAGCTTGTGCTCGAATTTCGGGTTGAGCGCGGGGTCGGGAATGTCGCCGCCTGCGGGCACGTAGAAATTGTGCAGCACCAGCGGCTGCGCGAGCTGCGCCTTCTCGCCGAACGCCACCGTGATGTGGCGCGAATCCACCTTGTCGCAGAAGGTGCGGACGTTGGTCTCCTCGAACGGCCATTTCGAGATCACGGCGACGCCGTGATAGCCCTTCTGCCCGTTCAGCGCGACGTGCTCATAGCCGAGCCGCTTGAAACGCTTCAGCGGGAAGGCGTCGTCGATGCACTTGGTCTCCTGCAGGCACAGCACATCGGGCCTGACCTGCTTGATGAGCTTGGCGACGAGGTCGATGCGCAGGCGCACCGAATTGATGTTCCAGGTGGTCAGGACGAGACGCATGAGACCCGCGTCATATCATGAAATGCGTTGATGTCGGCGATTCCGCTCCGCTTCTGACGCATCGGAATGACCGCGTTGGCTGGCCTTATCCCCAGCCATGTGGGACGGTGCCTGATCAGCGCCGCTTGCTCTCGATGACGTCCCATACGCGGGCGGCGATGTCGGGGCCCCCGAGCCGCGAGATCGCGCGGATGCCGGTCGGCGACGTCACGTTGATCTCGGTGAGGTTGCCATCGATGACGTCGATGCCGACCAGCAGCAGGCCGCGCGCGCGCAATTCCGGACCCAGCGTGTCGCAGATCTCGCGCTCACGGGCGCTGAGATCGGTGGCCTGCGCGGCGCCGCCGCGCACCATGTTGGAGCGCAGATCGTCCGCCGCCGGCACGCGGTTGACGGCGCCGGCGAACTCGCCGTCGACCAGGATGATGCGCTTGTCGCCATGCTTCACCTCGGGGAGGAAGCGCTGGATCACCCAGGGCTCCTTGAACGTCACCGAGAACATGTCGAACAGCGAGCCGAAATTCATGTCCTGCGGCATGACGCGGAACACTGCCGCGCCGCCATGGCCATGCAGCGGCTTCATCACGACAGCGCCGTGCTGATCGCGGAAGGCGTTGATCTCGTCGAGATCGCGCGAGATCAAGGTCGGCGGCATCAATTGCGGGAAGTTCATCACGAACAGCTTTTCCGGCGCGTTGCGCACGCTGGCGGGATCGTTGATCACCAGCGTCTTCGGATGGATGCGCTCGAGGAAATGCGTCGAGGTGATGTAGGCGAGATCGAACGGCGGATCCTGGCGCAGCAGCACGACGTCGAACGAGGTCAGCGCCGTCGGCTTGGGCTCGCCGAGCGTGAAGTGGTCGCCGACCTGGTCGCGCACGGTCAGCGCCTGCACCGGCGCGTACAGCTCCTCGCCGCGCAGCGACAGCCTGTCCGGCGTGTAGTAGCACAGGCCATGTCCGCGCCGCTGTGCTTCGAGCAGCATCGCAAAGGTCGAGTCGCCGCGGATGTTGATGCGCGCGATCGGATCCATCTGGACGGCGACATTCAGTTTCATGGGCAGGTCCCTGCTCTCTGCAGTCGGTTCATGTCAGGTGCTGGCGTCGAAGGCCGCCATCAGATGGCGCGGCAGGCTGCGCGGCGCAACCAGAATCGCATCGAAGCGCAGCTCGAATTCGGCATGGTCGGGATGCGCCATCAACCAGGCCTGCGCGGCATCGATGATGCGCTGCTGCTGGCGAGGCGTCACGGCATAGGCCGCATCGTCGAGCGAGGCGCGCGCCTTGACCTCGACGAAGGCGACCAGGCTGCGCTTGCGCACTATGATGTCGATCTCGCCATGGGGCGTGCGGAAGCGTTTGGCGAGGATGCGGTAGCCCTTGGCGATCAGCAGCGCTGCGGCACGGGCTTCCGCCGACAATCCAGTGCGGAAGGCGGCGACGCGCTCGGGCGCCGCCGTCTTCGCCGGCTTGTCTGGGGAGGCACGCTCAGTCTTTGCCATCGGCCTCCCCCGACCGCGCGCCCTTCGAGAGCTCGAGCGCGCGCGCATACACCTCGCGTCGCGGCCGGCGCGACAGCTCGACGGCATGCATCACGGCGTCCTTGACGCTCGATCGCTGCAACAGATCCCTGAGCACGGCGTCCAGTGCGTCCTGGGTCAGCACCTCTGCATCGCGCGGCGGTGGACCGATCACCAGCACGAATTCGCCGCGCGTTTCGAGATCGCCGGCCCGTGCAGCGAGATCGCCGATTGCTCCGCGCAGCACCTCTTCGTGCAGCTTGGTGAGCTCGCGGCAGATCGCGGCCTGACGCCCAGCCATGGCATCGGCGAGATCGGCCAGCGTCTCCTGCACCCGGCTGCCCGCCTCGAACAGAACCAGCGTCGCCTCGATCCGCGCGAGCTCCGACAGCCGCGTGCGCCGCGCCTGCTGCTTGGCCGGCAGGAATCCCTCGAAGAAGAAGCGGTCGGTCGGCAACGCCGCCACGCTCAGCGCCGCGAGCACGGCGGAAGGTCCCGGCAGCGCGGTGACGGCGTGTCCGGCCTCACAGGCCTCGCGCACCAGCTTGTAGCCGGGATCGGAGATCAGCGGCGTGCCGGCGTCCGACACCAGCGCGATGGCTGCCCCTCTGGCCAGACGTTGCAGGATCCGCGGCCTGACCGCTTCGGCATTGTGCTCATGATAGGCTGCGAGTTCCGCGCCCAGGCCGTAGCGCTCCGTCAGGCGCCGCGTGATTCGCGTGTCCTCGCAGAAGATGATGTCGGCGCCGGCCAGGGTTTCCAGTGCACGCAGCGTGATGTCGCCGAGATTGCCGATCGGCGTTGCCACCAGATGCAATCCAGGCCGTGCCTTGGGCGCCACGACGATTTGACCCGCCACCAGGTAGGTCGACGTGGTGGAAGATTTGCCGTCGTCTGGCGACGTCTTGGGGATTGCCTTCGCGCCCATCGAGGTAATTTAAAGGGCATGCCGCGGGATTGCCACAGGGGAACAGCCGCGCAGCAATTTTGAAGTTCCGATCGGCATGGGCGCGTGGCCGTTCATCGAATCTTCAAGTCCGAAACTGCACGTCAATGGGGATGTGTACGAGCGGGGGATAGGCCGTGCAAAACGTCGAATTGATCGGCTTTGTGGCGGTGACAGCCTTTTGTTTTGCTTAACTATTCGTCGACAATATGAGTGAATCAGCACGGCTTGGCGGACGTGCGTTTGGGGAACTTCTGGCCGGTCTTGGCCGAACGAAGAGATGCCATGGTGGGCCCGCGTCATCCCAACTCTCTCGGTCCGGGACCCCATGGGGTCGCCCGGCGAACGGCGCTGGGCCTGATCGTCGGCGCGCCGCTGCTGTCGGCGTGCTCCAACGTCCAGCAGGGCTTCAATCCGTTCGAGCAGCCGACGGCGCCGGCGGGACCGCCGCAGCAGCCGGCGGTTGCCGGTAACGGCCAGGTCAAGGTCGGGCTGATTCTGCCGCTGTCGGCGTCGGGCAATGCCGGCGTGGCTGCGCAATCGATGAAGAACGCGGCCGAGATGGCGCTCGCCGAGTTTCAGAACCCCAACATCCAGCTCCTGATCAAGGACGACGCCGGCAGCCCGCAAGGGGCGCAGCAGGGCGCGCAACAGGCCTGCGACGAAGGCGCCGAGATCATTCTCGGTCCGCTGTTCGCGGGCTCGGTACCGGCGACCGCCCAGGTGGCGCGCGCGCGCAACATCTCGGTCATCGCCTTCTCGACCGATTCGAGCGTGGCGGGGCGCGGCGTCTATCTGCTCAGCTTCCTGCCGGAGTCCGACGCCAGCCGCATCGTCGAATATTCCGCCAGCGTCGGCAAACGCTCGTTCGCGGCGCTGCTGCCCGACAATGCCTATGGAACCGTCGTCGAGGGTGCGTTCAAGACCGCGGTCAGCCGCCGCGGCGGACGCATCGTTGCGTTCGAGAAATATTCCAGCGACCGCGCCGGGCCTGCGCGCACGGTGGCGCAGGCGCTCGGCGGTGCCGATGCGCTGCTGCTTGCCGACGACGGCGAATCGGTCGCGGCGACCGCCGATGCGCTGACCGCTGCCGGCGCCAATCTGCGCAACATTCAGTTGCTCGGCACGGGGCTGTGGGACAATCCGCGCGTTTATGCCAGCGCCAGCCTGCAGGGTGGCCTCTATGCTGCGCCGGATCCCTCCGGCTTCCGCGCCTTCGCCGGTCGCTACCGGACGCGGTTCGGTGGCGATCCCGTGCGCACGGCAACCCTCGCCTACGACGCGGTGGCGCTCGTGGCCGCGTTGGCGCGCACCCAGGGCAACCAGCGCTTCGCGCCCGATGTCCTGACCAATGCATCGGGCTTTGCCGGCATCGATGGGCTGTTCCGGTTCCGCAGCGACGGCACCAATGAGCGCGGGCTTGCCGTGATGCGCGTCGGTTCGGGTGGCGGACAAACGGTCGCCGGCGCGCCGAAGAGCTTCAGCGCGACGTGAGTCGCAGCATCCTTCAGGCGGCGAGATCGGCGACGACCGCGTCGAGCACCGGAAAGCCATCCTGAGTCACGCGCAGCCGTCCATCCGGATCGACCGCGATGGCGCCCTCCTCGCGCAGCAGCGCGATGCGGCGCGGATCGAGCGCACGGCCGGAGATCGCGGCATACCGCCTGGGGTCGATGCCTTCGGCCAAACGCAGCCCCATCAGCAGGAATTCGTCGGCGCGCTCCTCGCGGTTGAGCTCGTCGTCGGTCATCACACCATGACCGTTGGACTCCACCCGCATCAGCCAGGCCTCCGGCCGCTTGTCGGTCGCGGTCGCATGCCTGATGCCGCCGATGTCGAGACGACCATGGGCGCCGGGGCCGATGCCGGCATATTCGTGGCCGCGCCAATAGATCAGATTGTGCCGGCACTCCGCGCCCGGGCGGGCATGATTGGAGATCTCATAGGCCGGCAGTCCGTGACGGCCACAGATCTCCTGCGTGACGTCGTATAAGGTCCGGGCCAGGCCTTCATCCGGCGTCTTCAGCTTGCCTGCGGCGTGCAGGCCGAAGAACGGCGTGCCTTCCTCGATCGTCAGTTGATACAGCGACAGGTGCTCAGCCGCCTCACCGATCGCGCGCGTCAGCTCCTCGGTCCACATCGCCGGCGTCTGGTCGGGCCGGGCGTAGATCAGATCGAACGAATAACGCTCGAACGCATTGCGCGCGATGGCCACCGCCTTCATCGCCTCCTCGGCGGTGTGCAGGCGTCCCAGCATCTTGAGCGACGCATCGTCCATCGCCTGGACGCCGAGCGAGACCCGGTTGACGCCGGCGGCGCGATAGCCGGCAAAGCGTGTCGCCTCGACGCTGGTCGGATTGGCTTCGAGCGACACCTCGACATCGCCAGCGACGTGCCAGTGGCGGCCGATCGCGTCGAGAATCGCGCCGACCGTCTGCGGCTGCATCAGCGACGGCGTGCCGCCGCCGAGAAAGATCGACGTGACGGTGCGCGGCCCGATGCGGGCGGCCGTGGTCGCGATCTCCTGCGCAAAGGCGCGGGCGAAGCGGTCCTGATCGATGGCGGCATGCCGGACATGGCTGTTGAAGTCGCAATACGGACATTTCGACAGGCAGAACGGCCAGTGCACATAGACGCCGAACGCTTCGCTGTCAGCGCTGGTCAAGGCAGATCTCCGCGAGCTTCACGAAGGCGCGCGCCCGGTGCGACAGGCCGAGCCCGAGCGGCGGCAGGCCATGCTTCTCGATGCTGGTCATCTCGCCGAAGGTCCGGTCGTGGCCCTCGGGCAGGAACATCGGGTCGTAGCCGAAGCCCGCCGTGCCGCGCGGCGGCCAGACCAGGGTGCCGTCGACCCGCGCCTCGACCTCCTCGACATGACCGTCCGGCCACGCCACGCACAGCGCCGAGACGAAATGGGCGGTGCGCTTGTCGGCACTCCTCGCGTCCCGCTCCTGCAGCAGGCGCTCGATCCGCGCCATCGCGCTGGTGAAATCCTTGTCCGGTCCGGCCCAGCGCGCCGAATAGATCCCCGGCGCCCCATCGAGCGCATGAACCACGATACCGGAATCGTCGGCAAAGGCAGGAAGCTGCGCTGCTCTGGCCGCGGCGACCGCCTTGATGCGGGCGTTGGCCTGGAAGGTCTCGCCGGTCTCGTCCGGCTCGTCCAGGCCGAGATCGCCGGCCGACACCGCCTCGACGCCATGGGGAGCGAGCAGCTCGCGCATCTCGGCAAGCTTGCCGGGATTGTGGGTCGCGATGACGAGGCGCCCGGTGAGCTTGCGATGACCGCTACTCACGCGACCGCCATCTTCTGCAGGTCGACCAGTCGCGCCACGCCCTTGCGGGCCAGTGCCATCAGCGCCAGGAGCTCGGCCTCGGTGAACGGCGTCTTCTCCGCCGTGCCCTGCACCTCGATGATGCGGCCGTCGCCGGTCATGACGAAATTGGCGTCGGTCTCCGCCTCGGAATCCTCGGCGTAGTCGAGATCCAGCACTGGCGTGCCGTTGTAGATGCCGCAGGAGATCGCGGCGACGTTGGCGCGCAGCACCTCGGTCTTGATCATGTTGCGCGACTTCATCCACTTGATGCAGTCGGCCAGCGCCACCCAGGCGCCGGTGATCGACGCCGTGCGCGTGCCGCCGTCGGCCTGCAGCACGTCGCAATCGACTGTGATCTGGCGCTCGCCGAGCGCTTCCAGGTCGATCGCGGTGCGCAGCGAGCGGCCGATCAGACGCTGGATCTCGACGGTGCGACCGGTCTGCTTGCCGGCGGAGGCCTCGCGCCGGGTCCGTTCCAGCGTGGCGCGCGGCAGCATGCCGTATTCGGCCGTGATCCAGCCGCGTCCCTGGCCCTTGAGCCAGGGCGGCAGCCGGTCCTCCAGCGTGGCGGTGACCAGCACATGGGTGTCGCCGAACTTCACCAGGCAGGAGCCCTCGGCGTATTTGACGACGCCGCGTTCCAGGCTCACGGCCCGCAGTTCATCCGGTGCACGGCGGCTCGGCCGCATGATTCTCTCCGTGAAAGCGCGCGAAAGACCGACTTTGACCGGCCTTGTAGGAGCCGCGACCGGCAGCGGCAAGGGCTTATCAAGGGTTTATCATGGCCTCGTCGCGCCCGAGAGCGCGCGACGACCGGCTTGCCACCGAGCCGCCGCATGGACACATTATAGGCAGCTGCGAGGAGAGCATCTGGTGGCCCACCACGATCCGATCAACCTGATGACACCGCCGGCCGGTCTGGCGCAGCTCAACGAGCGCTCGCGCGAGATCTTCCGGCAGATCGTCGAAAGCTATCTGGCGACCGGCGAGCCGGTCGGCTCGCGCAACATTTCGCGGCTGATCGCGGTTCCGCTGTCGCCGGCCTCGGTGCGCAACGTCATGGCCGATCTCGAGCAGCTCGGCCTGATCTACGCGCCGCACACCTCGGCCGGCCGGCTGCCGACCGAGGCCGGCCTGCGTTTCTTCGTCGATGCCCTGATGCAGGTCGGCGACATGACCGAGGCTGAGCAGCAATCGATCCAGAGCCAGCTCGCCGCGGTCGGGCGGGCGCAATCGGTCGAGGCCGCCCTGGACGAGGCGCTGACCCGGCTGTCGGGTCTGACCCGTGCCGCTGCCGTGGTTCTGACCGCCAAATCCAACACCCGGCTGAAGCACATCGAGTTCGTCAGGCTCGAGCCCGAGCGTGCGCTGGTCGTGCTGGTGGGCGAGGACGGGCAGGTCGAGAACCGGGTTCTGGTTCTGCCGCCGGGCGTGCCATCCTCGGCGCTGACCGAGGCGTCGAATTTCCTCAATGCCCGCATCAGAGGCCGGACGCTGGCGGAAGCACGGCTCGAGCTCGAGACGGCGCTGGCGCATGATCGCGCCGAGCTCGACCTGCTGACGCAGAAGGTGATCGCCGCCGGTGTCGCGAGCTGGTCCGGAGGGGACAGCGACGAGCGGCAGCTCATCGTGCGCGGCCATGCCAACCTGCTCGAGGACCTGCATGCGCTCGAAGATCTCGAGCGCGTGCGGCGGCTGTTCGACGATCTCGAGACCAAGCGCGGCGTCGTCGATCTGCTCGGACGGGCAGAGAGCGCGGAAGGTGTCCGCATCTTCATCGGCTCGGAGAACAAGCTGTTCTCGCTGTCGGGCTCGTCGACGATCGTGTCGCCCTATTCGGACGCCACGGGTCGCATCGTCGGCGTGCTCGGCGTCATCGGTCCGACCCGGCTCAACTATGCCCGGGTGATTCCGACGGTCGATTATGCCGCGCGTCTGGTCAGCCGGCTGCTGGGCGGCTGACGCGTGAGTTGGTTAACCCGCGGACAGCGCCTCCGGGCGCGATGGTCAGGCTGCGCTTGATTTTCGACGCCCAAAGCACGATATCCCGCCCCATATCCCCCAAACCCGTCAGCCGAACTTGCGAGTCTGTCCATGACCGATCCCGACCTGCACAAGAATGATCCGGAAAACCCGGCGCAGGCCAGCGAACCCGTCGTCTCCAAGCCCTACATCATGCCCGACGATCCTGAGACCGGCTCGGCCGAGGCCCTTGCCAAGGAGGCGGCCGACGCGCGCGACAAGATGCTGCGCACGCTGGCGGAGATGGAGAACCTGCGCAAGCGGACGGCCCGTGAAGTCGCCGATGCACGCATGTACGGCATCACCGGCTTCGCGCGCGACGTGCTCGACATCGCCGACAATCTGCAGCGCGCGCTCGATGCCGTGCCGGCCGAGACACGCGCCAATGCCGATGCAGGCCTCAAATCGTTGATCGAGGGCGTCGAGCTCACCGAGCGCTCGCTGCTCAACACGCTGGAGAAGAACGGCGTCAAGAAGTTCGATCCGACGGGACAGAAGTTCGACCCCAACTTCCAGCAGGCGATGTACGAGGTCCCGGATTCGTCGGTGCCGTCGGGCACCG
Source organism: Bradyrhizobium sp. SZCCHNRI3043 (assembly GCF_032377735.1). Taxonomy (NCBI): domain Bacteria; kingdom Pseudomonadati; phylum Pseudomonadota; class Alphaproteobacteria; order Hyphomicrobiales; family Nitrobacteraceae; genus Bradyrhizobium; species Bradyrhizobium sp. SZCCHNRI3043. The sequence continues at coordinate 58,604 of NZ_JAUHID010000016.1, forward strand.
TGGTGCAGGTCGTGCAGGCCGGCTTCATGATCGGCGAGCGCATCCTGCGTCCCGCGCTGGTCGGCGTGTCCAAGGGTGGCGCGAAGGCGGCGCCCGCGCCGAGCAACGATCAGTCGAACAGCGCCGCGTGACGGCGAGCATTAGGCAGGCCTTCTCCTGCCGTCCTGTCAGTCCAACGAAGAAGCCACGGGCGGTGATGCCCGTGGCTTCTTGTTTGTCGGCGCGAGTTTGTAGTTCGTGTCGCGGCAAGTGGACCGCGGCCGATGAGACCGCGGCGTCCGGATACCGAGTTGGGCTTAGCCTCTCGGCTGGATGCCGTCGCGGACGGCGCGGAAGCGCGGGAAGGCTACCGACCACTGATCGCGCGGCGCGCTGCCGATGATCCGCAGCGTATTCGGCCCGCCGAAGCGCAGCCATTGCACCACGGTCACCGGCGTATTGTCCTTGCCGCTGGTGGCTTCGAGCCGGGTCTCGTAGGCCGGCTGGCCGTCGATGCGGATCGGCTCGGACATCGTGATGCGCGCTTCGCGGACGCCCGGAATGGTGGTGGCCGCCTGCTGGGCGACACGCGCGCGGTCGCCCGCCTCCGGGGCCACCCCGGCCACGAGCCCGATCACCACGAAGGGCGCGGCTTCGAAGCCCTTGTCCTCTTCGCCGTCGGCCAGGATCAAGGCACCCGGCCCGAGCGTGCGGATGGTTTTGAACCCGGAGAGCTCGGTCACCTTGAACGGCATCATCGCGAGCTGCTCGTCGACGGGAACGTCCTTGCGGACGACGGCGGAGGCGAACATCTGACGCACGGCATCGTCGGTGTAGATCCGGCTCGCGGTCTCCGGGATCTGCACGGCCACGTAGCCGGAGAAGCCGTTGCCGGGCAGGATCATCGAGTAGCGCCGCACCGGCGTGGCGCCATCCCGACCGTTCTCAACCGTGTAGTAGGCGGTGCCGGCGGCGGTCTCGATGCTCTCCGGCTTGACGTTGCCGGTCCCGGCGGGATTGGCGGTAAACGCATTCTTCACCTCGCCATAGGCGGCCGCCGGCAGTTCGGTCAGCAGCACCTTGACGCTCTGGTCCTCGGTTTCGAAGCCGGAAAACGTCTTGGCCTTGGCGAGCCCTACCAGCGGCGCGAGCCCGATGCGGACGCCGGGCGGAAATATGGCTTCGGCGGCCATGGCGGAGTGCAGCAGCGACATCAGCAGGGTAGCCGCGGCGAAGAATCGAACGATCATCATCAAACATTGCCTCGTTGACCGAGGCCTCGCGCCGAGGCGGTCGGGGGTCCTCGCCAGCGTGGTCTTCGGCGGCACGCTTTTAGCGGCTTTGCGCCCCCCGCAACAGGCCGGGCGCGCGGTTTTGATCGCCTGCGGCGATCAGCGCGCCCTACGGGTCGCATTTCCCAGGTCATTTCGCCTCGAAAGGCGGGCTGATGGCGGTGCCGTGCTAGCCGCGCTTCAGGATTTCGACGCCATCGACGGTCTGCACCAGCACATAGGGCGCGAGCAGAGCCCTGATCTCGGGGTCGGAACGCGCCCAGTCGCCCCAGTCGCTGTTCTGATTGTCGATCAGGACGACGTCGGGCGGTTGCCTCCGGAAGTCGGCGATGATCCCGGCGCGTTCACGTTCCACATAGGGCGCGAGCCTCTGCGCAGTTTGTGAATCGATGGTTCCGTCTTGTTGCGACCGGCGAACGATTTCCCGGACCCAGAACGCCTCCTGGCGCGAGATCCAGGTGCCATCAAGGGTCCGCACCATGGGGTGCCCGATGACCGCCGCCGCGCTGAGCACCAGCATGCTCGGGCGCGGCCCGAGCCGGGCCACCTGGGCTTCGATCTGCTGGACGTCGACACTACCATTGAACCAGAAGCAGGTCTGCACGAAGAGCACGGCGCCGGCGAGAGCGGTGGCGACACGCGGCCAGCGTCGCGCGTCGCGGCTGGCGTCGATCGCCGACACGGCAAGGCCGGCGGCAAGCAGCGCCAGCGCCACCATCGGATAGGCATGGTAGCCCCAGCCCTTTTGCTGCGCGACGAATGACACCAGGAACCCGAGTGATGCGGCCAATGTGGTGAACGATGCGGCGTCGCGCTCGTGCTGCGTGCGCTGAAGAATGAGGATGATGACTGCTGCAGCCAGCCACAGGCCCATCGGCAGGGTCACGAGGATGGTCGGCACGGGCGCCTTCAGAAGCAGATAGACGTCGCGGACCAGCGGATAGATGACCGTGAAATATTCGGGAAAGAACAGGTAGATGCACGCCGCGTTGATCAGCACCAGGGCCGCGGCGATCCAGTTCTCCAGCGCGAACAGCACGCGCCAGTCGCGCGCCTGAGCCGCGGCGGCGAGTATGCAGAAGCCGACGCTGAAGGCGAAATAAGGCTTGAAGCTCATCGTGAGGCCGGCACTGAGCCCGGCGATGAGCATGGCCGCCGGGGCCACCCGCTCGCGCCTGGCGCGCAGGATGTACACCGCGATCGCCGGCAATATCGTGATCAGGGCCAGATGTTCCCGCTGGCCGAAATCATACATCGGCGCGATCAGAAGCAGGGCGGTCGTCCACCCCGCCAGCCTGCCGTCGGCGAGGCGATGGCGCAGGGCCGATGTCCGCAGCACCAGCCATACCAGCGTCAGGGATGCCGCGGTCAGCACGAAGATCAGGATATTCGTCGCCAGCTCGGGCCTGAGATGGATCGCACGCGCCAGCGCGACGGCCAGCAGATAGACCGACCCAGCCATCGGCGGGTTGGTCTCGAGGATGTCGACGTAGAGCCGCTGTCCATCGAGCATGCGCTCGCCGACGAGGAGCCACCAGCTGACATCGACATTGAGGGGAAGGACGTACCGCAGCCACGCCGCTGCAACCACGATGGCGCAGATCAGCAGTCCCGGGAACGTGGCTTGGCCGGCTTCGCGCGCGCGCTGCGGAAAGCTCCAATCGGAGTCGATGACCATGCCTCATTCCCGTCCCAGGAGTGCGGCAGGCTAGGGCCCGTGGGTTAACAACGCATTTCGGTCATTGGGGCAGATCAGCGGTACCGGATTTGTCGCACTTGCCCGCGACCGCACCTCCTATTTCGCACGGGGCCATTCGACGTGCCGGCAGGTGGATTCGCGCAGTCGCCTCCGGTCCGAGCCGCCGTTTCGCGTCGCCGCCAATTCCGATGGGCCGCTCTGATGTCTCCATGAGGTCGTTCGGCGACGGCCGTGATTTTCGTTGGGTCGAACCCCTGGTCCGGTCCTTGCGGGCCAGTCCCCCCCTCCTATATGACGCTCATCGTCGCAATATCGCGAGCATTTGATCTGAGGGGGTTTTGGATGGGGGCGCCGTCAGGGCCCCACCCAACCTGCCGCAAAAAGAAGGAATATGAGACCATGGGAAAGGTCATCGGGATCGATCTCGGCACCACGAATTCGTGCGTGGCCGTCATGGACGGCAAATCGTCGAAAGTCATCGAGAACGCCGAGGGCATGCGCACGACGCCGTCGATCGTCGCGTTCAGTGACGATGGCGAACGCCTGGTCGGCCAGCCGGCCAAGCGCCAGGCCGTGACCAACCCCGAGCGCACCTTCTTCGCGGTCAAGCGACTGATCGGCCGCCGCTACGACGACCCGATGGTCGAGAAGGACAAGAAGCTCGTCCCCTACAAGATCGTCAAAGCCGGCAACGGCGACGCCTGGGTCGAGGCCGACGGCAAGACCTATTCGCCCTCGCAGGTCTCCGCCTTCATCCTGCAGAAGATGAAGGAGACCGCGGAAGCCCATCTCGGCCAGAAGGTCGATCAGGCCGTCATCACCGTCCCCGCCTACTTCAACGACGCCCAGCGCCAGGCCACCAAGGACGCGGGCAAGATCGCGGGCCTCGAGGTTCTGCGCATCATCAACGAGCCGACCGCGGCTGCGCTCGCCTACGGCCTCGACAAGACGAAGGCCGGCACCATCGCCGTGTACGACCTCGGCGGCGGCACCTTCGACGTCTCGATCCTGGAGATCGGCGACGGCGTGTTCGAGGTGAAGTCGACCAACGGCGACACCTTCCTCGGCGGTGAAGACTTCGACATGCGTCTGGTCAGCTACCTCGCTGACGAATTCCAGAAGGAGCAGGGCATCAACCTGCGCAACGACAAGCTCGCCCTGCAGCGCCTCAAGGAAGCTGCCGAGAAGGCCAAGATCGAGCTGTCGTCGACCACGCAGACCGAGATCAACCTGCCCTTCATCACCGCGGACCAGTCCGGTCCGAAGCATCTGACGATGAAGCTGACCCGTGCCAAGTTCGAGGCGCTGGTGGCCGACCTCGTCGAGAAGACCATCGAGCCGTGCCGCAAGGCGCTGAAGGATGCCGGCCTGACCGCCGGCGAGATCGGCGAAGTGGTGCTGGTCGGCGGCATGACCCGCATGCCGAAGATCCAGGAGATGGTGAAGCAGTTCTTTGGCAAGGAGCCGCATAAGGGCGTCAACCCCGACGAGGTGGTGGCGATCGGTGCGGCGATTCAGGCCGGCGTGCTGCAGGGCGACGTCAAGGACGTGCTGCTGCTCGACGTGACGCCGCTGTCCCTCGGCATCGAAACCTTGGGCGGCGTGTTCACCCGCATCATCGACCGCAACACCACGATCCCGACCAAGAAGAGCCAGGTGTTCTCGACCGCCGAGGACAATCAGAACGCGGTCACCATCCGGGTCTTCCAGGGCGAGCGCGAGATGGCGGCCGACAACAAGATGCTCGGTCAGTTCGACCTGATGGGCATTCCGCCGGCCCCGCGCGGCATGCCGCAGATCGAGGTGACCTTCGACATCGACGCGAACGGCATCGTCAACGTCTCGGCCAAGGACAAGGCCACCGGCAAGGAGCAGCAGATCCGCATCCAGGCCTCGGGTGGTCTGTCGGAAGCCGACATCGACAAGATGGTCAAGGACGCCGAGGCCAATGCCGCGGCGGACAAGAAGCGCCGCGAGGCGGTCGACGCCAAGAACCATGCGGACGCGCTGGTGCACTCCACCGAGAAGGCGCTGGCCGAGCATGGCTCGAAGGTCGCCGACACCGAGCGCCGCGCCATCGAGGATGCCGTCAGCGATCTCAAGGAAGCGCTGAAGGGCGACGATGCCGAGGCGATCAAGGCCAAGACCAACACGCTGGCCCAGGCGTCGATGAAGCTCGGCGAGGCCATGTACAAGCAGCAGGCCGAGACCGATGCGGCCCGCGACGCCGCCAAGGATGACGTGGTCGACGCGGAGTTCACCGAGGTCGACGACGACAAGAAGAAATCTGCTTAACTGAGGCAGAGGTAGTGACCATGACCCCCATGCCAAAGAGCGCACTTTGCGGCTCGTTGGATGGGGGTCATTTTCATTGACCGGAACGCGCGCGGCGATCGCGCCAGCCGTTCCTATTGGGCGAAGTTCGGGCGGGTTTGATTGATGTCCACCAAGCGCTGCTACTACGAGACCCTGGAAGTCGAGCGCGACGCCGACGAGACCAAGCTCAAGGCCGCCTTCCGCAAGCTGGCCATGAAGTGGCATCCGGACAAGAATCCGGGCGATGCCTCCAGCGAAGTGAAATTCAAGGAAATCAACGAGGCCTACGAGGTGCTGCGCGACGCCGACAAGCGCGCCGCCTACGACCGCTATGGCCACGCCGCCTTCGAGCAGGGCGGCATGGGCGGCGCGCACGGCTTCGGCGCCGGCTTTGCCTCCTCGTTCTCTGACATCTTCGAGGACCTGTTCGGCATGGCCGGGCAGCGACGCGGCGGCACCGGGCGCGAGCGCGGCGCCGATCTGCGCTACAACATGGAAATCACCTTGGAAGAGGCGTTCCAGGGCAAGACGGCGCAGATCGAGATTCCGGTCTCGGTGACCTGCGAATCCTGCTCCGGCACCGGCGCCAAGGCCGGCACCAAGCCGAAGACCTGCTCGATGTGCGGCGGCGCCGGCCGCGTGCGGCAGGCGCAGGGCTTCTTCACCCTGGAGCGGACCTGCCCCGGCTGTCACGGCCGCGGCCAGATGATCGAGGACCCCTGTCCGTCCTGCTCCGGCTCTGGCCGCGTCACCCGTGACCGCACGCTGTCCGTCAACATTCCCCAGGGCGTCGAGGACGGCACCCGCATTCGTCTTGCCGGCGAGGGCGAGGCGGGGCTGCGCGGCGGACCGCCCGGCGATCTCTACATCTTCCTGTCGCTGACCCAGCACGAGTTCTTCCAGCGCGACGGCGCCGACCTGCATTGTCGGGTGCCGATCTCGATGGTGACGGCGGCGCTTGGCGGCGAGTTCGAGGTGCCGACGATCGACAAGGGCAAGACCAAGGTGAAGATTCCCGCCGGCGCGCAGTCCGGGCGCCGGTTTCGGATCGCGGCCAAGGGCATGCCGGTGCTGCGCTCGCGCCAGACCGGCGACATGTATGTCCAGATCGTGGTCGAGACGCCGCAGAACCTGACCAAGAAGCAGCAAGAGCTGCTGGCCGAGTTCGAGAAGCTGTCCTCGGGAGCGACCCAGCCCGAGGCGGCTGGCTTCTTCACCAAGGTCAAGGATTTCTTCGGCAAGGCGGCGAGCTGAGCCGTGAGTTCAAGCAAGCACGGCCAGGTGGCCTCGCCGAATGACTTCGGGATTCATGTGTCGAGCGAATTTGCTGCTTTGCACATGCAAAAAATTATCGAATGCAACTGTAAGAGCGCGGACCCGCCAGCCTTAATCGTACGTTACGGTTCGGCTTGACCGCCCCGCCTGCGCCCTATACGTCTTTGTGACTCTTTTCTGACATCGCCGTGAAGACGGTCCCGTCTGGTACTGAGATGCCCTTGCAAACGTCCGTGCGTGCGTCGAAAAAGCCTCTCCGTCTGGACGACGAAGTGCGCTTCCTCCGCTCATGGATCGAAAAGCCGCTGCACATGGGCGCCGTCATGCCGTCGAGTCGGCTGCTGGCCCGCACGATGGCGCAGTACGTCGATCCGCACGGGACAGGCCCCGTCATCGAGCTCGGACCGGGCACCGGCGCGATCACCAATGCGCTGGTCGAACATGGGATCGATCAGAAGCGGCTGGTGCTGGTCGAGTACAATCCGAGTTTCTGCGCCCTGCTGCGCGATCGCTACCCGCAGGCCAAGGTGGTCCAGGGCGATGCCTATCGCCTTCGTGACACGCTCTGGAACGTGCTGGGCGCCCCGGCCTCCGCCGTCGTCTCCGGCCTGCCGCTCGTGACCAAGCCGATGCTGACGCGCATGAAGCTGATCCGCGATGCGTTCGCGGCGATGTCGCCGAACGCGCCGTTCGTGCAGTTCACCTATTCCGTCGTACCGCCGATTCCGAAGTCGCTGCCCGGCGTCACCACGCAGGCATCCGAGCGCATCTGGATGAACCTTCCGCCGGCGCGCGTCTGGGTGTATCGCAAGCCCTGACCGGCGGCCGCGATCCTTCGTGGCGGGTCGTTGACCGACCTCACGATGTCCGCGCTGAAGATCCTCATCATCCCCGGTTCGACGCGGGTCGGCTCGCACAACGCGAAGCTCGCCGCGGCAGCCGCCTATCAGTTCGTGCAGGCCGGCGCCGACGTCACACGCATCTCGCTCGCCGACTTCCCGCTGCCGATCTACGACGCCGACCTCGAGGCGCAATCGGACATTCCATTTCACGCCGTGAATCTGACGCGCATGATCGGCGTTCATCATGCCGTGCTGCTGGTGACGCCGGAATACAACGCCTCGGTGCCGCCGCTGCTGACCAACGCCATCACCTGGATCTCGCGCGTCGACGAGCCGCCGGGCAGTCGCGGCGCGGTGTTCCGCAGCAGGCCGTTTGCGATCGCTGCCGCCTCCGAGAATCGCTTCGGCGGCGTGCGTGCACTCTCGGCGTTGCGGCTGATGCTGACTGCCTGCAACGCGACGGTGATCCCGAGCCAGCTTGCGCTGGCCTGCGCCGACAAGGCCTACAACGACATGGACCGGCTCAAACTGCCCGCCGACATCACGGCGCTCGACGCCCTGGTGCGGGAGCTGATCGTTGTCGCGCAACATACGATGTGAGGTGACATGCCGACCGAGATTGCTCCCCGCGACCGCCTGATCGTGGCGCTCGATCTCCCGAGCGTGGCGGATGCCGAAGCCATGATCATCAGGCTCGGCGACGCCGTGACATTCTACAAGATCGGCATGGAGCTGACCTATGCCGGCGGCCTCGGCCTCGCCGAACGGCTTGCGGCCGAGGGCAAGCACGTGTTCATGGACCTCAAGCTGCACGACATCCCGACCACCGTCGAGCGCGCCACCCGGCAGATCGCCAGGCTCGGCGCGCGCTTCCTCACCGTGCACGGCTTCTCCCAGAGCATGAAGGCCGCGCTCGCCGGCGCCGCCGGCTCCAGCCTCGAGCTGCTCGCCGTCACCGTGATGACGTCCTACGACGATGCCGACCTCGCCGCCGCCGGCTACGCCATGGGCGTCAAGGAGCTCGTGGCGCACCGCGCCAGGCAGGCCAAGGAGATCGGCATCCACGGCCTGATCCTGTCGCCCGAGGAGACCCAGCTGGTCCGGCCGCTGGTCGGCCCCGACATGCAGCTCGTGACTCCCGGGATCCGCCCGGCGGGATCAGACGTTGGCGACCAGAAGCGCATCATGACCCCGGCGCTGGCGATCGCCGGCGGCGCCGACCGCCTCGTCGTCGGCCGCCCGGTCACCGCCGCCGCCGATCCGGCAGCGGCCGCCGAGAGCATCGTCGCCGACATCGCCAGCGCCGTCGCGCTGGTCGGCAAGACCAACCGAGCTTGAGCAAGAGGGCCAGAGAGCAAGGAGACGACAGGGATGCCCAAGGCCTATTGGATCGCGCGGATCGACGTGCACAACATGGACGGCTACAAGGACTACGTCGCGCAGAACGGCGCCGTGTTCCACCAGTACGGCGCCAAATTCCTGGTCCGCGGCGGCCAGTACGAGACCAAGGAAGGCACCTCGCGTTCGCGCAACGTCGTGATCGAGTTCAAGGACTACGCGACCGCGCTGGCGTGCTACAATTCCCCTGAATACCAGCGGCTGGTGGCGATGCGCGCGCCGCATTCGCAAGGCGACCTGGTGATCATCGAGGGCTATGACGGACCGCAGCCCTGAGTGCGGCCCGGCTGCCCGCCGGCCTCGGTTGCCGCCGCTATCAGCCCCGGCTATAGCCCTTGAAGGGGCGGAGGAGTCGACATGTCCGAGATGCGCTTGATCGTTGCCGGAGCCGGTGGCCGCATGGGCCGCGCCTTGGTGCGTGCGATCGCCGAGACCGACGGCGCCGTGCTGGCGGGCGCGCTTGAAGCCCCCGGCTCGGAGCTGATCGGCAAGGACTCCGGCGCCCTCGCCGGCCTGCCCGCCAACGGCATCAAGCTGTCGGGCGACCTCTGGACCATGTCGGCGGAGGCCGACGGCATCCTCGACTTCACCGTCCCGGCCGCGACCATCGCCAACGTCGCCATCGCCGCCGAGCGCGGCATCGTCCACGTCGTCGGCACGACCGGCCTGTCGTCGTCGGACGACGCCGTCATCAAGAGCGTCACCAAGCGCGCCGTCGTCGTGCAGTCCGGCAATATGAGCCTCGGCGTCAACCTGCTGGCGGCACTGGTGAAGCAGGTGGCGAAGTCTCTCGACGCCGGCTTCGACATCGAGATCCTCGAGATGCATCACAAGCACAAGGTCGACGCGCCCTCCGGCACCGCGCTGATGCTCGGCCGCGCCGCGGCCGAGGGCCGCGGCATCGCGCTCGACGAGCATTCCGCCCGCGGCCGCGACGGCATCACCGGCGAGCGCCGCAGCGGCGACATCGGCTTCGCCTCGCTGCGCGGCGGCACGGCGGCGGGCGATCACAGCGTCATCTTCGCCGGTCCCTCGGAGCGGCTGGTGCTGTCGCACCAGGCCGAGGACCGCATGATCTTCGCCCATGGCGCGCTGAAGGCGGCGCTGTGGGCGCATGGCAAGCCGCCGGGCTACTACACGATGGACGACGTGCTCGGCCTCAAGGACCTTTTCTAGTTCAACGTCGATGGAAGCGAACTGATGAGCGAACGTCTCCTGGTGCTGGTGCGCCACGGCCAGAGCGAGTGGAATCTGAAGAACCTGTTCACCGGCTGGAAGGATCCGGACCTGACCGAGCAGGGCGTGGCCGAGGCCAAGGAGGCCGGCCGCAAGCTGAAGGCCCAGGGCCTGACCTTCGACGTCGCCTTCACCTCGGTGCTGACGCGCGCCCAGCACACGCTCGATCTGATCCTGACCGAGCTCGGCCAGACCGGCCTGCCGACCAGCAAAAACCTCGCGCTCAACGAGCGCGACTATGGCGACCTCTCCGGCCTCAACAAGGACGACGCCCGCGCCAAGTGGGGTGAGGAGCAGGTCCACGTCTGGCGCCGCTCCTACGACGTCCCGCCGCCCGGCGGCGAGAGCCTCAAGGATACGCTGGCCCGCGCGCTGCCCTACTACGTCCAGGAGATCCTCCCCGGCGTCCTCCGCGGCCAGCGCACATTGGTCGCCGCCCACGGCAACTCGCTCCGCGCCCTGATCATGGTGCTTGAGAAGCTGACGCCGGAGGGCATCCTGAAGCGCGAGCTGGCGACCGGCGTGCCGATCATCTACCGGCTGAATGCGGACTCCACGGTGGAGTCGAAGCTGGATCTGGCGGGCTGATCGCGCGCCCAAAGCGTTCCGTCTCCGATGCTCCCGCATCGCCTTGAGAACCATGAGGCCAAGGTCCGGGCCTCGCCCTTCGAGACGCCCGCCTGCGGCGGGCTCCTCAGGGTGAGGGGCGCAAGTTGCTCCGGAGCTCGACCCTTCCATGAGCACGCTGCTCATCGTCAATTCGCAGCTCCGAATGCGAAGCCGCCCCTCATGGTGAGGAGCGTCGCCCTTGCGACGCGTCTCGAACCATGAGGCCCGCGACGATGCGGAGGGAATCGGCCAGTGCGATCACCGGCACGCCGATCTTCTCCCCGATTCACATCTCAAACAGCCCCGCCCACGGCTCCACGATCTCGCGGCGCATCTCGCCCGAGTCCTGCTGCAACCATGTCCCTCCGAAATCCGAGAGGGCGCGGGGAATGCCGGATGCTGGCCGCACCCATGGCCCGCCTGCAGAAAAAAAGCAGGCGGCAGTCACCACAGGTTCAGCCGGAACAACCGGCATTCCCCGCGCGACGGTCTTAACGCTTATACGCAGTCTCCCTGGTGCGCCGGGCTTGTTGGCCACCATCACCACGCGGCGCGCTTCTGGCGCCCTCGCGGCTTGACACCAGCATCGGGGTGTCAGGACCCTGCGACTTCACGTCCGCAACCAACCGTTCGTCGGCGCGCCCGAAGACACGCTGCGGCAGACCGCGGCCATCGCTCCCCGCCCCGCGTGTCGTGACGATCGCGCGCAACGCCCCTCTCGTCGAGGCGGGATAAGCGGAGATAATCACTATTTCTGAAAAATAGCAAGTCGATTTTCGTAATCCGAAGATTTGGGAGGCGACCCTGTGCGGCGCAAACAGACGCGGGACCATAGATCGAGGAATAGCGGGGACAACATCATTTTTTTGCTGGCCATCTGCTGCCCGCTATCCCGTTACGAACAATGGATAATTGTCTCACTCACAGCAAATAACTTTCTTATATTTCAATGCGTTAGCAGGCTGATCGTCTGGACTTCTTGACGGCGAATCACTATCTCTTATTCTATGGCGTACCCAACCAACCATGTCCTGAACGCTATTCTCCAACGTGCCTTCAAAGAAGCGCGCACGGACGTGACGCCTATGAAGGCTCAGAAGCTGCTGTTCTATACGCACGGCTGGCACTTGGCGACGACTGGTCAACCGGCGATTGACCAGCCATTCGAAGTTTGGCAGTGGGGTCCTGTGGTGCCTGTCGTGTACCACGAATTGAAGCGTTTCGGCGGTTCCCCTATTACAGCGTACGTGAAGGACCCGGTTGCTGATAAGCCCTATGTGGTGAACGACAGCTGCAAACCGTTTTATGATGCGCTCGATATCGCATGGGAAAAGTATATCGGTATTAGTGGTATGCGGCTGTCAGCGATGACCCATGAACCGGGTTCACCCTGGGATATAGCCAAGCGCCAAGGCGAGACCGTTATTAGTGATGATCTCATCAGACAGTACTTCGTCAGGCTCGCCACCGGCGGCGCCACAGCCGGTTGGCCAGCCGCCTGAAACTGTTTCGGTTGATCAGGCCCGCCGCGCAGAGCCAACGGTTCGCGAACCTGATTCCCTTGCGCTTATCGAGCTAAAAAATGCTCACGAACAAGCGACTCAAAAGAACGAGCAGGGTGTAATCGGTCGGTGGCTCGGGTCGCGCGGCGAGAAGGCCGGAAACATTGCTTTTATTGTTATCCTAATTTGCTTTAGCTTAATCGCCTTCGCATTCTGCAAAATGGATCTACAAAAAGACTTCGATTCGTTCATGAAGTTCTCGGGTGCTATGTTCGCGATCATTACTGGCGCGCTCGGCTATTTGTTCGGGTCTAGCAATCACAGCAAGAATGATTAGCCAACGTAGCATTGCTTGAAGTCTCCCATCGCCCTAAATGGGCGGTAGCCGAAGTGTCCGAGGTCTGTGGACCGTCCTGCCGTTGCTGATCCAGGTGCTTCTTGCGCAATGGAAAATCGCTCGCATATTTTGTCAAATGATACTCGGCGACTTGATGGCAGCGCAGATATCGACACGTAACCGCAGGTGCGAGGAAGACGACGGTGCTTGTCTTCAGGAGGACAGGCATAGTAGGTATCGTCGCGGTCGAGGCTGATGCCTCGGGATAGAGTCTGGGGCAAATCGAAAGGTTGCTCGATCCAGTTACCCTATCCCCACCTGCCCAGCCTCCCACCCAAGCATCGCCTGCTTGCGTGTCAGCCCCCAGTGATAGCCCGTCAGCGCTCCGCTCTTGCCGAGCGCGCGATGGCACGGCACGACGAACGAGATCGGGTTCTTGCCGACCGCGGCGCCCACGGCGCGCGAGGCCTTCGGGGACTCCAGTCGCGTCGCGATGTCCGAGTAGCAGACGGCGCGGCCCATCGGGATCTTGAGCAGGGTCTCCCAGACGCGGACCTCGAAATCGGTGCCGATCAGCACGACGCGGAGCGGCTGGTCGGGGCGCCACAGGGTCTTGTCGAAGATGCGCTGGGCGAGGCCGGCGGTGCCGGGGACGTCCTCGACGTAAGCTGCGCGGGGCCAGCGGCTCTTCATGTCGGCGAGCGCTCCAGCCTCCTCGCCGGGATCGGCGAAGGCGAGGCCGGCGAGGCCGCGCGGGGTGGCCATCACCAGCGCGATGCCGAACGGACAGGGGTGGAAGCCGTAACGAAGCGTGGTGCCGGCGCCGCCGGTCTTCCATTCGCCGGGCGACATCGCTTCGTGGGTGACGAACAGGTCGTGCAGGCGGCCGGGGCCTGATAGCCCCGAGTCGAGTGCGGCGTCGAGCACGCTGGCCGAGCCCTTGAGCAGGCCCTTGGCGTGGTCGAGCGTCAGCGCCTGCATGAACGCCTTCGGCGTCAGTCCGGCCCAGCGCCGGAACAAATGATGCAGCTCGTCGGGCGTCAGGCTGGCGGCGTCGGCCATGTCCTCGATGGCCGGCTGCCGGCGCCAATGCTCGGAGATGAAGGCGATGGCGCGGCGCACCGCGTCGTAGTCGCGCAGCGCCGCCGTCTGTTGCGGGCCCGGCTTGGCCAGGGCGGAATCGTGAATGGCGAGGGTCATCATGGGCTTGGATGTAGGGCGGCCGGGGCGGGTACTCCACCCGATTTCTGATCGGGGGGCTATGGCGAATGTGATCGGCTGGGCTGATCGTTTCGGGCCTCATGGTTCGAGACGCGCCGCTTGGGCGGCGCTCCTCACCATGAGGGTCAAGCGCCGCAAACGGCCGCTGCACGCAAAACCACGAACACGCCGACAGCGTGTTCATGGCGAGGGAATGGACCACTGCTTATCGCCTTGGGGTCTCTTTGCGGGCGAAGGTCTTCCCCCCGAAAGCCGTTCTGCGCGCTGAGAGAGCCTGCAGCGCATCGAGATCGCCGCGGATCAAGGCCTCTTTCTTGGCGCGACTCCATTTCTTCAGGCGGCGTTCGCTTTCGATGGCATCCGTGATCCGCTCGAACCGCTGCGAGTAGAGCAGTTTGACGGGACGCCGGGTCAACGTGTACCCGCCGAAGGTCCCGTCATTATGCTGGGCGACCCTCAGCTCCAGCGATGTCCTCGTGGTTCCGACGTACAGGCGTCCGTCGGCGCAGAGCACGATGTAGAGATACGCGCCTTCGGTCATGACGATCCTCGTGCCCTGTCTCTCCTCACCCTGAGGAGCCCGCCGAAGGCGGGCGTCTCGAACGGCGAGGCCCGTGCTGTGGCCTCATGGTGCGAGACGCAAGGACGGCCGCGGGGTTGCTCCTCGTTCCCCAGGGGAGTGCTGGCCGAGATAACGCCCTACAGCGGATTATACACCGGCCCGCGTTTCGCGGCCTGCAGCCCCGCCGTCAGCGCCTTGGCGAAGCTGGCCTTTTCCTCCGGGCCCAAGAAGCTCGCAATGGCCACGCGCTGGCCGCGGGCGACGAGGTAGAGGCGCTCGATGCCGAACTCCTCGTGGGTTTCCTGGTCGAGCCGCACCCAGAGCGGGTTGAAGCGCCATTCCATGACGTGGCCCTTGTGGCTGACGCGGCGCAGGCGCAGCTCGGTCAGGGTGATCGAGACGTCCTCATAGGCGTTGGCGCGGCGGAAGTTGACCTTGAAGGCCCAGTAGATCGCCAGCGCATCCAGGCCGAAGAAGCCCAGCACGGGCCAGGCGCCCATCAGCAGCGAGGCGAGGCCGCCGATGAAGCTGATGGCGCAGACCACGACCATCAGCACCAGAAAGCCGGTGTGGCTGAGCGAGCGATGCGGCGTCAGCCGGGCCGCGAACAGCTCGGGATCAGCGGCGTCGGTGCCGGTCTCCTGATACGCAAAAGCGTTGCCTGGCGTCATGGGGCCTCAGTATACCCGGATCATGGCCAAAATCACCCGCCCCCAACGCGCCAAGCCGGCGCCGGTTCGCAGCCCCTTGAAGAAGGCCGCTCCCAAGGCCGCTCCCAAGTCAGCCCCTAAGGCCGCCTCGAAACGGTCCGCCAAGAAGGCCCCGACGGCCAAGCCGAAGAGCCCTGCCCCGCCGGTCAAGAAAGCGTTGAGCGCGGCCAGGCCGTGGACCCCGGCCGAGATCCGCGAGGCCTTCAGCCGCTTCGCACAGGCCAATCCGGAGCCGAAGGGCGAGCTCGAGCACCTCAACCCCTACACCCTGCTGGTCGCCGTGGTGCTGTCGGCGCAGGCGACCGACGCCGGCGTCAACAAGGCGACGCGGCCGCTGTTCGCCGTCGCCGACACGCCGCAGAAGATGATCGCGCTCGGCGAGGACAAACTCCGCGACACCATCAAGACCGTCGGCCTCTACCGCACCAAGGCCAGGAACGTGATCGCGCTGTCGCAGAAGCTGATCAGCGAATTCGGCGGCGAGGTGCCGCGCACGCGCGCTGAACTGGAATCGCTGCCGGGCGCCGGCCGCAAGACCGCGAACGTCGTGCTCAACATGGCGTTCGGCGAGCACACGATGGCGGTCGACACCCATGTGTTCCGCGTCGGCAACCGCACCGGCTTGGCCCCCGGCAAGACGCCGCTGGAAGTCGAGCTCGGGTTGGAGAAGGTGATCCCGGCCGAGTTCATGCTGCACGCGCATCACTGGCTGATCCTGCACGGCCGCTACACGTGCCTGGCGCGCAAGCCGCGCTGCGAGCTGTGCCTGATCAAGGACCTCTGCCGCTGGCCCGAGAAGACCGCCTGATACGTTGTGCGTGACGAACGGTTTCGCCTGAGAACGCGTTTGACAGTCACTATTGTGTCACGGCGCGACGCCGTCTCACCATGGCCGGGCCACATCGCCGCCCGCATTGGACATAAGATGACACCCATAATCCGGGGCGATGTGAGTGGCGCGTGACGATTCCCGCGTTCTCGGACCTTTCTGCGCCGGGACGTTGAAGGATCAGCCGCATGGACCATACCGCCGCACTCGTGTCGCTCGCGACCTCGGTGCCACCGCATCAGTTCCGCCAGAACGAGGTGATGGAGGCCGCCCGCGTGGTGCTGTCGCCGCGCTTTCCGCAGTTCGATACGATGGCGAGCCTGTTCGCCAACACCGGCATCCGCCAGCGCTACGGCGTCAAGCCGATCGAATGGTACATGGAGCGCCGCGGCTGGCCCGAGCGCACCGAGGCCTATCTCGAAGGCGCCGAGGCGCTGTTCATCGATGCGACCAACAAGGCCCTGGCGCAGGCCGATCTCGCAGCCGCCGACATCGACACCATCGTCACCGTGAGCTCGACGGGCATCGCGACGCCGACGCTGGAAGCGCGCGTCGCCGGGCGCCTGGGTTTCCGCGCGGACGTGTCGCGCGTGCCGGTGTTCGGGCTTGGCTGCGCCGGCGGCGTCTCGGGCCTGTCGATCGCGGCGCGGCTGGCGCAGGCCCGGCCCGGCACCAATGTGCTGTTGGTGACCTTCGAATTGTGCACGCTCGCCGTGCGCCATGATGAGTTGACGAAAGCCAACATCGTCGCGCTGAGCCTGTTCGGCGATGGTGCCGCAGCGGCGATCCTGCGCGCCGGCGATGGCGGCGCTATCAGGGTCGAGGCGACCGGCGAGAAGCTGTGGCCGGATACGCTGGATATCATGGGCTGGAGCGTCGATCCCGAAGGCTTCGGCGTGATCTTCCAGCGCACCATTCCCGATTTCGTCACCGAGAACATGGGCCCGGCGGTCACCGAGATATTGGAGCGGATGAAGCTCGCGCCTGCCGACGTCGACCGCTTCGTCTGCCATCCCGGCGGCGCCAAGGTGATCACGGCGCTGGAGCGCGCGCTGTCGCTCGGCCAGGGCACGCTGGATCATGAGCGCGAGATCATCGCCGACTACGGCAACATGTCCGCGCCGACGGTGCTGTTCGTGCTGGAGCGCGCCCGCGCCCGGGGCTTGCCGCCGCGCTCGGTGCTGACTGCGCTCGGACCTGGGTTCACCGCAAGCTGCGTATCATTGAGGAACGCCGCATGACCTTCGCCGCCTTCGTCCTCGCCCTCGTCACCATGCAACGGCTCGGCGAGCTCGTGCTCGCCCGCCACAACACCAAGCGCCTGCGCGCCATGGGCGCGGTCGAGGTCGGGGCGGATCATTATCCGCTGATGATCTCGATGCATGCGGCCTGGCTGGTGTCGCTGTGGCTGCTCGGCGCCGACCAGGATGTCGACCCGTGGCTGCTGTCGGGCTTCGTGCTGCTGCAGGGTCTGCGCTGGTGGGTGCTGGCGACGCTCGGTCCGCGCTGGACGACGCGCATCATCATCCTGCCCGGTGCGCCGCTGGTGACCGATGGTCCGTATCGTTACATCTCGCATCCGAACTATCTGGTGGTCGCAGCCGAGATCGCGCTGCTGCCGCTGGCGCTGCATCTGCCGCTGATCGCGCTGATCTTCTCAGGCCTGAATGCGGCGGTGCTGTTCATCCGCATCCGCGCCGAATCGGAAGCACTCACCGGCATCGGCGGCGGCCAGACCGCATGAGCGCATCGGCCGCGCCGCAGGATCGTCCGAGCCTCGCCACCTGGCTCGGCTTCATCCTGATGTGCGTCGGCATGTTCATGGCGATCCTGGACATCCAGGTGGTGGCGACGTCGCTGCCGACCATCCAGGAGGCGCTCGGCATCACGCCGGACGCGATGAGCTGGATCCAGACGGCGTATCTGATCGCCGAGATCATCGCCATTCCGCTCACCGGGCTGCTCACGCGCGTGTTCACGTTGCGCTGGCTGTTCGTCGGCGCCGTTGGCATCTTCACCGCCGCCTCGCTCGGCTGCGCGTTCAGCGGCGATTTTCACACGCTGCTGGCGTTTCGCGTGCTGCAGGGCTTCTTCGGGGGTCTCCTGATCCCCGTCGTGTTCTCCGCCGTGTTCCTGCTGTTTCCACCGCGCCTGCACGCGGTCGCGACGACGATCGGCGGCGTGGTTGCGGTGCTGGCGCCGACCATCGGCCCGGTCGTCGGCGGCTTCATCACCAACACCTGGTCGTGGCCCTGGCTGTTCCTGATCAACATCGTGCCCGGCATCATCGCCGCGTTGATGACGCCAAGCCTGCTGCCGAAGCAGCGCATGGATCTCGCGGAGCTCGACAAGCTCGACCTGTTTGCGCTGCTGCTGCTCGCGGTGTCCCTGGCCAGCCTCGAGCTCGGGCTGAAGGAGGCCCCGAAGGGCGGCTGGCTGTCGTCGAACTGCATTGCGTTCCTGGTGCTGAGCGCGTCATGCCTCACTTTGCTGATCCAGCGCCTGCTGGCCTCGCCGCATCCGATCCTGCGGCTCGGCAGCTTTCAGCGGCGGTCGTTCACGCTCGGCTGCCTGTCGAGCTTCTGTCTGGGTATCGGGCTGTTCGGCTCGGTCTATCTGATGCCGGTGTTCCTCGCCTTCGTACGCGGCCACGACGCGTTCGAGATCGGCAAGATCATGCTGGTCACCGGCGTAGCGCAACTGATTGCCGCTCCGCTGGTGACGGCGCTGGACGGCAAGGTCGACGCGCGTCTCCTGACGGCGTTCGGTTTCGTGCTGTTCGGCTTCGGTCTGGCCGCGAGCGCGTTCCAGCCGCCGGCTGCGGACTATCAGGAAATGTTCTGGCCGCAGGTGGTGCGCGGCGTCGGCATCATGTTCTGCCTGCTGCCGCCGACGCGGATCGCGCTCGGCGACCTGCCGCAGGCCGAGGTCGCCGATGCCAGCGGGCTGTTCAACCTGATGCGCAATCTCGGCGGCGCCATCGGCATCGCGCTGATCGACACCATCATCTATGGCCGCGTCGCCATGCATGCCCAGGCGTTTCGCGACCGCCTGCTGGCCGGCGATACCGCGGCGGCCAAGGCGATCGGGCTCGCGCCGGAGCTGCTGCGCAACCGGCCGCGCGGCGTCTCGGAGGAGCAGGCGATCGCCTATGTCCGGCCGCTGGTGGAGAAGGCCTCGCTGGCGCTGTGCGTCAACGAGGCGTGGTCGCTGCTCGCCGGCGTCGCGCTGCTCGGCTTCCTGCTGATCCCCTTCGCCCGCAGCAAGGCGGCGAGCCTGTCGCCGCGGATGATGGCGCTAGAGGCTGCGCAGCCGGCGCTCCGACGACGGCTCGATCAGTTCGGGCCGCGGTCCGGATAGGCGCTTGTGCAGGTGGACCATGAAGGCCATGCCGAACAGCGGCGTCGCCAGGTTCACGATCGGGATGGTGACGAAGGCCGCGATGATCAGCCCCGCGGTGAACACGGTCACCGCATTGTCGCGCCGCATCGCCTTGGCCTCCGCCGGTGGCCGGAATCGCATCGCGGCCAGCTCGAAATATTCGCGGCCGAGCAGCCAGGCCGTGGCGAGGAAGAAGATCACGAAGCCGGCGCCGGCCAGGAACACGAAGGGCAGGGCGACCAGATAGACCAGGATGGTGAGACCGGCGGCCTTGAGGCCCTCGATGATGGCGACGCCGAAGGGCAGGGCGACGCCGGGGCGCTCGGCCGGATAATGCTCGCGCTCGACGAGGTCCGCGACGTCGTCGACGAACAGGCTCGCGATCACCGAGGTGATCGCCGGCATCAGCATGATGCCGCCGAACACGACGCCGAAGCCGGCGGCGATCGAGATGATCCAGGTGAGCACCTCCAGGGTGCCGTGCGAGTTCGGCCCGAGCATGGCCTCCGCCCAGCCCTCGCCGGCGGTCGCAAGCCAGGTCAAGAGCCGCTGCAGCCCGATCGCGAGCACCGTGACCAGCACCAGCGCCAGCCCGATCGCGCGCCACAGGATCGAGCGCATCGGCGGCGACAAAATCTGCGAAATCGCCTTGATGGCGGCGTCGATCATGGCGGGGTCCCTCGCTGCAAAGCCCGCGGCAGAGGTAGACATGCCGGCGGGCTTCGGCAAGTCCGCCGGCATCGTATCAAAGTTCGGTCGCCCGCAGTCGCAGCGCGTTGCCGACCACGCTGACCGACGACAGCGACATCGCGGCGGCGGCGATGATCGGCGACAGCAGGATGCCGAACAGGGGATAGAGGACGCCCGCGGCGATCGGGATGCCGGCGGCGTTGTAGATGAACGCGAAGAACAGGTTCTGTCGGATGTTGCGCATCGTCGCCGCCGACAGCTTTCGCGCCCGCGCGATACCGCCGAGGTCGCCCTGGAGAAGCGTAATGCCGGCGCTCTCCATGGCGACGTCGGTGCCGGTGCCCATGGCGATGCCGACGTCGGCCGCGGCGAGCGCCGGCGCATCGTTGACGCCGTCGCCGGCCATCGCGACGATCTTGCCGCTGGCGCGCAGACGCGCGACCACCGCGCTCTTCTGCTCGGGCAGCACCTCGGCCTCGACCTCGGTGATGCCGATCTTGCGCGCGACCGCGGTGGCCGTGGTGCGGTTGTCGCCGGTCAGCATGATCACCTTGATGCCGTCGGCCGCGAGGGCCTTCAGCGCCTCCGGCGTCGAGGCCTTGACCGGATCGGCGATCGCAAACAGCGCAGCTGGCTTGCCGTCGACGGCCATCGTGATCACGGTGGCGCCTTCGCTGCGCAGCCGCTTGCTCTCGACGCCCAGCGTATCGGTGATGATGCCGAGTGAGGCCAGGTAGGTGGCGGTGCCGAGCACGATGGCTTTGCCTTCGACCTCGCCGCGGGCGCCCTTGCCGGTCGGCGCGTCGAAGCCCTTGACGTCGGCGAGCTTGATGTTGCGCTCGGTGGCATGACGGACGACGGCCGCGGCGAGGGGATGTTCGCTGGCGCGCTCTACGCTTGCCGCGAGCCGCAGCGCCTCGGTCTCGTCGAAACCATCGGCGGTGACGATCGCCGTCACCTTCGGCTTGCCCTCGGTCAAGGTGCCGGTCTTGTCGACGACCAGCGTATCGACCTTCTCCATCCGCTCCAGCGCCTCGGCGCTCTTGATCAGCACGCCGGCCTGGGCGCCGCGACCGACGCCGACCATGATCGACATCGGCGTCGCGAGACCGAGTGCGCAGGGACAGGCGATGATCAGCACGCTCACGGCGGCGACGAGGCCGAAGGCGAAGCGCGGCTCGGGACCGAACGCGTACCACGCGACGAAGGCGGCAATGGCAGCAGCGATCACCATCGGCACGAACCAGCCCGCGACCTGGTCGGCGAGGCGCTGGATCGGCGCGCGCGAGCGCTGCGCGTCGGCGACCATCTGCACGATCTGCGACAGCAGGGTCTCGCGGCCGACCTTGTCGGCGCGCATCACGAAGCTGCCGGTCTGGTTCAAGGTGCCGGCGATGACGCGCTCGCTTTCGGCCTTGGTCACGGGCATCGACTCGCCCGTCACCAGCGATTCGTCGAGCGAGGAGCGGCCTTCGAGAATGATGCCGTCGACCGGCACCTTCTCGCCGGGACGCACGCGCAGGCGATCGCCGACCGCGAGCTCGGCGATCTCCACCTCGTGGTCGTTGCCGTCGGTGTCGAGCCGCCGCGCCGTCTTCGGCGCCAGCTGCAGCAGCGCCTTGATCGCGCCCGACGTCGCGTCGCGCGCGCGCAGCTCCAGCACCTGGCCGAGCAGGACGAGAACGGTGATCACGGCGGCCGCCTCGAAATACACCGCGACCGCGCCGCCGTGGCCGCGGAACGCCGGCGGAAACGCCTGCGGCGCCAGGGTCGCGACCACGCTGTAGACATAGGCGACGCCCGTGCCCATGGCGATCAGGGTGAACATGTTGAGATTGCGGGTCTGGACCGATTGCCAGCCGCGGACAAAGAACGGCCAGCCGGCCCACAGCACGACTGGTGTCGCCAGCGCGAGCTGGATCCAGTTCGACAACATCGGATCGACAAAGCCATGGCCGCCGAGGAGGTGGCCGCCCATCTCGAGCACGACGACGGGAGCGGCGAGCAAGGTGCCGATCCAGAATCGCCGTGTCATGTCGGCGAGCTCGGGATTGGGCGCGTCGTCGAGGCTGATGACGTCGGGCTCCAGCGCCATGCCGCAGATCGGGCAGGTGCCCGGGCCCACCTGCCGGATCTCGGGATGCATCGGGCAGGTGTAGATCGTCCCCGCCGGCATCGCGGGCGGCGGCTCGCGTTCGCCGCGATATTTGTCGGGATCAGCCGCGAACTTGGTGCGGCAGCCGGCCGAGCAGAAATGGAAGGTGTGACCCTCGTGCTCGAGGCGATGCTTCGAGGTCGCGGGATCGACGCTCATGCCGCAGACGGGGTCGATGACCTTTGCCTGGTCATGCTGATGCGCATGGTGCTCATGACCGCCACAGCACGACTGCGCGGCTGCCGGTGCAGCGGCGGCTGCGAGATACTTGGCGGGATCAGCCGCGAACTTGGTGCGGCAGCCGGCCGAGCAGAAATGGAAGGTGTGTCCCTGATGCTCGAAGCGATGCGTCGAGGTCGCGGGATCGACCGACATGCCGCAGACCGGATCCGTCACCTTCGCCGGTTCAGGCGCAGCGTGGTCCGAGCCGCCGCAGCAGGCCCCCGAATCGCCGTCAGGCGCCGCGCCGGCACGATCGCTGCAACAGTTGTCCGCGGATGCTTGGTTG
The DNA here is from genome assembly GCF_032377735.1 of Bradyrhizobium sp. SZCCHNRI3043. Taxonomy (NCBI): domain Bacteria; kingdom Pseudomonadati; phylum Pseudomonadota; class Alphaproteobacteria; order Hyphomicrobiales; family Nitrobacteraceae; genus Bradyrhizobium; species Bradyrhizobium sp. SZCCHNRI3043. Next base: position 81,145 of record NZ_JAUHID010000016.1, read on the forward strand.
TGTCCGGTTTCCACCGCGCGCGCGTGCGATCCACAGCCGCATCCGCCCTCGCCGGCGGCCGCGCCACCATGCTCGTGTTTGGTTTCCGACATCGCCCAAGCCTCTTGAAACCTATACCCTGTAGGGGTATATAGGCCCCATGCGCGAGGACATCAAGACATCCTGTCAGAAACGTTTGAGCCGGATCGAAGGGCAGGTCAGGGGCTTGTCGAAGATGGTCGAGGACAACCGCTACTGCATCGACATCGTGACCCAGATCTCCGCCGTGAGGGCGGCGCTGCGCCGGGTCGAGGAGGAGATCCTGCGCGACCACGTCGCGCATTGCGTCGAGCACGCGATCGCTTCCGGCGACAAGGCCGATCAGCGGCAGAAGATCGCGGAGCTGATGGACGTGATCGGCCGGTCGGATCGCTGAGCAGAATGGATGACGATCAAATCGCGACCTTGCGCCGTCGGGCAGCCGCGCGCGGCGCGACCTGCCGCACCGGCTCGGTGACGAGGTAGTGCTCGTTGACGACGAGCCGTTCGCTGACTTCCTCGATCATCATTTCCTCAGCCGGAACCGGCTGCGCCGCCTCTTCGTCAGCCGCCTCAGGAACGAGCGGCGGCGCTGTGACGGAGCCTGGAAACACGGCGAACTCGCCCGCTACCTCCGCGAGCGGCTTCTGCTTGTCGGCCCAGTGCAGCGTCGTGTAGTCGAATCCATTGACGATGGTCGGCTTGATGATATCGAAATAGGGCGAGATGTCGAAGTCGCGCGGCATGTAGAGCGACGAATCGCGGATGTGCAGGATCTCGCGCTTGGCGCGCCGTGAGGGGGCCCGCGTGATCTTCGGCAGGATCGGATAGCGGACCGCGTCGAACGCCTGCGCGATCAGCGCCGAGCAGATCATCTTGGTCGGATCGCCCGAACCCAGCGCGATCATACGCCGCCGCCAGCGTTGCGGAACCGGCATCGGGATCAGATAGCGCATCAGGTCGATGATGTTCTTGGTGTCGTAGCCGAAGCCGATGCGATTGATGGCGTAGCGGCACACCGTGTGCCGGTCCTCATAGGTCAGGCCGACCGGACGGCACACGCGGGTATGATAGGCGAAGTATTTCGACAGCGGCGCCGAGATCACGCCGTCGCCGACATAGGCTTCGACCAGCACATGCGGCTCCCCGTCGGGCTCGACGGCGCCATCGATGGGGCCGACATAGAGCGCGGCGTGCGACCAGGTCGATTGCGTGAGATATTTGATGATGCCGGAGATGCGGCTGTTGCCCTCGACCAACAGCACGTCGCCGGGCTGGACGTCCTTGCGCAGGTAGTCCGGATCGCTCGGCGTGAACGGCTCATAGCCGGGGATCTCCTTCTGGAGATAGGCGGCAATCAGCTTGCCGATCTGGTCGAGCACGATACCCATAACGCTCCCCGGGCGACCTTGGCCGGTCGCCGGCTTTTCCCTTCTTCCATGATGGTCGATTGCGGTTGCAATTTGGTTCATAGTCGAAGCAGTCCGCACGGTATCGCGTTTACCATCCCGGTTGCCGCAGCGCGGCAGATACGGCAAATTCGGTCGGTATTCGTTTCGTTCAAAGCTTTCGGAAACCATGTCATGAACTTCACGCGCCGCGGCTTCCTCTCCGCTTCCGCGGCGCTGGCCGCGCTGCCCATCTCAGGCCGCGCCGCGCAGGCGGCTGTTCCGCGCGAGGCTGACATTGTCGTGATCGGGGCGGGTGCGGCGGGAATCGCCGCGGCCCGCCGGATCGTGGCCGCCAACCGCAAGGTCGTGGTGCTGGAGGCCGCGCCGCAGATCGGCGGTCGCTGCAGCACGGATGTCGCCACCTTCGGCGTGCCGTTCGATCGCGGCGCCCGCTGGCTGCTCAGCGCCGACAGCAATCCCATCGGAAGGCTCGCGCGCGGCGTCGGACTCGATCTCGTCGCGGCTCCCGTCGGGCAGAAGATCCGGGTCGGCCGGCGCAATGCGCGGCCCGGCGAGACCGAGCAGTTCCTGGCCGGGCTGGTGCGCGCCAATCGCGCCATCGACGAGGCGGCGCGCGGCAAGCTCGATACCTCCTGCGCCGCGGCGCTGCCGAAAGATCTGGGCGACTGGACCAGCACCACCGCGTTCGTGCTCGGCGCCAGCGCGACCGGAAAGGATCTCGCCGATCTCTCCGCGATGGACAAGGCGCGCGCACAGGGTCGCAGCGCTCCGCTGGCCTGCCGGCAGGGGCTGGGCACGTTCCTCGCCAAGCTCGGCGAATCGTTGCCGTCATCGCTGTCGACTCCGGCAACGCGCGTCGTGTGGACCAACCGCGACGTCGCGGTGGAAACGCCGGCGGGGCGAATCGCGACGCGCGCCATCATCCTCACGGTGTCGACCAACGTGCTGACATCAGGCGCCATCAAGTTCGTGCCCGAGCTGCCGAAGCGGCAGCTCGACGCCGCCGCCAAGCTCAGCCTCGGCAGCTATGATCACATTGCGCTGATGCTGGCGGGCAATCCGCTCGGCCTGTCGCGGGACGAGGTCATCATCGAGCAGAGCAATTCCAACCGCACGGGTCTGCTGCTTGCCAATATCGGTGGATCGTCGCTTTGTACCGTCGATGTTGCCGGCGCCTTCGGCCGCGAACTATCAGTGCAGGGCGAGGCGGCGATGGCCGACTTCGCCAGGGAGTGGATCGGCAAGCTGTTTGGAAGTGAAGCCGCCGCAGCGGTGAAGTCGTCAGCAGCCACGCGCTGGAACCAGGTGTCGGGCGTGCTCGGCGCGATGTCGGCGGCCACGCCCGGCAGCCAGGGCGCCCGCAAAATTCTCGGCGAACCGTTGGGCCCGCTGTTCCTGGCCGGCGAGGCCACGCACGAAACGCTGTGGGGCACGGTCGACGGCGCCTGGGACTCCGGCGAGCGCGCCGCGGAAGCCGCGCTGCGCCGGATCGGCGCGATCAAGGACGCCGAGCCGGAGCCGAGCAGTGAGCGGCAACGACCGCGCCGTCGCGGCAAGGTGCGCTCGGCCTCGCCGGAGGATTGACCGTCGATCCGCAAACTCATCAGCAAGATGGTGGGCACGGCGCAACTGCGATCTCAAGCGTTGAAATGGCACGGCTGCGCCTTTGCCCACCCTACGGCTGATGCAGGCGAGCTGCCGATTGAAGCACGCCTTGGCTACACAGGCAGCTTCAATTCCATCAGGTCTTTCGCGACCACGATGCGGCCCGTGTAGTTCTTCTTGACGTCCCGCGTCCAGTCCTCGTCCGTCACTTCGGGATCATCACCGGGTACGAAGTGGCTGAGCGCCAGCACTTTCACGCCTGCAGCCGCGGCGATGCGTCCGACGTCTTCCGTGGTCGTGTGACTGTCGAGCAGGTGCTTCTTCAGCGTCGAGCCGTTCTTCGTCTTGGCGACCAGCCGATCGACCGCGGGCACATAGAGGCATTCATGCACGAGCACATCGGCGCCCTTGGCAAACTCTGCAAGCTTCGGGTTATAGGCCGTGTCGCTCGAGAACACGATCGTGCCGTCGGGCGTCTCGAACTTGTACGCGAAGTTGTCGGTGATCGGCGGATGTGGCGTGCGGAACGCGGTTACCGTCACGTCCGCCGTCTTCAGCACGACGCCGTCCGCGTCGATATCCTTCGAGACCAGGAGTGGCCGCGGATCTGGCCGGCCTTCGTCCGCGATGCGGGTGTCGACGTCGAACTTGTTAGTTTCCCAGAAGCTCCTGGTCATCGCCTCCAGGCCCTTTGGTCCGAACGACTGGATCGGCGTCGACAATCCCGCGGCCCAGGCGTTGTAGAACAGGTTGCCGTATTCGAGATTGTGATCGGAATGGTGGTGGCTGATCAGGATGTACTTGACCGACGGGATCGGAACGCCCGCATTGACGAGCTGACGGCTGACGCCCATGCCGCAATCGATCACGAACGGCGTGCCGTTGACGACGACGAGATTGGCCGGATTCGAAGCGCCCACGCCGACGCGTGGGCCGCCCTTGGTGCCGAGGAAGACGATCCGCGTGCCGGTCTTTGCGCCTTGCGCGAACGCCGCGGGCGCCGCGATGGCGCCGGCCGTTCCCAGCGCGAGCTTGAGCATTGTTCGCCGATGGATCACGGTGGCCTCCCTGTCTGCTTCGTTGCAGGAAGGCTAACCCCGCCCGAGCACGCCGTCGAGGGCCGGCAGGCCGGCGATCACGGCGATTGCGATCAGCGCATAGCAGATGGCGCGAAACACCTGCTCGCTGGCACGGCCGAACAGCGACGCGCCGAACGCGACACCAAGCGCGTAGACCGGACCGATCAGCAGCGAAAGCTTCAGCGAATCCCAGGTGATCAGCCCGCTCATTGCGTAGCTCACCATGGCGAAGAAGTCCGATGCGCCGAAGAACAGCACGATATTCGCTCGCGCGATCTTTGGCGGGATCGGGCGTCCCAGCCAGTAGCCGACGATCGGCGGGCCCCCGGTCTGCGCCAGTCCGCTGCAGAATCCGGAGATATAGCCGACAGCGACCGACAGCGCGGTGTACTCCCTGCCGCGATAGCGCCAGCCGGACAGCAGCAGCGCAAGCAGCGCGATCACGAAACCGGTGATGATCCAGCGTACGGTGACAGGGTCCAGCCGGCTGAGGAAATAGGTGCCCACGGGCACGCCGACCAACGCACCCGCGACGATCACGGCGGTGGCCTTGCGGTCGGCCTCACGCCAGGCCGGCGCCACCATTGGGGCCATCGATACGAAGTCGATCACCAGCAGCAGCGGCGCGACCAGACGGGGCGTCGCAAAGCTGCTCGCGAGCGGCATGAAGATCAGCGCCGCGCCGAAGCCGGAGAAGCCGCGCGCGGTTGCGGCGATGAAAGCGACGATCGCCAGCGCGACCGCCGCGAACAGGCTGAGATCGGCAGGGATGAGCCCGGACAGGCTCATCCGCGCAACGTGCCGCCGGTCTTCTTGCCAACGTCGGCCGTGATCTTTGCCGTGACGGCGTCGATCTCCTCGTCCGTCATCGTCCTCTCGCGCGGCTGCAGGGTGACGGCGATCGCTACCGACTTCTTGCCGTCCTCGATGCCCTTGCCCTCGTAGACGTCGAACACGGCGACATCGGTGATCAGCTTCTTGTCGACGCCCTGCGCGGCGCGCACGATATCGCCGGCCTTGACCTTGCGATCGACGATGAAGGCGAAGTCGCGCGACACCGGCTGGAATGCGGACAGCTCCAGCACCGCCTTGGCGCGCGTCGGCTTCGCCTTGGCGGCCGGAATGCGATCCAGGATCACCTCGAAGGCGACGAGCGGCCCGTCGGCTTTCAGCGCCTCGAGCGTGCGCGGATGCAGCTCGCCGAAATGGCCGAGCACGTTCTGCGGTCCCATCTGGATCGTGCCGGAGCGTCCCGGATGCATCCAGGCGGGGCCGCCGGCGACGATCTGCAGCGACGCCATCGGCGCGCCGGCGGCCGCCAGCACGGCGAGTGCATCGGCCTTCGCGTCGTAAGCGCTCGCCGCTTGCGATCCCGTCCAATGTCGGCCGAGACCCTTCGCCGACGCGACGCCACGGCGGATGCCGCTCGCTGCCATGAGCTGGTCCGCGGGGCCATCGCCCTTGAAGATCTGCCCGACCTCGAAGATCGCGGCATCGCCGAAGCCACGATCGGCGTTGGCCTGCACGGTTGCGATCAGTCCCGGCAGCAGGCTCGGCCGCATGTCGGAGAGATCGGCGGCAATCGGGTTCGCAAGCGCGAGCTCGGCCTTGCCGCCGCCGAACAGCTCGGCCGCCGGCTTGGAAATGAACGACCAGGTCACGGCCTCGACCATGCCGCGCGCCGCCAGCGCGCGCTTGGCGCGCCGGGTGCGCAGCTGGATCGGCGTCAGCACCGGCTTGCGCGGGGCATCGCCGCGCTCGAACGGCGTCATCGGCACCTTGTCGACGCCGACGATGCGCACGACCTCCTCGACGAGGTCGGCCTTGCCATGCACGTCGCTGCGCCAGGAGGGCACCGCGACCTTCACGACCGGGCCGTTGCCGGCGACCACGAAGCCGAGATGCGTCAGGATCCGCCGCATCTCAGTCAGCGGCACCTCGATGCCCGCCAGCCGCTTCACCTCGGTCAGTGGGAAATCGATGATACGGTCATCACCAAACGGATTGCCGACGACGATGGTCTCCGACGGCGTGCCGCCGCAAAGCTCGAGCACGAGCCTGGTCGCCATCTCCAGGCCCGGCACCATGAAGGCCGGATCGACGCCGCGCTCGAAGCGGTAGCGCGCGTCGGAATTGATGCCGAGCTTGCGGCCGGTCTGGGCGATGTTGATCTCGTTCCACAGCGCCGATTCGATCAGCACGTCGGTGGTGCCTTCGTCGCAGCCGGAGGTTTCGCCGCCCATGATGCCGGCGAGCGATTCGACGCCGGAATCGTCGGCGATGACGCACATCGAATGGTCGAGCGTGTAGGTCCGGCCGTCGAGCGCGAGCAGGGTCTCGCCGTCACGCGCGCGGCGGACGACCAGATTGCCCTTCACCTTCTTGGCGTCGAACACGTGCAGCGGACGCGCGCGGTCGAAGGTCATGTAGTTGGTGATGTCGACCAGCGCGTTGATCGGGCGCAGGCCGATCGATGTGAGGCGCTGCTGCAGCCACTTCGGCGACGGGCCGTTCTTGACGCCGCGCACCAGTCGCAGCGCGAAGCCCGGACAAAGCTTCTCGTCCTCGACCGTGACCTTCACCGGGCAGGGGAGCTCGCCCTTCGCCGGCTTGATGCCGGGGTCCTTCAGCTTGCCCATGTCGGCGGCGGCGAGGTCGCGGGCGATGCCGTGCACGCCGGTGCAGTCCTGGCGGTTCGGCGTCAGGTTGATCTCGAACATGGGATCGCCGAGGCCGGCCCACTCCGCGTAAGGAGTGCCGATCGGCGCATCCTCCGGCAGCTCCATGATGCCGTCGTGATCGTCGGAAATCTGCAGCTCGGCCGCGGAGCACAGCATGCCACGGCTCTCGACGCCGCGGATCGTGCCGACCGAGAGCGTGATGTTCTTGCCGGGGATGTAGGTGCCGGGTGGCGAGAACACCGAGACCAGACCCGCGCGCGCGTTCGGCGCACCGCACACCACCTGCACCGGCGCGCCACCGTCACCGGTGTCGACCATGCAGACGCGTAAGCGGTCGGCGTTCGGGTGCTGCTCGGCGGAAACGACGCGCGCGATTCGATAGGGCGCGAGCAGCTTCGCTTTGTCCTCGAGATGCTCGACCTCGAGGCCGATCATCGTGAGCTTGTTGGCGAGCGTTTCGACCGACTCGTCTGTGTCGAGATGGTCCTTCAGCCAGGACAAGGTGAATTTCATGGCAGCGTTCCTGCGAAGTCAGTCCTGTTCCCTCCCCCGCTTGCGGGGGAGGGTCAGGGTGGGGGCTCTCGCCGCAACGGCAGCGGCAACGGTTTCAAGAACGCCGGCGCGATTGGCCAGTACGTCGTTGTTGGCAAAGCGCAGGACATGAAATCCTTTGGCTTCGATCACAGCTGAGCGCGCAGCGTCGCGCTGCTCGCCCTCTGTCGAGAAATGCTGTCCGCCATCGAGCTCGATCACCAGACGTGCCGCGTGGCAGACAAAGTCGACGATGTAGCGGTCGATCGGTGCCTGACGACGAAAGCCTGCGCCGAGCAGGCGATGGCCGCGCAGCTCCGACCACAAGATGCGCTCGGCATCCGTCGCGTTCTGGCGGAGGGCCCGTGCGTTTGATCGAAGCTTCGGCGCGACTGTCCAGGTGGGCTTGTCGTCGTCCATCGACGCCTCCTGCGCGGAGAGACCCCCACCCCAGCCCTCCCCCGCAAGCGGGAGAGGGAGTCCGACCACCCGTGCGGAGAGGTCGAGACGGATCACGCGCTCAGCCCTCCCGCCAAGGTCGGCACATCGAGCGGCTTGAAGCCGTAATGGGACAGCCAACGGACGTCGCCTTCGAACAATTGGCGCAGGTCGCTCATGCCGTATTTCAGCATCGCGATGCGGTCGATGCCCATGCCCCAGGCAAAACCCTGGTACTCGTCGGGATCGATGCCACAGGCGCGCAGCACGTTCGGGTGCACCATGCCGCAGCCGAGAATCTCCAGCCAGTCCTCGCCCTCGCCGAAGCGGATCTCGCCCTTGTCGCGGCGGCACTGGATGTCGACCTCGAGCGACGGCTCGGTGAACGGGAAGAACGACGGCCGGAACTTCATGTTGATGTGGTCGACCTCGAAGAACGCCTTGCAGAACTCGTGCAGGATCCATTTGAGGTGGCCGAGATGCGAGCCCTTGTCGATGACGAGGCCCTCGACCTGGTGGAATTGCGGCGTGTGGGTCGCATCCGAATCGATGCGGTAGGTACGGCCCGGGCAGATGACGCGGATCGGCGGCTTCTGGCTCAGCATGGTCCGCACCTGCACCGGCGAGGTGTGGGTCCGCAGCAGCATGCGCGAGCCGTCCGGCTTTGGATTGAAGAAGAACGTGTCGTGCATCTCCCGCGCCGGATGGCCTTCCGGGAAGTTCAGCTTGGTGAAGTTGTAGTCGTCGGTCTCGACGTCGGGGCCCTCGGCGATCGCAAAGCCCATGTCGGCGAAGATCGTGGTGAGCTCGTCCATCACCTGGCTGAGCGGATGGATGCGCCCGGTCTCGACCGGCGCGTCCTGCAGCGGCAGGGTGACGTCGATGGTCTCGGCGGCGAGGCGCGCATCCAGCGCGGCCGATTTCAGCACCTCGCGCCGTGCGGCGAGCGCCTGCGTGACCTTGTCCTTGGCGAGGTTGATTGCCGCGCCTTGAGTCTTGCGCTCGTCCGGCGACATCTTGCCGAGCGTCGCCAGCAGCGCCGAGATCGAGCCCTTCTTGCCGAGGGTGGCGACGCGCACGGCTTCCAGCGCGGCTTCGTCGCCGGCGGTGGCGATCTGGTCGAGGATCGAGGTTTCGAGCGAGGCGAGGTCCGACACGGGCAAATTCTCCGCGGAAAAGGCGGCTGGGTTGTCGCCGCGCGGGCGACACGGGTCAAGTGAAAGCGGGCAAGCAAAGCCGGCGAGCAAAGCCTTGTATTGCGCCGGATAGCAAAAAGCGGCCGAGATCATCGGCCGCTTTTGAAATCCTCGCGATGCGGAGGCGATCAGGCGGCGAGCGCCGCCTTGGCCTTCTCAACGATCGCCTGGAACGCGGCGGGCTCGTTGATCGCGAGATCCGACAGCACCTTGCGGTCGACGGTGATGCCGGACTTGGACAGGCCATCGATAAATCGGCTGTAGGTCAGCTCGAACGGGCGCACCGCGGCGTTCAGGCGCTGGATCCAGAGCGCGCGGAAGGTGCGCTTCTTGCGCTTGCGATCGCGGAACGCATACTGGCCGGCCTTCTCGACGGCCTGCTTGGCGGTGCGGATCGTGTTCTTGCGGCGGCCGTAATAGCCCTTGGCGGCCTTGAAGACTTTCTTGTGCTTGGCGTGGGCGGTCACACCGCGTTTGACGCGAGACATGCCGGGTATCCTTGGATTCAGAGATGACGATCAGCCGCGGCTTGGAGGCGGCCAGGGTTTCGGAAGCGAGAGGCCGGTCAGGCGTTCGGCAAGAAGTACTTCTTGACGTTGTCGCCGTCGGTCTTGAACAGCACGCGGGTGCCGCGCAGCTGCCGGATCTGCTTCTTCGTCCGCTTGATCATGCCGTGGCGCTTGCCGCGCTGGGCGTGCATCACTTTGCCGGTGGCAGTCACCTTGAAGCGCTTTTTGGCGCCGGATTTGGTCTTCAGCTTGGGCATTTGGCTCTCCTTCATGCCAACGGCAAGCCGCCCGCTAAAGCGGCGCCATCAGGCGAAAATGCTCGTTAGAGCGTTGGTTGTGCTCAGGTATTGGGTCCAAACAAGGATCCACCCGCACAGGGACATCGCCACGGCAGCCCTTGATCAGCCGGGCGACGAAGGCCGCGCTTATGCCAGAGACGGTGGCTCTTGGCAACGCTGAACCGCCGAATCGGCTCGTCCGAGCCATGGTCAGCCGACATGGTCAGCCGACATGCGAGCCGCGGGTACAGGTATCCCAGGGCGGCCCTCGGCCACCAGCACCGGCCCTGATCCGCGCCCGCAAAGAGCGGTTCTGACGGGGGCCTCAAGAGAAAAGCCCGCCAGACGTGTGGCGGGCTCGGTTTGGTGCGTCGGTGGCTGGCGACTAGCGCGGGGCCAGAACCATGACCACCTGGCGTCCCTCGAACCGCGCGTCCTGCTCGACCTTGGCGAAAGCCGCGACGTCGGACTTGACCTTGTCGAGCAGCTTGGTGCCGATCTCCTGGTGCGCCATTTCGCGGCCGCGATAGCGCAGTGTGATCTTGACCTTGTCGCCCTCTTCGAAGAAGCGCTGCATCGCCCGCATCTTCACGTCGTAGTCGTGATCATCGATCATCGGGCGGAGCTTGATCTCCTTGATCTCGACGACCTTCTGCTTCTTGCGGGCCTCGGCGGCCTTCTTCTGCGCCGAATACTTGTACTTCCCGTAGTCCATGATCTTACAGACGGGAGGATTGTTGTTCGGCGAAATCTCGACCAGATCCATGCCGGCATCAGCGGCCATCTTGATCGCAACCACGGTCTCGACAGTGCCGCGGTTGGTACCTTCTGAATCGATCAGCTGGATCTGCGCATTGCGAATCTCATCATTTGTGCGCGGCCCGTCTTTGACGGCAGCGGGCGGGGCTCGATTGGGGCGGCGAATGGGTAGTTCTCCAAGGTTGTGGAAGAAGGCGACTATTTTGAAGGAAGATGCCCTCGCGGGCAAGACAGCTGGCGTCCCGTGCGTCGAATTAACATCCGGCCGTCATGGCTCTTGCGTCGCACGCGCAGGACTTCGGCGCGGCCGTGCATTCCCCCAAAGAGACCGCATGGCCAAGAATGGCGATCAAAACCGCACTTTCGAGGCCTCGTGTCTCCGCTGGCGGACATAGAGTGCGCGGGGCCCTTTCGCAAGCGGCAGCGCCCGGTCGAGCGGATTGACGCGACCGGCTGGTTCGCCCACACAGCCCCCGAAATCGAGTAACGATCCATGAACCCTGCTGCAGAAAATGCCGATACGCCCGTCTTCGTCACCGTCGGCGCAGGCGAATCGTCGCGCCGGATCGCGGTGCGGGCGCGGCCAGGCCGCCCGCCCGGGCTGTTCTGGCTCGGTGGCTTCAATTCCGACATGAAAGGCACCAAGGCGCTGGCGCTCGACGCCTGGGCCGCCGAGCGCGGCCGCGCCTGCGTCCGTTTCGACTATTCCGGTCATGGTGAATCCGGCGGCCGCTTCGTCGACGGCACCATCGGCCGCTGGCTCGAGGAGAGCGTCGCGGTGTTCCGGCAAATCTGCCGCGGACCGCAGGTCGTGATCGGTTCCTCGATGGGCGGCTGGATGGCGCTGCTGCTGGCGCGCGAGCTGCTCAAGGACCCGGCGGAGGCGACGCTGGCTGGCCTGGTCCTGATCGCCCCGGCGCCCGATTTCACCGAGGAGCTGATGTGGAAGGGCTTCCCGTCGGCGGTCCGGACCGAGATCGAGACCAAGGGCGTCTGGATGCGTCCGTCGGAGTATGGCGAGCCCTATCCCATCACCAGGGCGCTGATCGAGGACGGGCGCAATCATCTCCTGCTCGGCGGTGCCATCAAGGTCGGCTGCCCGGTGCGCATCCTGCAGGGCGCGCAGGACCCGGACGTCCCCTGGCAGCACGCGTTCGCACTGACCCACCGACTGCCGGCCGAAGACGTGGTGCTGACCATGATCCAGGACGGCGACCACCGGCTGTCGCGTCCGCAGGACATCGCGCGCATGCTGGCCGCCGTCGGCGAGATGGGCTGAGGCGGCCCGCTTCAGCATCGGGCTTGCCATTCCGCGCGGACGCTCTCGTCGGTCTCCGACGTCAGCGCCGCCTCCGCACGCCGCGCGTAAGTAGCCTCGTCGAGCAGCCAAGCGAGCGCCCAGGCGGCGGCACCGCGCACCAGCGGACTCGGATCGGTCGCCAGCCGCTCGGCTGACGGCGTCAGCGCCGCATCGCCGGAGTTGCCGATCGCGATCAGCACGTTGCGCAGGAAGCGGTCGCGGCCGACGCGCTTGATCGGCGATTTCGTGAACAGTGCGCGAAACGCGGCGTCGTCGAGCGCAGCCAGCTCGGCGAGATCGGGGGACCGCAGCGATTCGCGGGCTGCCAGCTTCGCCTCGCGCCCCGCTTGCGCGAACTTGTTCCACGGGCAGGCGGCGAGGCAGTCGTCGCAGCCGTAGATGCGGTTGCCCAGCGCCCTGCGGAACTCGCGCGGGATCGGCCCCTTGTTCTCGATCGTCAGATACGAAATGCAGCGCCGCGCATCGAGACTGTAGGGGGCCGGGAACGCCGCGGTCGGGCAGCTGTCGAGGCAGGCCCGGCACGAGCCGCAATGATCGCGCTCCGGCGCATCGGCGGGCAGGTCCAGCGTGGTGTAGATGGCGCCGAGGAACAGCCAGGAGCCGAAACCGCGCGACACCAGATTGGTGTGCTTGCCCTGCCAGCCGAGCCCGGCCGCTTCGGCCAGCGGCTTCTCCATGACGGCCGCGGTGTCGACGAACACCTTCACATCACAACCAGCCTGTGCGACCAGCCAGCGGGCGAGCGTCTTGAGGTTCTTCTTGATGACGTCGTGATAGTCGTCGCCGCGGGCATAGACCGAAATCGCAGCGTTGCTGCGCTGGGACAGGACCGCGCGCGGATCCTCGTCGGGGCCGTAATTGACGCCGAGCATGACCACGCTGCGGACCTCCGACCACAACGTGGTGGGATCGGTGCGGCGGGACGGCTCGCGCGCCAGCCAGTCCATGTCGCCGTGCTGGCCGGCGGCGAGAAAGCGTTCGAACGCGGCGGCCCGCTCGGCGCTCACGACCGGGGCGGTGATGCCGATGGCATCGAAGCCCAGCCGTTGCGCCTCGGCGGCCAGCGCCGCCTTCAACGTCTCCGGCGTGGGCCTATCTGCGCTCAGAAGTCCAGGTCCACATAGGTCCGCGACGCCGGGACGCCCGCCAGCCAGTCGGAGAGCAGCGGCCGGAACGACGGCCGCGACTTCACCCGCGCGTACCACGCCTTCGCTGCGTCGTCCTCGATCCATGGCACGTCGCCCAGATAGTCGATCGCAGACAGATGCGCGGCGGCGGCCAGGTCGGCATAGGTCAGCCGGTCGCCGGCCAGGAAATTGCGCCGCTGCGCCAGCCAGCCGATATAGGCGAGATGATAGCGCACATTGGTCTTGGCGGCGCGAATCACGTCGGTCGATGGCGGCCCGCCGCCATCCTCCTCGCTCATGAAGCGCTTGTAGATGCGCTCGGTGACCAGCAGGTTCGAGGCCTCCTCGAAGAACTTGGTGTTGAACCAGTCCATCAGCCGGCGCACCTCGACGCGCTCGGCCGCCGACGCCGGCATCAGCCGGCGATCGCCCATCTCGGGCCCGCAGGTCTCGTCGATGAACTCGGCGATCACGCCGACACCGGGCACCGGCGGCAGGCCTTCGACCGACAGCACCGGCGTGGTGGCCGCGGGATTGAGCACGAGGAACGCCTCGCGGCGCTCCCAGGCGCGTTCCTCCACCAGGCGCAGATCAAGCCCGTATTCGCCGAGCACCAGCCGGACGAAGCGTGAATGCGGGCAGAAGGGATGGTGGTAGAGCGTGTACATGGAGCCTTTCGACGATTCCGCGGCTACGGCGCTTAACGAACAATCAACCATCGGTTCGCACCGACGCCTCGTCCCGATACCGGCGCGCGGGTGCGCTCGCGAATCGGACCATTAGCGCATGGTCGGCGAAAGTGTAAGCAGTAGGGCGACGGGCGGTCATGCGGGAAACGGCGCTTTCGGGAACAGCGATCAGCGCGCCCGATCCGCTGTCCGGCATTGCCTCGTTCTGATTCGCATGGCCGATCACACGCCGGTTCATTCATCGGATGTGGCCGGTTCGAGCGCTTTTTGCAATTGCGGGCGGGAGCCGAATAGGCGAGAAGGGCCGCGTTTTGCCGGCAATCCAGGATCCGATCAATGATGTCAGATACGCTGCGGGCGGTGCTTCTCGGCATAATCGAGGGCGTCACCGAGTTTCTTCCCGTATCCTCGACCGGCCATCTGTTGCTGGCGGAGCGCTTCTTCGGGCTCGGCGACGAGGGCTTCTGGAAGAGTTTTGCGATCCTGATCCAGCTTGGCGCCATCCTCGCCATCGTCGCGCTATACTTCTTCAAGCTGTCGCGCGTCGCCATCGGCGCGATGTCGAACGCTGACGACCGCCGCTTCATCATCGGCGTGCTGATCGCCTTCCTGCCCGCCGTCATCATCGGCCTCATCGCCGGCAAGTACATCAAGGCGCTCCTGTTCGATCCCTGGGTCGTGTGCTTCTCGCTGATCGTCGGCGGCGCCATCCTGCTGTGGGTCGATCAGATCGATCTCAAGCCGCGGGAGCACGACGCCACGCGCTATCCGCTGATGATGTATCTGTGGATCGGCGTCGCGCAGTGCCTCGCCATGATCCCCGGCGTGTCGCGCTCCGGCGCCACCATCGTGGCGGCGATGCTGCTCGGCGGCGACAAGCGCTCGGCCGCGGAGTTCTCCTTCTTCCTGGCGATCCCGACCATGGTCGGCGCCTTCGTCTACGACTTCTACAAGAGCCGCGCCGAGATGACGTCCGATCACCTCGGCCTCATCGCGATCGGCTTCGTCGTCTCCTTCATCACCGCCATGATCGTGGTGAAGGCCTTCCTCGGTTACGTCACCCGCCACGGCTTCGTGCTGTTTGCCTGGTGGCGCGTGATCGTCGGCACGCTGGGCCTGATCGCGCTGGCGCTGGGGAAGTAGTTATCGCGTAGGGTGGGCAAAGGCGCGCAGCGCCGTGCCCACCGTTCTCACCGAGTATGCCAAAGCAAGGTGGTGGGCACGCTTCGCTTTGCCCACCCTACAGATACCCTCACGCGTTCTTGCGCTGGAACTGCCCGGACGGACGGAAGCGCCAGAGATATTGCGGGGCGACCGCCTCGAGCGAGTCCGGCGTGATGCCGAGGCCCTGCAAGGTCAGCCCGGCCGCCTTTGCCGCCTCCGACACCACGTTGTCGTGGCGCAAGAGCTCGACCTGGTCCGGCGTCAGCTTCAGCGGCCCCGGCGCGAACTGCAGGATTGCGGCCTGCAGCTTGGCGAGCCCGAACGGCAGCGGCAGCAGCGCGCGGTCGCGATCGGTGATGTCGAGGATGATTTTCAGGATCTCCCGGAAGCTCAGCACTTCCGGCCCGCCGAGCTCGTAGGTCGCGCCCGGCTGCGCCTTGCCGTCGACCGCATCGGCCACCGCGGTGGCGACGTCGCCGACATAGACCGGCTGCATCTTCGTCTCGCCGCCGCCGATCAGCGGCAGGAACGGCGAGATCCGCGCGAGCCCCGCAAAGCGGTTGGTGAACTGGTCCTCGGGGCCGAACACGACCGAGGGGCGCATGATCACGGCCTCGGGCACCGCGGCCAGCACGGCGGCCTCGCCGGCCGCCTTGGCGCGGGCATAGCTCGATGCCGACTCCGCGTCGGCGCCGATCGCCGAGACGTGCACCATGCGGGCGCCAGCGGCGGCGGCCGCCTTGGCCACGGTGGCGGCGCCCTCGGCCTGCACGGCCTCGAAGGTCTGCGCGCCGCTCTCGGTCAGGACGCCGACCAGGTTGATCGCGACATGGCTGTCACGCAGCGCTGATGCGACCGAGTCGGGATAGCGCAGATTGGCCTGTACGGCGTGGATCTGGCCGACCCGGCCGAGCGGCTGCAGGTGGCCGGCGAGCTCCGGCCGGCGTACCGCGACGCGGATGCGGTAGTCGCGCTTGGCCAGCGCCCGGACCACGTTGCGCCCGACGAAGCCTGAGCCGCCGAAGACGGTAACCAATGTGTCCAGATTCGATGCCATGGAATGAGCCCTGGGATTGCCGGGCGGTCGGTCCGCCCCGGACGAGATAGCTGTCAGCGGCGATTCGCACCCCGCGGCCCGCCATCCTGGGCCGCTGTATAGCCCATCGTCCGCACTGCGGAAAAGGGAGCCGTGTTTTTGCGCATGGCTTCAGAAAAATTGTCATCTTGGGCGTTCAGCGGTTTGACAAGCGCCCGTTCGATCCGTACACAGCGCCCCCATGCCCAGGTGGCGGAATTGGTAGACGCGCTGGCTTCAGGTGCCAGTGGCTTAACGGCCGTGAAGGTTCGAGTCCTTTCCTGGGCACCATTTTTGGTGGTGACCTCCCCCGCACAAGAGATCTCCGACAGACGAGCGCGCTGACCCGCGTTGCGGTCGAATAGAGGTCGGTGTCGATTGGCCCGATGTCTTCGACATATCGGCCTCACGCGTTTCTCCGAGATTGCGAACGATTTTGCTTCAGGCTTCCGTGATGCCGCTGCTGCAAGCCGCGAGCTCCCACCCTCCCCTGGAGGGGGAGGGTCGATCGCGCGCGAAGCGGGCGAGCGGGGTGGGGTGATCTCTCGGCGGACGCCGGTGCCAGAGGAGAGATCACCCCACCCCGCCTCACGGTTCGCTTCGCTCTCCGCGAGGCGACCCTCCCCCTCCAGGGGAGGGTGGGCACCGTCCGCGTGTCTACCGATCACCATGCTTGTGGCCCCTCTCGGAGCAAGACTGCTCAATCTCGCGACGCATCCCGCGCCCGAGCTGTGAAGATCGTCTCGCCCCCGTCAATCATGAGGGCGCAGGGAGAGCCGGGTGCCGACCGCACCCATGGCCCGCCAGCGAAGGAAAATGCTGGCGGCAGGAACCACAGGTACGCGCCGGATCATCCGGCCCTCCCTGCGCGATTGGTTTTAACGGCTGCTTCGCGTTCTCCCTGGTGCGCCGGGCTTGTTGGCCACCATCCCCACGCGAAGCGAAGGCTTCGACATGAGTTGATATCAGCATCGGGATATCAGGACCGCGCGACTTGACCGTGCGTGCCTCGCCGTTCGTCCGCGCGAACTCATTCACGCTGCGTCGACACACGCCCATCGCATCCCACTGCCAACGATCCGTGACGGTCGCGAAACGCCCCTCATGCGGCAGCAGGGACGCGCGGAAATGTGAAGGTGATTTGCCCGACGGCGCAACGTTTCAGCATGCGACATAATAACTCGACGGGCTGCCTCAAACAGGTAGTCCTCGAAACCATTATCGCAGCCGTCAAACGTCGGTCCCTCGGGGGGCTGCCGTGACAGAAATCTGGGTTGATTGCACAACAATCCTGGCGGGATGAAGCCGTAGCCGAAGTGTTTATCAATCGCCGCACCTGGCGGGGATCATGCTGCGCAGATATCATTGAAATGTTGTTGGAGTTCTGAAGTAGATCACATCTGGTGCAGGTGACGGTCCAGGCTTTGCTGCCGCACAGGGAGCGATAACAATGGCATCAGCGTACGGATACGGTAATCTAAAGAGATTCAGCGACGAGTGGGACGAATTACATAAGAATCCAAAGAGCGATGAAATTGAATGGATCAGCGCAAGTCGCGCCTTGCAGATGTTAAAGAGCCTCCAACTTTCGATCGCAACGCGGCGGATCTGTGAGCGAGCTAACCATGGACTTGTCCGTGCTCGTGCTGAACGCCTTCAAATAAATGAGAAGCAGTTCGAGGATAGGGACATTCCCCGTGCGTTTTGGTGGGCTCACGGAGAGATCGCGCTAAAACAACAATGGGATTCCGGCGACTTTTCCACTTGGCTGGATAGCAAGATTCAGATCTTTGCGTACGGCGTGAAGTTTGATCGTGCCGCGATCGAGAAGATTTTGCCGGTGGAAGCCGTGAAGCCTGAAGTTGCTCCGCTCGTAGCTGGCGGTCGTCCACCGGCTGAGTGGTGGGATGACCTATGGGTCGAGATATGCCGACAGCTATACGAGGGCGACCTGAAACCAGAGAAGCAAGCTGACATCGAACAGGCCATGCTTACGTGGCTCACGGCCAAGGGCCACAATGCCAATGAAAGTACCGTGCGGCCGCGTGCCCGCAAGTTGTGGGCAGCCATAAAAGGCAAAAACTAGGTTTCTGGCCCTTTCTACTCTTACCTGCCCGACGTTAGGCCCGAACTTCCGCATGATGATCAGCACATTACTGGTGCGTTGCAGCGCCGACCGTAGCGGTTGACGCTCGCCTGCATCGGTTAGCGCTACTGGCCCCAATACGGGAGAGATCGGAAATGAGCTCGCGCGACAGGTTCGACAGCTTCAATAAGGTTGTTGTGGCCGTTGCCACCCTGATCACTGCTATCACTGGCGCCGCCAGCGTCGGCCACACCATAGGCTGGTGGTGATGCTCTAGATATCGCGAATTTGATCCAGCAAAGGCACGAATATCTATGATGATGAGTCGGTGTTTGCCGGGTCGACCTTCCAGAGCAGCCATAGGCTAAAGGTGACGAAATGTCTGGAGCAAGAAGCCGGCGCCCTTGATCGACTTAATCCCGTAGTGAATTTCTTACGCGACCCTTCCACTCATAACCGGTGTCGTCCCCGCGAACGCGGGGACCCATACCGCGTGATGTCTGAAATGGGCAGTCGGCACGTTCCGCGTGCCCCACTCCGTTCGGTGGTTATGGGTCCCGGATCTGCGCCCGCCGACGCGTTGCGTCGGCAGGCTTGTCCGGGACGACAGCGGAGCATGTGGCTGTCACGCCAACGATCGCAGGCGGCGGTTCGCCGGCCGAGGCTCGCGGCCGAGGCCGGCGACCGCCCAGTCCAGCTATCCCTTGTAGCCCATCAACAGGCGCGGCAGCCACAGTGAGAAGGCGGGGACGTAGGTCACGAACATCAGGGCGGCGATCAGTGCGGCGTAGAACGGCAGGATGGTGCGCATGACGGCGCCGACCGAGATGCCGCCGATGGCGCAGCCGACGAACTGGGTGGTTCCGACCGGCGGGGTGTTGAGGCCGAGCGCGCAGTTGATCAGCATCAGCATGCCGAACTGCACCGGATCCATGCCGGCCTTCATCGCGATCGGCAAGAAGATCGGGGTGCAGATCAGGATCGTCGCCGCCATGTCCATGAACGTGCCGAGCAGGAACAGGATGATGTTGATGAGCAGGAAGATCATCCAGGGCTGCGTCGAGACCTTGCTCATCAGATCGCCGGCGAAATCGGCGACCTCGTAGAGTCCCATCAGGTACTGGAACATCGTGGACACGCCGATCAGCAGCAGCACCACGCCGGTGGTCTTGACGGCCTTGGCGGCAGCCCGCAGGAAGTTCTGCAGGGTCATGGTGCGGTAGATGAAGAACGTCAGCAGGATCGTGTAGGTGACGGCGACGGCCGCGGACTCGGTGGCCGTGAACACGCCGGACAGGATGCCCGCCAGGATGATGCCGACGATCAAGAGGCCGGGCAGCGCCGCCGCGAACGAGCGGAACACCTCCGCCCAGCCGGGAAACTTGCCCGCGGGATAGCCGCGCTTCACGGCGACCGCGTAGGCGGCGACCAGCATGCAGACCATCAGCACGAGCGCCGGAAGAAGACCGGCGGCGATCAGCGCGCCGATCGACACCTTGCCGCCGGCGGCGAGCGCATAGATGATCATGTTGTGGCTGGTCGGCATCAGGGCGCCGACCAGCGAGGCGTGGGTGGTGACGTTGACGGCGTAGTCGGTGTCGAACCCTTCCTTCTTCATCATCGGGATCATCACCGCGCCCATCGCCGACACGTCGGCCACGGGAGAGCCGGAGACCCCGCCGAACAGCGTGCAGGCGACGACGTTCGACATGCCGAGCCCGCCGCGGATGTGACCGACGAGATTCTTGGCGAGCTGCACGATCTTGTCGGCGACGCCGCCATGCAGCATCAGCTCGCCGCTGAAGACGAAGAACGGGATGGCGAGGAACGAGAAGATGTTCATCCCCGACATCATCTGCTGGAAGATCACGGCAACCGGCAGGCCTTCATAGAGGATGGTGCAGATCGCCGAGAGGCCGATCGCAAACGCAACGGGAACGCCGAGGACCAGGAAGCCGAAGAAGGTGACGCCGAGAATGATCAGTTCCATGACGGGACGACCTCTTCACCGCGCAAGAGAGCCATGATGTGCTCGATGGAAAACATGACGATCAGGATTCCCGAAGCGATCAGCGGCACGTAGCGGACGACTTCGGGCAGGCCGAGATTGGCGATCTTCACGGTGCCCACGGAGGCGCCGAGGATCCAGCCGTTGTAGGCCATCGCGACGCCGAACATCGCGACCAGCACGTGGATGACGAGCTCGATCTTTTCCCGCATATGATCCGGCAGCATCACGAGGAGGCTGTCCATGCCGATATGGCCGGCGTCGCGAACGCCGACGGCGGCGCCGATCAGCGTGACATAGAGGATCAGGACCAGCGCCAGGTTCTCGGTCCAGGTCGGGCTGGAGTTGAGAACGTAGCGTCCGAACACCTGGTAGAAGACGATGGTGACGATGACGAGCAGGCCGGCGACGGACAGATACATGCCGACGCGCGCGATGACGGCGTTGATCCGCGAGAGCAGGCCGGTCGACGGACGTCCCTCCTGCTGCTCGTGGTCTCCAACATGAGGATCTGTCATTCCCGGCCCTCCCTGGCCTGAGTCCGGTGCCGCCGCACGGCGACGCCGGACCCGGTCCCTATTTTTATGTGGTTCTTACTTGGTGTCCTGGATGCGTTTGACGAGGCTCGAGAGCTTCTCGTCGCCGGCGAACTTCCGGTACACCGGCTTCATCGCGTCGACGAATTCCTGCTTGTTGGCAATCGTCACGACCTGGACGCCAGCGGCCTCGACGGCCTTGCGGGAGGTCTGCTCGCGCTCGTCCCAGAGCTTGCGCATGACCGGCACGGATTCCTTGGCCGCCTTGCGGATCATCGCCTGATCCTCCTTGCTCAGCGTGTCCCAGACCTTCTTGGACATCACGAGGACTTCGGGCGCCAGCGAGTGCTCGGTGACGTTGTAGAACTTGGCGGCCTCGAAGTGACGCGAGGACTCGTAGGACGGCCAGTTGTTCTCGGCGGCGTCGACGAGGCCGGTCTTGAGCGCGGTGTAGACCTCGCCATAGGGCATCGGGGTCGGGTTGGCGCCGAGGCTCTGGATCATGCCGACCCAGAGGTCGGACTGCTGGACGCGGATCTTCAGGCCCCTGAGGTCGGCGAGCGACTTCACCGGCGCCTTGACCGTGTAGATCGAGCGCGCGCCGCTGTCATAATAAGCCAGGCCGACCAGGCCCGCGGGCTCCATGGCGGCCAGGATCTCGTCGCCGATCGGCCCGTCCAGGACATTGCGCATATGCTGCGTGTCGCGGAACACGAAGGGCAGGCACAGCGCGACGGTCTCCGGCACGAAATTGTTGAGCGGCGAGGAGTTGATCCGCATCATGTCGAGCGCGCCGATCTTGAGCTGCTCGATCGTGTCCTTCTCGGAGCCGAGGGCGCCGTTCGGAAACACCTTCACGCCAAGCTTGCCGCCGCTCGCGGCTGCGAGCTGCTTGCCCATGAACTTGACGGCTTCGACGGTCGGATAATCGGCGGGGTGCACATCGGCGGAGCGGAAATCGCGCGCGGTCGCCAAAGGCGACGAGACCGCCAGCACAGCGGCCGCAATGATACCTGTAAGTGCCTTCATCTTGGCTTCCTCCTCAATTGATTATGTCGTTGTTGTTGGGCAGATGCTGCAGGCCGCCTTGGGTCGCTGCACTCCAGATGCGAAGTCATGCGACAATATCACGCGTACGGCCAGTGGCATTTTCTGTCCAAGCCAAAGGCGGCATCGATCAATGCAAGAGTTGCATCGATCGATTGGGTGCGATCTGGCGCGATGCAACCAGCGGGTCGACCGCCTCAATGATGAAGGCGCCGCCTCGAACGGCCGCGGAGACATTTGCCGGCGCCACCTCAGATGCGATCACCTGACCCTGTCCGGCCCTTGCGCCCGGGCGGCGGGGCTGGCATTCCCACGGCTGATCTCCGGACCGGCCCGGCGCGTTTGCCGGTTGGTTACCAGCGCCGGGCTACAGCCGGTTCCCGAGCGCTTCCCGCGGCGTTGCTCCGGCCCGTCGCGTCCGATTTCGATTCGACGAGGTTTTGAGAGCCATGACCGTACGCCTGCACCGCGGCGACCTGCCCGATCTTTCCCGCTACACCACCTCGGTGGCGATCGACACCGAGACCATGGGGCTCAATCCGCACCGCGACCGGCTGTGCGTGGTGCAGCTGTCGCCCGGCGACGGCTCGGCCGACGTGGTGCAGATTCCCAAGGGGCACACCGACGCGCCGAACCTGAAGGCGCTGCTCGGTAACCCGGACATCACCAAAATCTTCCACTTCGCGCGCTTCGACGTCGCGGCGCTGTTTCACGCGTTCGGGGTGATGCCGCAGCCGGTCTATTGCACCAAGATCGCCTCGCGGCTGGCGCGCACCTACACCGATCGGCACGGCCTGAAGGATCTCGTGCGCGAGCTGCTCAATGTCGATCTCTCCAAGCAGCAGCAGTCGAGCGACTGGGGCGCCGAGCAGCTCAGCGAGCCGCAGCTCGCTTATGCTGCCTCCGACGTGCTGCATCTGCATGCGCTGCGCGAAAAGCTCGACGGGATGCTGGCGCGCGAAGGGCGGCTGGCGTTGGCGCAGGCCTGCTTCGCGTTCCTGCCGCACCGGGCGACGCTCGATCTGGGCGGATTCGAGGCTGAGGACATCTTCGCGCATTCCTGAGGGGGGCGAATCGCAGCCGCGTTCACGATCATTAATGTCTCGTAATGATCGCGAGGCCCCTGCGTCGCGATTTAGCGCCAGTTCCAGGCTGCAATGGTGGGGCCCCCCATGGTAGGATGGGTGCTGTTTCGCGCGCATCCCGTGTCCGTCGGAGCCCTGGTGAACTCGGTCCACAACCCCGCCTATGATCCCACCCTGCAGGCGCGCTTCGCGGTCGCGGCGCGCCACAGCCGCTTCGTGCGCGTGCTGCGGGTCGCGGTGCCGGCGGCGGTCGGGCTGGCGATGGCGGTCGTGATCGGCATCGCGCTGTTCAATCCGTTCCACATGGAGATCAACACCCCGAATCTCACCGGCAACCTCGTCATCTCCGGCCGCAAGATCACGATGGAGACGCCGCATCTGACCGGCTTCACGCCGGACCAGCGGCCGTATGATCTCGTCGCCCGGAGCGCGGTGCAGGACCTCACCGATCCCGATCACGTCGAGCTCAACATTCTCCGTGCCAAGGTGCTGATGGAGGATCAGTCGACGGTGACGTTGAAGGCGAATACCGGCGTGTTCGACACCAAGCAGCAGCAGCTCGAGCTGACGAAGGACATCCTGCTGACGACGTCGACCGGCTACGAGGCGCGGCTGAGCCGGGCCTCGGTCGACATGGCCAAGGGCACCGTGAGCTCGGACGAGCGCGTCGACGTCAAGCTCACCAACGGTACACTTTCCGCCGACCGCCTGCGCATCACCGACAATGGCGAGGTCATCCGCTTCGAGGGCAATGTGATGATGAACCTCGACAACATGAATGCCGCTCCGGCCACGACGGCGAGCGCCGATCCGGGCCGTCCGGCCCGCAACGTGAAGTGAGCTCATGACGACGTGTCGTTTCATTCCCGTAGCGATTCGCGGCGCCGGCTTCGCCGCGCTGGCGTTGCTCGCGCTTGCCGACTCATCGCAGGCGCAGAGCGCGACCACCGGTGTTCCGAACGCGCTGCAGGGATTTTCCCAGAACCGCGACCAGCCAATCCAGATCGAGGCCGCCGCGCTGGAGATGCGCGACAAGAAGAAGGAGGCGACCTTCACCGGCAACGTCAAGGTCGTGCAGGGCGATACCACCATGACCTCGAAGTCGCTGGTCGTGTTCTACGACGGCGGCGCCCAGCAGGGCGGTGCCAAGGCGACCAAGGCGACGCCGGCTGCGACGCCCGGGCCGGACGGCAGCTCGGCGATTCGCCGTCTCGAGGCGCGCGGCGACGTCAAGGTGACGCAGAAGGACCAGGTCGTGACCGGCGAGACCGCAGTCTACGACACCAAGACCAACATGATCTCGATGCAGGGCGGCGTGGTGCTGACCCAGTGCAAGAACGTGATGCGCGGCGACCGGCTGACGGTCGACATGACGACCGGCGTGTCGCGGGTCGAATCGGACAGCGGGCGCGGGGTGCAGGTGCTGCTGCCGCAGGCGGGCGCGGGCGCGGGCGCGAGCGGCGGCTGCGGCCCGTCGACGGCCTCGGCTCCGGGCGGCGCCGGGCCGCTGCAGCTCGGTCCAGGCAAATCGAAGTGACTTCAATTATTTAGCAAAACGCCGGCGGCCCAGTTGAACCGCGGCGCTGCTGCCTCTATCTAGCGAGCGGGCGGTTCTGTCGCAGGACCGATGCAACGGGAGGCCGTGGAACCCGTTGCGTGGCTGCGAAAGAGTGATGCCGGACACGATTGCGATCTTGCGATCGGTCGCCTGCGTGGCGACCGCGACTTCGCCGTCAGACGACAAACTCCGAAGCGCGGCCTGCCGCGCTTTGGCCGGCCTCGCGCTCCCTGTGATCCGCGAGAGGTGAGATGCGTTCGCTCGCGGTGGGCGGGCGAGCCAGCGCTGCGGTCGATGACGGGCAGCCTCGAAGGGCGTAAGCGAAGCGGGGATGGTGGATCTACTCGGCATGTTTCGTGGGCGTCCCGCCAAGCGCGGCCAGCGAGGCTCCTCGCGCCGGCGCGACGACATCACGGCCATGGACGATCCGTTCGGCAATTCCTACAGCGATGATCCGCTCGCCGCGCTCGCCGACTCCGTGCGCGACGAAACGGTGCCACGCATCAATCCGCGCTCGCCGCAGAACACCGAGCAGATCCAGCGCAAGCGGCCGGCCTCGCAGCCGATGCCAGCCAAGCCGCGCAACAATGGCAGCGGCGGCCCGCAGCTGCTGCGCCGGCCAGGCTTCCTCGCCGTGCACTCGATCGAGAAGAGCTTTGGCAGCCGCCAGGTCGTGCGCGGCGTGTCGATCTACGTCCGCCGCGGCGAGGCCGTCGGCCTGCTCGGGCCGAACGGCGCCGGCAAGACCACCGTGTTCTACATGATCACCGGACTGATCAAGGCCGATCGCGGCGCCATCGAGCTCGACGGCCATGACGTCACGCGGCTGCCGATGTATCAGCGCGCCCGGCTCGGCATCGGCTATCTGCCGCAGGAAGCCTCGATCTTCCGCGGCCTCACCGTCGAGCAGAACATCCGCGCCGTGCTCGAGGTCGTCGAGCCCTCGCGCAAGAAGCGCGAGCGCGAGCTCGACGCGCTGCTGGAAGAATTCACCATCACGCGGCTGCGCAAGTCGCCGTCGATCGCGCTGTCCGGCGGCGAGCGCCGCCGCGTCGAGATCGCGCGCGCGCTGGCGACGCGCCCGAACTACATGCTGCTCGACGAGCCGTTCGCCGGCATCGATCCGATCGCGGTCGGCGACATTCAGCAGCTGGTGCGCCACCTCACCAATCGCGGCATCGGCGTTCTGATCACCGACCACAACGTCCGCGAGACGCTCGGCCTCACCGACCGCGCCTACATCGTCTATGCCGGGCAGATTCTTACCGAAGGCAGCCCGGAGGAGATCGTCGCCGATCCCGACGTGCGCCGGCTGTATCTCGGTGAGGAATTCCGGCTGTAGGATTACGGACGCGGTGTTTGTCGGCTTTTGTCGTCTGCGCGACATCAGGCGGAAACGCTACGATCAACGCTGTTTCCAGCAGGTTCGCGAGGACCGGTAACCTCGTCTTCTCCGCGCGCCATACTCCGTTTTTCTTATTCGTCAAGCCGTGTACATCGCGCGCGGATTAGGATAAGCAAGAATTGGACCAGTAAGGGAATGTTCTTGCTCCCATGGCGTTGACGCAGAGATTAGAATTCCGCCAGTCGCAGTCGCTGGTGATGACGCCGCAGCTGATGCAGGCGATCAAGCTGCTGCAACTGTCCAATCTCGACCTCTCCACGTTCGTCGAAGAGGAGCTGGAGCGCAATCCGCTGCTGGAGCGCGCGAGCGACGGTCCGGAAGCGCCGGTCGCCGGCGAGCAGCAGATGTCCGAGCGCGCCGAGTTCTCGGAAGGCAGCGAAGCCAACGGCGACGATTTCGGCGAGGGTGCGAGCGGCGGCGGCGAGAGCTTCGAGGGCGCCCAGGAAGACTGGATGAGCCGCGATCTCGGCACCCGTACGGAGATCGAACAGACGCTCGACACCGGGCTCGACAACGTGTTCTCCGAGGAGCCGGCTGAGGCCGCCGCGCGCACCGCGCAGGACGCAGCGCCGACCACTTACACCGAATGGGGCGGCGGCGCCTCCGGTGACGAGGACTACAATCTCGAAGCCTTCGTCGCGGCCGAGACCACGCTGTCGGATCATCTCGCCGAGCAGGCGGCGGTGGCCTTCACCGCGCCGGCGGACCGCATGATCGGCCAGTATCTGATCGATCTGGTCGACGAGGCCGGCTATCTGCCGGCCGATCTCGGCCAGGCCGCCGACCGCCTCGGCGCCGAGCAGGCCGACGTCGATGCCGTGCTCGGCGTGCTGCAGACCTTCGATCCGCCGGGCATCTGCGCGCGCAATTTGAGCGAATGTCTCGCGATCCAGCTGCGCGAGCTCGACCGCTACGACCCGGCGATGCAGGCGCTGGTCGAGCATCTCGATCTGCTGGCGAAGCGCGACTTCGTTGCCCTTCGCAAGCTGTGCGCCGTCGACGACGAGGACCTCGTCGACATGATCGGCGAGATCCGCAGGCTCGATCCGAAGCCGGGGCTGAAGTTCGGCACCACGCGCACGCAGACCATGGTGCCCGACGTCTACGTCCGTCCCGGTCCCGACGGCGGCTGGCTGGTCGAGCTCAACAGCGACACGCTGCCGCGCGTCCTCGTGAATCAGGTCTATTACTCCGAGCTGTCGAAGACGATCCGAAAGGACGGCGACAAGTCCTACTTCACCGACTGCCTGCAGAACGCGACGTGGCTGGTGCGCGCGCTCGATCAGCGCGCCCGCACGATCCTGAAAGTGGCGACCGAGATCGTGCGCCAGCAGGACGGCTTCTTCACCCATGGTGTCGCGCATCTGCGTCCGCTCAACTTGAAGGCCGTTGCGGATGCGATCCAGATGCACGAATCGACCGTGTCGCGCGTTACCGCCAACAAATACATGGCGACCAATCGCGGCACGTTCGAGCTGAAATATTTCTTCACCGCCTCGATCGCATCGGCCGATGGCGGCGAGGCGCATTCGGCAGAGGCCGTGCGTCACCACATCAAGCAACTGATCGATGCGGAAGATCCCTCCGCAATTCTCTCCGATGATACGATCGTCGAGAAGCTGCGCGCCGCGGGCATCGACATCGCCCGCCGCACGGTCGCGAAATACCGGGAGGCGATGCGGATCCCGTCCTCGGTGCAGCGCCGCCGCGATAAGCAGAGCATGCTGGCGCATGCCCTCTCGGCCCCCGCCAGCGCCGACCGCACCCGGGATACCGCGTCAGTTTGACCGCTGCGCAAGATTGCGCCTTCACCAAATAGGCTTAGTGTCATACTTGGTTCACATGAATCGAGGCGGCACATGACCCTGCGGATTTCCGGAAAGAGCATCAGCGTCAGCGAAGCGCTGCGTGGGCGCGTCAGCGAGCGCACCGACGAGGTCTTGCGAAAATACTTCGACGGCAACTATTCCGGCCATGTCACGCTCTCCAAGGACGGTTTCGGGTTCAAGACCGATTGCGCGCTGCACCTCGATTCGGGCATCACGCTCGAGGCCGAATCGAACGCGCCGGACGCCTATGCCAGCGCCGACCAGGCGCTCTTGATGATCGAGAAGCGCCTACGCCGCTACAAGAGCCGGCTGAAGGACCGCTCGGGGCGCAAATCCCATGCCGCCAATGCAGCGCTCGCCAATCTCGACGGCGCGGTGCTGGATGCGCCGAGCTACGTGATCGAGGCGCCGGCCGAGGGCGACGAGGAGATCACCGGCTATAGCCCGGTGATCATCGCCGAGAACACCACGGCGTTGAAGCGCCTGTCGGTGTCCGAAGCCGTGATGGAGCTCGATCTTTCGGGGGCACCCTGCATGGTGTTTCAGCACGGCTCCAGCGGCCGGGTGAACATCATCTACCGCCGCGCCGACGGCAATATCGGCTGGGTCGATCCGCCGGCGGTGAAGCCGTAGTCCCGCGGATGCGTTCCAGGGATCTTCCGGCGGCGCGAAAACCGGTTCCCGATCAGGCGGTTGGCCGACTGGTTGCGACGTCACGCCACGGCAATGAACAGATGCGATCAAGCGGTTGGGGCGCTGGCGCCTTCAGGCCGCCACGCTCCGGCGATCTTTAAGGATAGGCTGCGGGAACACGCTTGCGGGTGTTGGCACGGCCGTTGCGTTGGGGTAGAAGCCCCACCCATCGGACACGGGTTAAGCCCGCCTGCCGCCTCAGCTTCTTGACGCCGGTCTGTCCCGACCTATTTCGCACCCTGACGGTTCAATCACCTCGGAACGCCCTATGCCGATTACCGATCTGGTCGCACCCGAGGCGATCGTGCCGGCTTTGAAGGTCATCAGTAAGAAGCAGGCGCTGCAGGAGCTGGCAGCGCGCGCGGCTGCGCTGACCGGGCAGAACGAGCGCAACGTGTTCGAAGTCCTGCTGCAGCGGGAGAAGCTCGGAACCACGGCCGTCGGCTACGGCGTCGCGATTCCCCACGGCAAGCTGCCGAAGCTGGAGAAGCTGTTCGGCCTGTTCGCCCGGCTGGAGCGGCCGATCGATTTCGAAGCCATGGACGGCCAGCCGGTCGATCTCGTGTTCCTGCTGCTGGCGCCGGAAGGCGCCGGTGCCGACCATCTGAAGGCCCTGGCGCGGATCGCCCGCCTGCTCCGCGACCAGGATGTCGCCAAGAAGCTCCGCGCCTCGCGCGACGCCCAGGCGATCTATTCGGTGCTGGCGCTGCCGCCCGCTTCCGCGGCCTGACGTCGTATCGCGCCGCCCTGCAACGACCGAGAAAGCCTGCTGACGAGCCTCCGCGCGGCACCGAACCCGTTCGTCCGCGCGGGCGTGTGCAACGGCGTCGGCTCGTAGCCGAACTCGACGACGAGCTCCTGGAATGCCTCGCTGCGGAGCAGGTCGAAATGATGCGGCATCATTCGCTCCTTGTAGATGCCGACCTTCCGGCCGCGTCCCGATGACGTCAGGCCGCGGCCGAGCACATCGAGCTCCGCGGCCGTCTTGCGCGGAAGTCCCAGGTAGTCGCAGATGCGGTTAAGGACAGGAAACGACGACCGCGCCACATCGTCGATCGCGAGCTCTGAATAGAGCTCTTCGAACTTCACGGTCAGGCAGGCTGGCGAGTCCAGCCAGCTCATGAACTTTTTGATGCCCGATCGGGGCAAAGAGAGGAGGGTCGATGTGATTCGGGAGGCGTCATCGGGGTGGGCGGCCGATCCGGCCGACCGCAGATAGGCGTTCCACTTCCGCATCTTCGGGTAAGCCGCCGAGTGGTAGACGAAGTCGACCCAGCTCACGACGATGTCGCGGGGGTCGCGGACGATGAACAGCATCTTGTGTTCCGGTCTGCCCAGGAGATATTGCTCGAGATAGGGACAATACTCGGTGTGCGAGGCGCAGGAGTAGCCGGAGCGCAGGGCCGACGCCCAGAGCGGGGCCGGAAGCGCGCGTCCGTAGTCGAGCGAACCGTCCGGATTCAGCTTGCTGATCGATGACGTGTAGGTGTGATAGCCGACATCGACATGACCGCCCAGCGCTCTGACGAGTTCGACCAGCAGGTACGTCCCCGCTTTCGGCACGCTGTTGCAGATGACGTAGTAAGGGCTCGGCCCCGGCGGAGGACTGCCAAGAAAGACGTGTCGGTTGGGTAGGGTCCCGAGTGCAAGTTCTCGAAAGACGCCTGCATCAAGCCGTGATCCATGCATTTGCCATCCCTACACATGCTCGTCACACAGCGGACTAGCGCGTGCCGCAACAGGGACAACTTAAGGATTGGACACCTTCGCCTTAAACCGGGTCGGATTGTATCCGGTTGTCAAATCGACCGTTACGGACATCGACGGAAACAATTTTCTCAAAAGCACTTCGGCAGCCGCTTCGTCCTTCCCCGGCTATCGCAATGATCTCGCCAGGTAGCGCACCGTCTTGGCGCCGCCATGGATGCTGGCCGCCGCCAGCGGCGCGAAGCCGAGCGCAGCATGAAACGCGTCCGACTGCGGATTGGGCGGATCCAGATTGACCTCGCAGACGATGCGGTCGTGGCCCGCTGCGGTCGCTTCCCGAATCAGCTCCTCATAGAGCTGCCGCGCCAGGCCCCGGCCGCGGGCGGCCGGCGCCACCACGATGCGGTCGACATAGATGAACCGATCGTAGCGCGCGCGAAACCAGCGGTGATTGGGATTGTCATAGGCGGCGGCGTGGTCCAGCGCGATCATCAGCGCATCGGCCTCGCCAATCCGCCAGGCCCGCCATGCCTGATCGAGCAGCTGCATGAACGTTTCGGGCGTGAGCCACGACAGCTCGGAGGCATGCGCGTTGTTGAGCGCGAGCAGTGCGTCCGCGAGCGCAGGATCTGCACGCAACCCGGCCGCGCTCATGGGTGTTGTCAGCAAGGTCATGCGCGGCGATCGTTCCGGGCAGAAAAACGGGCCGTCCCCGTTTCCGGGGACCGCCCTCGTGTCAGTCCGTGAGCCGCGTGCTCCTCATGAGCATCGAGTCTCACGAGAGCGGTCGCTGCAAGCGCTGCGGCTCGGCCTTTGCGTCAGTGGACGCTCACGGCCTGGAGTTCGTGGCTCCACGCATTCGCAATCGCTGCTTCGCGGCTGTCGGTAAGCATGATCGGCGTGCCGTCGGCGGCATGCAAGGCGAACAGCTTCAGTCCCGGCGCGATGTGCGGCGCCTGCGGAAACAGTCCCGGTACGTCTTCGGAGCGGATCTGCTTCACATAAGCGATGTGGCCCTCGCCCAGGGTCGCCAGTGACTCCAGGGAGACGGGGGATTCCGACGCGACATTACCTTCAGTCATGGTCTCGACTCCTTCTGAGACTCAAGCGGTCGAGTCCGCTACTCGTTCCATCAAACCATTATTCGTGTTCATTGATAGCGATTGTCTTAACGATCCGCTCAGGCTCCGGCCTGGCCAGATCGACCGACAACAACCCGTTCTTCAGGTCCGCACCGAGCACATGCATTCCCTCCGCCAGCACGAAGGTGCGCTGGAAGTGGCGCGCGGCGATGCCGCGATGAATGTATTGCCTGGTCTTGTCGTCCTGCTGCCGGCCGCGGATGACGAGCTGGTTTTCCTCAATGGTGACATCGAGTTGGTCGCGGGTAAAACCCGCCACCGCCAGCGTGATCCGCAGACGCTCGGGCTGGCCATTGGTGCGCTCGAACCGCTCGATATTGTAGGGCGGATAACCGTCGGCACCTTTGACGACGCGGTCGAGCACGCGCTCGATCTCGTCGAAGCCCAGCAGGAACGGACTGGAGAGCGAAGGAACACGAGACATGGTTTACAAAGTCCTCTCGAAGCGACTTTGATGTATCAGGGCCCTGACGGCACCCCTTGAGCAGCAATATGGGCACGATCCGGGGCGCGTTCAAGCACCCCGAATGCGCCGGAACGGCCAGCCTGTGGAAGGGTTTAAACGGACAGCCGCTGCCGGCCGTCGGCCGAGAACAGATGCAGCTTGGCCCGCGGCGCCACGGCGCGGATCCGCGCGCCGATCTCCGGCGCGGCGGTGCCCGGCAGCCGCACGATGATGTCGTTGGCGGTCGCGGTGAGCCGGTCATCGCTGCCCATATCCTGGCGCGCGCCATAGACATAGGTCTCGGCGCCAACATGCTCGATCGCCTCGACGCGGAGGTCGAGCCCGACCCCGCCCGCCGGAACGGTGTCGCCGAGCTGGAAATCCTCAGGCCGGATGCCGAGCTGGCCCGCCTCTGCGGGAACCGCGTCGGCGCCGTGCAACTGGGCGCGCACGCCATCGGTCGGCATCAGGTTCATCGGCGGTGCGCCGATGAAGGACGCGACGAAGGTGGTCGCGGGCTTCTGATAGATGTCGAGCGGATTGCCGATCTGCTCGACCTTGCCGCCGTTCATCACCACCAGGATGTCGGCGAGCGTCATGGCCTCGAGCTGGTCGTGGGTGACGTAGATCGCGGTGGTGTTGAGCCGGCGCTGCAATTTGCGGATCTCGACCCGCATCGCGATGCGCAGCTTGGCGTCGAGGTTGGACAGCGGCTCGTCGAACAGGAACACCTTGGGTTGGCGCACGATGGCGCGGCCCATCGCCACGCGCTGGCGCTGGCCCCCGGACAGCTGCCGCGGCTTCCGCTCGAGCATGGAGCCGAGCTCGAGAATGCGCGCTGCGTCCTCGACGCGCGTCCTGATCTCCTTCTCCGCCATGCCGCGATTGCGCAGGCCGTAGGCCATGTTGTTATAGACGGTCATGTGCGGATAGAGCGCATAGTTCTGGAACACCATCGCGATGTCGCGATCGGCAGGCTCGATGGCATTGACAATGCGGCCGCCGATGTCGATCTCGCCCGACGTGATCGTCTCGAGCCCCGCGACCATCCGCAGCAGGGTGGATTTGCCGCAGCCCGACGGCCCGACCAGCACGCAGAACTGACCATCGCCGACATCGACATCGACGCCTTTGATGGCTTCGAAGCCGCCGGGATAGACCTTGCGGACGTTGCGGAGTGTGACGTTGGCCATGGGTTACCTAGCGAATAGCGAATGGGGAGTGGCGAAGAGGGAAGGGGGACGAAGCGAGCCGTTGCGCGAACATCCCTGTTCGCCACTCGCCATTCGCTATTCGCCCCCTCGTCACTTTTCCGTCTCCACCAGCCCCTTGACGAACAGGCGCTGCATGACGACGACGACGAACACCGGCGGCAGCATCGCGAGCACGGCGGTCGCCATGACGACCGGCCACTCCGTCAGCGCGTCGGTCGTCGTGATCATCTTGCGGATGCCGATCTGGATGGTCTGCATGTCGTCGCGCGTGGTGATCAGCAGCGGCCAGAGATATTGATTCCAGCCGAGGATGAACAGGATCACGAACAGCGCCGCCATGTTGGTGCGCGACAGCGGCAGCAGGGTGTCCCAGAAGAAGCGGAGCGGCCCGGCGCCGTCGATGCGGGATGCCTCCAGGAGCTCATCCGGCACGGTCATGAAGAACTGGCGGAACAGCAGCGTGGCGGTGGCGGACGCGATCAGCGGCAGCGCGAGCCCCGCATAGCTGTCGAGCATGTGCAGGTCGGCGACGATCTTGTAGGTCGGATAGATGCGCACCTCGACCGGCAGCATGAGGGTGATGAAGATCAGCCAGAAGATCGGCATGCGGAACGGGAAGCGGAAGTAGACGACCGCATAGGCCGAGATGATCGAGATCGCAATCTTGCCGACGGCGATCAGCAGCGCCATGACCAGCGAGTTCAGCAGCATGGTCGCCACCGGCTCGCGGGTCGAGCCGCTCGTGCCGACGAAGATGGTCTGATAGTAGGTCGACAGGAAGTGCCCGCCCGGCAGCAGCGACATCTGCCCGTTGGCGATGACCGCATTGTCCTGCGTCGAGGCGACGAACGCGAGATACACCGGGAACGCCACGATCGCGATTCCGATCCACAGGATGGCGTGCGCGACGTAGCGTCGAATGCCTTCTTGCTCGACCATCAGTAGGTCACCTTGCGCTCGACGAAGCGGAACTGGATCGCCGTCAGCACGATGACGATGACCATCAGAACGACGGATTGTGCGGCCGACGAGCCGAGATTGCCGCCGAGCAGGCCGTCCGTGTAGACCTTGTAGACCAGCGTCTCGGTGGACTTGCCCGGGCCGCCACGGGTCATCGTGTCGATGATGCCGAACGTCTCGAAGAAGGCGTAGACGATGTTGATCACCAGCAGGAAAAAGATGGTCGGCGACAGCAGCGGGAAGGTCACGGTCCAGAACCGCCGCATCGGCCGCGCGCCGTCGATCGCGGCGGCCTCGAGCACGCTGCGGGGGATGCTCTGCAGCCCGGCGAGGAAGAACAGGAAGTTGTAGGAGATCTGCTTCCAGGCGGCCGCGAGGATGATCTGCAACGCCGCCTGGTCGCCGTCGAGCAGCGGATTCCAGTCGATGCCCATCGCGCGCAGATAGCGCGAGATCACGCCGAGCGACGGATGCAGCATGAAGATCCAGAGCACGCCCACCACCGGCGGCGCGACCGCGTAGGGCCAGATCAGCAGCGTCCGGTACAGCGTGACGCCGCGCAGCGGCTTGTCCGCCATGACCGCGAGCAGCAGCGCGACCGAGAGCGACGAGAGTGCGATGGCGAAGGAGAAGCCGAAGGTGCGGAGAATGGCTTGAAAATAGTCCGGCTGACTGAGCAGGTCGGCGTAGTTCTCGAACCAGACGAAGCTCGTGGACAGGCCGAACGCGTCCTGCAGCAGGAACGACTGGATGACGGCCTGGATCGCGGGCCAATAGAAGAAAATCAGCACGATCGCGAGCTGGGGAGCGACCAGCACGAACGGCAGCAGTTTTGATTGGAAGATGGCGTTCTTCTGCATGGTCGGTCGGCGAGCCGGCAGGCCGCGGGTGGCCTGCCGGCTCTTGGCCTCACTTCACGGCCGTCTTTTCGAACTGGCGCAGCATCTGGTTGCCGCGCTCGACCGCGGCGTCCAGCGCCTGCTTGGCGGTCTTCTTGCCGGCCAGAGCCTGCTCGATCTCCTCCGACCAGACGTCACGCAGTTGCACCATGTTGCCAAGACGCAGGCCGCGGGAATTCTCCGTCGGCTCCTTGTTGGTCAATTCGAGCAGCGGCGTCTCCAGGTAGGGCTGATCCTTGTAGAAGCCCTCGGCCTTGGCCTTCGCGTAGGCCGCCTTGGTGATCGGCAGATAGCCCGAGGCCTTGTGGATATAGACCTGACGATCGGTGTCCGAGAGGAAGGTCAGGAACTTCGCCACGCCCTTGTATTCGTCCGCGCTCTTGCCGCCCATCACCCAGAGCGAGGCGCCGCCGATGATCGAGTTCTGCGGTGCGCCCTTGGCGTCGGGATAATAGGGCATCGGCGCAGCGGTGAAGGCGAACTTGGCCTGCGCCTTGACGTTGCCGAAGAACGCCGACGAGGTCAGGTAGATCGGGCATTCGCCCGAGGTGAAGCGGCCCTCGCCGGTGTTGGTGCGGCCGGCATAGTCGTAGGTCTTGTCCTTCTGCAGCTCGACCAGGTTTTCGAGATGCTTCACCTGCAGCGGACCGTTGAACTCCAGCACGGTGTCGAAGCCGTCGAGACCGTTCGCCTTGCTGGCGAGCGGCACGTTGTGCCAGGCGGAGAGCTGCTCGAGATTGACCCAGGTGACCCACGAGCCGGAGAAGCCGCAGGTCGGATGGCCGGCCGCCTTCAGCTTCTTGGCGGTCTCGAACAGCTCGGGCCAGGTCTTCGGGATCTCGGCGTTGACCTTCTTCAGCTCGTCGAGATTGACCCACATGACGGTGGACGAGGAGTTGAAGGGGAAGGAGAGCATTTCGCCCTTCGAGGTCGAATAGTAGCCGGTGATGGCCGGCAGGTAGCTCTTGGGATCGAACTTCTCGCTGGCGTCCTGCATCAGCTTGTAGACCGGCTTCACGGCGCCGGTGGCGGCCATCATCGTGGCGGTCCCGACCTCGAACACCTGCATGATATGCGGCGCATTGCCGGCGCGGAAGGCGGCAATGCCGGCATTCATCGTGTCGGCGTAGTTGCCCTTGTAGGTCGGAACGACCTTGTAGTCGGTCTGCGAGGTGTTGAAATCGTTGGCGAGCTTGACGATGACGTCATTGTTGGCGCCGGTCATCGCGTGCCACCACTGAATCTCCGTCACCGCATGTGCGGGTGCGGCGGCGCCAAGGACCAGCGTGGCTGCCGCAGCGGCGGCGGTCCAGAATTGTCGAAGTGACATTAAAAAATACCTCCCATGGAACGTCATCGGCGTCGCGGCCGTAGCAGCGCGAGATGACAGTTTTGTGAATGTATAACCGGTTGGACCGTCAGCGGAAAGCGCGTTCGTCGCGGCTTCGCGGCGGAATGCCGCGACTTGCGCGAGACAGCGCGGCGCCGGGGCGATGCCCCAGGCGACGCTAGCGTGGGGAGACGACAGGCTGATGGCGCTTCAGCGCTTGCGCTCGGCGCACACCGTGCCCTGGGACAGCAGGGCCTGGATCTCGTGCTCCGAATAGCCGAACTCGCTGAGCACCTCCTGCGCATGCTGGCTGAACTTCGGCGGCGTGGAGCGCAGGGTCGGCTTGGTGCGTTCGAGCCGGATCGGCGACGCGACGCCCTTGTACCAGTCCTTTTCGATGACATCGCCGCGGTAGATCGTGTGCGGATTGGTCAGCGCCTGGTCGATCTTCTGCACGGGTCCCGCCGGCAGGCCGGCCGCGAGCAGCCGGTCGCACAGCGGCTCCGCCTCGAATTGGCTGAAGACGGCGGCGAGCTCGGCGCGCAGCGCCTCGCGATTGGCGACGCGATCCTTGTTGCGGGCGAAGCGCGGATCGGTGCCGAGCTCCGGCCGGCCGATCTCCTTGGCGAGCTTGCGGAAGGTGCCGTCATTGCCGACGCCGATGAAGATATCGTCCGTCTTGGTCGGGAAGATCGCGTAGGGAACGAGGTTCGGATGCTCGTTGCCGGTCAGCGACGGCGGCTTGCCGTGCATGAAGTAGTTTGCGGTATGCGGATGCATGATCGCGAGGCCGGTCTCATACAGCGTGACCTCGAGGAACTGGCCGAGCCCAGAGCGCTGCCGTTCCGACAGCGCCATCAGGATGCCGATCGCGGCATAGAGTCCGGTGGTGATGTCGACCAGCGGCACGCCGATCCGCATCGGTCCGCTCTGCGACGAGCCGGTCGCGGCGATCATGCCGGTCATCGCCTGGATGATCGCGTCATAGCCGGGATTGCCGCCGCGCGGACCGTCGGCGCCGAAGCCGCAGATGCGGCAGTGCACCAGCTTCGGGAATTTCTCGCGCAGTGTGTCGCTGCCGATGCCCCACTTCTCCAAGGTGCCGGGCTTGAAGTTCTCGATCAGCACGTCGGCGGTCTCGAGCATCCGCATCAGCACGACGCGGCCACCCTCGGAAGCGAGATCGAGGCCGATCGAACGCTTGTTGCGGTTGATCCCGACGAAATAGGCAGCGTCTTCGTCGTGGAAGGGAGGGCCCCAGTCGCGGACCTCGTCGCCGGCCGGCGGTTCGACCTTGATCACGTCGGCGCCGTGATCGGCCAGGATCTGTGTGCAGTAGGGCCCGCCGAGCACGCGCGTCAGATCGATCACGCGCAGTCCGGCCATGGCGCCGGGAGCAAATTGGGGTGTCATCGGATGTCGCGAGGTTGGTTTCAGCTCGCGGCCATTAAGCATTGCTGCGGCGCTGGTGCAAACGCGGCTCGCCGAATGGCGCCGTCGCGAAAACGCGAGGCCTGCCCTGCGGCGGACGCGGGAAAACGCTGCCGCAGGGCGGAATTCAGCCTCAGACGACGGTCAGCTTGACATCGACATTGCCGCGCGTGGCGTTGGAATAGGGGCACACCTCGTGCGCCTTGGCGACCAGAGCCTCGGCGTCGGCCTTGGCGAGGCCGGGCAGCGACACCGCGAGCTCGACGGTGATGCCGAAGCCGCCTTCTGAACGCGGGCCGATGCCGACGGTCGAGGTCACCGACGTGTCGGCGGGAACCTTCGGGCCGCCCTGCGAGCCGACAAACTTCATCGCGCCGATGAAGCAGGCCGCATAGCCGGCCGCGAACAACTGCTCCGGATTGTTGCCGGCGCCACCGCCGCCGCCGAGCTCCTTCGGGGTGGAGAGCTTGACCTTGAGCGAGCCGTCGAGGGTCGCGGCTTCGCCGTCGCGGCCGCCGGTCGCCTTGGCGCTGGTCTTGTAGAGCACGTTCACGGACATGGGGTGTCTCCCGGGTTGGATGGACGAATTCAGTGGAACCATATTGCACACAATTAAATTGTGAACAATATAATTGTTCGGTAGAAAATTCGTGATCGGGGCGCCGGGCCCGTTGTCGACCCGAGGCGTGCGGGCTCAAGATGCCGATAGGATCGACCTGTGGTGACCTCGATGCGAAAGAAGTCCGCGGCAGACCTGCCGCTCCAGCTCGGCAACCAGCTCTGCTTCGCCGTCTATTCAACCGCCCATGCCTTCAACCGGGTCTACAAGCCTTTGCTCGACCGTCTCGGCCTCACCTATCCGCAATATCTGGTGATGCTGGTGCTGTGGGAGCGCGACGGCCTGTCGGTGAAGGAGATCGGCGAGCGGCTATTCCTGGATTCCGGCACGCTGACGCCGCTGCTGAAGCGGATGGAGGCGCTGCATTTCATCAGGCGGACACGATCGGCCGAGGACGAGCGTCAGGTGATCGTCACCCTCACCGCCCAGGGCGCGGGACTACGCGACAAGGCAAGGTCGATCGTGCCGCCCGCGATCCTGGATGCGACGGGCTGCTCGCTCGCGGAACTGGCCGACCTGCACGGCAAGCTGGTGCGCCTGCGGGAGCATTTGAATGCGGCGGTGGAGGGGTGAGGGCCCTAAAGGCGCTTCTTAGCGAAAGCGCGGCCTGAACCGGACTTGAGATATTTCTCAAAAGCAACTGCCTGCTTTACGTCGTTGAAGGCGACGTATGTCTTGAGCCTCCATGGCCGAAATTTTGACGTATGCGGAACTTCACCGGCATTGTGCTTCGTGACTCGGGCCGGAACGTCGTCGGTGATTCCAGCGTAGAAGTGCTCACCATCCAAACTTTCGAGAATATAGACGAACTTCATGCCCGCGCGCGTCCATAGTGCGGTTCAGGCCGGCATTTTGGTGAGCTTACACGTGGAGTCTAGCTACTTCTTGGAATTGCCCGCTAACGAGACGCGGTGGATCAATCAGGTCCGCCTTCGCCTTCCCGCCTCCGCCCAACAGGGCTGCGGCGTCCAGGCTACGGCGCGACAGCCTTCACTCGCTTCGCGCAATTGGCAGATTGGGGTGGCTTGCCGAGCCGAAGCTCGCGAACGTTGAAGGTCCGCCTTCGCCTTCCCGCCTCCGCCCAACAGGGCTGCGGCGTCCAGGCTACGGCGCGACAGCCTTCACTCGCTTCGCGCAATTGGCAGATTGGGGTGGCTTGCCGAGCCGAAGCTCGCGAAGCGAGCGAAGGCTGGTGGAGCCAGGCGGGATCGAACCGCCGACCTCTTGCATGCCATGCAAGCGCTCTCCCAGCTGAGCTATGGCCCCTGAACCGAGCCGGCGGTCTGGGTGACCGCCGGGGAGCACCGTGAACCACAGTTCGCGGCTGATCTCAAGTGTCTTCGACGATTATTCTTCGTCGCCGCCGACATCACCGATGATGTCGGTCACGTCCTCGTCGCCTTCTTCCTCGTCGGCGATGAAGGTCGAGTCATCATCCTCGTCGTCGTCGAGGGTCTCGTCGATCTCGATGTCGTCCTCGGTCTCAGGCACGACGGCCTTGACCTTGCCGGTGTTCTCCTCGGCATCGGCCTCCTCGAGCGACACCAACTCCTCGGCCTCGGCGGGCTCGACCACGTCGGCCGCCGCAGCGGCACGCGCAGCCTCGCCGCGCATCGCGCGGGTCGGAGCCACCGGCGCGATCGGCACGACCTCGCCGGTGTAGGGCGAGATCACCGGGTTCTTGTTGAGGTCATAGAACTTTTTGCCCGTCGTCGGGCAAATGCGTTTGGTTCCGAGCTCGGATTTGGCCACGTGCAGGCGTCCTGGCAATGTCTGAAAAGCGGTGTCTCACTTGGCTAGTTGCCGCGCCGCTGTCAATAGCGCTGTCAACGGGAAAATCACCGCTCGTGACGGAGGGCGGGGGCTGTGATACCTGCCGCGTCCGAAACACGAGGATCCTGCCGTGAGCACGTCAATCGCCCCGACTTCCCTGGAATCACGCGCCTCCGGGCCCCTCTCGGGCACGATTCGCGTGCCCGGCGACAAGTCGATCTCGCACCGGGCGCTGATCCTGGGGGCATTGTCGGTCGGCGAGACCCGAATTTCCGGCCTGCTCGAGGGCGAAGACGTCCTCAACACCGCCCAATCGATGCGGGCCCTGGGTGCGAAGGTCGAACGCACCGGCGACTTCGCGTGGACCGTCCGTGGCGTTGGGGTCGGCGGCTTCGCCCAGCCGAGCGCGCCGCTCGATTTCGGCAACTCCGGCACCGGCTGCCGGCTGGTGATGGGCGCCGTCGCCGGCTGCCCGATCTCGGCCGTTTTCGACGGTGATGCCTCGCTGCGCAGCCGCCCGATGCGGCGCATCCTCGACCCGCTGGTGCTGATGGGCGCCAAGGTCACCGCCATCGCCGAGGGCGGCAAGCTGCCGTTGACCCTGCAGGGGGCCAGCAACCCGGTCCCGATCGAATACCGCACCCCCGTCGCCTCGGCCCAGATCAAGTCGGCCGTGCTGCTGGCCGGCCTCGCCGCGCCCGGCGTCACCACGGTGATCGAGCAGGAGGCGAGCCGCGACCATACCGAGCTGATGCTGAAGCATTTCGGTGCCGAGATCGTGACCACGCCGGAAGGCACCCACGGCCGCCGCATCGCGCTGACTGGCCAGCCGGAGCTAACAGGCGCGCCGGTAATCGTGCCGGCTGATCCGTCGTCGGCGGCGTTCCCGCTGGTCGCCGCGCTGATCGTCGACGGCTCGGATCTCGTGCTGTCCGACGTCATGACCAATCCGCTGCGGACTG
The DNA here is from genome assembly GCF_032377735.1 of Bradyrhizobium sp. SZCCHNRI3043. Taxonomy (NCBI): domain Bacteria; kingdom Pseudomonadati; phylum Pseudomonadota; class Alphaproteobacteria; order Hyphomicrobiales; family Nitrobacteraceae; genus Bradyrhizobium; species Bradyrhizobium sp. SZCCHNRI3043. Next base: position 121,756 of record NZ_JAUHID010000016.1, read on the forward strand.
GCCTGTTCACGACCTTGCGCGAGATGGGGGCCTCGATCGAGGAGGACGACGTCCGCGGCGATGCCGGCGAGCCGATGGCGCGCCTGCGCGTGCGCGCCTCCAAGCTGCGCGGCGTCGTGGTGCCGCCGGAGCGGGCGCCGTCGATGATCGACGAATATCTCGTGCTGGCGGTCGCCGCCGCCTATGCCGAGGGCACGACCGTGATGCGCGGCCTGCATGAGCTGCGCGTCAAGGAATCCGACCGGCTCGAGGCCACCGCGGCCATGCTGCGTGTCAACGGCGTCAAGGTCGAGATCACCGGCGACGATCTGATCGTCGAGGGCAGGGGCCATGTGCCGGGCGGCGGGCTGGTTGCGACCCACATGGACCACCGCATCGCGATGTCCGCGCTGGTCATGGGGCTGGCCTCCGACAAGCCGGTCACCGTCGACGATACCGCCTTCATCGCCACCAGCTTCCCCGATTTCATCCCGCTGATGTGCAAGGCGGGCGCGGATTTCGCATGATCATCGCCATCGACGGCCCGGCTGCCTCGGGCAAGGGCACCATGGCCAAGCGTCTCGCGGCGCATTACGGCCTCAGGCACCTGGATACGGGCGTGATCTACCGAGCGGTCGCGCATGCGCTACTGACCGCCGGCATCGATCTCAAGGACGAGACGCGGGCGGCGGACGTCGCCATGGCCCTGGATCCCTCGACCTTCGACAACCCGGCGCTCAGGTCGCACCAGGTCGGGTCCGCGGCCTCCGTGGTCTCGGCGTTGCCGAAAGTGCGCGAGGCGCTGGTGGCTTTCCAGCGTCAGTTCGCGAGCCAGCCGCCCGGCGCCGTGCTCGACGGCCGCGACATCGGAACCGTGATCTGCCCGGATGCCGAGGTGAAGATCTACGTCGTCGCCGATCCCCGCATCCGGGCGCATCGTCGCACCCTCGAGGCGCTTTCACGTGGGGAACCGGCGGACGAGGCGGCCATTCTGGCCGACATCCTGGCGCGCGACGAGCGTGACCAGAACCGGGCCGTCGCGCCTTTGAAACAAGCCCCGGATGCTTACTTGCTTGACAACTCCCATTTGGATATAGAAGGCGGCGTCCGGGCCGCCATCGATATCGTCGAGGCCGTTCGAGCGGGCCGTCAGCGGGTTTGATTTCCGCCGGCGTCATTGGAGGAATGCCCGCTCCCGCCCTTGACCGTCGATAGCTCGATTGCGGTTCAATCGAGTCCGATCATCCGGACGCACTTCATACGTATCGCATGTGCAGGCACTGCCGGCCCGCGTCGTTTGCGCTTATAGCGCGGCGCGCGGACGTCTGGGGATTTGTGGACCTCCAGGCACTGTCCATTCGATGCGCCGATCAACCCAAGCTGGCGAGAATGTCCGCATCTGGAGAACAAATGGCTTCGAGTACCTCTGCTTCTTCCTACAATCCCAGCCGCGATGATTTCGCCGCGATGCTGGACGAGTCCTTCACCAAGGGCAACCTGCAGGAAAGCTCCGTCGTCAAGGGCAAGGTTGTTGCGATCGAGAAGGACATGGCCGTCATCGACGTCGGCCTGAAGACCGAAGGCCGCGTGGCGCTGCGCGAATTCGCCGGGCCCGGCCGTGACAGTGAATTGAAGGTCGGCGACGAGGTCGAGGTGTTCCTCGACCGCATCGAGAACGCGCTCGGCGAAGCGGTGCTGTCGCGCGACAAGGCCCGCCGCGAAGAGAGCTGGGGCAAGCTCGAGAAGGCGTTCCAGAACAACGAAAAGGTCAACGGCGTCATCTTCAACCAGGTCAAGGGCGGCTTCACCGTCGACCTGGACGGCGCCGTGGCCTTCCTGCCGCGCTCGCAGGTCGACATCCGTCCGATCCGCGACGTCGCGCCGCTGATGAACAACTCGCAGCCGTTCCAGATCCTCAAGATGGACCGCCGCCGCGGCAACATCGTCGTGTCGCGCCGCACCGTGCTGGAAGAGACCCGCGCCGAGCAGCGCCAGGAGCTGGTGCAGAACCTCGAAGAGGGTCAGGTCATCGACGGCGTCGTCAAGAACATCACCGATTACGGTGCGTTCGTTGACCTCGGCGGCATCGACGGCCTGCTGCACGTCACCGACATCGCGTGGCGCCGCGTCAACCATCCGACCGAGGTGCTCAGCATCGGTCAGACGGTGAAGGTCAAGATCATCAAGATCAACCACGAGACGCACCGCATCTCGCTGGGCATGAAGCAGCTGCTCGACGATCCGTGGCAGGGCATCGAGGCGAAGTATCCGCTGCAGGCCCGCTTCCACGGCCGCGTTACCAACATCACCGACTACGGCGCGTTCGTCGAGCTCGAGCCGGGCATCGAAGGCCTGATCCACGTCTCCGAGATGTCGTGGACCAAGAAGAACATGCACCCCGGCAAGATCGTGTCGACCTCGCAGGAGGTCGAAGTGCAGGTGCTCGAGGTCGACAGCGTCAAGCGCCGCATCTCGCTCGGTCTCAAGCAGACGATGCGCAATCCGTGGGAGGTCTTCGTCGAGAAGCATCCGACCGGTTCGGTGGTCGAGGGCGAGGTCAAGAACAAGACCGAGTTCGGCCTGTTCCTGGGTCTCGAAGGCGACGTCGACGGCATGGTCCATCTGTCGGATCTCGACTGGAAGCAACCCGGCGAGCAGGTCATCGACAACTACAAGAAGGGCGACATGGTCAAGGCCGTGGTGCTCGACGTCGACGTGGAGAAGGAGCGCATCTCGCTCGGCATCAAGCAGCTCGAAGGCGATCCCTTCGCCGAGCCGGGCGATGTCAAGAAGGGCGCGGTCGTCACCTGCGAAGTGCTCGACGTCAAGGACGGCGGCATCGACGTCAAGATCACCGGCACCGACTTCACCACCTTCATCAAGCGCTCCGAGCTGGCGCGCGATCGCAACGACCAGCGCACCGAGCGGTTCGCCGTCGGTGAGAAGGTCGATGCCCGCGTGATCCAGTTCGACAAGAAGGCCCGCAAGGTGCAGGTGTCGATCAAGGCGTTGGAAGTCGCGGAAGAGAAGGAAGCCATCGCGCAGTACGGCTCGTCCGATTCGGGCGCCACGCTGGGCGACATCCTGGGCACCGCGCTCAAGAACCGCGACTCGAAGTAAGCCTTCGGTTCGCGTGATCAGATCAAAGCCCCGGCGAAAGCCGGGGCTTTTTTTGTTCCAGCGAAGCAGAGATACGCGCTCTGTTCCGGGCGGACCGGGCATCCGGCCGCTTCGCCGCAAGCCTTCCTTTCTTCAAATTGCGCCGCGATTGATGTAATCGGATAACGAGATATTCAGGCTGCGGATGCAAAACGCGCCGAGACTTCCAGGAGCTGTCCATGTCGCTTGATTCGGATGTGATCGTCGATCGCCGCAGGCTGCGCCGCAAGCTGACGTTCTGGCGCGTCGTCGCGGTGCTGATTGCGATTGCGGCTCTTTCCGCCATCGGTCTGGCGATGTCGCCGCGCGGCCGCACCGCGCTCTCGACCTCTGGCTCGATCGCCCGCGTCAATATCGAGGGCCTGATCCGCAGCGACCATGAGCGCGTCGCGGCGCTGGAGCGGCTGGAGAACTCCTCGGCGGAAGCCGTCATCGTTCACATCAATTCGCCGGGCGGCACCACCGCCGGCTCCGAGCAGCTCTACGACTCGCTGGTGCGGCTGAAGGCGAAGAAGCCGCTGGTCGTCGTCGTGGAAGGCCTGGCGGCTTCCGGCGGCTATATCGGCGCGATCGCTGCCGATCACATCGTCGCGCAGCAGAGCTCGCTGGTCGGCTCGATCGGCGTGCTGTTCCAGTATCCGAATGTCGGTGAGCTGTTGAAGACGGTCGGCGTGAAGATCGAGGAGGTCAAATCCTCGCCGCTGAAGGCCGCCCCCAACGGCTATGAGCCGACCAGCCCGGAAGCGCGCGCGGCGCTCGACGCCCTGGTCAAGGATTCCTACGCCTGGTTCCGCGGACTGGTGAAGGACCGCCGCGCCATGAACGATGAGCAGTTGGAGAAGGTGGCCGACGGCCGCGTCTTCACCGGCAGGCAGGCGATCGAGCTGAAGCTCATCGACGAGCTCGGCGACGAGAAGGCCGCCGTCGCGTGGCTCGTCGCCAACAAGAACGTCAAGAAGGACCTTCCGGTGCGCGACTACAAGCTCACGCCGCGGTTCGGCGATCTGACCTTCCTGCGAACGGCGACCTCGATCGCGCTCGATGCCGTCGGCCTCTCCGGGATCGCCCGCCAGATCGAGCGCACCGGCGTGGTCCAGGCGGTCGATCGGATTGGTCTCGACGGCATGCTCGCGCTCTGGACGCCCGCGCCGGGCAATTGAACCCGCCAAGACCATCCTCAGGGCGATCTTCCCGTTTTGCGTGTGCCACGGCGAGGCCCCGTACCGGGCCTCGCAACCCGATTCATGGCCGCGATGAATGATTTAGCGTCTTGACAGTCCAGCATATTTTCACGGAAATGGGACTTGTCTCCCCGGGTACATTTTCTCGATGATCAAATCCGAGCTTGTTCAGCGTATCGCCGAGCACAACCCGCATCTCTACCAGCGGGATGTCGAGAACATCGTCAATGCGATCCTCGATGAGATCGTCGCGGCGCTCGCCCGCGGTGACCGCGTCGAGCTGCGCGGCTTCGGCGCCTTCTCGGTCAAGCATCGGCCGGCCCGCGCCGGGCGCAACCCACGGACCGGAGCTCATGTGCCGGTGGACCAGAAAAGCGTCCCGTTCTTCAAGACGGGCAAGGAAATGCGCGAGCGGCTGAACCGGGACAATCCCGCCGGCGCAGCGGCTGACGACGCCGACGATTGAAGCATCTCGCGCCGGCCGTGCTAATCGTCTGCGGCTGATTTCGAGGCGAATCCGGCCTGACTGACACGAGCGAGCGCATGCGAAAATTCTTCACTGTCGTGGTCGTCCTTCCGCTGCTGGTGCTGTTCGTCATCTTCGCGGTCGCCAATCGGCATTTCGTTACCGTATCGTTTGATCCCTTCAACGCGACTGATCCGGCGCTTGCGGCGTCGGTCCCGCTGTTCGCCTTGATCATCGCCGTCGCGATCCTGGGCGTGATCGCGGGTGGCTGTGCCACCTGGATCGGCCAGCGCCGCTGGCGCCGGGCCGCGCGCCGCCATCAGGCCGATGCCGAAGCGGCCCGCGCGCAGGTGGCGCAGTTGAGCGCCGCGGCGCGTGCAAATCAGGGCTCTGCGCAATCTCTGGTTCCGGCTGCGCCGGCGCGGCTTTTCGCCCCTTATGGGCGAGACAAGCAGGGCGCCGCGTTGTAGAAGGCGCCAAAGCTCGGCGGCCTTCGAAGCCGCCGGCTTCTGGTGATCCTTTCCGCCCGGACGTGCGTTGTTCATCGATGTCCCTGATCGTCAAAATCTGCGGCCTGACCACGCCCGACACCCTCGCTGCGGCGCTCGACGCGGGCGCCGACATGGTGGGCTTCGTGTTCTTTCCGCCGTCCCCACGCCATGTCGGTCTGACGGCCGCGCGTGAGCTGGGTCGTGACGCCAGGGGCCGCGCGCTCAAGGTGGCGCTGACCGTCGATGCCGACGACGCGACTGTCGAGAACATCGTCGAGACCCTGCACCCCGATCTCCTGCAGCTGCACGGACGTGAAAGCGTCGCGCGCATCCGTGACCTCAAGCAGCGCTTCGGCCTGCCCGTCATGAAGGCCATCCCGGTCGCGACCGCCGCCGATCTCGCGCCGCTGGCGGGCTATGCCGATGTGTGCGATCGCATCCTGTTCGATGCGCGGGCGCCCAAGGATGCGACCCGCCCCGGCGGCCTCGGTGCCACCTTCGATTGGCGTCTGCTACAGGGCCTGAAGCTCGATCGCCCGTTCATGGTCTCTGGCGGCCTGAGCGTCGACAACGTCGCCGAGGCCGTGCGGATCACCCGCGCGGGCGGCGTTGACGTGTCATCGGGCGTCGAGCGGGCGCCGGGTGTGAAGGATTGCGACATGATCCGGGATTTCATTCGCGCGGCGCGGGCCGCTGAAGAGTTGAGCGTTCAATGACGACAGCCATTCCCAATTCCTACCGCAGCGGTCCGGACGACCGCGGTCACTTCGGCATTTTCGGCGGCCGCTTCGTCGCCGAAACCCTGATGCCGCTGATCCTCGATCTGGAAAAGGCCTATGCGGAGGCCAAGGCCGATCCCGCGTTTCATGCCGAGATGAACGGCTATCTGAAGAACTACGTGGGCCGGCCCTCGCCGCTGTATTACGCAGAGCGCCTGACCGAGCATCTCGGCGGCGCCAAGATCTACTTCAAGCGCGAGGAGCTCAATCACACCGGCTCGCACAAGGTCAACAACGTGCTCGGCCAGATCATGGTCGCGCGCCGCATGGGCAAGAAGCGCATCATCGCCGAGACCGGCGCCGGCCAGCACGGCGTGGCGACGGCGACGCTGTGCGCGCGCTTCGGTCTCGATTGCGTCGTCTACATGGGCGCGGTCGACGTCGAGCGGCAGCAGCCCAACGTGATCCGCATGGAGATGCTCGGCGCCAAAGTGGTGCCGGTGCAGTCCGGTGCGAAGACCCTGAAGGATGCGATGAACGAGGCGCTGCGTGACTGGGTCACCAACGTCCACGACACGTTTTATTGCATCGGTACCGTCGCCGGCCCGCACCCCTATCCGATGATGGTGCGCGATTTCCAGTCGGTGATCGGCAACGAGACGCGCACGCAGATGCAGGAGGCCGAGGGCCGGCTGCCGGACTCGCTGATTGCCTGCATCGGCGGCGGCTCCAATGCGATGGGTCTGTTCCATCCGTTCCTCGATGATCCCTCGGTCGAGATCTATGGCGTCGAAGCGGCGGGCCATGGCCTGACGCATCTGCACGCCGCCTCGATCGCCGGCGGCCGCCCCGGTGTGCTGCACGGCAACCGCACCTATCTGCTGATGGACGAGGACGGGCAGATCGAGGAGGCGCATTCGATCTCGGCCGGTCTCGATTACCCCGGCATCGGGCCAGAGCATTCCTGGCTGCACGACGTCGGCCGCGTGAACTATTTGTCGGCGACCGACGAGGAGGCGCTTGCGGCGTTCCAGCTGCTGTCGCGGCTCGAGGGCATCATTCCCGCGCTGGAGCCGGCGCACGCGATCGCCAAGGTCATGGACCTCGCGCCGAAGAAGCCGAAAGACCACTTGATGGTGGTCAACATGTCCGGCCGCGGCGACAAGGACGTGCCGCAGGTCGGCGATATCCTGCGAGGAAGGGCGAAGGCATCGTGACCAGACGGATGGATGCGCGCTTCGCGCAGTTGAAGCAGGAAGGCCGCTCGGCGTTCGTCACCTTCGTCATGGGTGGTGATCCCGATCCCGAGACATCGCTCGCCATCGTCAAGGCGCTGCCGCAGGCGGGCGCCGATATCATCGAGATCGGCATGCCGTTCACCGATCCGATGGCCGATGGTCCGTCGATCCAGGCGGCGGGTCTGCGCGCGCTCAAGGCGGGGATGACCCTGAGGAAGACGCTGCAACTGGTGCGCAGCTTCCGCGAGAGCGATGCTGACACGCCGATCGTGCTGATGGGCTACTACAACCCGATCTACATCTACGGCGTCGACAAGTTCCTCGATGATGCGAAGAGCGCCGGCGTCGACGGCCTGATCATCGTCGACCTGCCGCCGGAGGAAGACAGCGAGCTGTGCATTCCCGCCCTGAAGGCCGGGCTGAATTTCATCCGGCTGGCGACGCCGACGACCGATGACAAGCGGCTGCCGGCCGTGCTCGCGAACACCTCCGGCTTCGTCTACTACGTCTCGATCACCGGCATTACCGGCGCGGCGGCGGCGGATTCGTCCGCTGTTGGAGCCGCCGTGGCCCGGATCAAGCGGCATACGGCGCTGCCTGTCTGCGTCGGCTTCGGCATCCGGACACCGGAGACCGCCCGCGCCATCGCCGCCAATGCCGACGGCGCCGTGGTCGGCACCGCCCTGGTCGACGCGCTCCGCGCCAGCCTCGATGCCGAGGGACGCGCGACCGCCAAGACGGTGAGCGCCGTCGCCGATCTGGCCGCTGCGCTGGCAAGGGGCGTGCACAGGGCGCAACAGGCCGCGGAATAGGCCGTCAACCACTATTCGACCGGGCGTCGCGGCCGTCTTGCCGTGACCCCGTCGTCCCGCCATATATCCGGGCGACCGCAACACGGAGCGACACATGAACTGGCTTACCAACGTGGTCCGGCCGAAGATCCGCAACATCCTGCGCCGCGAGACGCCGGAGAACCTCTGGATCAAGTGCCCGGATTCCGGACAGCTCGTGTTCTACAAGGATGTCGAGGCCAACCAGTTCGTCATTCCCGGCTCCAACTACCACATGCGCATGGGCGCGGTGGCGCGGCTGAAGTCGATGTTCGACAACGAGACCTGGTTCGACGTCGCCCTGCCCGAGGTGACGCCCGATCCGCTGAAATTCCGTGACGAGCGCCGCTATGCCGACCGCATCAAGGATGCCCGGGCGCGGACCGGCATGAACGATGCGGTCAAGGTCGGCTTCGGCAAGCTCGAAGGCATGGGCGTTGTCATCGCCGTGCAGGATTTCGATTTCATGGGCGGCTCGCTCGGCATGGCCGCGGGCGAAGCGATCGTGCGTGGCCTCGAGCTCGCGGTCGAGAAGAAGTCGCCGTTCATCGTGTTCGCGGCCTCCGGTGGCGCGCGCATGCAGGAAGGCATCCTGTCCTTGATGCAGATGCCGCGCACGACCGTGGCCGTGCAGATGCTGCGCGAGGCCAAGCTGCCCTACATCGTCGTGCAGACCAATCCGACCACCGGCGGCGTCACCGCGTCCTACGCGATGCTCGGCGACGTCCACATCGCCGAGCCCGGCGCGCTGATCGGGTTCGCCGGCGCCCGGGTGATCGAGCAGACCATTCGCGAGAAGCTGCCCGAAGGTTTCCAGCGCGCTGAATACCTCCTCGACCACGGCATGGTCGACATGGTCGTGCATCGTCATGACCTGCGCCCGACCCTGGCGCGGCTGTGTCGCCTGCTGACCAAGGCGCCGGCTGTCGAACACGCCAAGCCCGCGCCGCAGCTGCCGCCGCCCGCGAAGGCCGTTGAGGCGGCGGATGCGCCGGCGGTCGCGCCGACCGCGTGAACGATCTCGCCAAGTCACCGCCCTCGCTCGACGAGTTGATCGCGCGGCTGTCCGTGCTGCATCCGAGCAAGATTTCGCTCGGGCTCGAACGCATGCACCGGCTGCTCGGCCAGCTCGGTCATCCCGAGCGCAAGCTGCCGCCGGTGATCCACGTCGCCGGCACCAACGGCAAGGGCTCCACTGTCGCCTATCTCCGTGCCATGCTCGAAGCGGCGGGCCTGCGCGTCCACGTCTTCACCTCGCCCTGGCTGGTGCGCATCAACGAGAGCTATCGGCTCGGCAAGGTCGGCGGCGGCGTCCTCGTCGACGACGAGGAGCTGATCTCCGCGCTGCTGGAATGCGAGCGTGTCAATGCGGGCGCGCCGATCACCTTCTTCGAGGTCAAGACCGTCGCGGCGCTCGTGCTGTTCGCGAAGCATCCGGCCGATGTCGTGCTGCTCGAGGTCGGCCTCGGCGGCCGGCTCGATTCCACCAATGTGCTCGAGCAGGTCGCAGCGTCGGTGCTGACCCCGATCGGCATGGACCACATGGAATTTCTCGGCGACACCCGCGCGCTGATCGCGGCCGAGAAGGCCGCCATCATCAAGCGCGGCTGTCCGGTGATCTCGGCCGCGCAGGAGCCCGATGCCATGGCCGTGATCGAGCGTGAGGCCAGGCGCCAGCGCGCGCCGTTGTTTGCCGCCGGCGAGAGCTGGCACGTCAGTGTCGAGCGCAACCGGCTCGTCTATCAGGACGACCGTGGTCTTCTTGATCTTCCGGCGCCAAAACTGTTCGGCCGGCATCAGTTCGACAATGCGGGCCTCGCGATCGCGACCTTGCGCGCGGTCGATCAGTTCAAGCTCACCACCAAGGCGTTCGAGGACGGCATCGTCGGCGCTGAATGGCCGGCGCGCATGCAGCGGCTGTCGAGCGGTGCGCTCACCGCCATCGCCCCGCAGGGCGCGGAGATCTGGCTCGATGGCGGCCACAACGCGGACGGCGGCCGCGTCGTTGCGGCGGCGATCGGCGACCTCGAGGAACGCGTGTCGCGGCAGCTCGTCGTGATCGTCGGGATGATGGGCAACAAGGATGCGGCGGCGTTCCTCGCCAATTTCGCGGGCCTGACGCGGCACATCATCGTCGTGCCGATACCCAATGAGAGCAAGGCGATGGCGCCGGCTGATCTGGCCGCCGCCGCGCGCACGCTCGGCATGCGCGTCGAGATCGCCGATGGCGTCGCGTCCGCGCTCGCCAGCATCGCGCGGCTTGCCTATGAGGTCCCGCCGCGTATCCTGATCACGGGGTCGCTCTATCTCGCAGGGCACGTGCTCGACCTCAACGGCACGCCGCCGACCTGAGGGGAATAGCGCATGCGCTTTGCCGCGATCGCAGACGTCCACGGCAACCATCTCGCGCTCGAAGCCGTGCTGGCCGACATCCGGGCGCAAGGCGTGACTGATATCGTCAACCTCGGCGACATGGCCAGTGGTCCGCTCGACGCGCGCAAGACAATGGACTTGCTGATGCCGCTCGACGCGATGCATGTGCGCGGCAATCATGATCGCTGGCTGATCGATCGGCCGCCGGAGAAGATGGGAGCTTGGGAGCGACCCGCCTACGCCCAGCTCGAAGCTGATCATCTCGACTGGCTGCGCGCGATCCCGGCAACGGCCGTCTATCGGGACCAGGCCTTCCTTTGTCACGCGACGCCCGATGACGATAACGTCTACTGGCTCGAGAGCGTCGCTCAGGACGGTGCGATCACTTGCGCGCCGCTCGATGCGATCGAGAAACTTGCCGCTGATATCTCGCAGCCGCTGATCCTGTGCGGCCATACGCACACGGCCCGCGCGGTGCGCCTGCGCGACGGGCGGCTGATCGTCAATCCCGGCAGCGTCGGCAGTCCCGGCTATTCCTACGACGTGCCGCATCCGCATGTCGTCGAAGCGGGCACGCCCGATGCGCGCTACGCGATCCTGGAGCAGCGGTCGGCCGGCTGGAGCGTGACCTTCCGCCACGTGCCCTATGATCACCAGGCCATGGCCGCGCTCGCGCGCGCCAATGGTGACGGCGAGTTTGCCGCTGCGCTCGCGACCGGCTGGATCCGCTGACCTCACGCGAGCAGCTTCAAGGGATCAGCAACCTTCTGCCTGAGCTGCTCGAAGGTGCACTGCCGCGGCGACTTGTCGGGGCGCCAGCGCAGGATCGAGGTGCCGTGGCGAAAGCGCTCGCCGGAGAAATGGTCGTAGCAGACCTCAATCACCAGCTTCGGCTTCAGCGGACACCATTCCGCCGAGCGCTCGGTCGACCACCGGCTCGGCCCGCCCGGCGTATTGCCGGTGAAGCCGGGCGGCGAGATCAGCGGCTCGAGCTTGTCGGTCAGCGCGGGCTTCTCCTCCTTCTTGAGCGCGGAGGTGAAGCCGACGTGGTGCAGCAGGCCGTCATCGTCGTAGAGCCCGAGCAGCAGCGAGCCGACCAGCTTGCGCCCGTTGGCGCCCTTGTTGGTGGCGTAACGGAAGCCGCCGATCACGCAGTCGGCTGAGCGGTAGCGCTTGATCTTCTGCATGCCCTCGCGGTTGCCGGCCTGGTAGGGCAGGTCGACGCGCTTGGCGATCACGCCATCCGAGCCGCCGCCGGACTGCGCCAGCCAGCTTTGCGCGGTCGCGAAGCGCCTCGTCGCCGGCGACAGCCGGAAACTCGGATGTCCGGCGAAGTTCGCCTTCGCGAACGCTTCCAGCACCGGTCGCCGTTCCTGCAGCGTCTGTGTCATCAGCTCCTTGTCCTTCGCGGTCGCCAGCAGGTCGAAGGCGAGGAACAGCGCCGGCGTCTCGATTGAGAGCTTCTTCACCCGGCTCGCGGCGGGATGAATCCGCTGCAGCAGCGCGTCGAACGCGAAGCTCTTGCCCTGTGGCACCACCAGCTCGCCGTCGAGTGTGAAGCTGGTCGCCTTCAGCTCGCGCGCCGCAGCGACGACCTCGGGGAAGTAGCGCGTGAGGTCCTCGCCGGCCTTCGACTGCATCGTCACCGTTGCGCCGTCGCGCGTCAGCAGGCAACGGAAGCCGTCCCATTTCGGCTCGTATTGCCAGTCCTCGCCGCGCGGGATTGCATCCACCGAGCGCGCCTCCATGGCCAGCAGGCCGGATTTGCGGGAGGGCGAGCGATGGGCGCGGGCGGGCATGGCGACATCCGAAAACGCTGACTCACACCCCTCAACGCGAACGGCCGGCGATTCCGCCGGCCGCTCGACAAAAATCGTGGTTCTCGACGCGTCACACCGCCGACGAGATCCACTGCTGCAGCTTCGCCTTCGGCGCGGCGCCGACCTGGCGCGAGGCCATCTCGCCGCCCTTGAACACCATCAGGGTCGGGATCGACATCACGCCGTACTTCGAGGCCGTCTTCGGGCTCTCGTCGACGTTCAGCTTCACGATCTTGACCTTGTCGCCCATCGCGCTCGAGATCTCGTCGAGGGCCGGGGCGATCATGCGGCACGGGCCGCACCACTCGGCCCAGAAGTCGACCACGACCGGGCCGTCGGCCTTGAGCACTTCGCTTTCGAAATCGGCGTCGGAAACCTTGCCAACGGCCATGGGATTACCTCGTTCGGTTGGAGGGAGCGGCGCGGACGCGCCGCCTCAGCGTGGGTGTCAAAGTAGGAATGGCGTGATGCCGGGTCAAGCGGGCTCACTCAGTCGGGATCGGATGGCAGCATGGCGTCCAGCGCGGAGGCCGGAAGCTCCATGAATTCAGCGGCTTCGGTCCAGAGCAGGGCGGCCCGGACGGCGCGCCCGGGGTACAATTGGCCAAGCACGGCGCGGTACAGCGCAAGCTGCCGGACATAGGCCGGGGGCACGTCGGCCAGCTCCGCGGGCGGCTGCTGGTTGGTCTTGAAGTCGACGATCAGCACCTCGGCCTCGGTCACCACCAGTCGGTCGATCTGGCCGGAGACCAGCGCCGGCGCCTGGCCGGCCAGTGCGAGGCGGCCCACGATCGAGACTTCCGCCCGGCTCCCGGCCGCGAACACCGCGGCAAAGCGCGGGTCTTCGATGACGGCGAGCACGCGTTCCGCGAGACCCGCACGCTCGTCGTCCGGCCAGTCGGCGGCATTGCGAATCAAATATCGCAGCGCGGCGTCGCGGCGCCGCTCCGGCAGCACGTCGGGCAGCGACTGCAGCAGGCGATGCACCAGCGTGCCGCGCTGCATCGCAAGACTGCGCGCCGCCAGCGATTCGCCCGTGCGCACCGGCCGCTCGTCGGCGGATGGATCGGACGGCCTGAGCACGGCGACCTCACCGGGCGCCTCCGCCGCCGCCGTACGCAGCCACGCCGGCAGCTCGACGGCCGTCTCCACCATGCGCCGCGTTTCGTCAGCAGCGGTTTCCGCGATGTCCTCGGCCCGCGCATAGCGCTTGACCGGTCCGTCTTCGGTTTCGATCACCTCGACCTGCAGCTCCGCGGCATCGAGCCCGCGGGCCATCAAGTCGTACCAGCTGCCGCCGCGGACATTGTTCATGTTGCCCGGCATGCAGCCGCCGATGACCAGCCGATCCGCGGCGCGTGTCATCGCGACATAGAGCAGCCGGCGATATTCGTCCTCGGTCTCCTTGAGCATTGCCACGCGTGCCGCCGCGACGGGCTGCGGATCGTCGGCCTTGCGGCCGGCCCAGACCACGATCTCCTGCTCGCCATGCGGCACGTGGATCAGTCGCAGCCGCTGCGAATCCGCCGGCGACGAGGTGGTGTCGACCAGGAAGACGACGGACGCCTCGAGGCCCTTGGCACCGTGCACGGTCATCACCCGCACTTCGTCGCGCGAGATCTCCATGTCGCGCTTCACCTCGGTGTCGGCGGCACGCAGCCAGGCGATGAATCCCTGCAGCGAAGCCGGCGCCTTGCGCTCGTAGGACAGCGCCAGCTCGAGGAACTCGTCGAGGGCGTCATTGGCCTCATGGCCGAGCCGCGCCAGGATGCGCCGCCGGCCGCCATCGCCGCCGAGCAGCCAGGCATAGAAGGCGAACGGCGTGTCCTCCGCGGCGCGGCGCTCACATTGTTGCAAGCGCCGTACGACCGCCTGCAGCCGCGCGTCGTCAGCGGCGTGCGCCGTGAGTGCGTCGCGTAGCGAGCCGCGACGCTGCCACGCCAGCTTGAACAGATCGTCGTCGTCGAGCCCGAACAGCGGGCTCTTCAGCGCGGTCGCCAGCGCCAGATCGTCCTGCGGCAGCAGCAGCGCGTCGGCGAGGTTCATCAGGTCGATGATCGCGATGTGCTCGGTGAGCTTCAGCCGGTCGGCGCCCGCGACGGGGATGCCGGCATGCTTCAGCGCCTGGATCACCGCGTCGAACGCGTTGCCGCGACGGCGCACCAGGATCAGCATGTCGCCATAGCTCAGCCGCCGTCGCGCGCCGTCATGGCCGGTCATCGTGCCCGTCGAAATCAGCCGCTTGATCTCGGCCTGGATGCGCCTGGAAAGCTTGACCTCGGGGCTGGTGACGGAGACGCCGTCGAACGGCGCACGCCAGCCCTCGATCTCCTTGCGGTCGTCGCGCTCGCACAGGCTCCATAGCTCGACCATGCTCGGTCCGGCATCGGTCAGCGCGTTGTGGATGGGATGGCCGATGTCAGGCGAGTGAATGCTGCTGTAGACGTCGCGCTCGCGGAACACGTGGTCGACCGCGTGCAGCACCGTCGGCCCGGAGCGGAACGAATAGGTGAAGGACACCGGGTCGAACAACAGCCCGGCGTCGGTGAAGCGCTTCTGCAACTGTCGCCGGCGCGCATCGAACTCGTGCGGGTCGGCGCCCTGGAACGAGAAGATCGACTGCTTCTCGTCGCCCACCGCGAAGATCGTGCGCGTGAGTCCGTCGCGCGCCCCGGCGCCGGCGGTGAACTCTTCGATGATGTGGGCGACAATGTCCCATTGCCGTGGGCTCGTGTCCTGCGCCTCGTCGATCAGCACGTGATCGACGCCGCGGTCGAGCTTGTAGTGCACCCAGCCGGCGGAGACTCGGTTGAGCATTGCCAGGGTCTTGTCGATCAGGTCGTCATAGTCGAGCAGGCCGCGTTCCTCCTTCTCGCGGCGATAGTTCGCAGCCGCCGCGGTGGCGATCTGCAGCAGCGCCTCGGTGCGGTCGCGCACGACAGCGGCGCGGCGCTTCTCGATCAGGCGGTCGAGCCGGCGCGCTTCCGATTCGAACAGGCCGGCGATGCCGGGATTGGCGTCGGCGAACTTCTTGGTGAGCAGGGACTTCCGCGGCTCCTTGTCCTCGGTCAGGAATACGCGGAGATATTCATCGACCTGATCGGCGCCCGAGAACGCCAGCGCCGCGCGCAACTGCTCGGCCTGCTTCTGATCGGTCTTGGCGCCGCCGTCGAGCCGGCCGGCGATGTCGGTCCAGTCCCTCAGTGGCAGATTGGGGCCGTCGACAATGTCGCGCTCGATGGCTTCCAGCGTCTCGTCGGCGCTGATGCCGAGCACCTCGCCGAGCTGTTGCGCCGCGACCTCGACGCGCCCCGCGCCATCGGTCCAGGCCATGAAGTGATCGCGGCTGAGACAGGCGTCGCGCACGACCTCCTTGAAGGTCGAGTCCGCCGCATTGGCCATCGCCACCTGCAGCGCGCGGCCGACCGCGCTGTCGGGCGCCCGCGCGGCGTCGAGCAGCACCTTGAGATTGGCGCGCTCCATCATCTCGGTCTGGTCGCGCTCGTCGAGCACCGAGAACCGCGCCGGCACGTTGGCTTCGAACGGGAACTGTTGCAGCAGCCGCGTGCACAGCGCGTGAATGGTCTGCACCTTCAGCCCGCCCGGCGTCTCCAGCGCGCTGGCGAACAGCTTTCGCGCCGAAGCCCGCAGCTTCTTGTCGGGGTTTGGGATGCCGGTGGATTGGATCGCGCTGTCGAGCGCGTCGTCGTCGAGCGTCACCCAATGGCCGAGCGTCGAGAACACGCGCTCGGCCATGTTGGCGGCGGCGGCCTTGGTGAAGGTGATGCAGAGGATCTTCTCCGGCGGCACGCCGTCGAGCAGCAGTCGGATCACGCGCTGCACCAGCACATGCGTCTTGCCCGAGCCGGCATTCGCCGACACGAAGGCCGACGCCGCCGGATTCGACGCGCGCGTCTGCGCGTCGCGCACGGCCTGCGGAATGGGGCGGGGCGCCTTCACCATTCTTCGACTCCCAGTCCGCCGGCCGCCGACCATTCCTTGATGCGGGCGAGGTCGTCATAGCTGCCGTAGCGGTTCGCCCACATCGACAGGTTCAGTGAGGTGTAGCCTTGATTGACATCCTCGAAGCTGCGGATCAGTGCTTCGAGCTTGGCGCGCGCCTCCTGCGCGGCCTGGTCCGGGTGCTGCGGCGTGTCGCTCTTGTTGATCTTCAGCTCGAGGATGCGCTCTTCGCCTGGCGGATTGTTGCCGGACAGCCTGACATAAACGAGCTGACTGATCATGCTGCCGGTCGGGATGCCCTCGAAGCCGCCTTCGCGCAGGATCGCGGCTTCGAGTGTGAGCTGCGGCGACAGCCCCATGCGCACCTGCTTGGCCGTCGGCGGCTGGCCAGTCTTGTAGTCGAGAATGGCGTAGGTGCCCTCGGCACGCTGTTCGATGCGGTCGGCGCGCGCCGACAGGATGAAGGTGCGGCCCTGATCCAAGGGAATGCCGATCTCGCCGCGGATCTCCGCGGTGATGGCGCCGATCTGCGCGCGCCGCGCGGTCTCCCACGCCGCGAACCAGCCGGCGATGCGCTGGAAACGCGGCCACCACAATGCCCGCGCCTCGGGCCGCTCCATCAGCGGCGCAAAGTGTTTCTCGCCGATGACGCGCAGCGCATGCGCCGGATGCAGCGGCAGGGCATCAGCATAAGTCTGCGTGAATTCGCCGATCGCTTCGTGAATCGCCGAGCCGCGATCGGCCGCCGACAGTGGCATGTCGACAGGATCGAGCGGATCGAGCCGCAGGATGTAGCGCGCGAAGATGGTGTAGGGATCGCGCAGCCAGTCCTCGATGGCGGTCACCGACATGCGCAGCGGCCGTGCTGCCAGCGGCGGCTTCGGCGCCGGCTGTTCGACCGGCTTCACCGCGGCCGGCTGGTCGAGCACCTCGGCATAGCGGACGTAAGTCTCGCCGCGCGCGGTCGCCGCCTTCCAGCGCTCGGCGCCGGCGACGGCTTCGAGACGGTGCAGGAAGCGCGAGGCCACGGCCGGCGCGCCGCCGGACTTGGCGGCGTGCGTCAGGATCACCTCGGGCGCGCCGAGCAGTTGGGCGAAGTCGTGCGCCGACAGGCCGATGCGGCGCTCGGGCAGATCGAGGCCGAGCTGATGCCGCATCGGGCGGCTGAGCCAGGGATCGATGCGCGGCGCCGGTGGCCACACGCCCTCGATCAAGCCGCCGATGATCATGCGATCGGCCTGCATCAACCGCGCTTCGAGCGGACCATAGATCTGCAATTGCGCACCGTGGCGCTCGGGGCGGCGCACCGCGCGATCGGAGAAGGCGGTATGGAACAGATCCGGATAGTCCGACAGCGGCGCCATCAGGCCGCAGCGCTCGCCGGACGCGAGCAGGTCGTCGAAGCAGCGCGCCAGCGCGGCGCCGTCGCGATCGGTGAAGGCGGTGCTGAGACCGACATCGTCGGTCGACAGCGCGATCAGCACCTCGCGATGCCGCGCGGCGAGCTCGGCGAAATCCTGCGGGCGCGGCGAGGCGAGGTTTTCGAGCGGCGCCAGGGCCGTCTGCAATTGCGCGATCAGCGCGCCGGCGCGGTCGAGCTGCTCGGGACTGAGACGCGCGCGCGGCTCGGCCTTGTGCAGCGATGATGCTTCGCCCTGGTGCAGCTTGGTGTGCTCGTCGCGGAAGCGCGCGAAGTCGCGCGCGAGCCCGCTCGTGCCCGCTTGCGGCCGGGTGCCGCGGAGCATGGCGAGCTCCAGCGTCTCGATGGCCCCTCTCCAGCCATTCGCGGCGCGGCCGAGCCGGCACAGCGGATGCTTGAGCAGCGCCAGCAAGGTCGGCGGCTCCAGTCCGCGCGCGGCGGCTTCGGCGGCGAGGCGCGCGAAGATGCCGGCCGGCGTCTCCAACAGCGCATCGCCGCCGGAATCGTCGAAGGTCAGATGCCAGCGCGTCAGCGCCGCCATCACGCGGCGCGCCAGCGCGCGGTCCGGCGTCACCAGCGCGGCCGACTTGCCGAGATGCCGCGCCTCGCGCATCGCGATCGCAATCGCCAGCGCCTCCATCTCCGGATTGGGGGCCGCGACGACAGCGAGATTGTCCATTGCTTCGGCGATGTTGGCGGCGATGTCGAACTGGCGCAGCCGCTCGTGCCACATCGCCGTCGCTTCCGACGGCCGCATCGCTTCTGAGATCAGCACCTCGCGGCCGCCACGGCCGGTTGGGGCGAGACGGACCACGTCGCGCCGCTCCAGGCCGAAGCGTTTGAGCAGCAGGTGCATCGCATATTGCGGATGGTTGACGGCAGGTGGCGTCAGCACGCGGCCGCCGCGATCTTTGCTGCCGCCGATCGAACTCCACGCGGCTTCGTCGAGATCGGTGTCGAGCCCAGGCAGCACCACCGCGCCATGCGGCAGCTTGGCGACGGCGAGCAGGAATTTTGCCGTGGCCGGCATCGAGCCGGTGGAGCCTGCGGCAATGACGGGACCATCGGGATGTGCCGACAGCCGCGCCGCTTCGGCCGCGATCAGCAGATCGCGCCGCGCCGCCGGCTCGATGCGCTCGATCTCCTGCAGATAGGCAGGCCACGCGGTCCGCGCGATGCGCAGGAACTCGAGCGAATACTGCCAGTATTTGTCGAGCTGATCCGGCACCAGCGCGTCGAGCGCATCCCAGGACACGCCGCGCGTCACCATGTCGTCGATCAGCCGCGCCAGGTCGCCGGCCAGGGCCAGCGTCGAGGCCGGGCCGCCGATCACCAGCGGCGCCGACACCGGCGTCTTGGCCCAGGCCGCGACCAGCCGCGCCAAGGTGAGCCGGCGCTGCAGGTCGTCGAGCCGTTCCGGAATCTCCAGCGGCGCCGGCCCGAGGAACGCGTCGCGATCCTCCGCGAAGGCGAGCTCGTCCTCGTCGATGTCGCCGAGCGCGACGAGCCGCGGCAGCACCGCGGCATCGGTCTTCAGCTCGTCGAGGAACATCTCGCGCGCCACCCGCAGGGAGCGCCGTGTCGGCAGATACAGCGTCGCGGTCGCGAGCCGGGCGGGATCGCTGCGCGCCTCGAAGCCGTCGACCAGCCGGCCATCGACCAGCGCGGCGATCACGCTGCGCAGGAACGGTGCCGAGATGGGAACGGTGAAGACGCGCATGGCCTGCGATTCGGGTTGCTCGAGGCGTCTATATAGGGAGCGATCGGCCGCAGGTCATATCGGGGGTGTGGATGGGTGTTGATAGGTGCGGCTGCGCTCGGCTGCCTAGAACTTGCGGGTGGGGCAGTTCGCGGCGTGAAGCGGCGGTCCGGGATGACGTTCGCCACTCGGATGAAGTGAGGTGAGTACGCGACCTCCGCATATTCGCCGTCGTCCCGGGCAAGCCTCTGACAGCGCGTCAGCGCTGTCAGAGGCGCCGAGCCGGGACCCATAGCCCCAGGCTGATGTTTGTGGCGCGATGGTCATGGCTAGCCTACGCAACACGCCCCCCTGTGGATATGGGTCCCGGCTCTGCGCCCTGGCCTCGCTGCGCGATGCCAGGGCTTGGCTGGGACGACACTGAATATGAGGAAGCAGTTTCGCCCGATTCGCCATCTTAGGCAGGCCACCGACCGCGCCTCATGCGTCCTCATTCCCGCGACGCCGTCGCGCCCGAGTGATGCAAATCGTTCGCCCTCATCCGAAGCAAGGGCGCAGGGAAGGCCGGGCCTCGGCTGAGGCCCGTGGCCCCCGTGCGTGAAAGAGTGCACGGGGCAGGAACCACAGGTTCAGCCGGAACGACCCGGCCTTCCCTGCGCGATGGGTTGACGGCTTATACGTCCTCTCCTCGGTGTGCCGGCTTGTAGCCACCGTCGCCCGCGCGCGGCGTCAGCAGCGGCGCGAGCTTGGCATCAGCATCGGGATGCCGGGACCTTACGATTTCGCCGTCCTGCCAAAACCGTTCGTCGGCGCGCATGAGCGCGCTGCGGTTCTGACAGGCCATCGCATCCCGCGCTCAACGTTCGTGACGACCGCGATACGCCCCTCGCAACGAGGCGGGATGCGCATGAGAGAACACGAATTCTGTAAAAGCGAAAGAAGAATTTTGTGCGCGTCGAATGCGACGAGCGGGATCGGGTTGAATGTGCGGACGAAAATAGTTTCTCGACGCAGATAATTTGAGCGATGCCAGCGCAGGGTCGGCGCCGACGAGGCGGAGCAAATCGCGCAATGCGCCGACTTGATTCGCCCGTCGGGCAGTCCGCTACGCCGCACTCTCCATCAGAGCCTCTTCCGCTTCCGTCACCGCGGCCGGCGTGCCGACATGCATCCACACGCCTTCGAGGCGGAGGCCGAACAGGCGGTCCTGCTCGTTCGCCTTGTCGAACATCTTCGTCAGCGAGAACTCGCCCGACGGCGCGCCATCGAAGATCGCGGGCGAGATGATGGCCGCTCCCGCATAGACGAACGGCACCACCTGATGCTCCCGGCGCTTGCGCAAGGTACCGTCGGCGAGCATGGCGTAGTCGCCTTGACCCGCATAGCCGATCGAGGTCGCGGTCGGCGCCATCAGCAGCATGATGTCCATGCGTTCGGGATCGAACGCGTCGGCGAGACGCGAGAGGTTCTGGCGCACGCCCTCGATCCACATCGTGTCGGAGTTGACGTGGAAGAACGGCTCGTGGCCGAGCAGCGGCAGTGCCTTGACGACGCCGCCGCCGGTGCCGAGCACCTGGTCGCGCTCGTCGGAGATGATCACGCGGGGCGTGCTGCGCGCGGCCGTGTGCGCGATGATCTGGTCGGCGAGATAGTGGACATTGACGACGGCTTCGGTGACCCCGGCTTCGGCGAGGCGGTCGAGCACATGGTCGAGCAGCGGGCGGCCGGCGACGCGCACCAGCGGTTTGGGCATCGTCTCCGTCAGTGGGCGCATGCGCAATCCGAGACCTGCGGCGAGGACCATGGCTTTGTGCGGCTTGACGGGCATCTCAGGCAATCTCGATCAAAGGTGGTACGCACGAATCATACCACGCAAAAACATCTATCGTCTCGGTCGGTTGCGATAGCCCGGCGCGATGACGAATGTGCGACGGCGGCGCCGTCGTCCCGATGCAAGATGCCGCAGGTGTCTCCCGGTACGCCGTCAGGCCTCCGCTGTGGCGCGCTTGTTGGTCTTCTTCTTGCCCTGCTTCAGGAAGGTGACGCCGATCTGGTCGCCATTGACCCAGGCCAGCTCGCAGCGCCGGTAGGCCAAGCCGGTCGACGACAACAGCAGGAAGAACTCCTTCAGGTGCAGGCCTTCGACCGAGCCCTCGACCGTCAGCTTCGCCCCGGTCTCCGAGACGTCCTCAATGGTGCAGTTGCGCCGCCAGGTGCCGTCGATGCCCATCATGAAAGCCGGGATGCCGCGCTCGAAGACGACGCGTTCGCCCTTCATCCGCTCTGCCATCGCAACCTCCATTCATGCGCGGCGCGCAACCGGCGCCGCGGGCGCAAGGTAAGGGGGGATGGCTAAGAACCGGTAAAGCGACGCGGGTGGGTGGTTTTGGCGCGTCCTCTTCCCACAACGGCGGTCCGCTCCCCTCCCCCTTGCGGGGAGGGGTTGGGGGTGGGGGGGGCCAGGTATGAACCGGGCTGAGTCCTGACAATTCAGACCGGGTTGATTCCTGACAGGCAAGCT
>NZ_JAUHID010000017.1:0-138683 GCF_032377735.1 Bradyrhizobium sp. SZCCHNRI3043
CTTTGCCTGTGGTACCTGCCGCCTGCATTTTTTTCGCAGGCGGGCCATGGGTGAGGCCTTCACCCGGCATTCCCTGCACCCTCTCGTTTTGCAGAGGGTAAACAGGCCGCAGAACTCGGGCTGATCATGCCGCGGGAATGCAAACGCACGTCTTCGAGATGCTCCGCACGCGCTCCGATCTCCGTTGTCGTCCCGGACAAGCCACGGCGCGCGTCAGCGCGACGCGGCGCCGATCCGGAACCCATACTCCGCGGCGGATATGATGTGGTGGGTGTCAAACGATCGGCCTGCCCCAAACCGCTCCCTGGGGTTATGGGTGCCGGCTTTCGCAGGGACGACAGCGGAGCATGTGAGCAGCACTGAACGCTGCGTCGTATTCAATATTGCTAGCAAACAACCGCCCCACGATCAGCAAGGTTGCGCGCCCATCGCACCGCGACCTCAAATCCGCACCGCACCAAACGCAGAGCAGCAAGCTGCATCTCCGCTGGCGCAATGGCATAGGAATTGCTGAACTCGCACATCAATTCGTCGCTTGCGGAGACCATCGAATGCTTGAAGGAGCCGAAGTCCGGCTGGCCGTCGATATCGGAGGCACGTTCACCGATATCGTTCTCGACATCGGCTGTCAGCGCCGGACACGCAAGCTGCTGACCACGCCGGCGCAGCCCGAGCAGGCCGTGCTCGACGGCGTCAGCCTCATTCTCGCCGACGCGAAGGCGCGCATCAGCGACATCGACGTCTTCATTCACGGCACCACGCTCGCGACCAACGCCATCATCGAGCGCCGCGGCGCCAAGACCGCGCTGATCGCCACTTCCGGCTTTCGCGATGTTCTGGATATTGGAACCGAGAGCCGCTACGACCAGTACGATCTCTCGATCGACAAGCCGAAACCGCTGGTGCCGCGCTCCCTGCGCTTCACCGTGCCCGAGCGCGTCGATGCCCACGGAGACGTCAGGCTGCCGCTCGACGAAGCGGCGGTGCGTGGGCTGGTGCCGCAACTGCGCACGCTCGATGTGGCCAGCATCGCTATCGCCTTCCTCCACGCCTATGCCAATCCCGCGCATGAGCGCCGCGCCGCGGAGATCCTGGCCGAGGAAATGCCGGGCGTTTCGATCACGCTTTCCTCGGCGGTCTGTCCCGAAATCCGGGAATACGAGCGCACCTCGACCGCGGTTGCCAATGCCTATGTGCAGCCGCTGATGGACAGCTATCTCGCGCGCATGGAGCAGGCGCTAAGGATCGAGCAGTTCCGCGGCGCGATCTATCTCGTCACGTCGGGCGGCGGCGTGACCTCGATCGCGACGGCGCGGCGCTTCCCGGTGCGCCTCGTCGAATCCGGTCCCGCAGGCGGCGCCATCTTCGCCGGCCAGATTGCGGCGCGGCTCGGCGAGCGCAAGGTGCTGTCGTTCGACATGGGCGGCACCACCGCCAAGATCTGTCTGATCGAGAACTTCGAGCCGGAG
The DNA here is from genome assembly GCF_032377735.1 of Bradyrhizobium sp. SZCCHNRI3043. Classification (NCBI taxonomy): domain Bacteria; kingdom Pseudomonadati; phylum Pseudomonadota; class Alphaproteobacteria; order Hyphomicrobiales; family Nitrobacteraceae; genus Bradyrhizobium; species Bradyrhizobium sp. SZCCHNRI3043. Next base: position 1,470 of record NZ_JAUHID010000017.1, read on the forward strand.
AGCTCGCGCGTGTTCGAGGTCGATCGCGCTGCGCGCTTCCTGAAAGGCTCTGGCCTGCCCGTGCGCATCCCCGTCATCGAGATGGTCGAGATCGGCGCCGGCGGCGGCTCGATTGCGCGGATCGACGCAATGAAGCGCGTCACCGTCGGCCCTGAGAGCGCCTCCTCCGAGCCGGGACCGGCCTGCTACGGCCGCGGCGGCCAGCGTCCGGCGGTGACCGACTCCGACGTCGCGCTCGGCATGATCGATCCCGATGCGTTCGCCGGCGGCACCATCAGGCTCGATCCCGAGCTGTCGAAACAGGCCCTGCTCCGCGACGTCGGCGCGCCGCTCGGCCTCAACGCGGAGACCGCCGCCTACGCCGTGCACGAGGTGGTGTGCGAGAACATGGCGAGCGCGGCCCGCGTCCACGCCGTCGAGCGCGGCGCGGTGATCGGCCAGCACACGCTGATCGCGTTCGGCGGTGCTGCGCCGCTGCATGCCGCCCGCGTCGCCGAGAAGATCGGCGTCACCAGGGTGATCGTGCCATCCAACGCCGGCGTCGGCTCGGCGGTCGGCTTCCTCGCCGCGCCCATCGCCTATGAGCTGGTGCGCAGCCGCCATGCCCGGCTCGATGATTTCGACACGGCCCTCGTCTCCGGCCTGCTGCAGGAGATGGCCGACGAGGCCCGCGCGCTGGTTGAGCACGGCGCATCCGGAGCGCCATTGCGCGAACGCCGCGTCGCCTTCATGCGCTATGTCGGCCAGGGTCACGAGATCACGGTCGAGCTACCGAACCGTCCGCTGACCGTGGACGATCTCACCACGCTGCGCGCGACCTTCGAGGCCGGCTACGCCGCATTGTTCGAGCGCGCCATCCCGGGCGCCGCGATCGAGGTGCTGAGCTGGTCGGTGCTGGTGACCACCGAGCCGCGCAATCCCACGGCGGTTGCCGAGGTGACGCGCAAGCCCGCCGGGCAAGCCGCCGGCCACCGCAAATTCTTCGACGGCCGCGCCGGACAGTTCGTCGAGATCCCGCTGTATCGCCGCGAGCAGATGGCGCCGGGCGCCGTCATCGCCGGCCCCGCCGTGATCGCCGAGGACGAGACCTCGACCTTCATCTCCAACAGCTTCGATGCGCACATCGACGGCGCCGGCAGCATCGTCATGGAACGGAAGGCGGCCTGAGATGAGCCAGTCACAAGCGACGAGCCTGATCGACCTGCAGATCATGTGGCACCGGCTGATCGCCGTGGTCGAGGAGCAGGCCCAGGTTCTGCTGCGCACCGCCTTCAGCCCGATCGTGCGCGAATGCGGCGACCTCTCGGCCGGCGTGTTCGACCTCCGGGGGCGCATGCTGGCGCAGGCCGTCACCGGCACGCCGGGCCACGTCAACTCGATGGCCGAGTCGGTGAAGCACTTCATCGCGCATTTCCCGATTCATACGATGAAGCCGGGCGATGCCTACATCACCAACGATCCCTGGATGGGCACCGGCCATCTCAACGATTTCGTCGTCACCACGCCCTGCTTCAAGGACGGCGAGCCGGTCGCACTGTTCTCCTGCACCAGCCATCTGATGGACATCGGCGGCATCGGCTTCGGCCCTGACGGCACCGACGTGTTCATGGAGGGGCTGTACATCCCGATGCTGAAGCTGATCGACCAGGGCGTCGTCAACGAGACGCTGATGGCGATGATCCGCGCCAACACCCGGCTGCCGGTCGACACCGAGGGCGACACCTATTCGCTCGCCGCCTGCAACGATGTCGGCTGCCAGCGCCTGGTCGAGATGATGCGGGAGTTCGGCATCGCCTCGCTCGATGAGCTCGGCGACTACGTCTGCGACCGCTCGCGCGAGGCGGTGCTGGCCGAGATCGCCAAGCTGCCGAAGGGCACCTGGCGCAACGAGATGGTGGTCGACGGCTATGATGCGCCGGTCACGCTCAAGGCGGCGCTGACGATCTCGGACGACGGCATCCACGTCGACTTCGACGGCACCTCGCCCGCCTCGAAATTCGGCATCAACGTGCCGCTGTCCTACACCACAGCCTACACCGTGTTCGGGCTCGGCTGCGTCGTGGCCTCTGATATTCCCAACAATGCCGGCTCGCTGTCGCCGCTCACGGTCTCGGCGCCGTCGGGCGCGATCCTGAATGCGCCGAAGCCGGCGCCGGTCGCCTCGCGTCACGTTATCGGCCAGATGCTGCCCGACGTCGTGTTCGGCTGCCTCAGGCAGATCATCCCGGAGCGCGTGCCGGCCGAGGGCACCTCCTGCCTGTGGAATCTCAACGTGCGCGGCCAGACCCGCTCCGGCGCCGGCGGCAATTACGGGTTCTCGATGGCGGTGACGTCCAACGGCGGCACCGGCGCCCGCTTCGACAAGGACGGGCTGTCGGCGACCGCCTATCCCTCCGGCGTGCGCGGCACGCCGGTCGAGATCGCCGAGACGCAGACGCCGCTGATCTTCTGGCGCAAGGAGCTGCGGCCGGATTCCGGCGGCCCCGGCCGCACCCGCGGCGGCCTCGGCCAGATCATCGAGGTCGGCAGCGGCGTCGACGCCCCATTCGACATCCTCGCCGCCTTCGACCGCATCGACCACCCGCCGCGCGGCCGCGACGGCGGCCACAACGGCCAGGCCGGCTATGTCGGGCTCAAGTCAGGAAAGAAGCTGCGCGGCAAGGGTTTCCAGACCGTGCCGCCGGACGACCGGCTGGTGGTGCTGACACCCGGCGGTGCTGGCATCGGCGATCCCATGGAGCGGGCCGCAGAGCTGGTGCGGAGCGATGTCGAGAGCGGACTGGTATCGGCGGACAATGCAGCAAAGCTCTACGGACAGGCGCGGTGAGATCTCATGCCCGCCGGAACATTTGTGGCCTCATGGTTCGAGACGCGTCGCAAGGGCGACGCTCCTCACCATGAGGGTTTAGTACCGCGATCGATGCTGCACATTGACCATGAGAAAAGTCCTCATGGAGAGGATCAGCATCTTGCCGCGCAACGTACCCTCATCCTGAGGAGCCCGCCGCAGGCGGGCGTCTCGAAGGATGGCCGCGAGCATAGTGCTCGCCCAACCTTTTTCGATCTCGTGCAATAGCTCAGCAACGAACCCGGAGACACTCATGATCACGCGACGGACGTTCACGGCAGGTGCAGCGACCCTGCTCGCAGCCAGCCATGTCTCAACGCGGGCCCGCGCCGCAACGACGACCTGGGACATGTCGACGGTCTGGCCCGACGGCAACTTCCACACCCAGAATGCGATGGCCTTTGCCGAGGAGGTGAGGAAGCAGACCGGCGGTGCGGTCGACATCACCGTGAAGGCCGGCGGTCAGCTTGGCTTCAAAGGGCCTGAGCATCTGCGCGCCGTGCGCGACGGCCTGGTGCCGCTGGCGGACGTGCTCAACATCCAGCAGGTCGGCGACGAGCCGTTCATGGGCGTCGAGAGCATCCCGTTCCTCGCCGGCTCGATGGACGAGCTCAAGGTGCTACACAAATATGTGCGGCCCGAATATGAGAAGATCGCCGCGCGCAACAACCAGAAGATCCTCTACATCGTGCCGTGGCCGACGCAATATCTGCACCTCAAGGCCAAGGTTGCCGACGTCGCCGGGCTGAAGAACATCAAGATCCGCGTGCCCGACAAGAACGCGGTCGACATGCTCAACGCCGTCGGCATGGCCGCCGTGATGATCCCCTGGGGCGAGACGATCCCGGCGCTGGCCTCCGGCGCGGTGGCGGGCGTGTCGACCTCGGCAGTCTCGGGCGTCGACGGCAAGTTCTGGGAGTTCCTCAAGTTCATCTATCCGACCAACCATGTGTGGTCGTCGCAGATGCTGAACGTGAACCTGGATTCGTGGAAGGCGCTGACGCCGGAGCAGCAGAAGACGGTCGCCGACATCGCCGCGAAGATGGAGCCCGCCTTCTGGACCAACTCCCTCAAGGCCGACGCCGACAGCCTGAGCCGGCTCAAGGAGGGCGGCATGGAGGTGGTGCCGGTGTCGGACGCGATGATGACGGAGATCCGAACCAAGACCGCGCCGCTGATGGACGCCTTCCTCAAGCGCGTGCCGGCCGCGGAAGCGCCGGTGAAGGCCTATCTCGCCGAGATGAAGCGTGGCTGAGGCCCTCGCGGAGCCGTCGCCGGGCGATCAGGCGAGCCTCAATGCAGCGGCGCCTGCGCCGCTGCGCATCCTGCTCGATGTCATCGACCGGCTCGGCCGGCTCGATGGCTGGATCGGCGGCGGCTGCCTGCTGACCTTGACCGGCCTGATGCTGGCGGAGGTGACGACGCGGGCGCTGTCGAACGTGCTGCCGTTCTTTCCGCCGACGATCTCGATCGCCTGGGAGTACTCGTCCTATCTGATGGCGGCCTCGTTCACCTTCGGCGCCGCCATGACGTTGCGGGTCGGCGGCCACATCCGCGTGGTGCTGCTGTTGAAGAACGTGCCGGCGCCGCTGCAGCGCGCGATGGAGGTGCTGGCGGCTGTGGCCGGCTTCGCCTTCATGGCATTCCTGACCTGGGCGATGACGAAGTTCGCCTTTGGCTCGTTCATGCGCGGCCAGGTCTCGACCTCGAGCGACACGCCGCTGTGGTTTCCGCAGGCCGTCGTCACCTTCGGCATGCTGCTGCTGACCCTGCAATTCCTCGCGCGTGCAATCCAGGCCGCGCTGGGGCTGCCCGTGGAGGATCACCGGATGAAGGCCTCGCCGGTCGAATGAAAACGTCCTCCCTCCGTCATGCCCGGGCTTGTCCCGGGCATCCACGTCCCTCCCCGCCCGCCCCACTCACCGCGGACTCCGTCGCCTCATGACCATCGAAGTCATCGCCCTGTTCGCCATCCTGTTCGCGCTGCTCGCCGGCGGCCTGTGGATCGGGCTGACGCTTGCCTTCACCGCAACCCTGCTGCTGGCGATGTTCCGGTCGATCCCGCTGGACAAGCTGCTTCCGCAATATGCCTGGAACATCCTGACCACCCAGGAGCTGCTGGCGCTGCCGCTGTTCATCCTGATGGGCGAGCTGCTATTCCGCACCCGGCTGTCGCGCTCGCTGTTCCAGGGCCTGGCGCCGTGGGCCGGCCTGCTGCCGGGCCGCCTGCTCCACGTCAATGTCATCGGCTGCACCATCTTCGCCGCGATCTCCGGCTCGTCGGCGGCGACGACGCAGGTGATCGGCCGGATGTCGCTCAACGAGCTGCTGCGCCGCGGCTATTCGCGCGACATCGCGATCGGCTCGCTGGCCGGCGCCGGCACGCTCGGCTTCCTGATCCCGCCATCGAACATCATGATCATCTATGGCGTGCTCGGCGACGTCTCGATCTTAAAACTGTTCACCGCCGGCGTGCTGCCGGGGCTGCTGCTGGCCGGCACCTTCATGGGCTGGGTGATGCTGCACACCACGCTGAAGCCGGCGATGGTGCCGAAGGCGGAGGCGCTGCTGTCGCAGGTCCCCTGGGCCAAGCGCTTCGCGGCGCTGAAGGACCTGGCGCCGGCCCTATTCCTGATCGCTTGCGTGCTCGGCTCGATGTATGGCGGCCTCGCCACGCCGTCGGAGGCCGCCGCCGTCGGCGTGCTCGGCGCGGCGCTGGTCGCCTATTTTCAGGGGTCGATGTCGCTGCAGGTGGTGCGCGACGTGATGATCGGCTCGGTCATCACCTGCTCGATGATCGCTCTGATCGTGCTCGGCGCGTCGATCCTGGGCAATGCCGCGGCCTTCCTCGGCATCCCGCAGGCCGTGGCCGCCTTCGTGAAGGGGCTCGGCCTGTCACCGTTCATGCTGATCGCCGTGCTGATCGTGTTCTACCTGATCCTCGGCTGCTTTCTCGACGGCTTCTCGATGATCGTGATGACGCTCCCGATCGTGCTGCCGATCGTGAAGGGCGCCGGCTTCGACGAGGTCTGGTTCGGGATCTTCCTGGTGCTTGCCGTCGAGATGGCCCAGATCACGCCGCCGGTCGGCTTCAACCTGTTCGTGATTCAGGGACTGACGGAGGACGGTCTCGGCTACATCGCCCGCGTGACCGCCCCCTACCTCGTCATCATGATCGCCTTCGTGCTGCTGCTCACGCTGTTCCCGGGCATCGTGACCATCCTGCCACGATTGCTCTACGGGTAGCGCTTGTCAGGCCGCGCGCATCCCGTCGAGGAACTTCTGCACCTCGGCCTTCAGCCGCAGGCTCTCGCTGGACAGCGCCTGGGCCGAGGCGAACATCCGGTTGGAGCTTTCGCCGGTCTCGCCTGCCCCACGCGCCGCGCTGCGGATGTTCTCGACGACCTCTGCGGTGCCGGTCGCGGCCGAGCGGACGCTCTGGGTGATGTTCTGCGTGGCGGCGCGCTGCTGTTCGACGGCGGCCGAGATCGAGGCGGCGATCCCGTTGATGCGCTCGATGGTCGAGCCGATCGCCTTGATGGCGTCGACCGATTCCTGGGTCACGGTCTGCATGTTGGCGATCTGGCTCGAGATCTCCTCCGTCGCCTTGGCGGTCTGCCCGGCCAGGGTCTTGACCTCCTGAGCGACCACCGCGAAGCCGCGGCCGGCATCGCCGGCCCGGGCCGCCTCGATGGTGGCGTTGAGCGCCAGCAGGTTGGTCTGCTCGGCGATCGAGGTGATCAGCTTGACGACGTCGCCGATGCGGTTGCCGGCGTCGGACAGCTCCTTGATGCGCTGGTCGGTCGCGGTCGCCTGGTTGACCGCCTCGGCGGCGATGGCGTTGGACTCCTGCACGCGACGGATGATCTCGGCGATCGAGCCGGACAGCTCGTCCGAGGCAGCAGCTGCGGTGCGGACGTGCTCGGAGGCGGTTTCCGAAGCGCCGGCCGAATGGCCGGACAGGTCGGCGGTGGTCCGCGCGGTCTGGGTGAGCTGGCGCGCCTCGCGCTCGAACTCGCCCGACGAGGTCAAGACGTTCTCGATGATGCCGCCGATGCTGGCCTGGAACGAATCGACGAAACGCTGCAGCTCGGCCTTGCGCTGCTCGACGGCCGCGGCGGCCGCAGCCGTCTGCTCCTCACGCATCCGGCGCCGCTCGCTCGCGGCACTGCGGAACACGACCAGGCTGCGGGCGATCTCACCGATCTCGTCGCTGCGGTCATCGGACTTGATCGCAACGTCCTCGCGGCCCTCGGCGATGGCGGTGAGCGCGTCGGTCACCGCGGCGAGAGGCTTGGTGACGCGGCGCACCGCCAGCATGGTCAGGCCGAGCACCAGCAGCGCGGCGATCGCAGCGGCGACGACCATGGTCCGCATCGCCTGCGACAGCATGGCGTCGAGCTCGGCCATGGGCACGCCGACATACAGAATGCCGATCACCTTTCCAGCCGGATTGGTGACGGGAAAATAAGCGGTCATGAACGACTTGCCGAACAGCGTCGCGGGGCCCTTGTAAGCCTCGCCGCGGCGCAGCAGCGCCTGCGCCGGATGATCCGCGGCAAGCTGGGTGCCCACGGCGCGGTCGCCATTCTCCTTCTTCACGTTGGTCGAGCGGCGGACGAACTGGCCGCTGTCATCGACCACGAACAGCGTGGCGCTGCCGCCGACATAGGACACCGCGCGATCGACGATCGCGTGATCCTTGATCTCGGGAATCGCCGTAATCTCGATGCGCGTAACGACGCCGTTCTGCACGCTGACTTTCGCGTCCTTGAACGTTTCAGTGAACGTCAGCGCAAAGGTGCGCAGATTGCCTTCGATGTCGCGCTTGGCGCGGTCGGCGAAGTCAGAGGACAGCGACCAGTACGCTGCGCCGACGACCAGGGCGGTATTCAGGGCGATCACGACAACGGCGCCGATCAGCGCCTTGGTGCCGAGCTTCAATTTGACGGACACGTCATAAACCTTCCAGGGGAACTGCAACTGAATCTCAAAGTGCCCGTAGTTCGTTTCAAAGCAGTTATTTTCCGGAGCGTAGAATACCGGAACTCTCTATAAATACGGCAGTAAGATACCCTGATCATGTCCTCCTCCCCCATCATCGTGTGGTTTCGCGAGAGCCTGCGGCTCTCTGACCACCCCGCGTTGTATGAAGCAGCAAGGTCGGGCACTCGGATCGTTTGTAGTTACGTCCACGATCAGGAAAGCCCTGGGTTGCGTCCGCTCGGCGGCGCGACGCGCTGGTGGCTCGCGCAATCGTTGCGTGCACTCCAGGCCGAACTACATGCGCTCGGCGCCGGGCTCGTGATCCGCCGTGGAGCCGCGGCCGAGGTGCTCTGCGAACTGGCGCGTGAGACCAAGGCCGGCGCGGTGTACTGGAACGATGTCGCGCAGGCCGCTCCCCGCGCCGTGGCTGCCGATGTCGAAGCAGCACTCGCCGAGATCGGCGTCTCTTCACGCGTGTTTCCCGATGACCTTCTGGTCGATCCGGCCGAGTTGCGCGGCAAGGATGGACGCGGGCCGCGCGTGTTCACGCCGTTCTGGAAGCGCGTGCTCGCTCTGGGTGATCCGCCGAAGCCGCTGCCGCGGCCGGCCCGGCTGTCGCACGCCCCCGGCGGCGCGAGCTTGCCGATCGACGAGCTCGCGCTCGAGCCGCTCAAGCCCGACTGGGCGGGCGGCCTGCGCGCGTCATGGCAAGCCGGCGAGCGCGCGGCACAGGCGCGCCTCGCCAGCTTTCTCGAAACGGCCGTTCAGACCTATGCCGCCGATCGCGACCGGCCCGACATCGAGGCGACCTCCCGGCTGTCGCCGCATCTGCGCTTCGGCGAGATCAGCCCGCGCCAGGTCTGGCATGCGGCGCGATTTGCCGCCGCCGAGCGTCCGGCTTCCGCCGCCGGCATCGACAAGTTCCTGAGCGAGCTCGGCTGGCGCGAGTTCAGCCGCCACCTGCTCTACAACAATCCCGACCTCGCAACCCGCAACCTGCAGCCGTCATTCGACGCCTTTCCCTGGGCTCAGGATGATGCAGCGCTGCAGGCCTGGCAGCGCGGGCGAACCGGATATCCGATCGTCGACGCCGGCATGCGCGAGCTCTGGCATACCGGAAGCATGCACAACCGCGTCCGTATGGTGGTCGCCTCGCTGCTCGTGAAGCACCTTCTGATCGACTGGCGGCTCGGCGAACAGTGGTTCTGGGACACGCTGGTCGACGCCGACCCGGGCAGCAATCCGGCAAGTTGGCAATGGGTTGCAGGATCGGGCGCCGACGCCGCGCCGTACTTCCGCGTCTTCAATCCCGTGCTGCAGGGCGAGAAGTTCGATTCTCACGGGACCTATGTCCGCCGCTGGGTGCCGGAGCTGGCGCGCCTGCCGGCCGCGCTGGTCCACCAGCCCTGGGCGGCAAAGCCGCTCGAGCTCGCGGAGGCCGGGGTTGCACTCGGCCGCACCTACCCGGCGCCGTTCGTGGATCACAAGCCCGGGCGGGAGCGCGCGCTGGCAGCCTACGCGAGCTTGCGCACAAGTGATTAGTTGGGGTGCGCTTTGACAGCACGGAGAATCCAGCTATCGTCGCGGGGTTTCCAACAAATCGGGGGACCCGATATGGACGACACTCCACTCTCTGATCCGACCGTGACCGAGACCAGCATGCCCGCCGAGGCGCCGAAGGATCCGGTGATCACGACGGCACCTAAGGCCCGGCGAGCGGCCAAGAAGACCGCGAAGAAGACCTCCAAGAAGGCTGCACCCAAGCGGGCCGCCGCCAAGGCCAAGAAGGTCGCGACCAAGAAGTCCGCCAAGAAGACTGTGAAGAAGACCGTGAAGAAGGCGGCCAAGAAAGCTGCGAAGAAGACGGCCAAGAAGGCCACCAAGAAAGCGGCCAAGAAGACGAAGAAGGCCAAGCGCTGATTCTGCTCGGCCCGGCCTGAAGGCAGGCGATCGGCTTGCCCGGCCGACTCGGCGAAACAATCCAGTGCCCGGTCGTGGGGGACAATCTGGCGCTGGATTGTTTCGTGAGGTGTCGTCCGGATGCCGGCCCGGAACCACGATCCGGTGTCCAGGGCATAACGCAGCAAACATGCGGCACCCGGCGCGACGATCGGAGCCGTCGGAGAGGCCGGCGTCTCGAGGAGGAACGTCGTCCTCACCAGACGTCAGGACAGGGGTCGACGATCTTCCAGAGCTCGATGCCGTTCTTGATCCGCTTCATCTCGGTGGTGAGCCCGCCGTTGCGCCGGATCCAGTCCTTCACCGAATCGGGGTAATAGGACATCAGCTCGGACGTCCCCTCCACGCTGGTGACCTTGATGCCGAACGTGAACGCCTTGTCGTAATAGGCCTGGTGGAAGCCGAGGCTGGCCCTGGGCGTGACGCAGATCCTGTTGAGCGGCACCAAGCCGAAGACGAGCGTACAGGCCGAATTGCAGATGCCGTCGATGATGACGCGCTGATGCGTTTCCCGGATGTGCTTGTACTTGGCCTTGTACTCTTCGATGTAGCCACCATGATCGCGCGTAATGTGCAAATCCGCACGCACCGGGCTAGCGGCGACCAGCAGGAGCACGACGCTTGGGATCAGGCGATTCATGGATCGGACGGGCAAACCCGGTCTTTTCTGGCGCTGTCGCGACAACGCCTCGAGCCAAATGCACGACGGCACTTGCCGGACCTTGTCATGGTCTCCTTAAGCATGCGGAAAAGGCCAAAATTTTGACGAACTATCGCCTTTTGCGCACCCTTTCCGCCACTTCCGCGTTAGGCTACCGGCCAGACGGCCGGCCTTGACGTCGTTTTCCGGAGAAGAGAAAAGTCATGAGCAAGCTCGCATCCCTCGCCGCCGCCTTGATCGTGTCAACTGCCGCCCTGGTGCCCGCCACGTCCGAGGCACGCAGCCATCATCGGCATCATCGCCACCACTACGGGCTGCCCTACGCCATCAGCTTCCTGCACAATTATGGCCCCGGCCCGCTGCCCGGCACCTTTGCGTTCTATGACGGTCCTTCCACCAACCACTGCTACCAGAGCTCGGCCGCCTATATCGGCCAGGACCGACGCCGGCATCCCTGCTTCTGATGCCATCCGGGGACGCCGAGCCAGGTTCGGCGAACGACCATTCATGCGCGGCGGAGGCTGGCCTTGCCCATCCAAGTCTGGTATCCCGGTGACGCGGGAGATTTGGCCCGCACCGCGCGCTCGTAGCTCAGCTGGATAGAGCATCGGATTTCGATTCCGAGGGTCGGGAGTTCGAATCTCTCCGAGCGCGCCAGCCATTACCCGACCCAGCACTCGACCCTTGAGCCCGTACCACCCGACGCTGCGGGCGGCATGTCCAGATGATCTCCGGCGACGGCCGCAGTTTCGATGCCGGTACCGCCTTCAGGCGCTCGCGATGTCGTGAGTGAGCCGGCCGACCTGGATTAACGGCTGCGTCGCATCGCCGACGCCACCGAAGACCTTCAGCTCGATCTCGACGCGGGCATGGCCCGACGTCGTTGGCTTGGTCGTCGCCCGCCACATATCGATCATCTGCGCGAACGGGGCCACGAAGGGCGGCTTCACGCCCGGATCGACCGCTGACGGGGTCGGCGTCAGCAGGTTGATCGGCAGCCGTACGCGCGGGATGGCCGGCTGGCCGGCTACGACCTCGTAGCTGTACATGCCCTGCATCGCGACCTCGTCGCTGGTGCTGCCATTGCCGTCAGCATAGAGTCCCGCGAAGAACTTGGTCAGGCGCGCGTCGAGGTCGCCGGAGGCGCCCGACATCGCGTCGAGCGAGAACGCCGTGTAGTTCAGCTGCGGGACCACCGTGGACGCGAAACGCACCTCGGGCGTCTGGAACAGGAATGCCGGATTGGTGCTGGTGGTCTTGAGATCGGCCAGCGGGAACAGCGCGAGATTGCGCTGCACGAACACCGACGCCCAGGCGCTCTGGTACAGCAGCACATCGAGCGGAGCGATCGACACCGTCCGCGCCGGCAGCCCGCGCGCCTCCGCTTCGCGGAGATAGACCGTCTTGCCGTCGACCTGACGCGTATAGACGTAGGCTATCTCTACACCCGGGGGGAGTTCCGCCGGAGGCACGGCTTGGGGCGTATAGAGCTCGGGCGCGATGATTGCGATCACGGGCGCCGGAAGCGTGGTGGTGCCGTTCGAGATCGTATTGGCCGCCGCATTCCAGCTCGCCGCCACGCCATCGATGGTGATGTTGACGAGATTGGTGCGCGCGTGCCCGTCGCTGGTGCTGTCGAGCGTCGACATAAACTTCACGATCACATGCGCCGGTGCGACCGCCAGCCTTGCAGCCCCGACCGTCTCCCGCGCATAGGCATCCGCGATCTGCCTGGTCTCAAGGGCAAAGGCAGCGGTCGCCTTGCGCGCAGCGGCCAGCGTCGCCGGATCGGGTTCGGCGCCGTCGATGCCGACCAGATACTGGTTGAGGTCGCGCAGGATCGCCGGATAGTTGGTGACGAATTGCGCGAGCGCGGTGAACAGGTCGGGCTCGCCGCTCAACCTGGCCGAGCCGCGCAGCGTCGGCTCGGTCGGCCGGTTGAACTCCATCGTGCAGGACACCGCGTCGGCTGCCGCCTGCTGATAGAGATAGTCGAACGAATAACCCCAGGCGTTCAGCTTCGATGGATCGGTCGTGCCCTCGCCGGTGAGCTGCCGTGCCTGCTGCGCGGAGACCGTCGGCGGCGTCGGCAGATCGCGGTTGACCACGGGAATGTTGGTGACCTGCGTCCCCAGCGGATAGCTGAACGGCCCGTTGACGAAGGCGAGCCATCGCGAATCGACATAGCCGTCGATTCCGGGGACGGTACGCCGCTCGAATTCGAGATGAGTGAGCGAGAGCGTGAGCTCGAGCGGCACATAGGCCTGGTCGACGACGTTCTTGGTGGCGAACACGAAGGCCAGCCGCGGATCGTACCAGGTCTTGCTGGCGGGATCGTAGACCTCGCCGAGCGGAATGCGCGTCGGCGTCAGTGTGAAATTCTGATTGTCCGCGGCGCCCTTGATGCTGCCGCCCGGCTGACCATAGAGGTTCGGCGGACCGGCCGGGTTGCTGTCGCCTCCGCCGGTCACCTCGGTCAATCCGAACACGACGGCCGCACCGGCGCGATAGGCTGCGCCGAGCTGGTTGAGCAGCTGCTGGCGCAGCTTCTCGCTGGCGGCGAATCCGGTTGAAGGATCGCCCGCGCTGGTCGACAGCACCGGCAGCGTCTTCAGGCCGATCGTATCGGCCAGGGATTCCTTGGCCGACAGCACGCTTCCCAGCGAACCGTCCTTGAGCGGATCGGTCACGCCGTCAATCCGGTCGAGGATGAAGGCCTGCGGCGCGTAGTCGGCCGACAGGAACTGATCGATTGCATCCAGCGCGCTCTGGAACCACTGGTTCAGGTCGACGCCGTCGAGATGCAGCGTGTCGGTGTCGCCGCTGTCATAGCGCGTGATCGTCGCATCGCCGCTGGCCAGCGCCTTGGCGATCGGCTTCGGCGCGAAATAGCTCGGTGACGTGCCGAGCTTGAAATGGATGCCCTGCCCTGCCGCCTTGCCGAAGCGCACCGCCCAGAGCTGCTGAGCGCCGTCGGCCGCATCCTCGCCGTCGCGGGACAGCCCCTGCCCGACCTTGAGATACCAGTCGGCAGTGGCGAACACGGCCTCGACCGCTTTGCTGAAGACCGTATAGGACACATTGCCGTCGCCATCGGCACGCGGCAGAATCGCCGCGGCCACGCCGCTGCCGCCCTGCAACGCCGCCACCGCCGGATCGACCAGCAGCGGATTGCGGCTGAACGCGAGTGTTACATCCAGCTCGAGGATGTTGCCGGCGGCGATCGCATTGACGTCGACCGGAAGCGACAGGGTCACAGCCGGGGCTGCGGGCACCTGGCCGCGCGTCACGAGCTTCAGATACAGCACGCAGGCGCGCACATAGCCGCGAATGATGTCCGCCTGCGGGTCGCTGAGGTCCACATCGGGCTTGGCCATCAGCGAATTCGATAGCCGCATCGCCACCGCGTTGCCGGAGACGCCCGGCACATGCACGGCGACATCGGCCGAATAATCCTGATGCAGCTGATAATAGATCCGGGTGTAGAGCGAGAGATCGTCGGCGGCCCGCGCCGCGCCGTCCGGCCCGGCATAGGCGGCGGCGTTGAGGGACAGAACGAGCTTGAACGCGGCACCGGCCGTGCCGTCATAACTGTAGCTGGCGTTGGTATTGATCCAGGACCCCAGCCCGATCAGCTCGTCGCGATACAGCATCGGCACCGCCGCACCGTTGAGCGCGCCGCGGTACCCTTGCGGCGGTGCCTCGAACGGCGTCACCGTGGTGTTGCCGAAGATGTCGCGCCACTGCAGCGCGACCTGCGCCATGGTGCCGACGCCGAGATAGGGGTTGGCTGCCTTCGGCGGCAGATCCGGATCAGACGGGTCCGGCGCGGCGTTGACCAGCGCGAACTGCGCGCCGATGCCGATCGATTGGCGATAGTCGAAATCGGCGAGGGCAACCTGCGCCAACCGGTTGCCGCGCGTCCGCGCCGAGCGCGCATGGCTCTCGAACGCGCCGGACTGATCGTCGTCATGGTCCTGAGGACCGAACGGCATGCCCAGCGGAGTAGCCTTGTAGAAGACGTTGCCCGCGAGCCCCGCGGCCAGCGAGGTGTAGAGCTGATACATTGTCTTCTTGGCAAAGTCCGGCGCCGTTGGATCATCCGGCGGCAGGCCGAGATTGTCGCGCGTCAACGAGAACCCGATGTTCTGCGGCGGCAGCTGGTCGCGCAGCGAGAACAGCTGCGGGTCGAGATCGAGCACGGCATTGACCGGGAACAGTCCGGGCGCTGCGCTGGCGCCACGGGCGATCAGGTCGACATCCAACCCGTAATAGGCGGCCATGCTGGCAAAGCTCATCCCGGGCGCGGCGGAGGAACTGACCTGATAGGTCAGCGGCGGGATGTAGAAGACGGCCGCGAGCGCAACAGCGACTTGCGGATTGAACGCGGCGATGTCCTGGCCGCTGATGGAGTGGATGGCGCCGGCAGAGAACAGCCTGGCGAGCTTGTCGAGGGTGGCCTGCGCGTCGATGGACCCGCCGGCACCGCGGACCAGATCCGCGTCGGTCAGTTGGCGTACCGCGCCCACGATCGGCACCAGCGCGCCCGCGGCGAGCGGCTTGGTCGCGTTGACCTCGGCGATCCGCCCGGGCCCAGGGCCGTAGATCGCCGCGAGCGCATCGAGCGATGCCCCCGCCGCAACCGGCGCCGTCTGGCCGGTCGAGGCGAGCGACACCGTCTGTACCAGATCGCTCTGCGGATCGACGGCGTCGGTCGTCACGAAGGCGTTGACGAAATCGGGAAGCGTGGTGCCGAACGACTCGCTGCCCTGCGTAGCGAACGTCACGACCACCGTCACTATGCCCGAGCCGGAGGAATCGAAGACGGCGGCCGGCAAGCCCTCGCCGCTTTCGACGTTCTCGTAATAGAGATAGTAGCCGCCGCTGCGGACCGTGCTGAGCTCCCACATCAGGCGGATGAACTGCGCCGGGGAGTTGGCAATGCCGCGCGGCGGAGCGTCCTCGGTAGCCAGCGTCAGCCGGAGCACCGCCGCCGGATTGGTCTCGGTCGAGAGGTTGGTCTGGGTGATGAAGGCGAGGAAGTTGGCGTCCGCAGGCGTCACCAGCATCGGCGCGCCGGGTCCGGACTGGTTGTAGAGCAGGAAGACGGCGGAGGCGAGGCCTTCGCCCAGGGCGTCCATGGCGGTCAGGATGCGCTGCAGTCGCACCGCATCCTCCGAGCTGGGGCCAACCAACTCATAGACGAACGGCAGCGACGGCGCGGACGCCGGACCGCTCGGCAGATCGCCTGCGCCCACGCCCTGCGCGGCCAGCGCCGCCGCGTCGGGCAGACGCTTGATCTGAACGTCGAGCCGCGTGCACCAGGCCCAACGTGCGATGTCGGCATAGTCGGTGCGTCCCGTTGCAGGATTGCTGCGGCCGGTCTGCGGCTGGAATTTCGGCAGCAGCGCGAAGGTCGAACGAAGATCCGGCATGACGGCGCGGATCGACTGCTCCCGCGTGGCGACCAGATTGGTCTGCGCCGGCGGCAGGCTCCACAGCGTCGGCTGCACCTGCGCGCCGGCATCGGCCGCCGCGGCCACGCCGCCGCGGTTCGTCAGGGCCAACAGGCTCGCGACGGAGCCGCTCGACCAGCGCGCGTAGCCGCTGGCGGTAAACGGCCGCGGCTGGCGCTCGGCGAGCGGCAGCGCCGCGAATGTCGGGCTCGGGACGAAATTGCCCGGCCCCCTGGCCCAGCTGACGACCACATCGAGCGCCGCATAGGCCTGGCTCAGATCAACCTCCATGCTGAGGTCGGTGCCGTCGTTCAGCAAGATGAAATCGAGCGGGACGCCGTGGCTCTGAGTCTCGCGTGCGAAGCCGACCTTGTAGCTCGTGGCAGAACTGGGTGTCGGAAACTGTTGGCCGGTGAGCTGATAGACTCCATAGGCCGACTGCGTCCTCGGATAGAGGAACGCATTGGACAGCGTCAATCCGTCCTGGACCGGCAGCCGCAACCCATAGACCAGGAAGCGCGAGACCATGCCGGCGGTCTGCCCGACCTGACCCGTGGCCGCGATGGCCGACCACAGCGCGCCAACCGACAGAGCCTGAAGATTGGCGACCGTGAGCAGGCCGCGCTCCGCCTGCACGGAGAACAGGCCGGCGACGCCGCGATTGGCGTCCGCAACCGCAACGGCGGTGGTCTGGAAGAGGCTCGCCACCGTCGCCAGCGTATCGGATGACGGGCCGGATGTCCCTGCGGTCTTGTAGGCGATCGGCCAGATCGCGAGCGGCAAGGTCGGCTGCAGCAGACCGGCGACGCCGTAGAGCACGCTCTGTGCAGCGAGCGCGTCGATCGAGATCGCGCCGAGTTGCAGCGCGACATCGTCGAAACTGTCGCCCTGCCGCGTCACATAGATCTGCTCCTGACCCTGGCTGTTGGTGAGCAGCAGGACGACGCCGCCCTGCAGCATGTGGCGGGACCGGTTGGCCACGATCAGGCGGTCCGGCGTCGTGGTCCAGCGCGGAGGCGACGCCGCATCGGAATAGCGGCCAGCGATGCCTTGCAGCGTGTCCCCGCTTTGCACCACATATTCGAGGCCGTCGACATGCAGCGACAGCCCGGCCCCCAAGGCATGATCGACGTTGGGCTGCACGATATCGGCAATCGTCAAGGAATTGCCAGCGATCCCGTTCAGCTCATCCAGGATACCACCGACGTTGCTCGTCGGTGTCAACGGATAGGCATAGCTCTGCAGCGCGTCGGCCGCGGCCTGGAGCAATTGGCGTGCGATCAGGGTGAAGGTGTCGACGAACACCAGGGCCGCCATCGACTCCGCCGAGCTGCTGTCGTCCTCCGCGGCAAGCCGGCGCGTTTCCTTGTTCTGGGCCTCGATGTTCGCGGCGACCTGCGCGAATATCTTGCTGACCGCGGTCGCGTAGCCGGGCGTGGCCGTGGTGTAGGTCTCGAACGCGATCGGCGAGGTCTGGCCACCGGACATGCCGGGGACCTGCAGCTTCAATCCGTCGAACACCGGAAACAGCACCGAACCGGCATCGAGCTTGGTCTTCAGCCCCGACGATTGCGCCGTCGCCGGATTGAAGATGTCGAGCGTGAATCCGTCGGCCAGGAACTGCAGCAGGCCCTTGATCGACAGGAACGGATCGGCCGTGTCGGCGAGACGCGCGACATAGGCCTCGAGCTGGGTGAGCGTCACCGACGTGGCCAGCGTCTCGGCGAGCTCGGCCGCATCGCCGCTCTCGTTGCCCAGCGCATCGATGATCCAGGGGAAGTAGACCTCGGCCAGCACATCGAACGACGTCTTCGTCGCGGACGGCACGCTCGCGGCGGCATCCGGCGCGTCCATCGCGAGCAGGAGCACGAATGCCCCCTGGTTCGAGGCTGCGTCCGTGGCCCCCTCCGGAGCAAGCACAGTGTACTGTGCGCCGGCCATCAGCGACAGTCTCGGCTTGTCGCCGGCGGTGGCGGCAAGTCCCATGCGATGAGCGGCGGCCGGCGCCAGCCGCTTCGGCCGCGGCTTCAGGCTGCGCGCCAGCCGCATGGCCGCGTCCGGTCCGCGTGCATGGGCCCGCTGCATCAGCAAGGCATCCGCGCGCGCCCCCTGGACCTCCCACGGCGCCGTACTGGTCTGTCCGATCACAAAGGTCGCGGAGACTTGAGCCGAGAACGACAGGCTGATCGAAATCGAGAACAGGCCGAGGTTGATCTTGACCTTGAGGCTGATCGTCACGCTCGCGCTGGCGATCACTGGAATCTCGCGATAGCTCTCATAGGTGAGCTGGATCGACAGCACAATCTTGACGTTGACCGAGGCCGAAATGATCGCGAAATCGACGCTGCCGTACAGCAGGCCGATGATGCCGACCGTTCCCGACAGCTTGAAGTAATAGTCGCTCTGCAGCGCACCGCTGCTGGCGCGCGATGCCAGCGTGCGCGCGGGATTGTAGGGATGCCACGGCGCCACGACGCCTTCGACGATGCCGAACACCGTGAGCGCGAAGCCCGCCTTCAGAGGCCCCTTCTCGAAATTGTAGCCCAGGCCGAGCTGCAGCCCGATGCCGAACTCGATGACGGGATCGAAAGTGCCGAGGTTGGTCTTCGGGATCTTGGTCGATGTCGCATTGGAGAGCTTGCCGATGTAGAAGCCACCGGCGCCCAGCACCGGCACGCCGTACACGATCACCGAGATCGAGAAGGAGCGGCGGAAATCGAGATTGTACGGGAAGCCGATGTCGATGAAGAAATCGCCGTTGGTGTAGACCTTGATCCCGAGCTGCGGCAGCGTGATCGACACCGCGCCGAAATTGAGGTTGCGAATGATGTCCGGAAAGGTGAAATCGATCTGGTAGACGCCGATGTCGTCGGTGATCTTCTTGTAGAGGATGTCGACGACGAGATTGGCGAGCCCGCCCATCTTCTCGCCGGCAAGCGCCAGCCGCAGGCCGTAGAGATTGGGGTCGTTGAACACCAGCATGGCATCGATCGACCAGGCGCCAGCCACTTTCATCAGGCCGAGATGCCCGGCAATGAGCCAGTTGTTCGACTGGTCATAATAGGGCAGCCCCGGCGCGCCGCCCTCGTCCGCATTGGGATCCACCGGATTCATCTTGCCCGTCGTGCTTGGGACGGACTGCAGCGCGCAGATCACTTCCTTGGTGCTGTTGAAGCTGGAATGGCCGGTGATGCCGATGCGCTGTCCGAGCACCAGCAGGAACAGCTTGAACCATTCCTCGCCCCGGCCGGGCACCGACGGCAGGTTCTGCACGTCCTGCCCCTTGGCGGGATCGAGCAGATTCTTGAATGCCGGATCATCGGCGACGAGCGGGCTCGAGCCCTCGATGGCGAGGGTCACCTTGCCGTCGGTGCCGCGGCGGAAGGTCAGCGCCGTGATGCTGATGAAGCCGAGATTGATCGGGCTCGACAGCTCGTAGCTGGCCGAAAGGCGTTGCGAGAAGCTCTCGCCGCTCTTGAGCGAGACGTTGACACGGAGCGCATCGAGCGAAATCTGGTTGAGCAGGTCCCATGGCGAATCCAGCGTGAAGTAGGGATTGCCGAGCGTACGCACCAGCGCCTGCACCAGCGACCCGATGCTCCAGCCCTTGAGGCTGAAGGTGACCAGCTCCTTGCCGCTCTCCCAATCCGCGCGGAATCCTTCCCACTCGACGAACAGGATGTTGTTGGAGCCCGCCTCCGTCGTCTTGAACTCATAGCCCATCGTGAGCTTGAGGTTGATCGCCGAATAGACCCAGGTTCCCTGCGCGAAGCCGGAGAACTGTTGCTGGGCCGGCTTCTGGCCGTCATAGCTGACGCCGAGCCGCGCCGGATCGATGCCGACGGTCTGATCGCCGAAGGTGAACGTCCAGCTGAAACCGACGGTGATGTCGTAGCTCGTCTTCAGCTCGCCCTGCTCGGCCGGAATGGTCGCGGTGATCGCAAATTCGGAGATGATGAGATCTCCGGGCAGGAAGCTGGGGAATCCATAGGCGCTGCCGGGCGAAAAGAACTGGTTGATCAGTTCCGAGACCTCGAGCGGCTCCTCCAGCGAGGCGGCGAGGTCCCACCGCTTCGGCGTTTCGAACCCGTCATAGGTCACGCTGACCTTGGTGTGCAACGGCCCGACATCGAGGAAGCCTCCGACGCTCGACTTCCATTGCGTCTGCGAGGCGGTCTGCAGCGCGACCACTCGCGAGGTCCGGAGCATCGGCAGCGGCGCCGCGCGCAACAGCGTCGTCGCATTGCCCCCGTCTGGCGTCTGCGTCGGAGTCTGCGCCGCGATTGAGACCGTTCCCTCCCGCACGGCAAGGATCGGCTGGTTGTTGATCTTGAGCAGATTGAGCGTCAGGCTGAAGCCAGCATCGAACTGAAAGCTCTGCGCGCTGTAATCGACCGCGACCGCGATGTCGCCAAGCTCGAAATCGCCGACATTCTCGACGTCGAGCACGACGGCACCGCCGGACAGGGCCGTCAGGAAGTCGCTCAGCTTCGCGGTCCCGGCGAAGGACGCGAAGAACTGCTTCGCGGAGGTGAACTGGACGGTGAACACGCCGTCGCCCTCGCCGTCCGGCCCCTTGAAGACGCTGGGCGCCAGTACGAACACGGTCGTGAAGTCGTAGGTCTGCTGCCGCTTCGTGCCGTCGAACGGATAGGCCATCGACCATTGCAGCGCGAAGCTCGTGATTTTGAAGTCCAGCACGCCGGTCGGCGGCAGGACCTGCCAGCTCGTATCCTTCGAGCTGCCGATCTCGATCGAGACCGCCGTGATCGTCGGCGAGCGGCCGAGCGTGCCGGCGATCGAGAAGCCGTTGAGACCGACGAAGGCAAGGAACTGCTGCAGCACGTCCGGGGTCGCGGCGAGATAGCCGCCGTTGCCGCCCATCACCTCGATCACCGTGGCCGGCGTCAGCGGCGCGCCGCCTTCGACGACCGCGAGCGCCACCGAATAGCTGGTGTCCGCGCCGGGCGTGATCTCGACGTCGAGCTGATAGGAGCCGGTGCTGCCGACGTCGAACTGCGAGGAGATCGCGAGCGTCGGCGCCTGATCGCCGGCATCCGGATCGGCGGGATCGGCCAGCACCAGCACGCCATCGACCTCGTCCGCGCCATCGGGCGCGGGAATGGTCAGAGCCAGGCTCGGATCCTTGACCGTGAACTGCGACGCGAGCTTGAACGTGCCGTCCTGGATCGCGGCCCGCAACTGCCCCGGCGGGAACAGCACGGTCTCGCCGTTGAAGATGCCCATGTTGAGCGCGCCGCTCAGCAGCAGATCGCCGGCCGGCGCGGTGAGGCCAGGAAACAGCAGCAGAAACGGCTTGGCGACATCCGGCAGAGCGACCTTGGCAACGAAATTCTGCACCGCGCCGCCGCTCACGGCACGCCCTGCGGAGTCACCATACGGGTAGGTGCCGGTCGCCGTCGAGAACACGAAGCTGACGTTCTTCAGCGTGCCGAACTGATTGAACGGGAAGCCCCCCATGAAGGCGAAGCTGCTGGTCCAGGTCCAGTTCGACGGCGTCGCCTCGGCCTGCACGATCAGTTGGTCGCCGTCCACGGTGAACACGAGCGTGGCCTTCGCGGCCAGCGGGGTCGCGGCGCCGATGAAGGGGATCGTCGCCGACTGCACCGTGAACGCCGTCCCCTCGACCGGGCCGACGTCGGATTTTGCCACCGTCACCTTGAAGTCGGCCGCGGCCTTGAGGAAAAAGGCCTGGCTCAGCCAAGTGTCGTAGTCGGCGGGAACCTTCACGGCGGGATCGGCGAGGCCTGCCGTCAGGAACGCTGCATCGAGCGCGAAGGCCGTGTCGCCGGCGGCGGCCTCGACAGCGGCGCGAAGATTGTCGATAGCGCTCATGAGCCGGCGCTCCCTCAGATGTCGGCAGAGATGCCGAAGTGATCGCTGGTGTTGCGAACGCGCCCGTAATTGCTCCAGCCGGTCAGATTTCCGGCGCCGCCGATCCCGGGATAGTTCGCCGCCGTCGGCGCGCCCGGCCACCCCATCGGCGCCGCGGTGAACTGGTGGGCCAGCGCAACCGCGCCCGGGGGAGGATTGTCCGGCGGCGCCATGACCGCGTTCATCGGCGTGCCGGTCACCGTGTTCATGATCGTGGTCTGATAGTTGTGCATGCCGTTGTGCGGCCAGACCAGGATGTTGTCGATCGAGTAGAACGGCGCAGCGACGAAGTTGGAGCCGACATAGCCGTAGCCGGGATAAAAGCTCTGCCCCGGGCCGCCGCCGTTGGACCAGAGGAATTTGGAGGCCGCCGTCTTGTCCTTGCCGCGGATATGGGTGGAGAAATAGCCCTTATACTGGTCGAGATTGACAGGAACTCCCACCGCCGTCGGACTGACGAGCAGCGTGTAGGCACCGGGCCCCCCGGTGAGCGGATTATAGAGGCCCGAGGCCGTGCCGTTGACGGCGAACAGATTGACGTTGAAATCGCCGCCGATCACCCGCGTCTCATTCACTCCCAGGGCGCCGACGATATCGTTGATCGTCGACAGCGTGGTGATGTAGTTCGCCGCCGCGGGATTGTTCGGCGGGGAATGGATGCCGAAGATGGTGAGGTCTCGCTGCACGACGCCGAGATTATCGGTCTCGGTGAACGTTGCCATGAACGGCTCGCGCAATCCGCCAAAGGCAACGGGCGCACCGAGCGTGGTCGTGAAGGCGATGCGCGCGGCGACGACGTCCTCATTGAGGCCGCCATTGTGCTGGGCGCCCGCAGGAATCTGGCGCACGCCGCCAAGCCCCGGCGGCACCAGCATTCCGTTGACGTTCACGGCACCGATAGGCACCACCATGCCATTGTACGGCGCGGCGGCGCCGCCGCCCGGCGGCACCGACAGGCCGCCATGACCGCCGGTCCAGATGTTGGGCCCGGTGAAATAGCGACGGAGGTTGCCTGCAGTGTCGGTGCGGCGATAGAGAATGCCGACCGTTTCGGCGCGCCCGCCGGTCCCGGTGTAGAGCGGCGGCACGGCATTCCAGCCGCCTGCCACCATCGTGGCGGGGTTGTTGAGCCCGAACTGCACCATGGCGAGTGCATTGATGCCGCCGGTCTGGCTCGCCAGCGCGTTGGGCGCATTGTCGCCGGAGCTCACCTCGATGATGACGATGATGTCCGGCTGCGTGGCCGTCAGCACGGCATTGATCACCGCGCGGCGCTGGATCGCGCTCTGCATGTCGTTGAGGCCGCCATGGCCGCGCTGCCGCTTGATCGACGCGGAAAAGATCTTGTTGACCGAGAAGCTCTCGATATTCCAGAACAGGATCCGCGTCATGATGACGGCTCCTGCAGCTCGGGCTTGCGTGTGGCGAATGCGAGCGACTGCTCGCAGCCCGGATTGTCGTCGGCGACATAGGCCGCGTACCAGCCGAGGCTGCCGGTGTTGTCGGGATCGCCGAACAGGAAGAACTGGATGTTGGCGGACGGCGGCAGCTTGGCGATGCCGAAGATCTTGATGGCGATATCGTCGATCCGCAGGCAGTAGAACCACTTCGGACCGTCATCAGACAGCTTGCGTCCCGATGCGGTCGGGACCGGCTGGCGCAGGATCGAGATCGCACCGACCGCAACCTTGATGACGCCCTGGATGCTGAACAGGCTGGCGCCGGGCGCCGCGCCCGGCAGGCTCATGCCGATGAAGACCGCATGCTGCGCATCCGAGCCGGTGGTGATCGGTGACCATGCCGCGAGCAGCTGCGACTGGAAGCCGACGCCCGAGGCGAGCGCCCCCGGACCGCCCAGCGTGATGTCATAGACGACGCCGAACCAGGGCCCCTCGAGTTCGGTCAGGTTGAGCTGCGACGTCACCGGCAGGAAGCCGAGATCGGACGGCTTCTGATCGCCGGTCGCGTTGACGAAGCTCTTCAGCTGCAGCGCGAAGCCGCGGAACAGGCTGGTGTCGCGCATCGTCGAGCCGTTGAGATTCCAGGCCAGGTTGCCGGTCGCGACCTCGAACCGCTTGGCGCCAGGCGTCGCCTGCGGATAGGTCATTCCGACGGCGAGACCGGAGAAGGCGAGGCCGACGCCGAGCGCCGCCTCTGGCGTGTCCGGCGGACTGCCGAACGACAACAGGTCGAGCGTCTCTTCGGCGGTGCTCTGAAGCGCCGTGAAATCGAGCCGCCCCCAGACGAGGAAGTTGCTCGCCACCGTGGCGCCCTGGTCCTGGGTGCCGATCGTGTTGAACTGCACGCGGTCGAAGGCGACGGCAGGCAGCACGTTCGACGGGCTGGTCAGCACGTTGGTCGTGTTCTGCTCGAAGACATAGGCGCCGCGGCCGCCCTGATCGACATAGCTGCCCTTCAGCACGATTCCCGTGAATGGCTGCGGCTTGCCGCGTGAGTACAGCCGCGACACCGGCGCGCCGAACAGCGCCGCGACCGAGAGCTGGACGTGGCTGTCGAACCGCGTCAGCCTGGCGTTCTCGAACAACGACTGCAGCTGCAGCACGGTGAAGTCGAACTCGCCGCTCATCTGCACCGCCACGGGCACGTCGGGCGCAACGCCGCTCGAGACGTTCACCGCATAGCGCGGATCTTCGTAGTCGATCAGGCCGAACAGGCTCGAGCTGCCCGAGGGCATCGTGATCCGGCCGCTCCGGCCGTCGACCGTGACGCGACTGACGGTGAAGCCGAAATGATGGGCATTGAAGCGCGTGAAGTCGATGCCGGCGGCAAGACCCGCAATCTCCGGCGGCATGTCGCGCTGGCCGAGATCGGCGGCGAGCACGATGACGCCGGTCCAGTTCGGATCCTGGGCAATGCGCGCGAAATTCTCATAGAATGGGCCGGACGCTCCCTTCGAGCGTGCGATGGCGTCCGCAATGTAGTCCTGCAGCCATTGCGAGAGGCCGGTGTAGGACAGCGCGGCGGTGACCGTCGGTGTGCCGGGCAACAGCGAGAACTGCTCCGCGGACGTCCAACGATTGGCATTCGTGACCCGCTCCAGCAACGAGCCGGAGCAGAACTTCATGATCATCACGTTGCGGTAGGCGGTGGCCGACGCGCCGGCGCCGACCGCCGCGGTCATGGTCCAGCCCGCAATGTTGACGGTATTGGCGAACTGGGCGCCGGTGCCGAACGGCTCCGGATTGACAGCGACCAGAAAGAGCTGGTTGGTCTGCAAGGCGTCCTGCATCGCCTGGGTTGGAGCAGATAGCGCGAATGGCAGGGTATTGCCGTCGCGGTCGAGCGATTGCGCCATGCTGACCTTCAGATAGGCCCCCGTCGCCGGATCGCGCTCGATGATGAAGCCCTGAGGCGTCGTCCCATCGGTGCTGGGGCCGTCCGCCAGCGTGCCGTGCAACGCGTGAGCCCGCGCCGCCTGCACCCGCGCCGACCACGTCTTGCTGCCATAGCCCGAGATCAGCGACTTGCGGGTTGCGGCCACGATCTGGCTCTCGAACTGGACGAGCGTCGCGCCATCGAGGCCGCTGCTCGCAGCAGCTCCATAAGGCGCCAGCGGGAACGTCTTGTCGCTGCCCTGGGCGAGCGGCATGAACGGCGGCGCGGATTGGAGTATCTCCGCATTCGCGGCGCCGGCCGCGGCCGCACCGTAGATCGCGCTGCCTTCGGGCTCGGCCAGATAGTCGACGGCCCCGCCCCCGGCGACGATGGTCACCCAGGAGGTCTGGTGGTCGTCGGTCAGGCGCGGCGCAACGGCGCCGCTCGCGGGACGGTTGAGATCCGCCGTCTCGAACGGGAACACCGGCGCGTAGCCTGGTTTCGAGGGGATCGCGTTGAGGCGATCGTTTTGTGTTGCAGGCAGGCTGACGTCGTACGCCTTGAAGCTGAGCGCTTCCGATCCGAACAGTCCGCCCATCAGCTTCGCGACCTGGCCGGCCGCGCTGCCGTCGGCACTGAGCGCATAGTGGCCGGCCAGGCTCAGATAGGCGGTGCCGGTGTCGGTCTTGGCCGATCTCGCGACACTGGTGGCAAAGGCGAAGCCCCCGGCGCCGAGCGCCGGCGCCGTATCTCCGCTGCCAGCCCCGAGCGGTGTCAGTTGCACGACACGCCCGCCGGTCGTGCGGAATTCGCTGGTCAGCGCAGGCGCCCCCTTTATGGCAAAACCGGAACGCAGATAGCCCTGTTCGAGCTGCTCTCGGCTGATCACGCGGTTGGCCGGATCGCCGAGGTCGAAAGCGCCCGCGATCGAAAGCTGCGATGGCAACGCCGCCACCGTCATGGCTGCATACTGCGCAGCTTGCAGCGACGCCGTCGCATTGTTGTTGATGACGTAGCGGACGCCCTGCCCCAAGCCCTGGCTGACGAACGCCTGTTTCGAATCGAGCAGCCCATCAAAGGTCACGCAGCCGGTGTTGGCGCCGCCGAAGGGCACGTAGGCGTAGATGCGATTATTGGAGGCCGGCGCAAGCCGAATGCCGAGCGGGTTGTCGCCCTTGCCCGCGAAGCCGATGAACGGAGGTGAACTCAGCGCCGAGCCCGACAGGCGCAGCGCCCCACCGTCAATATCGATCCGGCTCTGATCGAGGATGTAGAATTTGGCGTTGCTGGCGAACCAGAGGTTCATGTTGCCCGAGACCTGGTAGACCGGCGGCAGATTGATGAAGGAGACGCCATAGCGCTCGAAGTCGCCAAACACGACCGGATTGGCCGAGGCAAGCCAGACGACGGCGCGATTGCGCGTCGCCTTGCTGATATAGGTCCGTGCACGCTCGGCGAACCCGCCGGGATCCCGATCGAGATCGGCGGGCCGCTGTGTCGCGAACAGATAACTGCCACCGTACTTCTTCAGCGAGTCATCGTAGTTGATGAACGGTGGCAGCGACGAGCCCGCGCCGAGAAGGTAGCCGGCCCAGCCAACCGAGCCGGCAACCCTGGTCTCGTAGATCGCGGAGGAGTCGACCTGCTCGAACTGCGCTGACGCGGACGCGTCCATGCTCGTATCACCCGATCGGGAAGATGCCGAGCAAGGTGCCCGCCAGTGAATAGAGGGCGCGATCGTCGATGATGTCGCCCTTGATGATGGTCACCGTATATTGCGTCGAGCCCAGCGCCGCATATTGCACCGTGATGCCCGCCTTCCACGTCGTCGCCCCGATCGTGATATCAGCACCGAGGACCGCAGTGATCTGCGACTGCGAGACGATCGGCGTCCAGACCGGGATTCGGCCCTGATACTGGAACGAGACGTAGGTCGTGTTGTTGGTGTCGCCGCTCGGCGTCGTCACCACGTTGCTGTTCGGACTGGTCGGGGTGTTCACCGTCGGCAGCGCCGTGAAGGCCGCGCGCGGATACTCTTCGGTCCGCGTCGCCGCGGGCGCCGCTGACTTGACGGACGAACTGATCGGGAAGATGCCGAGCGTCACGCCCTGGAGCGAGTAGAGCCCACGATCGTCCACGATCTCGCCCGAGATGATGGTCACGGTGTACTGGGTCGATCCCAGCGCCGCATACTGGACCGTGATGCCCTTGCGCCAAGTCGTTGCGCCGATCGTGATGTCGGCCCCCAAGACGACTTGAGGTTGAGCCTGCGAAACCACCGGCGTCCAGACCGGAATGCGGCCCTGATACTCGAAGACGAGCTGCGTCGTGTTGTTGGGATCGCCCGTCGGCGTCGCGACGACATCGGTGTTGGGACTCGTGGGGGTTTTTACTACGGCGGGAGCGGTGAAACGAATACCTTCACGATCAGACATGACTATCTCCTTTTGTAAAACACAGGTCGAAACCTGCAGCGCGCAGCTGCTGAGCGCAGCTGAGGCGAGTCGAAAATCAATAAACTACCAATGATCGAAATCTATCAGAGGTTGCATCGTGTAACAGAGTTCGCAGGGGCGGTCAATCGGGCCAGATCACAGTCCTGCCCCCCACGCCCGATAACATTCTGGTGTTTACATCTCACGCGAAGCCGGGCCGGCCCTCAGCGGCTGCCTTGTCTCCGAAGCATTTGCATCGCACGCTTCATCGCTGCGGACCGGGTGAACGAGCCGAGCACGATTCCGGTAAAGCTGCTCTCCTTTCCGGAATCGACGATCGCTCCTGTCATCGTGACCGTGTAGTAGGGACCCATGGGGTTCATGGTCACGGT
The DNA here is from genome assembly GCF_032377735.1 of Bradyrhizobium sp. SZCCHNRI3043. NCBI lineage: Bacteria > Pseudomonadati > Pseudomonadota > Alphaproteobacteria > Hyphomicrobiales > Nitrobacteraceae > Bradyrhizobium > Bradyrhizobium sp. SZCCHNRI3043. Next base: position 29,438 of record NZ_JAUHID010000017.1, read on the forward strand.
CAGCCCCTTGCACAGGACAATGCCGGCAACAGCGACATCCTCGGCCAGCGTGACCTTCACCTCGCCAATCGACACGAGCGTCCTCCAGCACGGGATCGTACCGTTGACGAAGAAGGTCACCCAGGTGCTGTCGTTGGTGTCGAACGTTGCGGCCACCTGCGCATTGCAATTCGTCGTCAGCTGGGTGTCGACGGTTTGATCGGTGAGCTGAGATGGCGCAGCGGGCAAGGCGGCTTCCGTCCTCGTTCAAACGCTCAGCGTCATGCAAGATGACCAGCCGGAGGTGACAAATAACTAGCCGCCGTCGGTTTGCGAGTCCATTTGCAATCCGGCCCCTGCAGCAATCCGGCCGAGGCTCCGCATCCCACGCAGGTGCGACCAAGGCCCTGGCCGTAACCTCCCCTGGCCAAGATTCCCGGCGGGGTTTCGCAACAGGCACGATCCGCTGCAAAAGCTGCTCTTCCCGGTTTTCTTCAAACCTACCAGCCTGTTGCCCGCCCCTCCCGCCGATCGCATGCCGCACCGGGAAACGCCTCGCCCCTTGGATGGGACGCCGCCGATGCCAAGGCTGATTTCTCTTTATTTTTCAGCTCGTTGGTGTTGACAGCAACGTGGGACGCCGCCGCATCGGACGCCGCAAACGGCAGACGCCGGACCGATCGGGCGCAGAGTCATCTCCGGCCTGAACGCCAGAGCGTCGCTCGAGCGGGCGGCAATCCCGTCTCCGGCGGCCTGCGTCGGGTTGCCTCCGGACCCTGCTGTTTCTACAACAGCCGGAGCGCCTCCCAAGTATCAGGACCATCCCTCAAAGTGAACGAGCAACGCTTCATCGGCTCGCTGACCGGCTTACGCTTCGTCGCGGCCGCAACGGTCGCCATCGGCCACGGCGCCCCGTCGTTGGCGCAAGGCCTGCTGCCGGAGCTCATCGCTCAGGTCAGCAGCATCGGAATGACGATGTTCTTCGTGCTGAGCGGATTCGTCCTGTGGCTCAACTATGCCGCGCGCTTCCAGTCGCAACCGTTCGGAAACGCTCTTCGTGAATTTGCCATCGCGCGATTCGCCCGGCTCTACCCGATGTACGCCGTGATTGTGCTCGCGGTCGTCGCATACGTCGTGATCGCGCGAGACCTCTCCGCGCCCTCGCTCGGCTTCATCCTCACGATGACGCAAGCCTGGTTTCCCGTGCAGAACGGCACCATGCTGGTCGCGGTCGTGCCGTCGCTGCAGCACTTCTGGTCCATCAGCGTCGAGCTGTTCTTCTACCTGCTGTTTCCGTTCGTCTGCCTGCTGTTTGCAGGCGTCGCCAGGCTGCCCACGATCATCTGGATCGCGCTTGCGAACATCGTGACTTTCGCGCTGACGATCGCCGCCGCTTTCACCTTTGGCGATGCGTTGTTGCGGGCCGCCGCGCCAAGCCTCACGCAAAACGGGATGCAGTGGCTCACCTACTACTCTCCCTATCTTCACATCGCTCAGTTCCTGGCCGGCTGCCTTGCCGCCATGATCTACAAGAACCGCGCCGATGCCAGCATCGGTGACGGGGAGCGACGCTGCGTGAGGCTCCTGTTCTGGCTTGCGCTGGTGAGCCTCATCTGTGCGCCTGTCCTGCTGTTTCTGCAGCCTCGTCTGCCCGGCTGGTCGTTCGTGATCGAACTTGCCGTACGTCTCATCGAGATCTCGGGATTTTCGATCGTCTTCGTCGCCGCCAGTCGGTACGGCCATGCCGCTTGGCTGTCGTCCAGAGCCCTGATCATTGGTGGCGAATGCAGCTATTCGATCTATCTGCTGCATCCCTTTCTCATTCGGCTTGCGATGATCGGAAAGTCAGATGCTCCCGGCGCTCTCGAGCTCGCACTGCGGCTCGGTCTGTTCGTTGCGATTGCGACGGCGGTGGCCTGGGTCACCTACATGCTCATCGAGGCGCCCTCGCGAACATGGTTACGGAGAGCCTTCCGCACCAGTGCACCGCGCGACGTGATCCATGCGACGCCGGTCTGAGCGCCGTGTCACCGGCCCGTCCGTGCTTCGCGGTGCGCCTCTACCAGCGGCTTATCCGGAGCCTTGCCGTACCTTGAATCAGGAGCCAGACGAAGCTGCCGCCGCTAACGACAGGGCGCGACGTCCAACGTGAACAATCGCTGATCCCCCGCGGCAGCCGGCAGCCCGGTACACGCTCCCGCGGCGATGATCAGCCATCGCATGTTCACCTGCTGACACAGGCCCTCGCCTGTCTGCTCCATTTGAACGCGGTTCCGCATGGCGGCCTTGGCCGAGCGCCCGCAGGGCATTCGTTCCACACCGGCGCTCCCACCTCCCAGCCATTCACGACGCAGCCGCCATTGGGCGCGACGTGGCACCCTGGGCCGCAGGACTCGTTGGCGACCGACCGGCCGCCTCCTGCCGCAAGGCCAGTCAGCAGCACAACCCAAAACATCAGCCTCATCGCTTTGCTCCATTGACTCCGAGGCGACGAGCCCCTGCGACTGCGCCCCAGCGGAAACCATGAACGTATCAAACCGTTCCCCCGTCGATCGCAGCCTGCTCGCGCTGAGATCTCGTCGGAGATGGTCGCCGCCAGCCTGTGACGAAACATCGCGCCGCCACCACACTCTAGCCCTACTACGCGCACGACCGCGCCATATCCGTGCACGGAAATGGGAAACCATCGTAGCGAGAAGGTTTTCACCATGTTGGGCGATGATTGCGCAGCCTGGGCGAGCGGTAAGCGGAAAAATCACCTCTCCACGCCAATTTGATCGTGGTGAGCCAGCAAGGCGTTGGGGCGCGCGCGCTCAGAAACGTGACGAGCCGAACAACATCAGGAGCCGGCGGCACGAACTGCCGGCCAGCCTTGGATCGTCCGGATGCGCGCCGGACGAGCCCGTGGCGAATGCAGGGAGCGATAGATCGACATCATGACACGAAAGCTTTCAGTCCGCGAAGTCATTGCCAGATCCTATCCCAGCTGGGACTATGCCATGGCCGACCGGTTGATCGCATGGCTCGATCATTGTGGGTACGAGATCGTGGAGAAGAAGCCGGAGCGCACCTCGGCTCCCGTGACCGACGACGCGCAGCCACACGTGGTCAGCGCTTGATGAATTCAGCCCCGTTTCGCCGAGGCGCTGTGAATGATCAGCGCTCCTCAAGCGGCAGCGCTCGGGCGCCGCAGGAACCGCGCATCGCGTTCTGGGGTTCAAGATGACAAGACCAGACGCTCGACGTCTCATCGAGCACCATGAGATCAGGGAAGGATCACCAATGTCTCGCAAGCTCACGCCACGCCAGGTCATCGCACGCTCCTACCCGACCTGGGACTACGCCATGGCCGATCGCCTGATCGCCTGGCTGGATGATTGCGGCTACGAGATCGTCGAAAAAGGAGCCGCGCACCTGGACACAAGTCTGGTGCCTGCTGCGCCGGAATCGACACCGTCGCATGAAAGCACACATTGATCCCGTCGCGGTCGAAACCGCGAACGGGGCCTCCGGGCGCTCATTGGTATGAGAAAGCCGGCCTCAGGCGAGCAGCTGCTTCTCGATTTCGTAGACCGGAAGCTTGACCAGATCCTTGTGGACCTCGCCATGCAGCACCTTTCGTACCGCGTCGGAATAGTCGGCGCGGATGATCCCGAGCGCGCGCGGCGACGCCACCATCGTGACGGCTTTGGTTTCGCCCGACAGGACAGCCTGATGCAGGCGATCAGCAAGCTGCTTGAGAAAGGCGCGCTCAGCCTGATCATGCCAATCCGTCTGATCCACCGAACTCCGAGCATTGCCAAATGACTGCTGCACCGAGCCGGGCGCATCAGTGCCCTGAGCGCTCGTGCGGTCGTTCTCCTGCTCACGGACCTCTTTGGTGTGCAGGTTCGGAAACATGCTGTCACCGACGTTCTCGAGGATCAGTGCCTTGCGGCCGTCGCACACGACGATCCAATCACCGGTTCCGACCTTCAGCTTGTCCATGAGATTACTCCATCATCCGAATTGCAACGAAGAACGTGCTGGGAATCCATCGGGAGACGCCGCCCAGCTATATGCCTTCTTCGAAGTCTTCCAAGGAAAGGCCGAACTCCGAGAGAGCCTCCTCCAGATAGTCGCCAAGCATCGGAGTTTCGATCAGGTACGTCGCGGTGCGATTGTTGTGCGCCTGAGCGGCCTGCGCACGAAGCTCATCCCAATTGTCCAGCGAGCCGTCACCCCGGCCCAGCCACATCAGCGTGACCAGATCGATCTGTTCGTCGACATTGAGGCCCCTGATGAAGCTGACGAGCTCCGACCTGTCCGTGTTCAAACCTCGCCCACCGGTACCGGGCGCCGCGTCGTCATCCGCCAAATCTGCCAGCAATTCGGGTTCGGCCGCTTCCATTTCATGCTTGTGGATCTTGGTCACGACGAAGGCGACCTTCTCCGGCGAGATCGAGAGGGTGGGCGTGGTAGTCGTCATTCAGCGTCTCCTGGGTCCCCGGGCAAACGCTCCCAGGTCCCATGCAAGGGACGCTAGGCGTTCCGGAAGGAGCGCACTTTGCGCAAGATCAAGGCAGCGCGGCGGCGTGAAAAACGGCGCAGCAGCCCACGTCAGTTCGACCGCCCCCGGCGCGCGATTGCACCGGGACTGCTTGGATCGACCAGGGACTGCGGGCAATCGATACTACCAGGTCCAAGCGAAAGGGCCGACATGCGGCTGCTGCGCGACCAGGATCATCGGTCTGCCCAGATGAGCTCTTGCGACCTTTCGCTTCTTCGCCTTGCTCGTGTCGGCAATCCGCGTCGCGCGAGGCTTCTCGGCGGCCTTCACGGCCGCAACCTGCGGGTTGGCTTCGACGGCGCTCATCTGCGCGAAGGCGTCGCGGAGACCGTTCTTGGCCACTTCTGCCGGAGGCTGCTCCGCCTTCGCGAGCTTCACCGGAGCTGGCGTGGCGATCGAGGTGTCCATCACGATCCGCTCCGGCCACTTTCGCGTCGACTGAATGCGCACCGGGGGAAGATCCGACGCAGACGACAGGCTTGCAGGCAATGGCACGCTGGGAAGCACGGCATCCGCCAGGACGAGCAGCGCCAGCAGAGTTCCACCGACGAAAAGAAAGTAACGGAGAATGGGCATAATTTACCGCTCCGTCGGCACCTGCGCCGACATCCACCTAACGGAGGATCATGACAGTATGTTCCCGCGTCGAACGCTCGGGTTCAAAGACCGTGGGAGACTAGCGCGACATAATTAGATTTTGGTCGCTGCAACCAGCGCGCATTTGGCCGCGCTGACGTTAACGTTGACGAATCCGACATGGACCGCCGCGAAGGTCTTGCGGCTGCGCGACCCGACTTGGCCGGGCACGATCCGTCGGCGGTCGGTGACGTGACTGCCGTCGCGCCGGCTGAAGGCGCAGCTGATTTCGACGTCCTTGACTGCGAAACTGTTGGCATTCCGTAGCGTGAAGGTCACCAGCGCCTTCGATCCAAGCCCGCCGCGCCGCCAGGACTGGGAACTGATCCGCAGGCCGGACAGAGCGGCCGGGTCGAGCGCAGTGGATGACGCAGGTAGCATCGTCGGCGACAGACTGGCATGCGCGTCCATGACGTTCCGGCCGGAGCCGACGACCGGGGACGAATCGGGGTGCGCATTGGACCCCAGACTGGGCACCACGGACGAGAGCCCATGCGATGGCTCCGTCCCGTCTTCATCTCCTTCATACCGGCCGCTCGGGGAGGCCGATGTGACTTGCGCAAGGCGGAGGTCGGCCATCTCCTCCTCTTCGACCGACATGATCAGCCACCCGACTGCGCCGAACATGATCAGCGCGAGGATCGCCAACCCCGACACGGCGGCTCCCAAAGGGATGGACGCTCCGCCGCTTCGGCGCATGGCCAGCGACGCCGCGGCATCGGGCTTGCGACCCAGCAAACGAGAGAGACCCGCGCTCATGTCTGCACCATCGGCTGCCCGGCGGGGGCATCTGGAAGCTTCAATCGGCAAACATCGATAGGGTTGCATGCAAAGCCGACAATTGGAGGGCAGGCCCGGATACCGGTCGGTTTGCCGGCTGGCGCGGCCGGCGACGGGCCGGTAAACATCCGCTCCGCTGCCGACGCCTCAAGGAACGCCGCCGCGCCGCAAGCGGTTCACTCTTTCGAAAGATCTCGACGATGTTGAATGTCACGTGGGACCATATCCATCTGCGCAGCCCTGACCCGGAAGCCACCGCCAACTGGCTTCACGACATTCTCGGCGGCGAGATCGTCCGCAATCCCGGCCGCATCGACGTCAAGCTCGGCGGCGCCAGCGTGTTCATCGCCAAGGTCGAGCCGGGCGACGGAGTGAACGAGCCACCGGTGACCCCGCACCAGGGCCTCGATCATTTCGGCCTCACCGTGAAGGAGATCGACGCCGCGGCCGCCGAGCTCAAGGCCAAGGGCGTCACCTTCACGACCGAGCCGACCACGGTCCGCCCCGGTGTTCGCATCTGCTTCATCCGCGGGCCCCAGGGCATTTCCATCGAGCTCCTGGAGCGCGACAAGAAATACGTCTGAGCGCCGCCCCGCTCGGCTACGTCATGCTGCCCGGCATGAAGCAGCGGATCGAGAGGCCCTGATAGCCGCGCATCGGCCACACCATGGTGCGCCCGACGCGGTTGGGCTCGGTGATGACCGCCTCGTCGGGAACGTCGAGCCATTCCCCCTCGATGCGGACGCGGTAGTGACCGCCCCTGCTCTCCCAGTCGACATCGCTGACGGCGCTGCCGTCGGCATCCGAGCAGCACGGGCCCTTGCCGCTGCGCAGGCCGTCGAACCATGCCTTGATCTCCGGCGACGAGTTCGCATACTGGCCGCGATCGCGCGCCAGTGACGGTGGCGCGCAGAGTGCGATCAGCAGCGCCGCACCGCCGACCTGGATGGGCGGCTTCCATGGAGCGACCGCCGGTCGCCTCGAACCCGTGTTGCTGATGTCGGCACGATCAGCTCGATGCGGCTCATGGCCGCGGGACACGATCCATTTGCTCATTTCCATCTGGTCCATCTGGCTCCTGCACCACCCCAGGGTGCACGGATAATGATGCATCAACTGGGCCAGATTTCGATTCGATCTCGGCTTCGTGAGAGTCAATCCGGAGTTTCACGCAGCGGCGCGGCATCCCCGCGCATTGCGGATCTCCCTACTCGGCCGCCTGCTCGAGAGGCGCGACCCGCGGCAGAATGATCTGGACGCGCGTGCCGGCGCCCGGCTCGGAGTCGAGATCAAGCCGGCCGCCGAGCCGGTTGGTCACGATGCTGTAGACGATGTGCAGGCCGAGGCCAGTGCCGCCCTGGTCGCGGCGCGTTGTGAAAAAAGGATCGAAGGCGCGGCGGCGAACGTCGAGCGACATGCCGCAGCCATTGTCGGAAAAGATGATCTCGACATTGTCGCGCCCGGATTCCCGCGCCCTGATTTCGATCACACCGCTCCTGCCGTCCGGAAACGCGTGCGCGACCGCATTGAGGAAGAGATTGGTCAGAACCTGCCCATAAGGCCCGGGGTAGCTGTTCATCACCAGATCGGGCTGGCAATCCACATTCACCGTCAGGTTCTGTCTGCGCACGCCCGGGCGCAGACTCATCACCACCTGCTCGGTGAGATCGGCGAGATCGAAGGTGCGCTTGTCGGAGTAGTTGCGGTCCGCTGCGACCTGCTTGAACGACTGGATCAGCTCGGCCGCGCGATTGAGATTTGCGACGAGCTGCCCAGCCGCACTGCGGCTCATCTCGATGAACTCGTTGAGGCTCGACCGCCGCAGTTCGCCCCGCGTGACCGCCTCGCTGAAGCGCTCGGTCTTGCGCTCGAGCGCGGAGGCGACCGTGAGGCTGATGCCGACGGGGTTGTTGACCTCATGGGCAACGCCGGCGACCATGCGCCCGAGCGCCGCGAGCTTCTCAGCTTCGATCAGCGAGGCCTGGGTCTCGCGCAGGTTCCGGAGCGCCGTCTCGGCGGCCTCCTTGGCCTTGCGCATCTCCAATTCGCTCTTCTTGCGCTCTCCAATGTCGAGCGCCACGGTGACGATCTTGTCGACCTCGCCGTCGGCGTCGAGAAGCGGCAGCTTGTTGACCAGCCATTGCCGCATGACGTTGCAAGAATCGAGGTATTCCTCCTCGTAGAACCCGAGGCCGGCCTTCGTCGCCAGCACGCGCTTGTCGTTCGAGTCCGTCTTGTTCGCACCGTAGCGCGACATCAGCTCGCCGGTGGTGCGGCCGAGCGCATCCTCGGGCTCGACGTTGAAGATGCCGGCCATGTAGCGGTTCATCAGGACATAGCGTAGCTCGCTATCCTTGACGTTGATCACCGCCGGCACGGTGTCGATGACCTGCTGCAGCAATCGCCGGCCTTCCGCGATCGCGTCCTCGGCACGCTTCTGATCCGTGATATCGCGAACCACGCCTTCGTAGCGAATTACCTCGCCGTTCTCATCCCGCACCACCGTGGCGCTGTCCGAAAGCCAGCGGATCTCACCGGTGCGCCGGCGCACCTGGTATTCGAACTCGCGCACCATGCCGTCGCGCCGCATCAGCCGCTGGTAGCGTTCGCGCGCCAGGGGATGGACATAGATCGTATCCGCGATGTCGTTGACGCTCTGGATCAGCTCGCTCGCGGATTCGTAGCCCATGATGCGCGCGAGCGCCGGATTGGCATTGAGCACGAGACCACTCGGTGTGGTCACATAGATGCCGTCGATCGAAGCTTCGAACAGCTTGCGATAGCTCTCCTCGGCCAGCCGCTGCTCGGCCAGCGCGCGGACGGCCGCCTCGCGCGCCGCGTCGGCATCCTGCAAAGTCTGCCGAAAGACTTCTGCCGCCCGCGCGATGTCGCCGATCTCGTTCTGAACGTCGGTCTGCGGGATCGACGCAGCTTTTTCGCCCGCCGCCAGCGCCCGAATCGAGCGTGCGATCGAGGCCAGCGGCTTCACCGTGCGGCGCACCACGAACGAGGCAGCAAAGATGCCGATCAGAACGCCCGCCGTGCCGAAGATGATGCTCTGCCATTTCGTCTCCGCCAGCGTGCGGGCGAAGTCGCGCGACAGCACCTTGCCCTGGCTGGCACTCAAGGCGCGCAGCAGCTCCGTGACCCGGCCGATCAGCCGCCCCTCGATGCCCAGCACCTCCTTGTCGAGGCGTGCGATCTCGTCCTCGGTGCCGGCAATGGCGATGATCGCCTCGGCGTAGCGGTCCGCTGCCGCGCGCAGGGCGCTGTCCTCGATCGGCATTGCGCGCATGCTGCGGGCGGCCTGCTCGGCGCCAGCCGGGTCGCGCGCCAGCAACGCCGCGCCGACCTGGTTCTGCACTTGGAACAAGGCCCGCGCCGTGGCGCGATCAGTCAGGCCGGCGATGGCGTCCTCGAAGCTCTCGCGCGCCGCCGGCAAACCCGACAGCAGCTCGGCACGCCGGGCGATCAGCGCACTGATCCGGTCGATGCCCTCGCGGTAATTGGCGAGCCGCTGGGACACACCATCGATGGTCGCCTGCTGCTCCGGTGCCAGCTGCAGGCGCGTCTTCTTCAGGAGCGCGCTGAGCTCGGTCGCCGCCTCCATGGCACGGTCGGAGCGCGAGCCGGGATCGGTGACGAAATCGCGCGCCGCGAGCCGCAGCTCGTTCATGCGCTGGTCGATCTCCTCGGCGAGATCGCCGACGCCCTGCAGCCGCTGCAACTCGGCAAAGGTCGAATCGATGTGGCGAATGGCGATCACGCTCGCCATGCTGGTCGCGGTGATCACGGCAAGCAGCAGCAGAAAGCTGCCAAAGATCATCCGCCCGATCGTCATCGATCGGAGGCTGCTGCAGGCCGTGTCGAGGTCCGGTAATCTACTCATGGGATCCGATGGTCGGAACCGCACTATATACGAGCCGCCGGGCGGCCAAATGAACATATAGAGAACAATTCTCGTCCGCGTATCATCCGCCGGACGAAAAAATAGCCCGTGCGGTTAACCGGCCGCACCGAACTCGAACACCTCGCCATCATAGCCCGCCTCGCGCGGAATGCGCAGCTGGCGACCGCCCTCGGCGGTCTTGGTCATGACCGGCATCACGGTGACGATGTCCATGTCCCGCGCCGCCGCCAGGGCGCCGGCCACCGCGGGCTGCTTGCCGAGCCGGATCAGGTTGCGCGTGGTCGGGAACGGCAGCTTGAAGCGGCCGTCCTCGCCGCCCGCCAGCGCCTCGCGTGGCGAGACCCAGACGGAGTCGGTCGATTCCCGGCCGTCATGGGCGCCGAGCTGGTCCGGCGGCGCCGCCGCCAGAAAGAACCAGGTGTCGAAGCGCTTGGGCATGCCTTCGGGCGTAATCCAATGGGCGTAGGGAACGAGCGCATCGAGCGCGAGCACGAGGCCGTGAGCTTCGAGGACCTGGAAAAAGCTGATCTTGCCCTCGCACAGCGCCAGACGATGCGCAGCCTCGATCTCGCGGGCGGCAGCAGCATCGATCAGCGCGTCCGATCGGCCCGGCCGCGCCAGCAGGATGCCGCTCTCCTCGAAAGTCTCGCGCACCCCGGCGATGCGGAAGCCGAGCGCCTCGGCCTCCAGGCCCTCATCGCCGGCATAGAGCTCCGGCCTGCCGGCGATCTCCTGATCGCCTCTGTCGACGCTGCCGCCAGGAAACACCAGGGCGCCCGAGTTGAACTCGATCTGATGGTGACGCACCATCATGAACACCTCGATCTCGCGTGCGGCTGCGCTGTCGCGCAGCAGCAGCACGGTCGAGGCGGGACGGACGGCGGCGGCGTCAGCCATAGTCACTCCGCGGCGGTGGCACGAGGTTGCAGGTTGGCGCGGGCATCATAGCGCGCCACGCGCGACAAGAGATAGTCGACCTCGGCCTTGGCCGCGGCGCTGATGCCGGACGCCGGCTTGCGCTGGGCGCTGGAGGCAATGGCGCCGCGCTTCTGCAGCACGTATTTGCGCACGGCAAGCCCCGCCCCCGGCTGCTGCTCGTAGCGCACGAGCGGCAGATGCGCGTCGAACAGGTCGTGCGCGGCGTCGCGTTTTCCGGCCTGCGACAGCTTGACGACATCGACCAGCATTTCCGGGAAGGCATAGCCGGTCATGGCGCCGTCGGCGCCGCGCTCCATCTCGAAGTCCAGGAACAGACCGCCATTGCCGCACAGGATCGACAGCGGCCGCAGCGAGCCGTCCTTCTGGAACGCGCGCAGCGTCGAGATCTTCTCCAGGCCCGGCCAGTCCTCATGCTTGAGCATCACGCAGGAGGGGCTTTCCATGACGATCTTGCGGATCACAGCCGGCGTGAACTGGACGCTCAGCGTCAGCGGGTAATCCTGCAGCACCCACGGGATGTCGTCGCCGATCGCCTCCTGGGCCTGCTTGAAATACCCGGTGATCTGATCATCGGTGCGCAGGCTGGGCGGCGGCGCGATCATCACGCCGGCGGCGCCCGCATCCATCGACTTCAGCGCCAGCGCGCGCATGGTGGCAAAACCCGGCGCGGAGACACCGACGATGATCTGCAGGTTCTTGGCTCGCTTGGCAAAGCGCACTGCAACCTGCTCGGATTCAGCGGCGTCCAGCTTCGGCGCCTCGCCCATGATGCCCAGCACGGTGATGCCGTCGCAGCCGGCCTCGGCATAGAAATCGACCAGACGGTCGATCGAGGCCTCGTCGATGCGACCGTCATCATGGAACGGCGTCGGCGCGATCGCGAAGGTGCCTTTGGCGGCGGCGGTGAGCTTCATCTCGTCTGGTCTCCAATCTCTCTGGCGTCATTCCGGACGCGCCAGGCGCAGGCCCGAAATGACGTCCTGAATACATCAAAACCGCCGTGCGGACTTGGCTATATCGGCCTCCGAAAAGAATATCTCCTCTGCGTGCGCGGCGATGTCCTGGGCGTTCCAAGCCGAGGACGGTGGCTTCCAGCCCTCCATCTCCATCATCCGCATCTCACGGACGCCGCGCGCGGCGGACACGCCGAGCACCTTGCCGGTCTGATCCCCCGAGAGTCTGCTGACCATGTAGAGCACGGCTGGCGCGATGCCCTCAGGTGTCAACGCCGCGTCCGGGTTCTCCTTGTAGCGCGGCAGGTCCGCGGTCATGCGGGTCAGCGCGCCCGGCGCGAGCGTCCACACCCGGATGTTGTACTTGCGGCCCTCGATCGCCAGCACGTTGGACAGGCCCCAGATACCGCCCTTGGCGGCGCCGTAGTTGGACTGGCCGAAATTGCCGATCAGGCCCGAGGTCGAGGAGGTGTTGACGATGACGCCGCCGCCATTGTCGCGCATCCAGCGGAACACCGGCAAGGTGCAGCAGAAGGTGCCCTTGAGGTGCACCTGGATCACCTTGTCCCAGTCGGCCTCGCTCGACTTGGCGAAGGTCTGGTCGCGCAGGATGCCGGCATTGTTGATGAGGATGTCGGCGCGGCCGAAATGGCGGATGGCGTCGTCGAACACCGACTGCCCACCGGCCATGGTCGAGATGTCGGCGCCGTTGGCGACCGCGCGCCCGCCCTCAGCCTCGATCGCCGCGACCACCTGCTCGGCCATCGACAGGTCGGAGCCGGAGCCGTCACGCGGGCCGCCGCGATCGTTCACGACGACCGCCGCGCCCTCGCGCGCGAACAGTCTTGCGTAGGCCTCGCCGAGACCGCCACCTGCGCCGGTGATCAGCGCCACCTTGCCGTCGAGCAGTCCCATATGTGGCTCCTCCGCTGTCTTCTTTGCTTTCGTTCGTCATGGCCGGGCTTGACCCAGCCATCCATCTTCGGAAGCGGATGGATGCCCGGGTCAAGCCCGGGCATGACGACAACGAACTGGTGTGCCTCACATGGCAAGTATCAACCCAGCACCGTCTTGCCGTTCTTGATCACGGTGACGTTGCGCGCCTTGACCCGCGCCTCGAACGAGATCACGTCGCCGTCCTTCCAGAGATCGACCGTCACGGTCTCGCCGGGAAACACCGGCGAGGAGAACCGCGCGGCGTGCTGGCGGAACGCTGACGCATCGTAGTCGGCATAGGTCTGCAGCACGGCGCGGCAGGTGAGACCGTAGGTGCACATGCCGTGCAGGATCGGCCGCGGGAAGCCGGCGCGGCGTGCGAACTCGGGGTCGGAGTGCAGCGGATTGCGGTCGCCGCACAGGCGGTAGATCAGCGCCTGGTCCGGCCGCGTGGAAATGTCGACGCTGCGATCGGGCGCGCGCGACGGCACCGGATGCGGCTCGGGGATGCCGCCGGACGGACCGCCGAAGCCACCGTCGCCGCGGGCGAAACGCGACGCCACCAGCGTCGCCAGCGGCGCGCCGCCCTCGTCGCGCAAAATCGTCTGATGGCGAATGACGGCGCCCTTGTCCTTGCCCTTGTCGGACACCGCGAGCACGGAGGAGTCGGCGGTAATCTTCGCCGCTGTCGCCAGCGGCTTGTGGAAGGTGATGTCGCGCTCGCCGTCGACCACCAGCACGCGGTTGAGCTTCATGTCGCCAGGGCCCGAACCCCACGCGGCGACGGAGGCAAAGGTCGGCACCACCTTCAACGGCCGCGGCTCGGCGGTGGCCTCGTTGACGAAGGCGAGCTCCCTCTCGTCCATCGGATCGGCGCCCATGCCGATGCCATAGGCGTACAGCATCACCTCGCGATCGCTATAGGCATATGGCTGCCCGATCGCCTTCATCGCCATCAGCTCATCGTAGTTGATCGGCATGTTGTTGGTGTCCTCCCCGAAACGCGTTCCTTGTAGGGTGGGCAAAGCGAAGCGTGCCCACCGCCTTTTCGTCTGGCAACGGTGGGCACGGCGCTCCGCGCCTTTGCCCACCCTACGCGCTTGTCGTTGCGCGGTGCCCATTGCTGCGCCCTCTCCCCCAAGCGAAGCGGAGCTTCGCAAGGGCGGGAGAGGGCTCCACCGACGTCAGCCTCACACTCACTCGGTCGTCATTGCGAGGAGCGCAGCGACGAAGCAATCCAGAGTCTTGGAAATAGCCCTGGATTGCTTCGCTTCGCTTGCAATGACGTCCACCGGCATTGTTGCTCCTCAACTACACCGGCGTGAAGAACGGCAATGGCGCGCCGTCGGTGGGCTTGAACACCACCTTCACCTTCTGACCAATCTTCAACGCGTCGAAATCGCAGTCGACGAAATTGGTCTGCAGCGATGGGCCTTCCTTCAACGTGACGTAGCCGATCGCGTAAGGGCCGGTCGGCGACTTGCGCATGATCGAGAACGTGTAGATCTCGCCTTCGCCTGCGCTCTGCTCCCACACCGTCTGGTCCGAGAAGCAGAACGGGCAGATCGAGCGCGGAAAATAATGCGCCTCGCCGCAGGCGGTGCAGCGCTTGATCATGAACTTGCCCTCGGCGGCGGCATCCCAGAACGCCTTGGTCTCGGGATTGGTAACGGGGGCCGGCAGCTTCTTCTGATCAGACATCACACGCGCTCCAGAATGCAGGTCGAGGCGGCGTGGCGCACGCCGAGCAGGCCGCCGGTGCCATGGGCGATGGCGAGATCGCAGTTTGGCACCTGCACCTTGGGATGGGCTTCGCCGCGCAGCTGGCGCACGGCCTCGATCACCTTGGTCATGCCACCGCGGTTGACCGGATGGTTGCTGCAGAGGCCGCCGCCATCGGTGTTGAACGGCAGCTTGCCGACGCCGGAGATGAGGTTGCCGTCGGCGACGAACTTGCCGCCCTCGCCCTTCCTGCAGAAGCCGAGATCCTCGAGCTGCATCAGCACGGTGATAGTGAAGCTGTCATAGATCGAGGCGTATTTGATGTCCTTGGGCGTGATCCCTGCTTCCTCGAAGGCACGCGGGCCAGACCACACGCCGGCGGAATAAGTGAGGTCGAGATCCTTGCCGCCGCGCGGCCCCTTCATCGCCTCGCCATGGCCGATCAGGCGCACCAGCGGCTTCTTCAGGCTCTTGGCGATCTCGGGCGTGGTGACGATCAGCGCGCCGCCGCCGTCGGTGACGACGCAGCAGTCCATGCGATGCAAGGGATCGGAGATCATCGGCGAGTTGATGACGTCCTCGACCGTCACGACCTCCTTCAGCATCGCGTGCGGATTATACTGCGCGTGATGCGAGGCCGCGACCTTGATCCAGGCGAGCTGCTCCGACGTGGTGCCGTAGTCGTGCATGTGGCGCATCGCGCACATGCCATAGGCGTTGTGCGTGGTGGCGCCATAGGCCATCTCGAAATCGGCCTCGGCGCCGGCGGCGCGCGGCGGCATCGGCCCGGTGCGCGGCTTGCCGGCGAGCGTGATCAGCGCGATCGAGCATTTGCCGGCGGCGATCGCCTCGGCGGCGTGGCCGACATGAATGAGGTAGGAGCAGCCGCCGGTCTCGGTGGAATCGATGTGCCGGACCTTCAGTCCGAGATAGTCGACCATCGGCCAGGCGCCGCCGGGCGCATCGCCGGCGCAGAAATAGCCGTCAACATCCCGCACGCTGAGCCCGGCATCCTCGAGCGCGCCCTTGGCGACCTCGGCATGCAGCTGCGCCGTGGACTTGTCGGGTGCATGCCGGGTCGGATGCTCATAGATCCCGGCAATGTAGGCCTTGCCCTTGATGGTCAATTCCGTCTCCGCTTCCTGTCGTTTCGTCCCGAATGGTTGGAGATTTTTTGGACCGTTGGGTGAGGCTTGGCAAGCGTGGAAAATATTCCGCGAGGTGGAGATGAGCCGTGGTCTTGCCCTTCACTCCGCTGTCGTCCCGGGCTTGACCCGGGACCCATACCCACCGGCCAATGTTGTTAAGCGCGATGGTCGACCAGCGTGCGCGACAACTTCTCCCTGTGGATATGGGTCCCGGGTCAAGCCCGGGACGACAGCGGTGATGACGCGCGATCGTGCCCATATCGAACTACGCACGACATCGCATTCCCGCGGCAGACACTGCCCGGGTGATGCTGGTCTCGCTCACCCTCATCAAGTCGGAGGGCGCAGGGAAGGCCAGGCGTCGGCTGACGCCTGCGGCCCGCCTGCGAAAAAAATGCAGGCGGCAGGTACCACAGGTGCAGCCGGAAAACGCCCGGCCTTCCCTGCGCGATGGTCTTCACGCTTATACGCAGTCTGCTTGGTGCACCGGGCTTGTTGGCCACCATGCGCACAATGCTTGCGCATTGCGCGGGACACCAGCATCGGGGTGTCAGCACGCTGCGACTTCACGTCCGCGCCATGCCGTTCGTCCGCGCATCCGTGAGGACACGCTGCGGCACGTCGCGGCCACCGCTCCCCGCCTCGCGTGTCGTGACGATCGCGCGCAACGCCCCTCCGAAGTGAGGCGGGATGCGCTCATCAAAGCACAATTTCTGAATTTCGTAAAGAAGATTCTGCCCGACGGGCAGTTTGCGCAAGGCACATCTGTGGCGACTCCTGCCTCGAGCCAGCAGGACCGATTGCTCCGTTCGAGATCGGGCCGGACCGCTCGGAGGTCGACCTACACCCGATCATGGCTGCCAGGACCGTGTAACGGAACGAACCGCGTGACCGGCCGTTGCCCCTGCGCTGCATCATTTCTCGGATCCTCCGGTTGTCGTGCACGCCTTTCCATGAGGGCAGATGATGACCGCAGCCCGGACCACAGCGCGCAAGCTCGCAGCCCCAACGCCCAGCCTCCTGACCAACCCGACACCGTCCCTCGAGCCCCTGACGCGTCGCGGCCGGTCGCTGGCGAAGACTCATCCATTTCTTCTGGCGGCAGCGGCGGCCACGGCCGTCCTGGCCGTCACAGCGCTGATCAATCGCCGCCTCGCCAAGTCGGCCGAACGGGCCAATCCCCCCGCCGGCCAGTTCATGGACGTCGACGGCGTCCGGCTGCACTATGTCGAGCGCGGCACCGGCGTGCCGCTGGTGCTGCTGCACGGCAACGGCAGCATGATCCAGGACTTCGCCTCCAGCGGCCTGATCGATCTGGCGGCGCAGAACTACCGTGTCATTGCGTTCGACCGGCCTGGCTTCGGCCATAGCGACCGGCCGCGCAACGTCGTCTGGACACCGACGGCGCAGGCCCGGCTGATCAAGAGCGCGCTCGACCGCCTGGGCGTATCGGAGGCCTTCGTGCTGGGTCACTCCTGGGGCGCATCCGTGGCGGTGGCGCTCGCCCTCGAACATCCGGCCATGGTCAAGGGCATGGTGCTCGCCTCCGGCTATTACTATCCGACCTTCCGGTCCGACGTGGTGGCCGGATCGGCTCCGGCCATTCCGTTGCTGGGCGATATTCTGCGCTACACGATCTCCCCTCTGATCAGCCGGATGATGTGGCCGCTGCTGATGGCCAAGCTGTTCGGCCCGCGGTCGGTTCCGGCGAAGTTTGCCGGCTTCCCCAAGGAAATGGCGGTTCGCCCGTCGCAGATCCGCGCCTCCGCCGCGGAGGCCGCGCTGATGATTCCCGATGCTTTCCGCTTCAGGAGGGCGTACGGTGAGCTGAAGATGCCGGTCGTGATCGTCGCCGGCGATCAGGATCGCCTGATCGACATCGACGCGCAGTCCAGACGGCTTCATCACGACGTCAGCCAGAGCACCTTTCGCCGCGTGCGCGGCGCCGGCCACATGGTGCATCAGACGGCCACCGAGGCCGTCATGTCCTCGATCGACGAAGTCGCAGCGGCGGCGTAGTCGGAGGGCGAATATGGCTGCGGCTGCCGGATTGCGGGATCCGTAGCTTGCGGAGCAGCGACGAAAGGGGGAATCGAACTCATGCCGGCCGAGGACGCGTGCATGCCGATCTGGCACGAAAAGCATCTGCGGGCCGCTACCAAAGCTGCCGGCGTGGCCTTGTGGTCGTGGAACGTCGACACCGATGCGATCACGATGGACGAGCGCGCCTATGAGCTGTGGGAGGTGCCCAAGAGCAAGAGCAGGATCACGTTCGAGGTGCTCTCCCAGAACATTCACCCCGCCGATCTCGAACGGGTGAGATCGGCGTTTTCAGCGACGCGGGCGATCGTCGGCGCTTATGAGATCGATTTTCGCATTCTCGCGGATGGCGAAATCCGCTGGATTTCCGCCCGCGGCCAAGGTGACGATGCCGACATCGCCGAGCGGCTGATGTTCGGCATCTTCCTCGACGTGACCCAGCGCAAGCAGGCCGAAGAAGCCAACGAGCTGCTGGCGGGCGAGATGAGCCATCGGGTCAAGAACCTGCTGACGATCGCCACCGCGCTGACGCAGATGACGTCGCGCACGGCGGCGACAAAGGAGGACATGGCCCACGAGCTCGCCAGCCGGCTGATCGCGCTGGGCCGTGCCCAGGATCTGATACGTCCGCGGCCGGGCGGGACGAACCAAGCAGCCCTGCTCGGCGATCTCGTCTCGGTGCTGCTTGCCCCCTATGACGAGAAAGGCGCCAGCGTCCGCATCCGTGTGTCGGTGCCCAAGATGAATGTCGGAGAACGCTCGAGCACGACATTGGCGCTGGTGATCCACGAGCTCGCGACCAACTCGGCGAAATACGGCTCGCTGTCGGTTTCGAGCGGCACGCTGGACGTGTCATGCAGCGCGCATGACGACGAGGTCGCGATCACGTGGACCGAGCGCGGCGGGCCGCCGAAGTCGGCCGACACCAGCGAAGGCTTCGGCAGCAAGCTGATCCATCGCAGCGTGAACGCCCAGCTCGGCGGCACCATCGCCTTCGACTGGTCCGACGAAGGCCTGGTCGTGACGCTGCGCATGAGCCGCGAGCGGATGGCGAATTGACACGGCGGAGGCGGAAGCTGGCACCGATCGCATGACGGTGGGCACGGCGCTTGCGTGCCTTTGCGATGGCCGCCGGACTAGCGTGCGCAGAGGCCGGACCAATTGCCTTCCGTGAGATCGGGCTGGGCTGCCCGGATGTCGACCGGCGCGTCCGACGACCATGGAAAGTGTCCGTCGCGATCGGGATATACCAATTGCAGACATTCGAAACCGTTACCGCCGTAGAACCAGCGGCTCCAGCCGAGATGATCGGCGTAGTGCCGCTGCGAGACCGGGAGCAGCATGGCCGGAGCGTTGGTGAATATATCGGATGAGAGAACGCCGACAGGAATACGTCGTCCGACTTCAAGCTCGCGGTCCAAATGCCAGAAGGTGTCGAGGGCAATCTGAAGTGGCAGCGAGAACACGATCAGCTCAGGGTGACCGAATTTCAGACAGAAGCCGGTCGTGTACGTAAAGCCCGGCCGTCCCTCATCTGCGCCGACATGAATCGCGAACCAGCCATGCTCACGGATTTCCGCGACGAACTTGCGCTCTTTTCCATCGAGCATATCCGGATCAGCGTCTAGCGCCGTGCGCATCTGCATGTATCTCCCCTAGGCAACAGACCGCGACAGATCGTTCATCAGTCAGCGAAAGGGTGGGCACGCGCCGCCGTTGGCGGCGCTTGGCCCACCCTACGGCACCTTGCGTGTGGCGCCCTACTCCGCCGCCATCTGTCGCGGCGCGGGCGGCGGATTGGCAAGGTCGGCGGCGAGCTGGGCGTAGCGCGCTTTCGCGTCGTTCACCGCCTTCTCCTTCACGGGACCATAGCCGCGGATGCGATCGGGCAGCGACAGCAGCTCGACGGCAATCTCGACATTGGCGGGCGACAGCAGATTCAGCGCGGTGGCGACGTCCTTCTCGTAACCGGCGATCAGGTCGCGCTCCATCTTGCGCTCGGCGGCATAGCCGAAGATATCGAGCGGCGTGCCGCGCAGGCCCTTCAGCTTCGCCAACAGGCGGAACATCTTCATCATGCCCGGCCCGAAGCTGCGCTTCTTCGGCCTCCCTTGCGGATCGAGGCCGGAATTGAGGATGGGCGGCGCCAGGTTGAAACTGATCTTGTAGTCGCCCTCGAACGCGTCATGGAGCTGCTTTTCGAAGCTGCCGTCGGAGAACAACCGCGCCACCTCGTACTCATCCTTGTAGGCGAGCAGCTTGGCATAGTTGATCGCCACTGCGCGCGGTAGCGCCTCGCCGTACCCGCCCTTGTCGGCGGCCTCTCGCACCTGATCGACCAGCTTGCGGTACCGCTTGGCGAGCCGCGCATTCTGATAGCCGGTGAGCAAGGCCATGCGATGGGCGATGATCTCGTCGAGCGTCATCGCCTCAAGCGACTTCGGCGGCACCGTCTCGTCCTTGCCGGTCATCATGTCGGCGAGCCGCTCCGGGTTGACCACCGCGAGGCGGCCGAGCCGGAACGCCTCGGTGTTCATCTTGACCGCGACGCCGTTGATCGCGATCGCCTTCTCGATCGCCTCCGCCGACAGCGGCAGCAGGCCCTTCTGATAGGCATACCCCATCATCATCATGTTGGTGGCGATGCTGTCGCCAAGCAGCGCCTCGGCCGGCTTGGTGAAATCGAGGAAGCTCGAGTCCTTGTGCAGCGCCGTTTCCAGCAGGCCCGTCACCTTGCGGTTCTGGAAGTTGAAGTCGCGGTTGAGGACGAAATCGGCGGTCGGGATCAGATGGCTGTTGATGACGCCATGAGTGCGCGCGCTGTCGCACAGCGTGATCGTCTCCTTCGCGCCCGCCACCACCTCGTCGGCGGCGATGACGAGATCGGCGGTGCCCGTGACGATGCGCGAGCAGGTCACGTCGGCGGTGTTCTCCGACAGGCGCACGTGGCTGAGCACCGCGCCGCCCTTCTGCGCGAGGCCCGACATGTCGAGGATCATCGAGGCCTTGCCCTCGATATGGGCGGCCATGCCGAGCAGCGCACCGATCGTCAGCACGCCGGTGCCGCCGACGCCGCCGACCGCGACGTTGTAGGGCCGCTCCAGCGACGGCTTGGTCAGGGGCTCCGGCATCACGCCGATGTCGCCGAGTTCGGCTGGGGCGCGGCTGCGCGGCTTGCCGCCGTCGATCGTGACGAAGGACGGGCAGAAGCCCTTCACGCAGGAATAGTCCTTGTTGCAGGAGGACTGGTTGATGACGCGCTTGCGCCCGAGCTCGGTCTCCAGCGGCTCGACCGAGATGCAGTTCGACTGCACCGAGCAGTCGCCGCAGCCTTCGCAGACGGCCGGATTGATGAACACGCGGCGCTGCGGATCCTCCATCGTGCCGCGCTTGCGGCGGCGGCGCTTCTCGGCGGCGCAGGTCTGCACGAACACGATGGCCGAGGCGCCCTTGGTCTCGCGGAGCGTCTTCATGACGTTCTCGAGCTCGTCGCGATGCGCCAGCTTGACGCCGGGCGCGATGCTGTCGGCCGGATAGGCGTCGGGATTTTCCGAGACCAGATAGATCTCGCGGATGCCCTCGGCATGGAGCTGGAAGGTGATCTGCTGCGGCGACAAATCGCCGTCATGGCGCTGTCCGCCGGTCATCGCAACCGCGTCGTTGTAGAGGATCTTGTAGGTGATGTTGGCCTTGGAGGCGATCGACTGGCGGATCGCGAGGCTGCCAGAGTGGAAATAGGTACCGTCGCCGAGATTGGCGAAGATGTGCTTCTCGTCGGTGAACGGCGCGATGCCGACCCAAGGCACGCCCTCGCCGCCCATATGGGTGAAGGTCTCGGTGTTGCGGTTCATCCACAGCGACATGAAGTGGCAGCCGATGCCGGCGAGCGCGCGGCTGCCCTCGGGCACCTTGGTCGAGGTGTTGTGCGGGCAGCCCGAGCAGAAATACGGCGTGCGCGCCACCGGCGAGATCAGCTGCATCTGCGAGGCGTCGCGGCCGTTGAACCAGTCGGCCTTGGCGCGCAGCATCGCCTTGATCTCGGGATTGAGGTCGAGGCGGAGAAGACGCTCCGTCAATGAGCTCGCGAGCGAGGCGACGGAAAGCTCGGTGGCAAACGGCAGGAAGCGCTTGTCGTGCTCGTCCATCTTGCCGACGATGCGCGGGCGGACGTCGTCGCGCCAGTTGAACAGCTCCTGCTTGACCTGGTTCTCGACGATCTCGCGGCGCTCCTCGATGATGAAGATCTCCTCGAGGCCGACCGCGAACTGCCGCACGCCTTCCGGCTCCAGCGGCCAGGGCATGCCGATCTTGTAGAGCCGCAGGCCGATCTTGGCGGCGACCTCCTCGGTGATGCCGAGCTCGCGCAGCGCCTGGCGGATGTCCTCGTAGCTCTTGCCGGACGCCATGATGCCGTAGCGGGCATTCGGTGAGTCCATCGTGATGCGGTTGACCTTGTTGGCGCGGGCAAAGGCGATCGCGGCAAAGCCCTTGTAGTCCTGCAGCCGACGGTCCTGGTCGAAGCGGTCGTCGGGCCAGCGCAGATTGAGACCACCCGGCGGCATCTCGAAATCGGGGGGAATGACGAACGGCGTCATCTCGTCGTTGAGGTTGATCTCGGCGGTGGTCTCCACCGTCTCGGTGATCACCTTCATGCCGACCCAGCAGCCGGAATAGCGCGACATCGCAATGCCGAGCAGGCCCATCTCGATCATCTCGTGGATCGAGGACGGGTAGAGATAGGGCATCAGCGCCGAGATGAAGGCATGGTCGGACTGATGCGGCACGGTCGAGGATTTGGCGCCGTGGTCGTCGCCGGCGAGACAGAGCACGCCGCCGTTCTTGGCGGAGCCGGCCGCATTGCCGTGGCGAAACACGTCGCCGCAGCGGTCGACGCCGGGGCCCTTGCCGTACCAGATGCCGACGACGCCGTCATACCTGCCGCCGGGCGACAGTGCGAGCTGCTGCGAACCCCAGATCGCGGTCGCCGCGAGGTCCTCGTTCACGCCGGGCTGGAACTTGATGTTGTACTGCTCGAGATGCTTGCGGGCGGAGAACAGCTGCTGGTCGTAGCCGCCGAGCGGCGAGCCGCGATAGCCGGAGATGAAGCCGGCGGTATTGAGGCCGGCGGCGCGGTCGCGCCGGATCTGGGCCATCGGCAGCCGCACCAGCGCCTGGATGCCGGTCAGGAAGATGTGGCCGGAGCTTGCGGTGTATTTCTGGTCGAGATTGATCTCGCTCTCGTTGAGTCCCATTCCGCCCTCTTGCCGTGCCTTGTCGGGGTGCGCAGCTGCCGCCGGCCGGCGGAAGCGCGCGTTCTGCCAATCATTTATGTCTGCTTTTGAAGAATGCGCATCACAAATCTCGTTTGCGCAGGGCAGCCAACCGAAATCGCAATTTCGTGGCGGGAGCCGGTCGCGGCTTTTGCGGTTTGTGTCGAAAACCCCCGCCCCCGCGAAATGGGATGATGCGTGCCATGGCTTTGGCGGCTCGGCGGACGGTTACTGAAGCGTTGTGGCCGGCGCGATTCCGGCACCAAACGAATTGTGCGATGCGACAAGACCGCCGCCGTTCATCCCCGATCGTCGCCCGCAAATACGAAGCGCGGCATGTTCCATTTGTAGCGGATCGCGAGCAGCCGGAACGACAGTCCGAGCGCGAAGGTCAGCGCCGTCCACCATCCGCTGGCGATGCCGAGCGACAAGCCGGTCGCATAGACCAGGCCCGTGACGAGGGACACGCTGGCGTAGAGTTCGGCGCGAAACAGCAATGGCACGTCATTGCACAGGATGTCGCGCAGCACGCCGCCGGCGCAGCCCGTGATCATCCCAGCGACGATGACGATGCCGATCGGCACGTTCATCTGCCAGGCGATGTCGCAGCCCGTCATCGTGAACACGACGAGGCCGACCGCATCGAGAACGAGGAAGGCCATGGTCAGCCTGTGAACCAGGCGCGCCATCGCGATCGTCACGAACGGCGCCAGCACGGTCAGCAGCAGCAAGGACGGCCGCTCGACCCAGGCAAGCGGATAGTGGCCGAGCAGCACGTCGCGCAAGGTGCCGCCGCCGAGCGCGGTGATCGCCCCCAACAAGCAGACGCCCATCCAGTCCATGCTGCGGCGTCCCGCCGCCAGCGCGGCCGTCATCGCCTGCGCCGCCAGCGCCACCCAGGTCAACAGATGCAACACGCTGTCACCGGGCGGCAGGTTCCACATGAGGTGAGCTCCAGAAGTTCCAATAGAACGAGAATCGCAATGCTCGCGAGGAACCTTAGCGCGCCGTGCAACGATACAAATTGGGATTCGCGCAGGTTTCGCGGAACGGCCCGGAGCCGCCCTGGTTGTCAGGTGACAATCACCAGGAGGATGAGATGGCCAACGAACGGCTTCCCAACGAACGTTATCCCGACGGCATGAACCGTCCCGACATGTCCACACGTCCCGACATCACTGGGGCTGGAATGACGGGAACAGATTATGAGCGCACGCCGCCAGTGGACAACCGGCTGCAGCCCGATCTCGAGCCGACGAACGCCCCCAGCTCGACGGGCCGCATCGCGGCCTATGCCCTGGGCATCGCGATCCTGCTCGGCGCGGTGTTCTACGGCCTGAACAACATGTCGATGCGCAACGACCAGGCGAGCACCACACCGGCTTCGCAATCGGCATCGACCACCAAAGATAACACCTCGACCGGCGTGACGACCGGCGCCGCGGGAGATCGCACCACACCGCCGCCGGCGGCCCCGAGCGACAAGCCCAACGCCGTCAAGTAGTCTCGCGGACGGCAATTAGCGGTCTCACTCCTGGGCGGCGGGTGAGCAATCATCCGCCGCCGCTTTTTTGGCGAGTCCTCCAACAAATTACGCGAAATGTGCGAGGGCCGCCGTGGAACCATAGCAGCGCGAACCGATTGGCTCATTGACACTCTCACCCAGGAGATACGTAATGAAAGCTCTCTCCATAGCTATCGCAGCCGCGGCAAGCACGCTGGCCGTGACCGCCGCTTCGGCGGCACCGATCTCTCCCGCAGCCTCGGCGGTCCCGCAACGCGACATCCAGAACGTCCGGATGGTCTGTAACGAGGAAGGCCGCTGTTGGCGCGAGCGCAGTGAACGCCGCGTCATCATTCAAGGCGAAGATCGCGATTCCTACGCGTACGCTCCGCGCGAGCGCTACATCGAGCGGCGCAGCTATGAAGACCGCGGCGGCATCGGCTTCCGCGCTCCGGGCGTGAGCGTCGGCATCGGGACGGATCGCTACTAAGCGATTTCCGCGAACTCAGACTGAAAAGCCGCGGCAGAGTCCGCGGCTTTTCTACAGGCGGATGAGATCGGGATCTGCGGGAGGCCGGGCGCGCAGCCTGATCTCAACCGAAGATCCTGTTCAGCTCGCCGCCGGGATAGCCGTTGGCCAGTTCGGTGAAGGTGCCCTGCTCGGCCATCTCCTTGGCCGCCCGGATGAAGCCGGCCCAGGCCATCCGGGCCAGCGAACCGCCGACGCTGATGCGGCGCACGCCGAGCTCAGTGGCTTGCCCCAACGACAGGCCGGAAGCGCCGATCAGAAGGTTGACCGGCTTGGGCGCCACGGCTTTCACGACCGCAGTGATCTCCTCGATCGTCTTGATCCCGGGCGCGTAGAGACAATCCGCGCCCGCTTCGGCATAGGCTGTGAGGCGGTCGGTCACGAGCTTGAGGTCGGGCTTGCCCCAGAGAAACGCCTCGCAGCGGCCGGTCAACAGCACGTCGGCGCCGGTCGCATCGATGGCCTGCCGGGCCGCGCGGATACGCGCGATGGCGAGCGCGCGCTCATAGAGCGGATCATCCTTGTCGCCCGTGGAATCCTCGATCGACAGACCGGCGACGCCGGTCGCGACCGCGCGCGTGACGTTGGCCGCCACACCCACCGGCGCATCGGCGAAGCCGCCCTCGAAATCGGCATTCACGGGAATGTCGACGGCGGCGCTGAGCGATTTCAAATGGGCGAGCACCTCATCCAGTTCGACCTTGGTGTCCGCCTTGCCAATCGACCACGCGAAGCCGGCGCTGGTGGAGGCGATCGCGTTGAAGCCGAGATGCTGCAGCATCTTCGCCGTGCCGACGTCGAACGGGTTCGGCAGCACGAAGCAGCCGGCCTCGTGCAACTTGCGAAAGGCCGCGCGCTTGTCCGCCGTGTTGGTCACCGTCATGTCATCCTCCCATGCATCGTCGCGTTGTGTGGCAGCATAGAGCCGCGATCATTGCGCCGCCACGACATTGCGCAAGAATGTTCGCTCTTCGCCCAGAATGAGCTTGTGCTCCTCGGCCAGCGCGAAGTTCGCCCGGCCCTCGGCATCGCCGCGCAAGGTCGCGCGATAGCGCTCGTAAGCCGCGAGACTGTCGAATGAAATCAGGCCGTAGGCGATGTCGTTGGTGCCTTCGTGAGGCATGAAATAGCCGATCAGGTCGCCGCCACAGCGAGGAATGATCGACAGCCAGCGCTTGGCGTAGGCTTCGAACACGTCGCGCTTGAACGGATCGATGCGATAGCGGATGAAGACGGTGATGGTCATGACAACCTCCGGTGAGTTCTGTATCATCGACACTATCCGCTTGCCCGACGAGAATGCTTCGTCTAGCATCGAAGTATGAAATCAGGTCCGGACATTGCGATGGTGGCGGCGCTGGTCGGCGATCCCGCCCGCGCCAACATGCTGACTGCGCTGCTCTCGGGCCGTGCGCTGACCGCGACCGAGCTCGCCCAGGAGGCCGGCGTGACGCCGCAGACGGCGAGCTCGCATCTTGCCAAGCTCGAAGGCGGCGGCCTGATCGAGCCGGAGAAGCAGGGCCGTCACCGCTACTACCGGCTCGCCGATCCCGACGTCGCCGACGTGCTGGAGAAGCTCGCCGGCCTCGCCGCGCGCGCCGGCCACATGCGGGTGCGCACCGGACCAAAGGAGCCGGAGCTGCGGCGCGCGCGCATCTGCTACGACCACCTCGCCGGCGATCTCGGCGTGCAGATGCTCGACAGCATGACGCGGCAGAAGCTGGTGCGCCGGCGCAAGCAGGAGATCGTCCTGACCGAGGACGGCGAACATTTCCTGGCGCAGCATCTGCGGATCTCGCCGGAAATGCTGGCGCATCCCCGCCGGCCCGTCTGCAAGGCCTGTCTCGATTGGAGCGCGCGGCGGCATCATCTCGCGGGCACGCTTGGCGCAGCGTTGATGAAGCGCTTCACCGAGCTGAAATGGGCGGCGCGCGATGCCACCCCAGGCAGCCGCGTGGTGAATTTCAGCCGCGCCGGCGAAAAGCATTTCGCGGCGCTGTTCGGTCCGGCCGAAGACTGACGATCACGCGCTCTTTATCGCAGCGCCTTCCTGCCTTGCGGCCCAAACCAACGCGGGGCACGGAACGACCATCTCATCCCCGTCTTTCCTGGAATCTCCATGTCCCGTTTCGCCGGGCGCGACAATCGCCGCGAAAGCGAGCACCGCATCGCAGAGGACAACGCCGCGCGAGCCCTACGGCATCAATCTCGAAGGCTTCCCCTACCCCGTACCCGGTCAGCCTGCTGCCTCTGTTCAATGACGGCGAGCAGAACGCGCCGAAGAACCCACTCGCGACGGAAGCAGCGCTTGTCGTGAGGCAGCCGTGCCGACATCACCAGTGGTGACGACGGTGCCAACGGCGGCGCCAGTGCCGATGATGGTGATGCCAGCCCCAATGACGGCGCCGCCAACCCCAATGCCGCCGGCGCCAGCCCCAATGATGGCCGTGACCATGGTGTCCGTGATGATGACCGTGATGCCCCCAGCGAACCTGCTCCGGCGCGAGCCGATCGGCCTCATCCTGCGAACCGACCGCGCGCTCGACGTGCTGATCCCTTGCTGAAGGCGCCGCTTCGTTCAGCGGCAACGGCGAGAGCGGCGCAGCGACCGCATCGGTGGTGCGGAGCACGGCGCCGGCCGCCGCCGCGCAGCCGAGCCCGAATGCCAGCTTGAGGAAATTCCGTCGTTCCATCGCACGCCTCCATGATCCACGAGCCAGAGCATGAAGTGAGTATTCGGCCGATCACCTGAACGTGAGCTGAACTGGCGCATGCCCGCGACACCACCATGGCTCTGCCACCTTCGCCGATCTTGGTGCGCGCCGCCGGCCGATCACTCCTCGACCGCCTGCGCCAGCACGAAGCTCTCACGCGTCCGCGTCACGTACGACGAAGATGGCTGACGGCGTCGAGTTGCCTCCGGTCCGTGTTGGTGTCGTCACGGAGCACGATCAAAAACGCGACCTTGCCGTCGTCTCGATCATCGCCGCGCGATGACGGGAGACTATCAAAATCAACGAGGCCCGGAGTGCCTAGGAGTCCGGGCCTCGTCACCTCGCGACCTCGCGCGAGCGAAGCCGGTCGGTATTCAATAAAATCTAGCGCCTGTTCACACGGATCGCATTGAGCTGGCTCAAAACGTCAGTAGCAGCGCGTGATCGTGACGGAGTGATCGCCGCCGCGGCGGCCCGGTACCGTCACGGTCTGCATCGGACAGCTCGACACATAGGGGCGATCGGACGGCACGACATTCGGCGGATAGCGGTGAACCCAGTCCCACGGGACGTCATACGTATAAGTGTAGCGCACGTCGGCCGATGTGTGCTCGGGGATCTGCTGCGGCACGGGCTCGCCAGGGCCGCCATAGGCGAAAGCGCCGGCGGCCGGCAGATAGGAACGATAGCCGCGGTGGTGACGGACGAAGGGCCGCGCGCCAAGCGCCGGCGGGACGACCTGGCTCGGCCCCGCCTGACCGGCGGCAACGGGCGCAGCCACCGCGGCGCCGGACTGGGCCGACGCGGCCTCGGAGGAGAACATCAGCGCGGCGGCTGCCGCGCAGACGACCAGAACTCTGGAATTCCGATATGCCGATGTTCCGACAGCCATGATACGTGACCCTACTCTTCTGACCCACCAGCGATCGATAAATGCTAGGCCAGCGGCCCAGTTCCCGCAAACCCATCGTTAAAGGTTAGTTAAGCCGTAAGCTTAACGCCAGTGGGCGGAAACGGCGCAGATTGCCGCGCCGCTCCGGCGGCAGCGCGCTGCGGTCGCCGGACTTCGTCAAATACGAAGGCGACACGCCGGTGCACTGCCCTCCCACTTCGTCACTCCCCCTCAGAGCGGCAGATTGTCGTGCTTCTTCGCCGGCATCTCCATCTTCTTGTCGCGGAGCATCGCCAGCGCACGGGCGATGCGGCGGCGGGTGGAGTGCGGCATGATGACGTCGTCGATGTAGCCGCGCTCGGCGGCGATGAATGGCGACAGGAAGCGGTCCTCGTATTCCTTGGTGCGCGCGGCGATCTTCTCCGGGTCCGCCATGTCGGCGCGGAAGATGATCTCGACCGCGCCCTTGGCGCCCATGACCGCGATCTGCGCCGTCGGCCAGGCGTAGTTCATATCGGCGCCGATCTCCTTGGAGGCCATGACGTCGAAGGCGCCGCCATAGGCCTTGCGGGTGATGATCGTGACCAGCGGCACCGTGCACTGCGAATACGCGAACAACAGCTTGGCGCCGTGTTTGATCAGGCCGCCATATTCCTGCGCGGTGCCCGGCAGGAAGCCCGGCACGTCGACGAAGGTGACGATCGGGATGTTGAAGGCGTCGCAGAAGCGGACGAAGCGCGCCGCCTTGCGCGAGGCATCGCTGTCGAGCACGCCCGCCAGCACCATCGGCTGGTTGGCGACGAAGCCGACGGTGCGCCCCGCAATGCGACCGAAGCCGGTGACGATGTTCTTGGCGAAGCCTTCCGCGATCTCGAAGAAGTCTCCCTCGTCGACGACCTTCAGGATCAGCTCCTTCATGTCGTAGGGCTTGTTCGGATTGTCCGGGATCAGCGTGTCGAGCGACATGTCGACGCGCTCGATGTCGTCGAAGCTCGGCCATTCCGGCACGCCGTCGGTGTTGTTCGAGGGCAGGAAGTCAATCAGCCGGCGCATCTGCAGCAAGGTCTCGACGTCGTTGTCGAACGCGCCGTCGGCGATCGAGGAGCGCGTCGCGTGCACCGAGGCGCCGCCGAGCTCTTCCGCGGTCACGACCTCGTTGGTGACGGTCTTCACGACATCTGGGCCGGTCACGAACATGTAGCTCGTGTTCTTCACCATGAAGATGAAGTCGGTCATGGCCGGCGAATAGACGTCGCCGCCGGCGCACGGGCCCATGATGACGGAGATCTGCGGGATCACGCCGGAGGCCAGCACGTTGCGGCGGAACACATAGGAATAGCCCGCGAGCGCCGCGACGCCCTCCTGGATGCGGGCGCCGCCGGCGTCATAGAGGCCGATGATGGGCGCGCGCGCCTTCATCGCCATGTCCTGCAGCTTGGTGATCTTCAGCGCGTGGGTCTCGGACAGCGAGCCGCCGAACACGGTGAAGTCCTTGGCGAACACGAAGGTCTTGCGGCCGTTGACAGTGCCCCAGCCGGTGACGACGCCGTCGCCCGGGACCTTGGTCTTCTCCATCCCGAACTCGGTCGAGCGGTGCTCGACGAACATGTCGAACTCCTCGAAGCTGCCCTTGTCGAGCAGCAGCTCGATCCGCTCGCGGGCCGTCAGCTTGCCGCGGGCATGCTGCGCCTCGATGCGCTTCTCGCCGCCGCCGAGCCGCGCGCCGGCGCGCCGCGTCTCCAAGGTGTCCAGGATGTCCTTCATGCGCGTCCCGCCCATTCCCGATCTCGTGAGTGTTGGCGGCCTTCTAACACGGCTATTTCGGAGGCGAAAAGCGGCTTTCGGACGGGCCGCCCCTCCTCCCACAGTTCGGAATTGGAAGCAGAATCATGGATATGGCCGCTCGACCAAGCCTTGCCGATCCGGCTGACGACGCAGCCCGGGGCGCCGTGCGGGGCGGCGTCCGCCTGCTGTTGCGGCTCGAAGGGCTGGTGCTGGTGGCCGCGGCAATCGCCTTCTACGCCCATCGAGGGGACTCGTGGTGGCTGTTTGCGGCCCTCTTCCTGGGGCCCGACCTCAGCTTTGCCGGCTATCTCGGCGGCTCCCGGATCGGAGCGGCCGTGTACAACGCCGCGCATGCCACGCTGCTGCCGACCGCCCTGCTCGCGGTCGGACTGGCGCTCGGCGTGCCGCTGGCGACCCAGCTCGCCACCATCTGGCTCGCCCATATCGGCGTCGACCGGCTGGTCGGCTACGGCCTGAAATACACCGACGGCTTCGGCTTCACCCATCTTGGCCGGATCGGGCCTGCCGCGCCGCGAGGCTGAACGCCGGATGCAGGGACCTGCCGCGACGGGTAGGATGCCGGCATGATCCGATTCCGAGACATGGCCGGCCTGGACCGGCGCAGCCTGCTGCGCGGCGCACTGCAGGCCGGGCTGGTGACGTTCGGCGCGCCGCTGGCGCGCACGGCGCTCGCCCAGGCTCCGCCGCTGAAATCCAACCCGTTCACGCTCGGCGTCGCCTCCGGCGATCCCAGCCCCGACGGCTTCGTGATCTGGACCCGGCTCGCGCCCGAGCCGCTGCAGCCGCGTGGCGGCATGATCGCGCTGCCGCGCGAGGTGAGCTGGGAGGTCGCGACCGATCCGGCGATGACGACCATCGTGCAATCCGGCATTGCGATCGCCCGCATCGAGCTGGCGCACTCCGTCCATGTCGAGATCGAGGGCCTCGCTCCGGCCCGCGACTATTTCTATCGCTTCCGCCTGCCGGAGGCGGAGAGCCCGATCGGGCGTGCGAGGACCTTTCCCGCCGCCGGCGCCGACGTCGCGCAGATGCGGTTCGCTTCCGCCGGCTGCCAGGAATGGGACCGCGGCTTCTACACGGCGTGGCGTGCGATCGCGCAGGACCATCTCGACTTCGTCTTCCACTATGGCGACTACATCTACGAGAATGCGTACGCCGCCGAGTCCAAGGGCGTGGCGCTGCCGCGCACCATGCCGAAGCATTTCGCCACCTGCTACACGCTGCCGGAGTACCGGCAGCGCTATGCGCTCTACAAGACCGATCCCGACCTGCAGGCCGCGCACGCCGCCTGCCCGTTCCTGCCGAGCTTCGACGATCACGAGGTGATGGACAATTGGGCCGGCGATCGCGACAAGCGCGACACGCCGCCGGAGGCGTTCCTGTTCCGGCGTGCCGCCGCCTTCCAGGCCTGGTACGAGCACATGCCGGTGCGCCGCGCGCAATTGCCGCGCGGACCCGACATCCTCGCTTTTCGCCGCCTCGCCTTTGGCAGGCTCGCCGACATCGCCGTGCTCGACACCAGGCAATACCGCTCGAAGCAGCCCTGCGGCGACGGCATCAAGGCCTGCCCCGAGGCCGACGAGCCGAGCCGCACCATGATGGGCGCGCAGCAGGAGCGGTGGTTCGCCGAGGGTCTGCGCGGCAGCCGCGCAACCTGGCAGGTGCTGGCACAGCAGGTGATGTTCGCCCCGCTCGACTGGCGCTCGTTTCCGTGGCTGCCGTCGTCGGACGTGCCGCTGTGCAGCCTCGACAAATGGGACGGCGCCAGCGCCGCGCGCGACCGCGTCATGCAGATGCTGCGCGAGGCCGGCATCACCAACACCGTCGTGCTGACCGGCGACCTGCACAAGGGCGTCGCGCTCGAGCTGAAGCAGGATTGGCGCGATCCGGCCTCGCCCTGCGTCGGCGTCGAATTCCTGGCGACCTCGATCTCGTCGGACGGCGACGGCTTTGCGCGCTACGACAACGAGCCGACATTGTTCGCCAACAATCCGCATCTGAAGTTCTTCAGCAACCAGCGCGGCTATATCAGGCATGTCGTGACGCCGGCCCGCTGGCAGGCCGACTACCGCGTCGTCGACCGCATCAGCGTCGCTGACGGCACCGTGTCGACCGCGAAATCCTTCGTCACCCTGGCCGGCAAGCCGGGGCTGGCCGACGCCTGAGGCGACGCGCGCGCGGCAAGGCCGCCGCCGCGTCGTGTGGCGATCTGCTCGCTGACAGCAGCCGGTCGTCCTGCCGCGTAGGGTCGAGGTCATGACTGGGGCGCACCGTGCTTGGCGTGATCGCACCCGGAGAGATTTCGCTTGAAGTCGCCGCTTCGAGGCATGACGTCGCGATCCCCGCGGCGGAGTGCGCCCGGGCTTTGCTTGAGTTCGTCCCCTTCCGTGGAAGAAGAGGCGCAAGGAAGGCCGGGAGCCTGCCGCCCCCATGGCCCCCGTGCAGAGAAAATGCACGGGGCAGGAACCACAGGTTCGGCTGGGACTTCCCGGCCCTCCCTGCGCGATGGTTTGAACGGGTTATACGTGATCTCCCCGGGGACCGGCTTGATTGCCCCCGTCGCCAGCGGATCATCCCCACCGACTTGGCCTCAGCACCGGGAGGCCAGGACCACACGATTTCGCCGTCGCATCGCTCCGTTCGTCGGCCCGATCGTGAGACCAGGCTGCAGACCGACACGCCCACCGCATCCCCGGCCCGACGTTCGTGACGATCGCGAAACGTCCCTCTTGGCGGGCCGGGATGCGCGGAAATGTGGAGGTGATTTGCCCGACGAGGCTGGGCAAGAATCCGAATTAGGGGGGTGAGAGGGCTCGGCGCGGTGCAATTTCGAGCCATGACTGCATCATGGTCCAGAATCGGATCAGGGCAAGCGAAACCGCCTCCCATGCGCCCCTCGCTTCGCCGGAAGTGGCATGTAGAGCTGCAAGAGCCCATTCGGCGATGCGGGCGAGGAAGTCGTCGAAGCCGAGAATGTTGAGGGCGCGGGTGAGATTGTAGCAGAGCGCCATGAGGCTCCATTCCCCGCGAACCTTGTCGAAGCCGCGGACAAGGAAGTGCTGATAGCCGGCGCGGCACTTGAGCGTGCCGAACGGGTGCTCGACGATGGCCGAGCGGCGGCGCATCAATTGGCCGGCCTGTTCGCTCGCCATCCTCTGGCGGTGACGATCCAGCACCTCTTCGTGCTCCCATCGAGAGACGCGGCGGCTTTTTTCCTTCGCAGAGAGACAAGACGCCTTGAGGGGGCAGATGCCGCAAGTCGCCACGGAGGCCAGGTAGCGGCGTTCCATCCTGCCGCTCGTATTCTTCCAGAGCTTCTTTGTTGGATGCAGCGCTTGGTC
Organism: Bradyrhizobium sp. SZCCHNRI3043; assembly: GCF_032377735.1. Taxonomy (NCBI): domain Bacteria; kingdom Pseudomonadati; phylum Pseudomonadota; class Alphaproteobacteria; order Hyphomicrobiales; family Nitrobacteraceae; genus Bradyrhizobium; species Bradyrhizobium sp. SZCCHNRI3043. The sequence continues at coordinate 63,086 of NZ_JAUHID010000017.1, forward strand.
TGCGGGACACTGGTAGGTGTCGGTCGCGGAATTGTAGGTGAAGTCACCTCGCGTGAAGCGACCGTGCTTCTTGCCATTGCCGTGATGCAGCGGGACATAGGCGGTGACGCCGTCATCCTCGCAAGCCTTGATATCCTCGCTGTTGTAATAGCCAACATCTGCCAGTATCTGCAGCGCCTCGACCTGGAGGCCCTCCTTGGCCGCCTTCGCCATCATATGAAGGTGTCCTGTATCGCTGCGATTGACGACCTCGCTGGCGATGATCAGCTTATGCTTGTCGTCGACGACGCTCTGGACATTGTAGCCTGCGATCGTCTGGTCGCCCTTGCTCAGCAGTCGCGCATCGGAATCGGTCTTCGACACCTGTCCCTTGTCGCCCTTGTCCAGGTTCTCCAGATCGGACTGTGCGCGTTCACGCCTGGCCATCAGCTCCTTGATCTTGTCCCCGACATCGCCGCCATCCTTGTTGCCATCCTTGCCGTCGTCGGGCTGCTTGGCTTCCGCCGCGTCGTTGGTGTCGAGAGACTTGCCGTACGCCTCAATCTCCTCATCGAGCTTGGCGATCTGTTTGGCGAGCTTCCCGCGCGTGAAGATGCTGTCCTTGCTGGCATTGCCGTGGAACAGCGCGCCGTCGACCGCGACCAGGGTCCCGCCGATCAACCCGATCTCCTGCAGCAACAGGACGAAGCTACGGTTCGCCGCCTTCAAGGCAGCCCAGTTCTCCTTGCGGAAGTTCGCAATCGTCCGATAGCCGGGCTTCAGGTTCCTCAACAACCAGATCAGCTCCAGATTGCGGCCGGCTTCACGCTCGAGCCGGCGCGACGATCTGATCTGGTTCAGATAACCATAGAGATAAAGCTTCAGCAGGTCCGCCGGATCGTACGGCGGCTGCCCGACACCCGATCCCCTCCGCTTGGCGTGGCGGAAGCCAAGCTTGGCCAGATCGAGAGCGTTGACGTAGCTGTCAATCGCACGAACCGGATTGTCCGGCCCGACATAATCCTCAATCCGAGGCGGAAGCAGGCTCTTTTGATCGCGGCTCTCGCCGCTCTTGAACGGCCGATTCGTCATGCCCCCAAATCTTACCGTGAACACTGAGTTCTTGCCCAGCCTCGACGGTGCAAGTGATCAGTCCGCGACAAACTGGCACGACGGGCAGTTCGGGCATGGATGATATGCGAGGATTGCCCGTCGGGCAGAGGCCTCCTCTCTGTCCATCGCTTTCTGGACAACTATGACGACGCCTCTCCACGCCATAATCGAATTCGCCAGCAAAGCTGAGCCTGCTGGCCAGCTCGGGCACCTTAAGCTATGGTTGCGTGTGAGGCAGGCGGCTCCTCACATCCTGCCGAAGGGCATCTATGGCTGGCGCCTGGACCGATGAGCAGAACGACGCCATTGTCGCCGATTATTTCGCGATGCTCGCGGATGATGTCGCGGGGAGACCGTACAACAAAGCCGAACGTAACCGTGCCGTGCAGGCATCGACCGGCCGAACACACGGTTCGATCGAGTACAAGAATCGAAATATCAGTGCCGTACTCAAGGGGCTCGGCGAAGAATGGATCGCTGGCTACAGGCCCGCCTTCAATTTTCAGTCCTCACTCGAAGTTGCCGTAGCTCGCTGGCTGGACCGCAACCCGGAATGGCTCGCACGAACGACGCGGGCAGCAGCGATCTCATTAGGATCAGGCTATGGGGAGCCTCCGCCACTGTGGATCGGACCGCCTCCAACACACAGCAACGCGCCTCCCCCTGAAGAGCTCGAACAGATGGTGGTGATTGCCAGAAAATATGATGTGGGGGCACGGGACGCGCGCAATCGCGCGCTCGGCCGCGCCGGTGAAGAACGCGTTCTGGCCCATGAGCGCTCAACTCTGCTGGCCGCAGGCCGGACCGATCTCGCGCGCCAAATTCGATGGGTTTCCGACGTCGATGGCGACGGCGCGGGCTATGACATCAGGAGCTTCGAACCCGACGGTCGAGAACGGCTCATCGAGGTTAAGACGACGAACGGCTGGGAACGCACGCCATTTCACATCACTCGAAATGAGCTCGCGATTGCCGAAGCGTATCGCGACGACTGGCTCCTGGTGCGACTATGGAATTTCGCCCGAGATCCGCGAGCCTTCGAGTTGCGACCTCCCCTCGAAGCGCATGTCTCGTTGATGGCGACGAGCTATCAGGCTAGCTTTCTGTAGCGATCAAATCCCGCAGCGCACCACACGCTGCGTTGTCCACCAGTCTCGCTCTTCGCAGGTCGTGACGCCGTTTGACAGCTCCGTGATCCCTCGTTCTACTTGGTTGCCAAGCCGCAACAAGCGGCGAGCCAGGAGGACGGTCATGGAGCGACATAATAGTGCCGCGCCGTCGGCGCTTGATGCGCCCGCTCGTTTCAGACTTACCGACGCATTGCCTCGAGCCGCTCGACGATCGCTGCGGCTGACGGCAGCGACCGTCGTCACGATCCTGCTGACCGCGGCCGGTCTCAGCCTCTGCAGCCGCGCCCATGCCCAAGGCATCTCCAAGGACACGCCTGCCCGGATCGAGATGTATCCGATCCCCTCGCTCACGCTGTCCGACCGGCAGTTCCTGTCCGGCGACGACAATGGCAAGCCGGTCACGGTCGTGGGCGAGCTGCGCGTCGCGCAAGGCAGCGGCCGGCTGCCGGTCGTGGTGCTGATGCATGGATCGGGCGGCGTCGGCGGCAACATCGCGGCCTGGAGCCGCACCTTCAATGCGATGGGGATCTCGACCTTCGCGATCGACGGCTTCACCGGACGCGGCATCACCGCCACCAGCACCAACCAGGCGCAGCTCGGCCGGCTCAATTTGATCATGGACATCTATCGCTCGCTCGACGTGCTGGCGAAGCATCCGCGCGTCGATCCCGAGCGCATCGTGCTGATGGGATTTTCGCGCGGCGGTCAGGCGGCGCTGTATGCGAGCCTGGAGCGTTTCCACAAGCGCTGGAACAATTCCGGGCTGCAATTTGCCGCCTACATCCCGTTCTATCCGGACTGCTCGACGACCTATGTCGGTGAGACTGATGTGGTGGCGCGGCCGATCCGGATCTTTCACGGCGGACCGGACGACTACAATCCGGTGCGGACCTGCAAGGCCTATGTCGAGCGGCTGAAGGCAGCGGGCCGCGACGTTGCGCTGACCGAATATCCAGACTCGCCACACGGCTTCGACCTCGGCCTGCTCGGCGCCAACATGCTCGCCGTCGCGCCGAAGGCGCAGACCGTGCGCAACTGCCGCATCAAGGAGAGCGACGGCGGGATGCTGATCAATGCCGAGACGCAGCAGCCCTTCACCTATCAGGACGCCTGCGTCGAGCTCGATCCGCATGTCGGCGGCAATCCCGCCACCGCGGAGGCCGCGCGCCAGGCGGTAACGGACTTCCTGCGCACGCTGTTCAAACTGTCGTGAGCAAAAATAGAACGATTTGGATCAATTCTTGAGGTGACAGATCGAACGCATCGGGTGTTCCTGCGTTGTCGCTCACTTTTCGACGATGAAACGGAGCCCGATGATGCGCGCCTCTCGCCTTGCGATCCCCACTTTGCTGACTGCCCTTGTTCTGGCTGGCGCCGCCCATGCCGCGCCGGCCTCGCCGTTCCGGGGGCTGGAAGGCTCCTGGAGCGGCGGCGGCGTACTGAGCATGTCCGACGGCAACCAGGAGCGGCTGCGCTGCCGCGCGGCCTACGACGTCGGCGGCGCCGGCGAGCAGCTCCGTCTCAATATCCGTTGCGCCAGCGACAGCTACAACATCGATCTCTCCAGCGACGTCGCCTATCGCGGCGGCGAGATCTCGGGGCAATGGAGCGAGGCGAGCCACAATGCGTCCGGCACCATCGAGGGCCGCGCCGTCGGCAACCGCATCGAGGCCCAGGCGCGCGGGCAGACGTTTTCGGCCGGGCTGTCGCTGACGACGCAGGGACGCCGGCAGACGGTGTCGATCCGGCCGGCGGGCACGGAGATCACCGGCGTCAATTTGGAGCTGTCGCGGCGGTGACGAGAATGTAGGGTGGGCAAAGGCGCGCAGGAGCGACGCTTGCGTCGCTCCGAGCACCGTGCCCACCGCGCCGGGCAAGACGGTGGGCACGGCGCGCGACGGCGTCATCTACGACTAAGAATGTGCCTCGCGCCTTTGCCCACCCTACTGTCAATCACCTACAGCGCGCCGATGTCCTTCAGGCAGGCCTGCGCCAGCGTCATGCGGTCCGCAACATGGCGCTCCTCGGGGCAATCCATGTTGAGCGCGAACACGGTGGGCTGGTCACCCTTGTCGACCCAGCCAACCATCCAGCCGAGCGCGCCCTGCTCCTTCCCCAGCAGCCCCGACTTGAAATGGATCACGGCCTCGCCGACCTTGGTGGTCGGGATGATGTCGCGGGTCAGATCCTGGCTGCGCTTCGACACCGGCAGCGCGCCGCGCCTGAGGCGATCGATGAAATCGACCTGCTCGACGGGATCGATGCGAAGCGCGCCTGTCAGCCAGAACTGGTCGATGCCGCCGCCGATATCGTGATTGCCGTAGTCGAGCTCCTCGAGATATTTCTGCATGCGCTCAGGACCGATCCGGCGCGCGATCTCCTGATAGACCGGGACGGCGGAGACCGCGATCGCGCTGCGCAAGGTGTGATCCTTGTTCCAGGCCTCGATCGATCTCGTGACGCCATCCCATTTGAACACGTCCTTGTCGGGATCCTCGACGACGCCGGTCTCCAGCGCGATCAGCGAATTGGCGACCTTGAAGGTCGAGGCCGGCAGCTTCGCCTCGCCGGAGCGATCGGTGTCGCTGGCGATGATGAGATAGTCCTCGACCTTGTAGGCCAGGAACGTGCCCTTGGTGCCCTCGTCGGTGAAGCGCTTGACGAGATCGCCACGGACCTCGTTGCGCGGCGGGGCGACATGCGCGAGCGAGCGCGCGGGCAACAGGCTGGCGCCGGCCATCAGGGCAAGCGCATGGCGGCGGCTCATCATGGACATCGCAAGTCTCCGTCGTCGTTCGCCCTCCCTACCACACGGCGGTGACGACCGACGCATGACGGAGATCACAAATGCGGCGCTAGCGCATCGGACGCGACAGATTGAGCACGAACACCAGCACCTCGGCGACGGCCTTGTAGAGCTCCTCCGGGATCTCGTCGCCGAGCTCGACATTGGAGAGCGCGCCGGCGAGCACCTCGTTCTCCTCGATCGGGATGTCGTGCGCCTTGGCGACCTCGATGATCTTGGCGCCGATCGTGCCCTTGCCCTTGGCGACGACGCGCGGGGCGCCCAGGCCCTTGTCATAGTGCAAGGCGACGGCGAGCTGGGTCTTGTTGGCGGCCTTCACCTCGATGCTCATAGCGCGCGATCCAGGAAATGGCCGGCCTTGGGCGGCATCACGGCCGGCGGCGCGCCGTCCTGCACCACGAGATCGCCCGGCGACAGCTCCGCGCGGCTGAGGGCTTGGCTGAGTTCGGAGAGACCGGCGCGCAACCGCGCGGCGGTGACCGGACGCTCGGCCCACATCCGCACGGAGGTGCGCTCGGCGCTGAAGCTGATCATGGCATGCACCGGGCCGGCCGGCTCGACGTCGAGCGAGAAGCGCGCCCGCCAGACGCGCTTGGCCGCGTCCGGCGACTGCGTGCCGCCGTCACGCGAGATCTCGAACTGTGCCATCGCGGTCCCTTGCGGGGTGGCGAAGGGAATCTCGAAATTCCAGCGCGGCAGCGCCGGATCGGTGCGCGCGGTCGAGGCGTCCGGGCGATCCGGCAGCGAGGCGACCTGCAGCAAGGTCTGGCGCGACAGCGCCTGGTCGGTCTCGTCGAGCAGGCGGTGCGCGATCGCCGGCAGCGGCGTGTCCGGGCCGAGCGTCGCCGTCGCCACGGCCTGCGGCATCGGCGCAGCCCCGCGGAACGGCGGCGGCGGCGTGTTGGTGCGCACGACCATTTCGGCGCGGCCATTGGCGTTGCGTCCGGGAACGAGGCCGGCGGCACGCGGAATCTGCTGCTGCGCTTCCTGCAGCACGGCCAGCACCGTGCCGGGCGTGAGCGACTGCGCCTTGGCGCCCGTCAGGGTCTCGATCAGCGCCGAGCCGGTGAAGCCGGCAGACACGGTGTCGGGCCGCCCCATTGCCGTTGCCCAGGGCTGGGGCGGCAGCTCGATCTCGATGTCGGGCACCAGCGAGGGTGCAGCGCTCTGTTGTTGCGCGGCGGCGGCGCGGCCGGCCTCGGACAGCACCGAGGCATAGGAGCCTCCCGGCGACGCCGACGTCGAGGCCGCCATGCCGGGATCGACAGTCTGCAGCACCGTCGCCAGCGTCTGGCGCAGCACGATCAGCGCCGCCTTCAGGTCGGGCGTGCCGGCGCCGGCGGTGCCATTGGCGAGCGAGGATTCCAGAAACAGGCCGGAATGCCGCACCGCGCTCTGCACATCCTCCGCGGTCAGCGCCGGCGATAGCTGGGTCTGCTGCGCCAGCACCTGGGCCACGGCCGCGCGCAACGCCGGCGGAAGATTGGGTGCGTCGACGACGGCCTGGAGATCGGCGAACAATTGGCCCTGGCTGCCCTGGCGGGTCGCCGCCTCCTCGCTGGCGATCGACAATGCGAGCCGCTCCAGCCCGGTCAGCGGATCCGGCGTCGGGGGCAAGGTTGGCGCCAGCCGGCCGGTGACGTCGACGACGGTGGCCGCCGGCGTCGGCGTGCCACTGGTTCCAGTGGCAGCGCTGCCGCCCTGGCCGACGATGGCGAGCTGCAGCCCCTGCGCGGTCTGCGACACTGCGACCTGCACGGTCTGGCCGGCCTGCAGCGGCAGCTCGCTGGCGAGCTCCATCGACAGGTTTCCGATCGCGACCTGGACCAGGTTCTCGGCGAGCACCTGCTGCACCCTGGCGCTGAGCAGCGCACCGGCCTGTAGCGTGGTCGCGGCCTGCGGCGCGGTTCCGGCCGGCGAGCTGCCGACGCCGCGGACGGCGCTCACGGAAGGCGACGGGGTGACACTCTGGACCATGCGCGTACTCGGGTTACGCGCAGAGCCTAGCGGGTGCCCCTAAACCCGGCGTTAACCGGCCTCAGAGCACGGCGTCGACCGCCCGGAGGATGCGGACGGCGGCCTCGTAGTCGATCTGCTTGGCGGCGCGGCGGCTCATCGCCTCCTCGTCGGCCCCCCATTGCGCGACGTTCCAGTCCTCGTCGACATGGGCTGCCGCCCAGACCTGGCCGGGGTCGCGCACCCCATGCACCAGCGCCAGCGCCAGCAGCGCCGAGCCGGTCAGTGTGGTGACGACATGCGCCGCCGCCACCGTCCACGGGCCGGTCGGCAGCGCGCCCCGCGCCGCCTGCACCGCGGCGCCCGGCTGGGTCACATGCATGATGCCCTCGGACAGGATGAAATGCGCGCCCAGACGGTCGCGCGCCCAGTCCAGCACCGGGTCCCAGTGCTCGGCCTCGCGCGCGACCAGCCCCTCGGGATGGCCGGCGCGGTAGAACAACAGGTCGGACTGGAGATATTTGGCGATGTCCTCGCGCACGTCGTCGGTGCGATCGACCACTGACTGCACGACGCTGTTGGCGAACCGCGTCAGCGGCATCGTGGCGGGATCGATGCTGTCGCCCTGGGCCTGCCACTCGGCGGCCACGGCCTCCGCCAGCTCCCCGGCGGGAACGATGACAACGCGCCCCGACGGCGTGCGGATCGGCCGACCGTCAAGGGTCACGTTGAAGCCGCCCTCGGCGGCGGCGGTCCCGGCCTCCTTGTAGAAGCGCTTGCGCAGCGGCGTCCGCATCGCCTGGCGCGCCGATTCCTGCGGATCGAGCGGCGACCGGCCGACGACGTCGTCAAACAGTTCACGCATCAGAATTCCAGCCCTCTCACGGGATGATCACACGGGATCCGTCGTTTTCGCGCTAGATAAGCCCTGTCCGTCCGAAATGCGAGCTGCCGATGCGCGCCCTGCTGTCCGCCCTCGTCCTGATCGGCAGCGCCGCCCCGGCCGCGGCCGGCTTCCGCACCCCGGAATCGCTGGTCCGCAACGTCTATGCCCACTACGGCCAGGGCGCCCCGGAGCTCTCCGGCGGGCTGCCGCGGACGGCCGAGGCCGCACGGCAGTTCTTCGATCCGAGCCTGGCGAAAGCCTGGACCGCCCCGCGGCGCGAGCCCTACGACTTCCTGGTGCAGAGCCCGCGCTGGAAGCTCGGCCCGGTCGCGATCTCGATCCTGCGCCGGCAGTTCGACAAGACCTATGTCGCCGCCAGCTTCGACAATCAAGGCCGCCGCATCACCCTGAACTTCATCGTCGTCAAGGGACCGGACGGCTGGGTTATTCTGGACGTCGAGACGCCGCACGATTCACTGCGGCTGTTCCTGGAGCAGTTCCGGAACTGAGCGGCTGCGTAGCCCGGATGAGCGAAGCAACATCCGGGGCCTTACGCGCCGTGCGGATGAACCCGCATGTCGCTTCGCTCATCCGGGCGACGAGATGCCGCTCACTCCTCCGGCGCGTTCTCGATCGGGTCGAAGCGGTCGTGCTCCAGCCCGAGCAGATTCCACGACTGCAGCATGTGCGGCGGCAGCGGTGCGGTCGCATCGATCACGCCGCCGCGCGGATGCGGGATGACGATGCGGCGCGCCAGCAGATGCAGCCGATTCTGCAGGCCGCCGGGCAGCGCCCAGTTCTCGATGTTGAAATATTTGGGATCGCCGACGATGGGGTGGCCGATATGGGCCATGTGCGCGCGCAACTGATGGGTGCGCCCCGTGACCGGCTTCAAGGACACCCAGGCGAGCTTGTTGGCCGAGGCCTCGACCACGGCGTAATAGGTCACCGCGTGGCTGGCGCCCTCGTCGCCATGCGCAGCGACGCGCATGATGGTATCCTCCTCGCTCTCCTCCTTGGCGAGATAGGTCGAGATGCGGCCCTGCTTCGGCTTGGGCACGCCGGCCACCAGCGCCCAATAGACCTTGCGGGCCGAGCGATGGCGGAACGCGCCGGTCAGATGGGTCGCCGCAAAGCGGGTCTTGGCGACCAGCAGACAGCCCGAGGTCTCGCGGTCGATGCGGTGCACGAGCCGCGGCTTCTGGCCCTTGGCGTCGCGCATCACCTCCAGCATCTGGTCGATGTGGCGGGTCATGCCGGAGCCGCCCTGCACCGCGAGCCCGGCCGGCTTGTTGAGGACGAGCACGTCGTCGTCCTCGTACAGCGTCATCGACTTCAGGCTTTCGAGCGTCTTGCGCTCGCCCTCGGTGAGGCCAGCGCGCTCCTTCGGCGCATCGAGCTTGAGCGGAGGGATGCGCACGCTCTGGCCTTCCTCCAGGCGATCCTTGCTATCAGCGCGCTTGCCGTTCACCCGCAGCTCGCCTTTGCGGACGATGCGCTGGATGTGGGAGAACGACAGGCCGGGGAAGCGTGCCTCGAGGAAGCGATCGACGCGCATGCCGTTCTCGTCGGCGGTGACGACGACGGTCTGCACCTTGGTCGGCAGCACCGGCGTCTCGGGCTCGGGCTTCTTCGGCGGCGGTGCGGCGACCGGCTTGCGCTCGGCCCGCTCGGCGCCAAAGCGCACGGGCTTGCCGGCACTGGTGCGCTTGGCCGGCGGCCGCTCGCGCGACTCGAACGCGTCGCGACGATCCTCGCGCTCGGCGCGCGGGGCGCGAACGCGATCGCCCTTGCCCCGACCAAACTCGCTACGCGGTGCCGCCTCGCGCTCGCCGGCAAAACGGTCGCGCCGCAGCCGCTCGCCATCCGGACGCTTGGATGGCTCGCGCTTGGATGGCGCGCCTGCGCTGCGCGCAGCCTCGGCCTTCGGCCGCTCGCCCTTGCGGCGGTCGGCGGGACGGTCGGATTTGCTCTGGGTTCGCTTGATGCGGCGGCTCATGGCAGGTTGCGTATCTCAAAAGCCACTGCCAGTCACGGCGAAATCGGGATAAATCGGCCCGGCGAGGCCTTGCCCCGCGAAATCGGACGTGATCGGAGCGAATTGAATGACGCTGACGAAAGTGGCCCTGAGCATCGTAGCGACCGCGCTGACGCTGGGTGCCGCGCAAGCTCAACAAAGCCCGATGCCCGACGACATTGCCTGGAAGCTGATCGAGATCGGCCGGGCCATCGACCCGCCGAAGACCGCCGCGATCTACGCGCCGCTGCAGGCCAGGGAACCCTACATCGGCGTCAAGGTTCAGCGCGATGTGAGATACGGCACGGCCGAGCGCAATCTGCTCGACGTCTTCACGCCGGACAGCGCCGCCGCGCCCCGCCCGATCCTGATCTTCGTGCATGGCGGCGCCTTCATCGGCGGCAACAAGCGCACCACGCCGGACGGCCCGTTCTACGACAACATCATGCTATGGGCCACCAAGCACGGCTTCGTCGGCATCAACATCACCTACCGCCTGGCGCCGAAATTCCCCTGGCCCGCCGGCGTCGAGGACGTCGCCAGCGCGGTGCAATGGGTGGCCGCCCACGCCGCCGAGAACGGCGGCGATCCCGCGCGCGTCTATCTGATGGGCCATTCGGCCGGCGCGGTGCACGTCGCGACCTATGTAGCGCATCCCGAATTCCACAAGGTCGCCGGTGGCGGCCTTGCGGGCGCGATCATGGCCTCGGGCGTCTACGACCTCACCGCGACGCCGCTCGGCGACCAGGAGATGGCCTATTTCGGCACCGATCCCTCGCGCTTCAAGGAGCGCTCGTCGCTATCAGGCCTGCAGGCCTCGAGCCTGCCGCTGATGATCGCCTCCGCCGAGCTCGACCCGCCGCGCTTCGTCGAGCAGTTCGACCTCCTGAAGCAGGCCGCCTGCAAGCGGCCTGCGGGCTGTGCGCGCGCGGTGATGCTGCCGCAGCATAGTCACATGTCGGAGGTCTACTCCATCAACACCGAGGACGACCGGCTGACGCGGGAGATCGTGGAGTTCGTGCAGAGCGGGAAGTAAACTAACGTTCTGCTGTCACCGCAACGACGGCAGCTCTCTCAACCTAGGACGCGCCGGGTCGTCGGGCGCGTCCTCCGGCCCTAGCGCTGCGCGTGCAATTGGAGAGACTGCATTTCCGCTGCAGCGCTTGCATCTATTTTCCGATCACCGATATGCTGACATTCTTTGGAATGTTGATTGGGTCGTTGGACTGGTTGGCAAAGTCCATGTGCCACCAGGTATTATCTATGAAGACGCTGATTACAGGAAGCGCCCCCGACTGTTTAACAGTGATGTTGTTACCGTTGCTCTGGAAGCTTGTTCCGATGCCGGCATTCACAGTATCGATGGTGCCGCCAGAAGACTTGGCAAGATCGAAGACCTCGGTCTCCTTGTCTCCAATGAATTTGATCTGCGAATGCCAGTTTAAGCGGACCGGTCGTGCCGCACTGGGCACAACGCTCAACGAAACTGCGTAGGTGCCAGCCCTCAACCTGTCGCAAGTCCATGAGAACGAATTGCCTCTAGTCACGGGTCCGGGGTCATCGGTCTGTGTAATAACACACCGGTTGGCGAATTTTTGCTCCGGAGGAATCGGAGGCGGCAAAGGCGTCAGAATCAGCGAATCGGAAAAACCGGCGTTTGCATCGTCGTTGAGCGCCAGCATGGAGGACTTGGCCGGTCTGTCGATGACGATAATTTTTTCACCGGCACTCACCGTTCCCGGCAGGGAGGCGTCCTTCGCCGCGGCACCCATCCATTTCACAGGAAGCGGGTTGGGACTGCCGCCAACCACGCCGTAAACTACACGGAACGACAGGTCGGAATCGGTTGCCTTATCGGGAACAATGTACAAGCCTCGACTCTTCTGCCTGATACATTCCTTGTAAGCATCCGCCGCCTCGGCCCCGAGGCCTGTCCAAGAAATGTTGTGGAATTGCTCCTGCGAAAAACTCTCCGTCGTGCTTGTCTTGTAGCGGTCGATACTCTCGCGGAACTGGTCGTAATTTGCGCCCACCGGCACTCCGTATATGACAGCAGATGCACCGGCCGATTCCTTGATCTTGTTATAAGCCTCCTTGTCTACGAACGTCGCCATTCGCCAATCGGACTTGGAAGCATCTATTTTGTTGTAGGTAGAGACGATCAGTGCTGCGTTGCACTCCGACAAGGACGCAGCCGCTGCACTTCCAGCGCCGAAAATCACAAGGCTTACAGTGGATGCGACCGCTCCCAGCTTGAATATCATGGCTCGCTCCTGCGGGTATGAATTGTAAAAAAAGCTTTCCTAATGAGAGGAAGCTGCCCTTAAAGAATCGCTTTGTCCAGCTCCGAAAATGAGTTGCGACCGGACAGGGTCTCACAACAACTAGGGCTGCTGTCGAACTGCAGTCCCGCCTTCACAACACTCGCCGACAACGCACTTGTTGGGCCAACGAGAAAGATGAGCTGGACGCGCGACGCAAAAATCGGTCTCGGGATTTCAAAAGTAGTCGCCAGAGTCGATGAAGGTGTCAAGCGAAGTCCAAGATCGATCCCGCCTGCTTAACAAGGCCGCATCGCGACCGCTGCACCCAACGGCAGGCTTGCTGCACTGCGCAAAATGGCGGAAGCTAGAAGAAGGGCCGCGGTACCAGTCTGATTTTCTTGCTGGACGGTAAAATCAACGTAGTCCGGCGGAGCAACGATCAACGCCTCTGGAACGAGGCGCTATTCAACCGCCCCGCTCCTTCCTCAGCTTCGCCCAATAATCCAGCCGTTTCCTGATCTCGCGCTCGAAGCCGCGCTCGGGCGGGTCGTAGAACTGCTGGCGGCCGAGGGCTTCGGGGAAGTAGTCCTGCCCGGAGAACGCATCGGGGGCGTCGTGGTCGTACTGGTAGCCGGCGCCGTAGCCTTCGCCCTGCATCAGCTTGGTCGGCGCGTTGAGGATGTGCTTCGGCGGCAGCAGCGAGCCGCCCTCCTTCGCCACCCGCTTGGCGGCGCCGAAGGCCTTGTAGGCGGCGTTGGATTTCGGCGCGGTCGCGACATAGATCACGGCCTGCGCGATCGCGAGCTCGCCTTCCGGCGAGCCCAGGAAATCATAGGCGTCCTTGGCGGCGTTGGCGATGACCAGCGCCTGCGGATCGGCAAGGCCGATGTCCTCCACCGCCATGCGCACGATGCGGCGCGCCAGGAACAGCGGGTCCTCGCCGGCGTCGAGCATGCGTGCGAAATAGTACAGCGCCGCATCCGGATCGGAGCCGCGCACCGCCTTATGCAGCGCCGAGATCAGGTTGTAGTGGCCGTCGGCCGACTTGTCGTAGATCGGCGCCCGGCGCTGCAGGATGTCCTGCAGTTGCACCGCGTTGAAGATCTCGTCCTTGCGCGCCGAGCGCCAGACTTCCTCGGCGAGCGTCAGCGCGGCGCGGCCGTCGCCGTCGGCCATGCGGATCAGCACGGCGCGCGCCTCGTCGTCGAGCGGCAGCTTGCGGCCCTCGACCGCTTCGGCGTTGCTGTAGAGCCGCTCGATCGCGGCGGCGTCGAGCGAGTGGAACACCAGCACGCGCGAACGCGACAACAGAGCGGCGTTGAGCTCGAAGGACGGGTTCTCGGTGGTGGCGCCGACCAGCACGACGGTGCCGTCCTCCATCACCGGCAGGAAGGAATCCTGCTGGGCGCGATTGAACCTGTGCACCTCGTCGACGAAGAGAAGCGTGCCCTGCCCGGTCTCGCGGCGGGCGCGCGCGGCGTCGAACACCTTCTTCAGGTCGGCGACGCCGGAGAACACCGCGGAGATCTGCTCGAAATGCAGCTCGGTGGCATCGGCCAACAGCCGCGCCACCGTGGTCTTGCCGGTGCCGGGCGGGCCCCAGAAGATCAGCGAGCCCAGCGTCCGCGTCTCCAGCATGCGCGTCAGCGCGCCGTCGGGGCCGAGGATGTGATCCTGTCCGACGACGTCGGAGAGCTTGTGGGGGCGCAGCCGCTCCGGCAGCGGCCGCGGCGCATCGTGCTCCATCCCCGCCGCGGCGAAGAGGCTCGGGCCTCCCTGCTGGGGGCGCTTCGGACTCATCCGCCGAGCGTGACGTTGATCTGCTGGCCGCCGCGCAGCACGGTGATGCGCCAGACGCGGGCGGTCTCACGCGCGGCCTTGTCGAGATCAGCGGTCTTGGCGATCTTCTGGTTGTTGACCGCCATGATCACGTCGCCCTTCTGGAAGCCGACATTGGCCGCCGTGGTGCCGTCGCCCGGCTCGAGAATGACGACGCCCTCGGTGTCGGCATCGAGATGCAGCTCGTCGGCCACCGCGGGCGAGATGTTGGCGACCTTGGCACCCTGGAACGGCGAGCGGCCGTTGATGACCATCTCGTTGCGCCCCGTGTCCGGCGCCGTCTCCAGCGCGACCGCGACCTTCACCGGCTTGCCGCCGCGCTGCACCTCGATCTGCGCGGTGCCGCCGAGCGGCCGCGTGGCGAAGCGGTAGTCGAAGGCGTTGGGATCGTCGACGGTCTGGCCGTCGATCGACACGATCAGGTCGGACGACTTGATGCCCGCCTTCGCCGCCGGGCTGTTCGCGACCACGGAGGCGACCAGCGCGCCGGTCGGTGAGCGCAAGCCGAGGCTCTCGGCGATCTCAGGGGTCACCGCCTGCAGCCGCGCGCCGAGCCACGGACGCTTGACCGCCTTGCCGCCGCTCTTGGCAGACGCCACGACGACCCGCACCATGTTGGCGGGAATCGCGAAGCCGATGCCCTGCGAGCCGCCGGACTTGGAATAGATCGCGGTGTTGATGCCGACCAGACGGCCGTTGATATCGACCAGCGCACCGCCGGAATTGCCGGGATTGATCGCGGCATCGGTCTGGATGAAGAACTGATAGTCGGTGATGCCGACCTGCGTGCGCGCCAGCGCCGAGACGATGCCGTGCGTCACGGTCTGGCCGACGCCGAACGGATTGCCGATCGCCAGCACGATATCGCCGACCAGCAGATCGTCGGAATTGGCGAGGTCGAGCGTGACGAACGACTCGCGCGTTCCCTTCAGCTTGAGCACAGCAAGGTCGGTGCGGCTGTCCTTCAGCACGATCTCGGCCTCGAATTCGCGCTTGTCGGACAGCGACACCTTCACCTCGTCGGCGCCCTCGATGACGTGCACGTTGGTGACGACGAGACCCGACTGATCGATCATCACGCCCGAGCCGAGCGAGCGCTGCATCTGCTCCTGCGGTCCGCCCTGCAGGCCGAAGAAGCGGCGGAAGATGGGATCGTCGAGGAAGGGATTGCGGTTCTGCACCACCTTGGCGGCGTAAACGTTGACGACTGCCGGCTGCACCCGCTGCACGATCGGCGCATAGGACAGCCGGAGCTCGGCCTGGGACTGCGGCACGCGCCGGTCCTGGGCCGCGAGCGGAGAGGCGGCCAGCAGGGACAGCAGCAGGACCACGGAAGTGCGAATCAACGTCATGCAAAGAATCCCGGACAATGAGGACTTCGATATAGGCGGAACGGCGGGTGCGGCCAAGCTCAGGCGGTCTGATGCGGCGCTTTGATGGTCTCCGCAACGGGTGCGCAGGACAGCCGTTCCTGGTGCCGCTCGCCCCAGCTTCTGAGAACCTCGATCACCGGCCGCAGGCTCTCGCCGACCTCGGACAGGCTGTATTCGACGCGCGGCGGCACCTCGGCATAGACCTTGCGGACGACCAGCCCGTCGTCCTCGAGCGCCCGCAGCTGCTTGGTCAACATGCGCTGAGTGATGCCGGGCATCAGCCGGCGCAGCTCGCCGAAGCGCTGGCTGCCACCCTGCAGGTGGTAGAGGATCACGCCCTTCCACTTGCCGTCGATCAGATCGAGCGTGGCTTCGACCGCGCAGCCGGGACGGCGGGTGAAATTCTTCCGTTTCATCGCGTTTTGGCCCAATAGTATCCAAATGGGGACTAGTTCCCCATTTTTACAGTACTTGCTGAAGTGATGCCAGCAGGACAAACAGATCCTATTGCCAAGCCAACCAGGAGGCTGTTCATGAAGGCCGTCGGATACCAGCAGTCGCTGCCCATCACCGAGGACCGCGCGCTGTTCGATTTCGAGACCGCCAAACCCGAGCCGAAGGGACGCGACATCCGCGTCGCCGTGAAAGCGGTCTCGGTCAATCCGGTCGACACCAAGGTGCGCAAGCGCGCCGCACCGCCCGCCGGCGAAACCAAGATCCTGGGCTATGACGCCGCTGGCGTGGTCGAGGCTATCGGCCCGGACGTGAGCCTGTTCAAGCCCGGTGACGAGGTGTTCTACGCCGGCTCGATCCTGCGCCAGGGCACCAATGCCGAATTCCATCTGGTCGACGAGCGCATCGTCGGCCGCAAGCCGAAGAGCCTGTCGTTCGCCGAAGCCGCCGCCCTGCCCCTGACCTCGATCACGGCCTGGGAGCTCTTGTTCGACCGGCTCGGCGCAATCCCCGGCAAGAGCCTCGACGACCGCACTTTGCTGATCACGGGCGCCGCCGGCGGCGTCGGCTCGATCCTGATCCAGCTCGCGCGCCGGCTCACCGGGCTGACCGTGCTCGCCACGGCGACGCGACCGGAGTCGCGCGACTGGTGCCTGAAGCTCGGCGCCCATGCCGTGATCGATCATGGCAAGCCGATGAAAGAGCAGATCGACGCGCTGAAGCTGCCGCCGGTCGCGCTCATCGCGAGCCTCACCCACAGCGACCAGCACTACAAGGCAATCGCCGACTTCATGACGCCGCAGGGCAAGTTCGGCCTGATCGACGATCCCGCCGAGTTCTCGCTCGCCGCCTTCAAGGGCAAGGCGATCTCGATCCACTGGGAGTCGATGTTCACGCGCTCATCTTTCACGACACCCGACATGATCGCGCAGCACCATCTGCTCAACGACGTGTCCGACCTGATCGACAAGGGCGTGATCCGCACCACCCTTGGCGACAATTACGGCACCATCAACGCGGCCAACCTCAAGCGCGCGCACGCGTTGATCGAGAGCAACACCTCCCGCGGCAAGATCGTGCTGGAGGGATGGAGCTAACTAGCAGGCAACAATGGGCAAAGGCGCACAGGCGGTCTCCTCGCGCGAGATCGCGGGGGCGCCGTGCCCACCATTCCACCGATCGAAAGCATGAGATGGCCAGCAGCCGACGCGCGGTCCGATCAGCGGCCATGAGCGATTGAGACTGGCCGACGGTCCCGTTTCCCCTTAACGAAAGCCGATAGGAACCTCCTCGCGACTGGAACGAACGTCCGTGAGCAGCCTGAAGTCCGCGACCAACCCGCCCGCCGATCACGGCGGGCGCTCCGGATCTGCGCTCGAGGTCCTGCGGATCTTCCTCACGCTCGGCCTGACCTGCTTCGGCGGTCCGATCGCCCACATCGGCTACTTCCGCGACGAGTTCGTCGTCAGGCGGAAGTGGATCGACGAGCATGCCTATGCCGATCTGGTGGGCCTCTGCCAGTTCCTGCCCGGCCCCGCCAGCAGCCAGGTCGGATTCTCCATCGGGCTGATGCGGGCCGGCTATCTCGGCGCGCTCGCCGCCTGGACCGGCTTCACCCTGCCATCGGCCGCGATTCTCGTGCTGTTCGCCTATGGTGCCGGCCAATTGAGTGGTCCGGTCGGCGACGGCCTGCTGCATGGACTGAAGCTGACCGCGGTCGCCATCGTCGCGCAGGCGGTCTGGGGCATGGCGCGCACGCTCTGCCCCGACCGGACGCGCGCCTCGATCGCGGTCGCCGCAACCCTCGTCATCCTATTCAGCACCGCCTCGCTCGCCCAGATCGGAGCGATCGTTCTCGGCGGACTCGCCGGTCTGTGGCTCTGCCGCGGCGAGGCGGCGCCGTCCGGACACGTCGCGATTCCGGTGTCGCGGACCGTGGGGCTGGTTGCGCTCGCCATGTTTGCCATCCTGTTGGCGGGACTTCCGCTGCTGCGCGGCGTGACGGGATCGACCGGCGTCGCCTTGTTCGATGCCTTCTATCGCTCGGGCGCACTCGTGTTCGGCGGTGGGCACGTCGTGCTTCCGCTGCTGCGCGAGGCCTTCGTCGGACCTGGCTGGCTGAGCGACGACGCCTTTCTCGCTGGCTACGGCGCCGCGCAGGCCGTACCGGGCCCGCTCTTCACCTTCGCCGCCTATCTCGGCACCGTCGTCGCTCCGGAGCCGCATGGGATCGTCGGAGCCGCGCTCGGTCTCCTGGGCATCTTCCTGCCGGGCATGCTTGTCCTGCTCGCCGCGCTGCCATTCTGGGACTCGTTCCGCAAACGCGCCGGCGCCCAGGCGATGATGCGGGGTGTCAACGCCGCGGTCGTCGGTGTGCTGGGAGCGGCCCTGTACGACCCGGTCTGGACAACCACCATCCACAACGCCGCGGATTTTGGCATCGCCCTGATCGGCTTCGTCCTGCTGGTCGCATGGCGCGCGCCGCCGCTCGTCGTGGTCGCGTTCAGCGCCGCTGCCGGCGTCACGGTCGCGCTGGTGTGAGCGGCGCCGCCGTCGCATCACATGATGGCAAAGCGCCGCCACGGCGGCGCCTTGCCGCCAGCGAACCGCCGTGCGCGGCTAATTGTGCTTCTTCCAGAATATGCGCGCGCCCTGCACGGATTGCGCGACGTTGATGCGGGCACGCTCGAACGGCGTCACCACGCCGTCCACCTTGGCCTTGTTTTCCAGCTTCTGGACGTGGATCTGACCGCGGACGAGCTGTTGCGCCTCCAGATAGGTCAGCCGTCCGCTCGCGATGCCGTTGTAGATGCGATGTGACTGGTCGTGCTGACGCGCATCGATCAGCGGCGTGCCCGCAAGGCTTGCGCCCGATGTCAGCACGAGCAGCAACGCAGCGGCCATGATGGACTTCATTTCACTCTCCTGCGGTTGTCGTCCACTGGCGTGAAGACCTCATTGTCCGCACTTCTCCAGCGAACGGCCGCAAGGATGCGCACGATCAGCGGTGTCGGCCGTGCCCGCGCTCACACTGCAGCCCCTGTCGGCCGATGAAGACGAATGCAGCCGCGATCGACCGTCCGGCAGAGCCGCATTTCACGCCGCGAGGCGCCTCCGAAAAAAAACGCGGGTTGCGTGAGCTACCGGTCTTGCAAATCTCACCTTTGGGTGCATGTTCGCCGCGCACTACTTTTGAATGAATCATTTTCAGCAATCATTTGCGACGCATGGCGGCGAGACCATCGGCCCATCCCAGCGCGCACATCAATGGAGACCGGCCATGAAGACGATTCAGTGGCTCATGCTCACTTTCGCGACGACCATCACCGCAAGCGGCCTTGCCGGCGCCTTCAGCCCGGCCAGCGCCGCCCCTCCACCGCCGGCGAAGAACTGCCCGGCCTTCGGCTGGTCGGAGGGACTGGGCAATTATCTCAAGCCGGACGCCGCCTTCCCCACCTCCGACACCAAGACCATCCCGACGCCGGACTGCAATTTCCATCAATGGTCGTGGGAGGCGTTCGTCTGGGCGACGGCGCTGGTGAAGGATTCGGGCTCCGGCGCCGCCGTCCCGCGATTCATGACCTTGGCGACGCCCGACGAGTTGCTCGGCAACGCCGAGAATGCCGGCGCACCACGGCCGCGCCCGCTGACGCTGGCGGCCCGTGCCCAGGTCTTCCACGGCACGGCCGGCTTCACCGAAGGCGCCGGCGCCATCGTCGAAGCCGACGGCAACATGCTGGTCGCGCAGAACGGCTATCCCGTCTACGCCTCGGTTCACATGAACCAGAGCTATTTCAGCACGGCGCGCAAGAACCTGATCGCGACCGGTGGCTACCAGAGCCAGCCGGCGGATTCCTCCTTCGCCGTTGGCGATGCGGTGTTCAAGGCGACGTGGCTGCGGCTCGACCCCGGGCAGGCACCGCCTGCGGGCGCCTATACGACCCAGGCGCAGGTGCCGGTGCTGGAGAACAACATTACCCCCGGCCTGATCACGATCCGCCCGGTGCCCGGCAAATTCGTCACCGTGACCGTGGCGCTGATCGGCCTCCACGTGGTCGGCTACACCGAGAACCACCCCGAATTCCTGTGGGGTACGTTCGAGCTGAAGAACAACTCGCCGCAGACGCCGGACAACACCTTTGCGCCATCGGCGAGCCGCTCGGATCCGAAGAGCTACACGCTCTACAAGGGCCGCACGCCGTTCTCACAGGTCAACATCCCGGCTCTGCCCGGCGCCAACCGGCCGCAACTGCGGCTCGATCCGGCGACCCAGAAGCTCACACCGGTGAGCAACGTCGTGCTCGAGAACCAGACCGGCGGCGAGAACCAGCCCAATGGCGTCGGCAACATCTTCGCGATCACGGCGCAAGCCCAGGGCTTTCTCTCCGGCCTGAAAGGCCCGCAATCGACGTTCGCGAACTACGCCCTCGACGGCACGGTCTGGATGCTCCCCAACTCGTACAATCTGAACAGCAACCAGACCAGCGCGGTCGGCTCGGTCAATCTCGCCAACGCCACCGCCGAGACCTTCGTGCAGAACGCCGACAACACGCCGATCAAGAACGTGCTGAACTGCTTCCTGTGCCATAACCCGACGTCCTATTCGTTCCAGACGCCGCCGCCGGCCAAGCTGCCGAACCGGCTGATCGCGCTGAGCCACGTGCTGTCGATCGGCTCACCCTACGAGGTGCCGAACTCGATCTCCGGCCGGCTCCTGATGCGGCCAGATCCGTTCAGGAAGTAGAGCGACGAACCTTGCGCGACGGCGCCGGCAATGGGGCCGCCGACGGTCATTTCGAACTGATGGCAGATCCCAGGATCTGCCATCAAGCGATTGAACCGACGCCGGTTATCGGCGCGCGCCGAACACTGTGGATGAGCGCGAGGTCAGGACGGCGCGGCAAACTGCTTCGGTCCTTGCGCTGCCTCAGCCTTTGTCTCAGCTCTGGCGACGAAGCCCTTGGCGAGGGCGTGGTAGAGCCCCTCCTCGCAGATCAGACGCGAGGTGCCGTAGGCGATCAGCGCGGCCGTCATCAGCGGCACCACCATGACGTGGTTGTCAGTCATCTCGCAGCACCTTGCCGATGGCGATGCGGATCGACACCAGCGGGCTGCGCGCGCTTGTATCCGTCAGGTGGCGTGCGGCGATCGCCTGCGGGATTGCCGCTGCCTTGCGCGTTCAGGAAGAAGCGCTGGGTCAGATAGACCGACAGCGCGAAACCGGCGGGCGTCACCACCAGCGACGCGTAGCGTGACTTCGACAGCAGCCAGTTGAAGGCGAGCCGGCCAGGTCGGCGAGCTCAGCCAGCGCGACGCCGCACAACCACCAGGCTGCAGTGCGCAAGAAAACGTCCATGCGTTTGACTCCGCGGGAGATTTTGTCTCCATTTCGAACTTTCCGTCACGAACGTTTTAAGATCGACGAGGTATTTGCGTAGTTGCGCGTGTGAAACGTCGCGAACACTCTCAACCTTCTCTGCGACGTCTCTCCGCCCGACGGCTCCCGTTCAGACCTGATGTGACAGAAATGCAGCAAGCCCTGTTTGCGCACGCAAGCCGCCTCCTCTCCGTTCTCTTCCAGCGACTACGTCCAAGCCTCGCCACCCAGATCGCGGCGCTCGGCACCGCCGGCGTAATCGTGGTCGGTGCGCTCTGCCTCGGCGGCCTGGAGCATGCGGCCCAGATCCAGCAGGCCGCGGACGACGGCATGCGGTTCCGCATTCACATCGCCACCCTGTCGGAGGGCTTTCTTGAGACCCAACAGCTCGCCACGCGATTCCTGCGCAGCCGCGACGAGAGCCTGATCGCCAGGCACGCCGATCGCCTCGCGCAGGGGCTGCGCGCGCTCGACGCCGTCGAGGCCTATGTCGCGACCACGCCCCAGGGAGACCCCATCGGCGAGGTCGGCGCGCTCCGCCCCGGCATCAACCTCTACGCGACGCGGTTCCAGAACATCGTCGGCGCGCAGCGCGTGCTTGGCTTCCGCGACGGCGACGGGCTGCAAGGCCGGCTGCAGAATGCCGCCCGCCCGTTCGAGACCGTGGTCACTCAAATCAGCGATCCCAGGCTGTCGCTCGCCATGCTGGCCATGCGCCGGCTCGAGACCGAGTTCCTGCTGCGCGGCGAGGAGAGGATCAGCGACCGCTTCGACGAGGCCGAAAGCGAGTTCGAGGCGGCGCTGGCGCGCGCGCCGGTCGCGGCAGCCAGCAAGTCGGAGCTCCTGCCGTTCGTCCGCGCCTACAAGCAGGCCTTCGCGGCGGTGGCGGTCTCGCGCCAGGCGCTGGACGAGCAGGCCGAGGACCTCGACCAGATCTTCGATCGCATCCGCCCGGCGCTGGTCAAGGCAGCGGCCGCCGCTCAGCAGCGCGCCGACGCGGGGGAGCGCAGGGCGGCGGAAGTCCGGCAGCTGCTGACATGGATCACCGGTGCGACCGCAATCGCGCTCGCGGTCGCCGCCGTGCTGTTCGGCCGCCGCGTCGCGCGGCTGATCCGGCGTATGAGCACGGCGATGTACGAGCTCGCCGCCGGCCGCTTCGAGATCGTGCTGCCCGGCCTCGGACGAAGCGACGAGATCGGCGCGATGGCGCAGGCGGTCGAGCAGTTCAAGCTCAAGGCCCGTGAGCGCGCGGACGCCGAGCTCGAAATCCGCCGCGAGGAGGACCGGCGCGCTGCCGAGCGCCATCGCGCCGGGCTCGCGCGGCTGGCAGAGGCGTTCGAAGCCACCGCCGGCCAGGTGATCGTGTCGGTGTCGTCGGCATCGCAGGAGCTGACGCAGTCGGCGCATGGACTGACCGAGACGGCCCATCACACCCAGGCGCTCTCGGCGGCCGTGGCCTCGGCCTCCCAGGAGGCCTCGCACAACGTGCAGCGCGTCGCCGCCGCGACCGAGCAGATGATGGCCTCGGCGGCCGAGATCGGCCGGCAGGTCGACATCTCCGCAGCCATTGCGCGCGACGCCGTCGATCAGGCGAGGCAGACCGACGAGCGGATGGCAATGCTGGCCGCCGCGGCCGACCGCATCGGCAGCGTCATCCAGCTGATCGCCACGATCGCGCAGCAGACCAACCTGCTGGCGCTCAATGCGACCATCGAAGCCGCGCGGGCCGGTGAAGCCGGTGCCGGCTTTGCCGTGGTCGCCCAGGAGGTCAAGACGCTCGCCAAGCAGACCGCGGATGCGACCGAGGATATCCGCGAGCAGATCGCCGGCATCCAGACGGCGACGCGGGATTCCGTCGGTGCCATTGGCGCCATCGTCGACATCATCAGCCGCATCTCGGAGATCGCCTCGCACGTCGCAACCGCGATCGAGGGTCAGGGCAATGCCACGCGCGACATCGTCCGCAACATCCAAGGCGCGTCCGAGCGCACCGCCCAGGTGGCGCACAGCATCGGCGAGGTCACACAGGGCGCCTCACGGACCGGCGAGGCCTCATCTCAGGTCCTCAGCGCCGCCCGGCTGCTGACCGAAGGCAACGACCGCCTCCGCCATGACCTCGATGACTTCGTCCGCACCATCCGCGCGGCGTGAGTGAGCGCGACCGTCTCACTTCATGTCGCTGCGAGCACAGCGACGGAATCAACTTTGCGCAGCCCTGGATGCGTCGCTGCGCGCGCGTGACGATGTGGCAAGAGGACGAGACACCCTCCCCGCCTCATCCGGCCACGCCACCTCAAACGAAAACGGCGCCCGAAGGCGCCGCTTTGCAAACCCTGGATCGGAGCGACCGTTACGCGGCTTCCGAGGTCTCCTGCACCGGGCCGGAATCCTGACCCTTGGCATCGACGTCGCGGTCGACGAACTCGATCACGGCCATCGCGGCATTGTCGCCGTAGCGGAAGCCGGCCTTGATGATGCGGGTGTAGCCGCCGTTGCGGTCCTTGTAGCGCGGCGCCAGGACGTCGAACAGCTTCTTGACCTGGTCGACATCGCGCATCTCCGCGATCGCCTGGCGGCGCAACGCCAAGCCGCCCTTCTTGCCGAGCGTGACGAGCTTCTCGACGATCGGCCTGAGCTCCTTGGCCTTCGGCAGCGTGGTGACGATCTGCTCGTGCTTGATCAGCGCGGCGCACATGTTGGCGAACATCGCCTTGCGATGCTCGGCGGTGCGGTTGAGCTTCCGATGAACCTTGCCGTGACGCATTGTCTTAGTCCTTCATTTCAATCTGCCGCGACGGTTCGTCGGACATGTTGCTCAGGTGGGCTGCCTGCGTTCGCCCAGAAGTGCGAGTAGCGAATAGTTCTTCCTACTCGCTATTCGCCACTCCTTATTCGCTCAGTAATGATCTTCGAAGCGCTTGGCCAGCTCGTCGATGTTCTCCGGCGGCCAGCCCGGCACTTCCATGCCGAGATGCAGACCCATCTGGGCCAGTACTTCCTTGATCTCGTTCAGCGACTTGCGGCCGAAGTTCGGGGTGCGCAGCATCTCTGCTTCCGACTTCTGCACGAGGTCGCCGATGTAGACGATGTTGTCGTTCTTCAGGCAGTTCGCCGAACGCACCGACAGCTCGAGCTCGTCCACCTTCTTGAGGAAGGCCGGGTTGAAGGCGAGGTCCGGGATGATCTCCTGGGCGACTTCCTTGCGCGGCTCTTCGAAGTTGACGAAGACGTTGAGCTGGTCCTGCAGGATGCGGGCGGCATAGGCCACCGCGTCCTCCGGCGTGATCGCGCCGTTGGTCTCGATCGTCATGGTCAGCTTGTCGTAGTCGAGGATCTGGCCCTCGCGGGTGTTCTCGACCTTGTAGGAGACTTTACGGACCGGAGAGAACAGGCTGTCGACCGGGATCAGGCCGATCGGCGCGTCCTCGGGGCGGTTACGATCGGCGGCGACATAGCCCTTGCCGGTCGCGACCGTGAACTCCATGCGAATCTCGGCGCCCTCGTCCAGGGTGCAAAGCTGCAGGTCGGGGTTCAGAACGACGATGTCGCCGACGGTCTGGATGTCACCGGCGGTGACCGCGCCCGGGCCCTGCTTCTTCACGACCATCCGCTTCGGGCCTTCGCCCTGCATCTTGATCGAGATGTCCTTGATGTTCAGCACGATGTCGGTCACGTCCTCGCGGACACCGGCGATCGAGGAGAACTCGTGCAGCACGCCGTCGATGTGCACCGACTGCACAGCGGCGCCCTGCAGCGACGACAGCAGGATGCGACGGAGCGCATTGCCGAGCGTCTGGCCGAAACCGCGCTCCAGCGGCTCGGCAACCACGGTGGCGAAACGGGTCGCGTCGGAGCCCGGCGTGACCTGGAGCTTGTTCGGCCGAATCAATTCTTGCCAATTCTTCTGGATCGTCACTGTTTCACCCATGGGCCAGTCATGGGATCTGACTGACTGGCGTTGGAGAACCGCGCTTCAGATCGCGGCAGTCGAAATGTCTCAAAAGCACGACGAGGCGGACATGCTGTCCGCCTCTTTCAGATTAGACGCGCCGACGCTTGCGCGGACGGCAACCATTGTGCGGGATCGTCGTCACGTCGCGGATCGAGGTGACGGTGAAGCCCGCAGCCTGCAGCGCGCGCAGCGCCGATTCGCGGCCAGAGCCAGGGCCGGCAACCTCGACCTCGAGGGTGCGCATGCCATGTTCCTGGGCCTTCTTGGACACGTCCTCCGCCGCGACCTGCGCGGCATACGGGGTCGACTTGCGCGATCCCTTGAAACCCATCGTACCGGCGGACGACCAGGCAATGGTGTTGCCCTGTGCGTCGGTGATGGTGATGGTGGTGTTGTTGAACGACGAATTCACATGAGCGACGCCGGAGGCGATGTTCTTGCGCTCGCGACGGCGGACACGTGTGGCTTCCTTGGCCATATAAGTACCTTTCTTGAGATCTCAACGCCGCCGTAATGCCAGCGGCTACACCAGAAACGCGAATGGTGAATAGCGAGTAGCGAATAGGGATTTCCCCTACTCGCCACCCGCTATTCGCAACTCGCGAAATTACTTCTTCTTGCCGGCGATCGCCTTGGCCGGCCCCTTGCGCGTGCGCGCATTGGTGTGGGTGCGCTGACCACGCACCGGCAGGCCGCGGCGATGACGCAGACCGCGATAGCAGCCAAGGTCCATCAGCCGCTTGATGTTGATGCCGGTCTCGCGACGGAGGTCACCCTCGACGACGTAGTCACGGTCGATGATCTCGCGGATCTGCAGGACTTCCTGGTCGCTCAGCTGGTTGACGCGGCGATCTTCCGCGATCTTCACCTTCTCCACGATCTCACCCGCGATCTTCGGGCCGATGCCATGGATGTACTGGAGCGCGATCAGGACGCGCTTGTTGGTCGGGATGTTGACACCGGCAATACGGGCCACGGACTTCTCTCCTGTCACCGATCCCAGGACGGACCGGCCTTCATTCTCGCTATCTCGGGCAGGTGTCCGCAAACGCGAACAAGACGCCCACCCCTCGATTCGTGGGGCCCGGCATCTCTGGGAAAACCATCCGACTTTGATGCGGGCTTATTAATGGATTCACACGGCGGTCGTCAACCGCCCCTACAAGATTCGATCACCTCGCCGCACGCTTTTTTGCAGCCTTTGCAGAGGTTTTGCGGGTTCCCCTGGTGGCCTTGGCGGCGGGCCTGGCAGCCTTCTTCGAAGCCTTGGAGGCCTTCTTCGGCGTCGTCTTGACTGCCTTTCTTGCGGTCTTGGCGGACTTCTTGACTGCCTTTTTCGCCGGTGCGGCTGCCTTAGGAGCCTTTTTGGCAGCCTTCTTGGCCGATTTTGCCGGCCCCGTCTTGCCCGGTGCCTTGGCGCTGCGCTTGGCCGGGCTCGCCTTCTTGGCCGCCCGGTTACCGCCGGTCTTGCCAACGGCGGCCAGGATCCGACCGATCTCCTCGGTCACCTGCTCGATCGGCATCATGCCGTCGACGGTCGCCAGCATCCGATGGTCGGAATAATAGTGGATCAGGGGTGCGGTCTGGTCGCGGTAGCTGGCCAGGCGCTTGGTGAGGACCTCCGGCGTGTCATCGGCCCGAACAGCTTCGCCGCGCGCGCGGGTCTCGGCGGCCCGGCGCTCGACGCGCTCAAGCAGCACACCTTCATTGACACGGAGTTCGATCACAGCGTCGAGCTTCATCTGCTTCTGCTTCAACAGCGCATCCAGCGCCTCGGCCTGCGGCACCGTGCGCGGGAAGCCATCGAGGATGAAACCATTGGCCGCGTCGGGCTGCTCGATCCGGTCCGCGATGATGCCGACCACGACCTCGTCCGGGACCAGACCGCCCGCCGCCATGATGTCCTTGGCCTTCAGCCCGATCGGCGTCTGCGCCGCCACCGCGGCGCGCAGCATGTCACCGGTCGACAGCTGGACGATGCCATACTGCTGCACGAGGCGCTGCGCCTGCGTTCCCTTGCCCGAGCCGGGCGGTCCCAGAAGAATGAGTCTCATCGAATTTCGCCCCCCGGCACACGGTGAGCGACCCTCCCGCACACCTTGTTCTTGGCTTTGTGGTTCCCGGGCCGCGATCCGCCGCTATCCGCGGCGGCGCCCCCGCAACTTCGACTTCCTGATCAGCCCCTCATATTGATGGGCGAGCAGATAACCCTGAACCTGCGCCACGGTATCCATCGTAACGCTGACCACGATCAGAAGCGAAGTGCCACCAAAGTAGAACGGGACGGAAGCGTAGGAAATCAGAATTTCCGGGATCAGACACACGATCGCCAGATAGATGGCGCCGAGCACGGTGATCCGCGACAGCACGTAATCGATATATTCCGCGGTGCGCTCGCCCGGCCTGATGCCGGGGATGAAGCCGCCATGCTTCTTGAGGTTGTCCGCGGTCTCGGTCGGATTGAACACGATCGCGGTGTAGAAGAAGGCAAAGAACAGGATCAGCGCCAGATACAGCACCAGGAACAGCGGCCGGCCATGACCGAGCTGCGTCGTGATCCACTGGAACCACTCGGGTCCCTTGCCGGCGTTGAAATTGGCGACCGTGGTCGGCAGCAGCAACAGCGACGAGGCGAAGATGGGCGGGATCACGCCCGAGGTGTTCAGCTTGAGCGGCAGATGCGAGGACTGGCCCTCGAACATCTTGTTGCCGACCTGGCGCTTCGGATACTGGATCAGGAGACGGCGCTGGGCGCGCTCCACGAACACGATGAAGGCGATCACGGCGACCGCCATCACGATGACGATCAGGATCAGGCCGGTCGACAGCGCGCCCTGACGTCCGAGCTCGAGCATGTTGGCGAGCGCCGAGGGCAGCTCGGCCACGATGCCGGACAGGATGATCAGCGAGATGCCGTTGCCGATGCCGCGCGAGGTGATCTGCTCGCCCAGCCACATCAGGAACATGGTGCCGCCGGTCAGCGTGATCGCAGTGGAGAGGCGGAAGAACAGGCCGGGATCGGCAACGACGTTGCCCGCACCTTCGAGGCCGACGGCGATGCCGTACGACTGCACCGCGGCGAGAATCACCGTCAGATAGCGGGTGTACTGATTCAGCATCTTGCGGCCAGCCTCACCCTCTTTCTTGAGGGCTTCGAGCTGGGGCGAGACGGTGGTGAGCAACTGAATGATGATCGATGCCGAGATGTACGGCATGATGTTCAGCGCAAAGATCGCCATGCGGTGAATGCCGCCGCCGGCGAACATGTTGAACATGCCGAGAATGCCGCCGGCCTGGGTCCGGAACACCGAGTCCCAGATGTTCGGATCGATGCCTGGCAGCGGAATGTAGGTGCCGAGGCGGTAGACCAGCAGCGCACCGAGGGTGAACCAGATGCGCTTCTTCAGCTCATCGGCCTTCGCGAGCGCGCCGAAATTGAGGTTTGCCGCCAGTTGTTCCGCTGCTGAGGCCATGTCTAGCTTTCTCCCGCCGCCCTTCTTCACCGCATTGGGCCCCGCGAGGGCTCGCAGGGCCGGGCAGACGCCGGATATTATCTGGTGCGCGGGCGCGTTCTGTCCATTGCCCTGCCCTATCCGGCATGCGCCGGAGGCAGGGCAATGACGCAGATGTTACGCAGCCTCGCCTTCGTCCTTGGCTGGCGCCAGGAGCTTGACGGTGCCGCCGGCCTTCTCGACCGCCGCGATCGCCGACTTCGAGGCGCCATGCACCTCGATGTTGATCTTCGCAGTGAGCTCGCCACGGCCGAGCAGACGCACGCCGTCCTTCGGCCGCCGCAGCGCGCCCGACTTCACCAGCGCCTCGGCGTTGATCACGCTGCCGGCGTCGAGCTTCTTGGCGTCGATCGCCTGCTGGATCCGGTCGAGATTGATCTCGACGAAATCGAGCGCGAAGATGTTGTTGAAGCCGCGCTTCGGCAGACGGCGATGCATCGGCATCTGACCGCCTTCGAAGCCCTTGATGCGCACGCCGGAGCGCGCGGTCTGGCCCTTGCCGCCACGGCCGGAGGTCTTGCCCTTGCCGGAGCCGATGCCGCGGCCGACGCGCATGCGCTTCTTGCGCGCGCCGGCGTTGTCGGCGATATCGCTGAGCTTCATCGCCCTTCTCCTTACTTCTCGTCGACGATGCGGACGAGATGATGAACCTTGGTGATCATGCCGCGGACCGCCGGCGTATCCGGCAGCTCGGTCACGCGGCCGATCTTGTTGAGCTTCAACCCGATCAGCGTCTCGCGCTGCGAGTGATGCCGGCGGATCGGGCTGCCGATCTGCTCGATCTTGATCGTCTTGGCGCTAGCCATGGTGTTCACTCCGAGTTGCGCCATCCGCAGGACGACGCGCGTTCGTTAGTCGGCTGCTGCCTCGGCATCGCCACCGACGCGGCGGGCCTGCAGAGTCGACACCTTGATGTTGCGGCGCGCGGCGACCGAGCGCGGGCTATCCTGGTGCTTCAGCGCGTTGAAAGTCGCGCGCACCATGTTGTACGGGTTGGACGAGCCGATCGACTTCGCCACCACGTCCTGGATGCCCAACGTCTCGAACACGGCGCGCATCGGGCCGCCGGCGATGATGCCGGTACCGGCCGGAGCCGCACGCAGATAGACGCGGCCCGCACCGTGACGACCGAAGATGTCGTGGTGCAGGGTGCGGCCCTCGCGCAGCGCGACGCGGGTCAGGTTGCGCTTGGCGGAGTCGGTCGCCTTGCGGATCGCCTCCGGAACCTCACGTGCCTTGCCGTGGCCGAACCCGACCCGGCCCTTCTGATCGCCGATCACGACGAGCGCCGCAAAGCCGAAGCGCTTACCGCCCTTCACGACCTTCGCGACTCGGTTGATGTGGACGAGCTTGTCGACGAACTCGCTGTCGCGCTCCTCGCGCTCCTTGCGATCGCGACCGCCTCGTTCCCGTTCACCTGCCATGGTGCTATCCAATCTTCTGAGGGGCTCTGACGCCCATATCCATTGATGTTAGAAGCTCAGCCCGCTCTCGCGCGCCGCGTCGGCCAGCGCCTTGACGCGCCCGTGATAGAGATAGCCGCCGCGATCGAACACGACTTCCTTGATCCCCGCCTTCACCGCGCGCTCGGCGAGCAGCTTGCCCACCGCCTTCGCCGCGTCGATGTCGGCACCGGTGTTGCCGGCCGAGCGCATCTCCTTCTCCATCGACGACGCAGAGGCGAGCGTCTCGCCCTTCTGGTCGTCGATGACCTGAGCGTAGATGTGCTTCGACGAGCGGAACACCGACAGACGCGGACGGCCGCCCGCGGAGCGGCGCAGCGACAGCCTCACACGCTGCTTGCGCCGGGCATTCGTAACCTTGGCTCTCGACATGTCCGGCTCCGTTACTTCTTCTTGCCTTCCTTGCGGAAGATGAATTCACCCGCGTACTTCACGCCCTTGCCCTTGTAGGGCTCCGGCGGCCGATAGGCGCGGATTTCGGCGGCCACCTGGCCGACGCGCTGCGGGTCGATGCCCGTGACCGTGATCTCGGTGGGCTTCGGCACCGCGATCGTGATGCCTTCCGGGATCTGGTAGACGACGTCGTGGCTGTAGCCGAGCGCGAGCTGCAGGTTCTTGCCCTGCATCGCGGCGCGGTAGCCGACACCGGTGATCTCGAGCTTCTTCTCGAAGCCCTTGGTGACGCCTTCGACCAGATTCGCGATCTGGGCGCGAGCGGTGCCGTACAGCGAACGGGCGCGCTTGGTCTCGGCGCGCGGGGCAACCTTGACCTGGCCGTTCTCGAACTTCACGTCCACGTCGTCATGGACGATGAACTGAAGCTGGCCCTTCGGCCCCTTCATCTTGACGGTCTGTCCATCGACGGAGGCCGTCACACCGGACGGCACCGCCACAGGCTTCTTGCCAATACGTGACATGGCTCAATCCTTCTTAGAACACCGTGAAGAGAACTTCACCGCCGACATTCGCGTCACGCGCGCTATGGTCGGCCATGATTCCCTTCGGTGTCGACAAAACAGAAATTCCGAGCCCGTTGTTCACGCGCGGCAGGTTCTTCACCGAGGTGTAAACGCGGCGGCCGGGCTTGGAGACGCGCTCGATCTCGCGGATCACGGGCTCGCCGTCGAAATATTTCAGCTCGATCTCGATCTCGCTGCGGCCCGACGGATGCTCCAGCGTGGCATAGCCACGGATGTAGCCTTCGGACTTCAGCACCTCGAGCACGCTGGCGCGCATCTTGGAGCCGGGAGTCGAGACCTTCGACTTCGAGCGCATCTGCGCGTTGCGGATGCGGGTGATCAGATCGCTGATGGGATCGTGCGTTGACATGGTGCGACCCTCCTTACCAGCTCGACTTCACGAGGCCCGGGACCAGGCCCTTGGACCCGAGCTCGCGCAGCGCGATGCGGCTCAGCTTGTTCTTGCGATAGTTCGACCGCGGACGGCCGGTCAGCTCGCACCGGTTGCGGATGCGGGTCGCCGACGAATTGCGCGGCATCTCGGCCAGCTTCAGGGTCGCGGCAAAGCGCTCCTCCATCGGCTTGGACTTGTCGGCGATGATCGCCTTCAACCGGGCGCGCTTCGGGGCGGCGTTCTTCGTCATCCGCTTGCGCCGGTTGTTCTTCTCGATTGAACTCTTCTTTGCCATGCTTGGCTCCTGGGTATCCGCGTTTGAGAAGCTGTTCAGCGTCTCACTGCCGGAACGGGAAATTGAATGCGGTCAGAAGGGCACGGGCCTCATCATCGGTCGTCGCGGTGGTGCACACCGTGATGTCCATGCCCCAGCTCTCCCCGGCCTTGTCGAAGTCGATCTCGGGGAAAATGATGTGCTCCTTGATGCCGAGCGAGTAGTTGCCGCGGCCGTCGAAGCTCTTCGGGTTCAGACCGCGGAAGTCGCGGACGCGCGGCAGCGCGACGTTGATCAGGCGGTCGATGAACTCGTACATCTTGGTCTTGCGCAACGTGACCTTGCAGCCGATCGGCTGGTTCTCACGCAGCTTGAAGGTCGCGATGGCGACGCGCGAATAGGTCACGACCGCCTTCTGGCCGGCGATCAGCGACAGGTCGGCCGCCGCCGTCTCCGCCTTCTTGCGGTCGTTGACCGCCTCGCCGATGCCCATGTTGAGCACGACCTTGTCGAGCCGCGGCACCTGCATGACGTTGGCGTAGCCGAACTTCTCGGTCAGCTGGCTCTTGATCTGGCGATCATATTCCGTGCGGAGGCGCGGGGTGTAAGCAGTCTCAGCCATCGATCTCAACTCCCGAGCTCTTGGCAACGCGGACCTTCTTGCCGTCCGCCTGAATCTTGAATCCAACGCGCGTCGGCTTGCCGTCCTTACCGACATACGCGACGTTCGACAGGTTGATCGGCGCCTCCTTGGAGATGATGCCGCCCTCCTGGTTCTGCGTCTGCTTCTGGTGACGCTTCACCAGGTTGATACCGCGCACCAGCGCGGTGCCCTCGTCGGGACGCACCTCGAACACCTCGCCGGTGCGACCCTTGTCGCGGCCGGTCAGGACGATCACCTTGTCGCCCTTGCGGATCTTGGCAGCCATCACAGCACCTCCGGCGCAAGCGAAATGATCTTCATGTGGTTCTTGGCGCGCAGCTCGCGCGGCACCGGCCCGAAGATGCGGGTGCCGACCGGCTCCGACTGGTTGTTGATCAGAACGGCCGCGTTGCGGTCGAAGCGGATCACCGAGCCGTCGGCGCGGCGGATGTCCTTGCGGACGCGCACCACGACGGCCTTCATGACGTCGCCCTTCTTCACCTTGCCACGCGGAATGGCTTCCTTGATCGACACCACGATG
The DNA here is from genome assembly GCF_032377735.1 of Bradyrhizobium sp. SZCCHNRI3043. Lineage (NCBI taxonomy): Bacteria > Pseudomonadati > Pseudomonadota > Alphaproteobacteria > Hyphomicrobiales > Nitrobacteraceae > Bradyrhizobium > Bradyrhizobium sp. SZCCHNRI3043. Next base: position 96,017 of record NZ_JAUHID010000017.1, read on the forward strand.
ATGTCGCCGACGGTGGCATAGCGGCGCTTCGAGCCGCCCAGCACCTTGATACACATGACACGGCGTGCGCCGGAATTATCGGCCACGTCGAGGTTGGTCTGCATCTGAATCATTGATGCACCTCGTCCTCTTCATCTGCTGCGCAGGAAAGCTGCGCCTTGTTTGATCCCGAAAGCGAAATGGGCCCTCTTCGACGAGGGCCGCTTCGCGCCTCAGGCGGTTTTCTTGTGCTCGCCCCGGACCACGGTCCAGCGCTTCAGCTTCGAGATCGGCTTGCTCTCCTCGATCCACACCATGTCGCCCGGCTTGAACTCGTTGTTCTCGTCGTGGGCGTGGTAGTTCTTCGAGCGGCGGATGGTCTTCTTGTAGATCGGGTGGGTGAAGCGCCGGTCGACGCGCACGACCACCGTCTTGGCCTGCTTGTCGCTGACGACAACGCCCTGGAGGGTCCGTTTCGGCATGTCGAGCCTCTTACTTCGTCTTGGCGCGCTGCTGCGCGGCGATGGTCTTGATACGGGCGATGTCGCGACGCGCCTCGCGCAGCCGAGCGGTGTTCTCGAGCTGGCCGGTGGCACGCTGGAAGCGCAGGTTGAAACGCTCCTTCTTCAGGTTGACGATCGCATCGTCCATCTGATCGGGGCTCATCGCGCGAATGTCGGCAATCTTCATCTCGGCCATGACCATTACTCCGCAATGCGTTCGACGAAGCGCGTCTTGATCGGCAGCTTGGCGGCCGCCAGCAGCAGCGCCTCGCGCGCGATCTGGGTGCTCACGCCGTCGATCTCGAACATCACCCGGCCCGGCTTGACGCGGGCCACCCACAATTCCGGCGAGCCCTTGCCGGAGCCCATGCGGACCTCGGCCGGCTTCTTCGACACCGGAAGATCCGGGAACACCCGGATCCAGACGCGGCCGGCGCGCTTCATGTGACGGGTCAAGGCACGACGGGCGGCCTCGATCTGGCGCGCGGTGACGCGGTCCGGCTCCATCGCCTTCAGCCCGAACTGGCCGAAGGCCAGCGTCGCGCCCGAGGACGCAACGCCGTGGATACGGCCCTTATGCGCCTTTCGGAACTTGGTCTTCTTTGGTTGCATCATGGCTTTGAGCCCTCAAACCTGTCTTGTCGCGGCTGATCGATCAGGCCGCGTCGCGGCGCGACCGCGGCTGCGAGCTCTCGCCGCCGCCTTCGTTCATCCGCTTGTCCTGTGCCATCGGATCGTGCTCGAGGATCTCGCCCTTGAAGATCCAGACCTTCACGCCGCAGGTGCCGAAAGTGGTGAACGCGGTGGCCACACCGTAGTCGATGTCGGCGCGCAGCGTGTGCAGCGGCACCCGGCCCTCACGGTACCACTCCATGCGGGCGATTTCCGCGCCGCCCAGACGACCCGAGCAGTTGATGCGGATGCCCTCGGCGCCGAGACGCATCGCCGACTGAACGGCGCGCTTCATGGCGCGGCGGAACGCCACGCGGCGCTCGAGCTGCTGCGCGATCGACTCGGCGACCAGGGTCGCATCGAGCTCGGGCTTGCGGATCTCGACGATGTTGATGACAACGTCCGACGAGGTGATGTCGGCGACGCGCTTGCGCAGCTTGTCGATGTCGGCGCCCTTCTTGCCGATCACGACGCCCGGACGTGCCGAGTGGATCGTGACGCGGCACTTCTTGTGCGGACGCTCGATCACGATGCGGGCGACGGCCGCCTGCTTGAGCTCCTTGTGCAGGATCTCGCGGATCTTGACGTCTTCATGCAGCAGCTTGCCGTACTCGGCCTTGCCAGCGAACCAGCGCGAATCCCAGGTCCGGTTGATGCCGAGACGCAGACCGATCGGATTGATCTTTTGACCCATCGTATTCTCCCAGCGCCTGCTTTAAGCGCTCGCCTCGACCTGACGGACAATGATCGTCAGCTGCGAAAACGGTTTGAAAACTCGGCCCGAACGGCCACGGCCGCGCGGCGAGAAACGCTTCATCACGATTCCCTTGCCGACGAAAGCCTGCGAAACGACGAGATCGTCGACCTCGAGCTCGTGATTGTTCTCGGCATTGGCGATCGCCGATTCCAGGCACTTCTTGACGTCGACCGCAATCCGCTTGCGCGAGAACTGCAGGTCGGCGAGGGCTGCCGACGCCTTGCGGCCGCGGATCATCTGCGCCACCAGGTTCAGCTTCTGCGGGCTCACCCGAAGCATCCGGGCCACAGCCTTGGCCTCGTTTTCGGGGAGGCTCCGTTCGCGCTTTGGTTTGCTCATCGCTTAATCCTCAAGCCTTCTTGGCTTTCTTATCGCCCGAATGGCCGTGGAAGGTGCGGGTCGGCGAGAACTCGCCAAACTTGTGGCCGACCATCTCTTCGTTGATCGCCACCGGCACGTGCTTCTGGCCGTTGTAGACGCCGAACGTCAGGCCGACAAACTGCGGCAGGATGGTCGAGCGGCGGCTCCAGATCTTGATGACGTCGTGACGGCCGGACGCGCGCGCCGCATCTGCCTTCTTGAGCAGCGACGCCTCGACGAACGGGCCTTTCCAGACTGAACGAACCATGTCCGTCGTTCCTTACTTCTTCCGCTTGTGGCGGCTCAAGAGAATGAATTTGTCGGTCGACTTGTTGGTGCGGGTCTTCTTGCCCTTGGTAGGCTTGCCCCACGGAGTGACCGGGTGACGACCGCCCGAGGTACGGCCTTCGCCGCCGCCGTGCGGATGGTCGATCGGGTTCATCGCGACACCGCGGTTGTGCGGGCGACGACCCATCCAACGCTTGCGGCCGGCCTTGCCGATCGAGGTGTTCATGTGGTCCGGGTTCGACACCGCACCGATGGTGCCGCGGCAACGGCCGTGCACCAGGCGTTGCTCGCCCGAGTTCAGGCGGACGATCACGTAGTCCTGGTCGCGGCCGACGATCTGGGCATACGTGCCGGCCGAACGCGCGAGCTGGCCGCCCTTCCCGATCTTGACCTCGATGTTGTGCACGATCGTGCCGACCGGCATGTTGCCGAGCGGCATGACGTTGCCCGGCTTCACGTCGACATAGTTGCCGGCGACGATGGTGTCGCCGACCGCCAAGCGCTGCGGCGCCAGGATGTAGGCGAGCTCGCCGTCCTGATACTTGACCAGGGCGATGAAGGCGGTGCGGTTCGGATCATACTCCAGCCGCTCGACGGTGGCCGGAACGTCGACCTTGTCGCGCTTGAAGTCGACCGTACGATACGACTGCTTGTGGCCGCCACCGAGGAAGCGAACCGTGATGCGGCCGGTGTTGTTGCGACCGCCGCTCGACTGCTTGCCTTCGGTCAGCGCCTTGACCGGCTTGCCCTTGTAGAGGGCCGAACGATCGACCATCACCAGCTGGCGCTGGCCCGGCGTCGTGGGATTGAATGTCTTCAGTGCCATGGCAGCTCAGCCTTACAGTCCGGTGGTCACGTCGATACGGTGGCCCTCTTCGAGGGTCACGATCGCGCGCTTGCTGTCCGATTGCGAACCGAAATTGCCGCGGAACACCTTGGTCTTGCCCTTGCGGACGAGCGTGTTGACGCTCCTGACCTTGACGTCGAACAGCTTCTCGATCGCCTCTTTGATCTGAGGCTTGGTCGCCTTGGCGGCCACCTTGAACAGAACCTTGTTGTGCTCGGAGGCGAACGTCGCCTTCTCGGTCACGACCGGCGCGATGATGATGTCGTAGTGGCGCGGATCAATGGTCTTCATTTGAAGCGCGCCTCCAGCGCATCGATCGCCGCCTTGGTCAGCACGAGCTTCTGACGGCGCAGGATGTCGTAGACGTTGATGCCCTGGATCGGCAGTACGTCCAGGTTCGGGATGTTGCGGGCCGCGGCGGCGAAGCCGTTGTGCAGCTCGGCGCCGTCGATGATCAGCGCGTTGGTCAGGCCGAGACCGGAGAAGTGACCGATCAGCGCCTTGGTCTTCGCCGCCTCGAGCGTGGCGTTCTCCAGCACGACAAGATCACCGTCCTTGGCCTTGGCCGACAGCGCATGCTTCAGCGCCAGCGCACGGACCTTCTTCGGCAGGTCGGTTGCATGCGAGCGCACGACCGGACCGAAGGCGCGGCCGCCGCCACGGAACTGCGGCACGCGGGCCGAGCCGTGACGAGCACCGCCGGTGCCCTTCTGCTTGTACATCTTCTTGCCGGTGCGCCAGATCTCGGCGCGGCCCTTGGCCTTGTGGGTGCCGGCCTGGCGCTTGTTCAGCTGCCACTGAACGCAGCGCTGAATGATGTCGACGCGCGGCTCCAGACCGAAGATGGCGTCGGAGAGCTGGACGGAGCCGGCTTCCTTGCCCTCGAGGGTGGTGACTTTCAGTTCCATTTATGCGCCCTCCTGCACGGCCGGCGCTTCGGCAGCCTGCTCACCCGCGACCTTGAACTTGCCGGGCTTCGGCGCTTCCTTCGGCAGCGGCTTCTTCACGGCGTCGCGCACCGAGATCCAGCCCCCCTTGGAGCCGGGCACCGCGCCTTCCACCAGGATCAGGCCACGCTCGACATCCGTCTGCACCACACGCAGGTTCAGCGTGGTGATGCGATCGACACCCATGTGACCGGGCATCTTCTTGTTCTTCCAGGTCTTGCCGGGGTCCTGACGGCCACCGGTCGAACCGATCGAACGGTGCGAGATCGACACACCGTGCGTGGCGCGCAGACCGCCGAAGTTCCAGCGCTTCATGCCGCCGGCGAAGCCCTTACCGACCGAGGTGCCGGTGACGTCGACGAACTGGCCGACGACGAAGTGATCGGCCTGGATCTCGGCGCCGACCGGAATCAGCGAGTCTTCGCTGACACGGAATTCGGCGAGCTTGCGCTTCGGCTCGACCTTGGCGACCGCGAACTGACCGCGCTCGGCCTTCGGCATGTAGACCGTCTTGCGGCTGCCGCTGCCGAGCTGCAGAGCGACGTAGCCGTTCTTCTCGGTGGTGCGGTGACCGACCACCTGGCAATTGCCGAGCTTCAGCACGGTCACGGGGATATGTTCGCCGGTCTCCGTGAAGACCCGCGTCATCCCGACCTTTTGTGCGATCACTCCGGAGCGCATCGGCGTGCTTCCTGTTCTTCTCTATGTCCGCGTGAGGTGCGAACGTGAATCCAAAAACTTAGAGCTTGATCTCGACGTCGACACCGGCGGCCAGATCGAGCTTCATCAAAGCATCGACGGTCTGCGGGGTCGGATCGACGATGTCGAGCAGGCGCTTGTGGGTGCGCATCTCGAACTGCTCGCGGCTCTTCTTGTCGACGTGCGGCGAACGGTTCACGGTGAACTTCTCGATGCGGGTCGGCAGCGGAATGGGTCCGCGAACCTGCGCGCCGGTCCGTTTCGCCGTGTTGACGATCTCGCGCGTCGACGTATCGAGGATACGATGGTCAAACGCCTTGAGACGGATGCGGATATTTTGGCCGTTCATTGCCGTATCTTTCTGTGAGTAGTGAGTGGCGAGTAGCGAACGGCGAATGGATAATCTCCATTCGCCACCCGCCATTCCCTATTCGCTGTTGTTACTCGATGATCGAGGCGACGACGCCGGCGCCGACGGTGCGGCCGCCCTCGCGGATGGCGAAGCGCAGCTTCTCCTCCATCGCGATCGGCACGATCAGGTGCACTTCCATCGCGATGTTGTCGCCCGGCATCACCATCTCGGTGCCTTCCGGCAGATGGACGACGCCGGTCACGTCGGTCGTGCGGAAGTAGAACTGCGGACGATAGTTGGTGAAGAACGGCGTGTGACGGCCGCCCTCTTCCTTGGTGAGGATGTAGGCCTCAGCCTTGAACTTGGTGTGCGGCTTGACCGAGCCCGGCTTGCACAGCACCTGGCCGCGCTCGACGTCCTCGCGCTTGGTGCCGCGGAGCAGCGCGCCGATGTTGTCGCCGGCCTGGCCCTGATCGAGCAGCTTGCGGAACATTTCGACGCCGGTGACGGTGGTCTTCTGGGTCGGGCGGATGCCGACGATCTCGATTTCCTCACCGACCTTGATGATGCCGCGCTCGACACGGCCGGTCACCACGGTGCCGCGGCCCGAGATCGAGAACACGTCTTCGACCGGCATCAGGAAGGGCTGGTCGATCGGACGCTCCGGCTGCGGAATGTACTCGTCGACATTGCGCATCAGCTCGAGGATGGCGTCGTGGCCGAGCTTCTTGTCCGAATCTTCGAGAGCGGCGAGCGCCGAGCCCTTGATGATCGGGATCTTGTCGCCCGGGAATTCGTACTTCGACAGCAGCTCGCGGACCTCGAGCTCGACGAGCTCCAGCAGCTCCGGATCGTCGACCATGTCGCACTTGTTGAGGAACACGACCAGCGCCGGCACGCCCACCTGGCGAGCGAGCAGGATGTGCTCACGGGTCTGCGGCATCGGGCCGTCAGCGGCCGACACGACCAGGATCGCGCCGTCCATCTGCGCGGCGCCGGTGATCATGTTCTTCACGTAGTCGGCGTGGCCGGGGCAATCGACGTGCGCGTAGTGGCGGTTCTTGGTCTCGTACTCGACGTGCGCGGTCGAGATGGTGATGCCGCGCGCCTTCTCTTCCGGGGCCTTGTCGATCTGGTCGTAGGCAGTGAACGTCGCACCGCCCGTCTCGGCCAGGATCTTGGTGATTGCAGCCGTCAGCGAGGTCTTGCCGTGGTCGACGTGACCGATGGTGCCGATGTTGCAGTGGGGCTTGTTACGTTCAAACTTAGCTTTGGCCATTTGACTCTCCGTTCAGTCGCTCACTTGAGCTCGCGACAATCAGGCAAACTTCTTCTGGACTTCGGCCGACACGTTGGCCGGCGCTTCAGCGTAGTGCGAGAACTGCATCGTGAAGGTCGCGCGGCCCTGGCTCATGGAGCGCAGGTTGTTCACGTAACCGAACATGTTCATGAGCGGCACCATCGCGTTGATGACGTTGGCGTTGCCGCGCATGTCCTGGCCCTGGATCTGGCCACGACGCGAGTTCAGGTCGCCGATGACCGAGCCGGTGTAGTCTTCCGGGGTCACCACCTCGACCTTCATGATCGGCTCGAGCAGAACCGACTTGCCCTTCTGCAGCGCCTCGCGGAAAGCCGCACGAGAGGCGATTTCGAAGGCCAGCGCCGACGAGTCGACGTCGTGATACTTGCCGTCGACCAGCGCCACCTTGACGTCGACCACCGGGAAGCCGGCAACCACGCCCGCGCCGAGCACGCTCTCGATGCCCTTCTCGACGCCCGGGATGTACTCCTTCGGAACCGCACCGCCGACGATCTTGGACTCGAACACATAGCCGCCGCCCGGCTCGTTCGGCTCGACCACGAGGCTCACGGCCGCAAACTGGCCGGTACCGCCGGTCTGCTTCTTGTGAGTGTAGTCCACGTTGGCCGGCTTGGTGATGCGCTCACGGAACGCCACCTGCGGCGCGCCGATGTTCGCATCGACCTTGTAGGTGCGCTTGAGGATGTCGACCTTGATGTCGAGATGGAGCTCGCCCATCCCCTTGAGGATAGTCTGGCCCGACTCGTGGTCGGTCGACACGCGGAAGGACGGATCCTCCGCGGCCAGCTTCGCCAGCGCAACGCCCAGCTTCTCCTGGTCGGCCTTCGACTTCGGCTCGATCGCGATCTCGATGACCGGCTCCGGGAACTCCATCTTTTCCAGGATCACCTGGTTGGACGGATCGCACAGCGTGTCACCGGTGCGGGCTTCCTTGAGGCCTGCAAGAGCGACGATGTCGCCGGCATAGGCCTCCTTGATGTCCTCGCGGTTGTTCGCATGCATCAGCAGCATGCGGCCGATGCGCTCCTTCTTCTCGCGGGTCGAGTTCACGACACCGGTGCCCGAGGTCAGGACGCCCGAATAGATGCGGCAGAAAGTGATGGTGCCGACGAACGGGTCGTCCATGATCTTGAACGCCAGCAGCGCCAGCGGCTCCTTGTCGTCCGCCTTGCGCACGACCTCGTTGCCCTTGTCGTCGGTGCCCTTGATCGCGGGCACGTCGAGCGGCGACGGCAGATAGTCGACGACGGCGTCGAGCAAGGGCTGAACACCCTTGTTCTTGAAGGCCGAGCCGCACAGCACCGGATAGAAGGCGCCGGTCAGCACCGCCTTGCGGATCAGGCGCTTCAGGGTCGCCTCATCCGGCTCGTTGCCGTCCAGGAACGCAGCCAGGGCGTCGTCGTCGAGCTCGACGGCAGCTTCCACCAGCTGCTCGCGATATTCCTTGGCCTGATCGGCGAGATCAGCCGGAATCTCGGCGTAGTCGAACTTCGCGCCGAGCGCCTCGTCGTTCCAGACGATCGCCTTCATCGTCACGAGATCGATGCAGCCCTTGAAGTTGTTCTCCGCGCCGATCGGCAGCTGAATAGCCACCGGCTTCGCGCCCAGGCGATCGACGATGTCGGACAGGCACTTGAAGAAGTCGGCGCCGGTCTTGTCCATCTTGTTCGCGAAGACGATGCGCGGCACCTTGTACTTGTCGCCCTGACGCCAGACGGTCTCGGTCTGCGGCTCGACGCCCTGGTTGGAGTCGAGCACGCAGACGGCGCCGTCGAGCACGCGCAAGCTGCGCTCGACCTCGATGGTGAAGTCGACGTGACCGGGGGTGTCGATGATGTTCAGGCGCTTGCCGTTCCAGAACGCGGTGGTCGCAGCGGAGGTGATCGTGATGCCACGCTCCTGCTCCTGCTCCATCCAGTCCATCGTCGCAGCACCTTCGTGCACTTCGCCGATCTTGTGGCTCTTGCCGGTGTAATAGAGGATGCGCTCGGTCGTGGTCGTCTTACCGGCGTCGATATGCGCCATGATGCCGAAGTTGCGATAGTCTTCGATGGCGTGTTGGCGGGGCATGGGTGTGTTCCCTGATTTCCGTCGGTTTCGCCGTTACCAGCGATAGTGCGAGAAGGCGCGGTTGGCTTCAGCCATCCGGTGCACGTCTTCACGCTTCTTCACGGCGTTGCCCCGGTTATTGGAGGCATCGAGCAGCTCCGCCGAAAGCCGCTCGGTCATCGTCTTCTCGTTGCGGTCGCGCGCGGCCGAGATCAGCCAGCGGATGCCCAGCGCCTGCCGGCGGGTCGAACGAACCTCGACCGGCACCTGGTAGGTCGCGCCGCCGACGCGGCGGGAGCGGACCTCGATGGTCGGCATGACGTTTTCGAGGGCCTGCTCGAACACCGTCAGCGGGCTCTGCTTGGTCTTGGCCTCGATGATGCCGAACGCGCCGTAGACGATACCTTCGGCGACCGACTTCTTGCCGGCGTACATCACCGAGTTCATGAACTTGGTGACAATGATGTTCCCGAACTTCGGATCCGGAAGCACTTCACGCTTTTCGGCTGAATGGCGACGCGACATGTGATCTTGTTCCCGCTTCTCTCGAACGTCTTACTTCGGACGCTTCGCGCCATACTTCGAACGGCGCTGCTTACGGTTCTTGACGCCCTGGGTATCCAGCACGCCGCGGAGGATGTGGTAGCGCACGCCCGGCAAGTCCTTAACGCGGCCGCCGCGGATCATGACCACCGAGTGCTCCTGCAGGTTATGGCCTTCACCCGGGATGTAGCCGATCACCTCGAAGCCGTTGGTCAGGCGCACCTTGGCGACCTTACGAAGCGCCGAGTTCGGCTTCTTCGGGGTCGTGGTGTAGACGCGCGTGCAAACGCCACGCTTCTGCGGCGACTGCTGCAGCGCCGGCACCTTCTTGCGCGACTTCTGCACTTCGCGCGGATTTGCGATCAGCTGGTTGATCGTCGGCATCTTGGCCTTCACCCTTCTCAACGTTCGCACGGAGACCGCGACCGGCTTCCGCAAATTCTGTTCGAGGTTCCCCGCCTCACCGGGCCGTTCGCGCGATCAAAACCCACGCAAAACGAAATCGCGCCAACCGTTCATCGCTGAACGGAAAGCGCTTGACGCCACAGAGGACCGCGATCACCACCAGTCAGCTTGCGCTGGCAGGCGGCCTACCGAGGTCATGCATCCGAAATTGGTCTCAGGAGAACGAGCTCGAGAGATCTAATATCGTTTTGGCATTGCCTAGCTATGATCGACAGCGTTTGAGCGGCATTCGTCGAGGGTGGTGCCCGTCCCACCCTGTTCTGGGTGGTCTGGGTGATCCGTACCGACGCTGGCGAAGCTCACCGCCTGTCGTTGAGTGCCGGCCTTTTATAAGCGGTAAATATCCAAGTCAAGCAAAACGACGCCGCAGGACGCTCAAAGAAGCGCTTCTGGCCGCTGCAGTTTCCGCTCCGACGGTGCCCCCGCGTCCTAAGGTATCTGTAGACCGCAGAGCCCTGCCCGCGCCTGCGCAGTCACCTCTCCAACCCCGGACATATCCAGAGACATTGAAGATAAGGCTTTTTTCGGCTTTGGCCGACAAGGATGGCGCCAAGACGAGACGCCCGGTGACAGAATATACCGATATTGCGATCATTGGCGGCGGCCTGGCCGGCGCGATCACGGCCGCCATGCTCGGGCGTGCGGGCATCCCGGCGATTCTGGTCGATCCCCATGCGATCTACCCGGCCGACTTTCGAATCGAGAAGATCTCCGGTGCCGGGCAGATCGACCGGTTCCGTCGCACCGGGATCGCCGACAAGGCGTTAACCCAAGCCACCCTGGCCTCGGAGAACTGGATCGCCCGATTCGGCTACGTGCTCGAACGGGCGCCAGTCCAGCAATATGGCATCCCGTACGATACGCTGGTGACGGCCGTGCGTGACGAGATCCGTGGCCCTGTGACGCGAATCGTCGCCAAGGCCGTGGCGATCACGCCAGGCGAGGATCGCCAGTCGGTCGTGCTGTCCAACGGGCAGACGATCTCGGCCCGCCTCGTCGTGCTCGCCAACGGGCTGAACGTTGGGCTGCGGCACATGCTGGGAATCACCCGCAAGATCGCCAGCCCCGCCCATTCCGTCTCGATCGGCTTCGACCTGACGCCGGTCGGCCGCGCCGCCTTCTCGTTCCCGGCCATGACCTACTTCCAGGAGCGGGCCAGTGCGCGGGTGCCCTACATCACCCTGTTCCCGATCGGCGAGCGCATGCGGGCGAACCTGTTCGCCTATCGCGAGGTGGATGATCCCTGGCTGCGGGCGATCCGGCGCGCCCCGGTCGAAACGCTGACGACCGCCCTGCCCGGCCTGCGGCGGATCACTGGCGAGTACGCCGTGAGCGGCGAGGTGAAGGTCCGGCCGGCCGATCTGATCACCAACAGCGGATATCGCATGCCCGGCGTGGTGCTCGTCGGCGACGCCTTCTGCACCACCTGCCCCGTCACCGGCACCGGCTCCGACAAGGTGTTCACCGATGTCGAGCGCCTCTGCAACGTCCACATTCCGCGCTGGCTGGCGACTGACGGCATGGGCGAGGCCAAGATCGCGGCCTTCTATGCGGACCCGGTCAAGATGGCCTGCGATGCGTGGTCGCTCGAGAAGGCCTGGAATTTCAGATCCGTCTCGATCGGGACCAGACCCTATTGGCAAGCGCAGCGCTGGGCACGCTTTGCAGTCTCGCTCGGCCGCGGCACGCGGCAGCGGCTGACGAAGACCATTGCGCCGCTCAACGCTTATTCGTCGTCATCATCGTCATCGTCATCGTCATCATCATCGTCTTCATCGCTGTCGTCGTCGGCCTGATCGGCCCGACTCGGCTGGTGGCCCTGGTCGTCCCACAGCTTGCGATAGACACCGTTCTTGGCCAAGAGCTCGGCGTGGCTGCCGCGCTCGATCGCCCGGCCGCCGGAGATGACGATGATCTCGTCCATCTCGACCACCGAGGTCAGGCGGTGGGTCGACCAGATCATGGTGCGGCCCTTGGCGACCTTGAGCAGGGTGCGGTTGATTGCGGCTTCCGTGGTCTGGTCGAGCGCCGAGGTCGCCTCGTCGAGCAGCAGCACGGAGGGATTGCGGATGATGGCGCGGGCGATTGCGATGCGCTGGCGCTGGCCGCCGGACAGCGTGTCGCCGCGCTCGCCGACGAGCGTGTCGTATTTCTGCGGCAGGCTCATGATGTAGCGGTGGATCTCGGCCTTCTTGGCCGCCTCCTCCACCTCGGCGTCGGTGGCGCCCTCCTTGCCGAGCCGGATGTTCTCCCGCAGCGACATGTTGAACAGCATGTTCTCCTGGAACACCACGGCCATGCTGCCGCGCAGCGAATCGCGCGTGACCCTGCGGATGTCGACGCCGTCGATGGTGACGCGGCCTTCGTTGGGCACGTAGAGTCGCAGGATCAGGTTGAGCAGCGTGCTCTTGCCCGAGCCCGACGGACCGACGATCGCGATCCGCTTGCCGACGTCGAGCTTGAGGCTGAGATTGTCGAGCACCGGCGTCTGGCTGCCCTCGTACTGGAAGGTCACGCGCTCGAAGGTGATGTCGTGGCTGATGCGGGGCAGATCCGGCGCGCCCGGCCGGTCGGCGCCGCGGGTCGGCTCGTCCAGCAGCTCCTGCATGTGCCGGATTGCGGCCGCCGAGGAAATCGACACCGGCACGAAGTGCATGACATGGGCGATGTTGTAGGACACCTCCCAGAACGCGCTCTCGAAGGTGACGAAGGTGCCGATGGTGATCTGGCCCTTGGTGGCGAGATAGGCGCCGAGGGCAAGCACGACGAGATGCAGCAGCAGCACGGAGATCGTGACGGTGCGCTCGACCATGGTCGACAGGAACATCGCATCGGCCATCTTGCGCCGCGCCGCGTCGTTGCGGAAGCTGAACCAGCCGAATACCTTGCGGTGCAGGCTGAAGGCCTTGATGACGGCTTGCGCCGCGATGTTCTCCTGGATCACGCCGAGCAGCGACGCCTCGTTCAGCTTCTGCTCGTAATTGGCCTGAACCGCCTTCGGCGTCAGGATGCGCGGGCCGATCAGGGTGATCGGAAACACCAGCAGCGCGATCGCAGCGAGCTGCCAGTTGAGGAACAGCATCAGAATGATGCCCGCAATCAGCTCGAGGAACGGCAGCACAGCGCTGTTGGCGAAACTCTTCACGACGTTCTCGAACGCCGACATGTCGACCGAGAAGCGCGACAAGATCTCGCCGCGCTTGGTGCGCTGGAAATAGGCGGCCGGCAGGTTCTGCACGTGGTCGAACAGACGGGTGCGGACATCCGAGATGACGCAGGCCGCCAGACGCGCATCCCAGCGCTCGTAGAGCACGGCAACGATCGAGGTGAAGATGCCCGCAACGGCCAGCACGCCGAGGATGCGATAGAGCGCCTCGAAATCCTCCTCGCCGAGCGCATCGTCGATCAGGAACTTGAGGCTGAGCGGCATGATGACGTTGAACAGCGTCTCGATCAGGACGCCGATCGACACGAAAGCCAGCATCTTCTTGTATCTGGCGAGCAGCGGCGAGATGAAGCCGTAGATGGTCGCAAGCGCACCGGCGGCCTCGCGGGCCGTGTAGACGACGAGATCCTCGTCGTCGTCGTCATCGTCGTCGAGATCGTCGCCCTCGTCCTCGCCGTCCTCATCGTCGTCCTCGTCGGAGGGCGGCGGCGCAGGCTTGCTTGCCTGTGGTGGCTTGGTGGCCTGCGCCGGTTTGGCCGCCTCCGGCACTTTGGCGGCCTGCGACGGCTCGGAGGGCTGCGGCGCTTCAGATGTGTGCTGCGCTTCGGCTGCCAGCGGCGCGTTGGCGGCGAGCGGTGTTTCCGGCGCTTGGGGTGCCTGCGGCGCTTGGGGCGCGGCGGTTCCAGAAAGCCGCTTCGCGATCTCGGCTGCGGCGCCCGCGGCAGCCGCAATTCGCTCGCCGGCAATCCGATCGTCCGCGGCCTGACCGGGCGGCGCCGAGGTCGAATTGGATTTCGAACCTCGTTTCGAGCCTGATTTGGAAGCCGGTCTCGACTCTGACTCTGGTTTCTTGGGCGCCATGCAACCAACCGAAGCAGCGCGGCCGACGAGAGCGCCAGCCTTGCGCGTCAGGCCTTTAACATCTGCACAGCGCCGCGGCCAGCGTCCTCAATCATCGTCCTCGACCTTGTCGAAGAAGGAATAGCGCAGGCTGTCCGCGTCGGCGTACCATTGGCCCGGGCCTCTGTTGGCCGCGAGCGTCGCGGCCCACACCTCGTCGGTGCAATCGCGGCGGTGCATGGCAAGATCAAAGCCGTTGCCGAAGAACAGCTCCGACCACTCCCACCAGGTGCCGAGCTTCTTGACCCCACGGAGCAGGTCGTAGCGGTCGACCAGCGCCGGGGCCATGTCCGAGGTGATCGAGCCGAACACGAGGCCGGTCTTGACGACACGGTTGAGCTCGCGGACCGCGCGCGCAACCTGCTTGTCACCGAGGTGGCAGAGGCTGGTCTCGAACACGAAATCGAACTCACCGGTCTTGAACGGCATGTCGGTGATCGAGCCGAGCTTGTTGTACTTCTTCAGCGCCTTCGGCGTCTTGCCGTGGATGTAGCGGTTGTTCTCGATGCCCCAGGCATCGATGCCACGCTCGCGGAGCGCACCCACCAGCTCGCCGCTCGCGGAGCCGGCGACCAGGAGCTTGTAGCCCTTGCCCTTGCCGGCCCGGTTCCAGACGATCTTGATCAGGCTGGTCAGATAGTCCGGATCGGTGAACTGCGACCACGCTTCGCTGTACGGCCCCTGCCCGCGATAATTGTCGAAATAGTCGCGGTCGATCTTGTCCGACAGCGGCATCTCGGCCTGCGAGCGGGCGCGGCGCAGCCGCATCATCTCGGTCAGGATGATGTCGGTGGCCGCATCCGAGGAATCGAGCAGCCCGTTCAAGGTCGAGTCGAACAGGTAGTCTCCGACCACGACGATACCGGGGTGCTCCTTCGGCTCAGGCCGGTGATTGGTCATGACGTCGCGCACCGGCAAACCGCCGGGCAGCGCGTTGACCGACGACAGCCAGCGATGGATCTTGCCTTCCATGAAGTGTGCGCGCGCATCGCCGAGCGCCGCCGGGAGCGACTTCAGGGCGGCATCGATCAGCTCCTGGTCCGACAGGTTGGCGAAGGCGAGCGCATCCGAGCCCGCGATCAGCCAGTTCAGCACGCCGTGCTTGCCGACGTCGTGGCGCGAGCCCTCGTTGTAGATGCAGCAGCCGCCGAACGCCTCCGACATGAACCAGGAGCCCGGAATCTTCTCGCCCCAGAACGGCTCGTCGAACAGGATCGAGACGCGCAGATAATGCGCGGGACGATCGAA
Source organism: Bradyrhizobium sp. SZCCHNRI3043 (assembly GCF_032377735.1). NCBI lineage: Bacteria > Pseudomonadati > Pseudomonadota > Alphaproteobacteria > Hyphomicrobiales > Nitrobacteraceae > Bradyrhizobium > Bradyrhizobium sp. SZCCHNRI3043. The sequence continues at coordinate 111,113 of NZ_JAUHID010000017.1, forward strand.
ATAGGCGATGTGCTTGACCATGGACTGGCGCAGCTTCTCGCCGTCCCAGCCGACCGTCGACAGCCAGGAATGCGGCAGACACACCAGCACGAGATCGAACTCGCGCGTCTCCGGCCCCTTGCCGTTCATCATGTTGAGCCGGTAGCGGCCCTGCTCGGTCTTGCCGATTCGGAGCACGCGATGATTGAGTTTGATGTCGGCATCGACCTCCGAGCGAAGGCACTCGATCAGCTGCTCATTGCCGTTCTGGATCGAGTACAGGCCGATATAGTCGTCGATATCCATCACGAAGTTCTTGAGCGCATTGAGGCCGTTGGTGTTGTGGGCCTCGGTCGCGAGGTCGGAGCGCGACATCACCTTGAAGAAGCGCTTGGCCGTGGGATCCTCGACCTCCTCGTCGAGCAGCTCTTCGCAGGTCTTGTAGGCCCAGGGGTGCTCGTTATCGTGGGCGCCGACGCCTTCGTAATATTCGACCGGCGACATTACCTCCGTACAACGCTTGCGGAACGCCTCGACGGCAGCGGCCGTCTTCGGGCCGTACTTGCGGCGCAGCCCGGGCACGTCGTCGAGCAGCTCGCCGTCGAGCTGGACCTGCAGCGCATCCATCGGAATCGTCTGCAGACCGAAATGCTGGATCAGCTCGCGCAGCGGATCAGGGCCGGTCATCGAGTAGTCGTAGATTTCTGCGACACCAGCCTCATACATCGCCGGTGCGGTATCGAACTTGCGCGTCACGATCTTGCCGCCGAGCCGGTCGGATGCCTCGAAGATCGTCACCTTGCAGAGATCGCCGAGTTTGCGCCTCAGGTACCAGGCGCTCATCAGTCCACCCGGACCGCCACCAACAATCGCAAGGTCAAGCATCGAAGTTCCGCCATCTCCGGCTGTCAGCGACGTTGCCGGTCGTCCATATCAGGGGTCCTGCCACCCTCGGGGCTCGATCGGCCATAGCGTACCCGGCCCGCAAAAGATTTGCGCCGGAGCAAATCGGCGCATCGCCACGGGAGTCGACGGAAATCAGCTCAGCGGATCTGATGCTTCCAAGAGCACCTCTGTCCCTGAAGGGAAGATGAACAACGGGGCAGCAGCGCGGCAACAGGAGAAGAAAATGTCAAAAAAAGGCCGGCAACCGCCGGCCTTTTCTACGCGTGATGAACGCACGGCAGACCCCAACACCGTCAGGGTCTGCCGCAATCGTCCGTTTACTCTGCCGGCGGCAGAGCGAGCGGCTGAGGCTCCGGCTGCGCCGGCACGATCGCCGCCTGCTTCTCGCGCTCGTCGAGAATCAGCTTGTCGCGCTTCAAGGCGACTTCGCGGATGCGGGCCATCGAGGCGCCGGTGCCAGCCGGGATCAGACGGCCGACGATGACGTTCTCCTTGAGACCCTCGAGCGGATCGATCTTGCCGTTGACCGCCGCCTCGGTGAGGACGCGGGTGGTCTCCTGGAACGAGGCCGCCGAGAAGAACGACCGGGTCTGCAGGCTCGCCTTGGTGATGCCGAGCAGAACCGGAGTGCCTGTGGCCGGCTTCTTCGCCTCCTCCACGGCTTTCGCGTTGAGCAGGTCGAACTCGATCTTGTCGACCTGTTCGCCCGAGATCATGTCGGTGTCGCCCTGGTCGGCGATCTCCACCTTCTGCAGCATCTGACGGACAATCACCTCGATGTGCTTGTCGTTGATGAGCACGCCCTGCAGCCGGTAGACCTCCTGGATCTCGTTGACCAGATAGGCCGCGAGCTCCTCGATGCCCTTGATCGCCAGGATGTCGTGCGGCGCGGGGTTGCCTTCAACGATGAAGTCGCCCTTCTCGACGATGTCGCCATCCTGCAGATGGATGTGCTTGCCCTTCGGGATCAGGTACTCGCGCGGCTCCTCGGTCTTGTCGACCGGCTCGATCGAGATGCGACGCTTGTTCTTGTAGTCGCGACCGAACCGGATGGTGCCGGCGATCTCAGCGATGATCGCGGCATCCTTCGGCTTGCGCGCTTCGAACAGCTCCGCCACCCGCGGCAGACCGCCGGTGATGTCGCGCGTCTTGGCGCTTTCGGTCGAGATACGCGCCAGGATGTCGCCTGGCTTCACCGTCGCACCGACGTCGACAGAAAGAATCGCGTCGACCGACAGCATGTAGCGGGCATCGCCGCCGCGGGCGAGCTTGAGCACCTTGCCGTCCTTGCCCTTGATCACGATCGCCGGACGCAGATCCGCGCCACCGCGCGTTCCACGCCAGTCGATGACCACGCGCTTGGCAATACCGGTGGATTCGTCGAGCGTTTCCGAGATCGACAGACCTTCGGTCAGATCCTCGAACCCGATCGTGCCCTCCGCTTCCGTGAGGATCGGGCGGGTATAAGGATCCCACTCGGCGATGCGCTGGCCGCGCTTGATCATGTCGCCGTCGTCGACGTGCATGCGCGAGCCGTACTGGATACGGTGCGTCGCACGCTCGGTGCCGTCGGGGTCGACGATCGTCACGACCATGTTGCGGACCATCGCGATCAGGTGACCCTCGCTGTTGCGAGCGATCGACTTGTTCCTGATGACCACCTTGCCTTCGAAGTTCGATTCCACGAAGGACTGCTCGTTCAGCTGCGCCGCGCCACCGATGTGGAAGGTGCGCATCGTCAGCTGGGTGCCGGGCTCACCGATCGACTGCGCGGCGATGACGCCGACAGCCTCGCCATGATTGACCGGCGTACCGCGCGCCAGATCGCGGCCGTAGCACATCTTGCAGATGCCGTTGACGAGCTCGCAGGTCAGCGCCGAGCGGATCTTCACCTCCTGCACGCCAGCCTGCTGGATGGCGTCGATGTGGCTCTCCTCCATCAGCGTGCCGGCCTTGACCAGCACGGCGTTGGTCGCGGGATCACGCACGTCATCGCAGGGCACGCGGCCCAGGATGCGCGAGCCGAGCGAAGCCACGACCGTGCCGGCATCGACGATGGCGCGCATCTTGATGCCGAGATGGGTGCCGCAATCGTCCTGCGTGATGATGCAGTCCTGCGCGACGTCGACCAGACGACGGGTCAGGTAGCCCGAGTTCGCGGTCTTCAACGCGGTGTCCGCGAGGCCCTTGCGGGCGCCGTGGGTCGAGTTGAAGTACTCGAGAACCGACAGACCTTCCTTGAAGTTCGAGATGATCGGCGTCTCGATGATCTCACCCGACGGCTTGGCCATCAGGCCGCGCATGCCGGCGAGCTGACGCATCTGGGCCGGCGAACCGCGGGCACCGGAATGCGACATCATGTAGATCGAGTTGATGTCGGCATCCGCCCCCGTCGCCGTCTTCTTGGTGACGGAGATCTCCTTCATCATCTCCTTGGCGATCTCTTCGCTGGCCTTCGACCAGGCATCGACGACCTTGTTGTACTTCTCGCCGTGAGTGATCAGACCGTCATTGTACTGCTGCTCGAAATCCTTCGCCAGCGTACGGGTGGTGTCGACGATCTTCCACTTGCCCGCCGGCACGACCATGTCGTCCTTGCCGAACGAGATGCCCGCCTTGAAGGCGTTGTAGAAGCCAAGCGCCATGATGCGGTCGCAGAAGATCACCGTCTCCTTCTGGCCGCAGTGACGATAGACCTGATCGATCACGCCCGAGATTTCGCGCTTGGTCATCAGCTTGTTGATGACCTCGAACGTGACGCGCGGATGCTTCGGCAGGAGATTGCCGAGCATGACGCGGCCCGCGGTGGTTTCGATCCAGCGCTTGGCGACCTTGCCGGTCTCGTCCATGCCCTCCCAGCGATACTTGATCTTGCTGTGGAGATGGATGGCCTTGGCGTGCAGCGCATGCTCGAGCTCGGCCATGTTGCCGAACGCCATGCCCTGGCCGGGCATGCCTTCGCGCATGATCGAGACGTAGTAGAGACCGAGCACGATGTCCTGCGACGGCACGATGATCGGCTGACCATTGGCCGGATGCAGGATGTTGTTGGTCGACATCATCAGGACGCGCGCTTCCAGCTGCGCTTCGAGCGACAGCGGAACGTGGACGGCCATCTGGTCGCCGTCGAAGTCGGCGTTGAACGCGGAGCACACCAGCGGATGCAGCTGGATCGCCTTGCCTTCGATCAGCACCGGCTCGAACGCCTGGATGCCGAGGCGATGCAGCGTCGGCGCGCGGTTCAACAGCACCGGATGCTCGCGGATGACCTCGTCCAGGATGTCCCAGACCTCGGGGCGCTCCTTCTCGACCAGCTTCTTGGCCTGCTTGACCGTCGTCGACAGGCCCTTGGCATCGAGCCGCGAATAGATGAACGGCTTGAACAGCTCGAGCGCCATCTTCTTCGGCAGGCCGCACTGGTGCAGGCGCAGCTCCGGACCGACCACGATGACCGAGCGACCGGAATAGTCGACGCGCTTGCCGAGCAGGTTCTGACGGAAGCGGCCCTGCTTGCCCTTGAGCATGTCGGCGAGCGACTTCAACGGACGCTTGTTGGCGCCGGTGATGACGCGGCCACGGCGGCCGTTGTCGAACAGCGCATCCACCGCTTCCTGAAGCATGCGCTTCTCGTTGCGGATGATGATGTCCGGCGCGCGCAGCTCCATCAGCCGCTTCAAACGGTTGTTGCGATTGATGACGCGGCGGTAGAGGTCGTTGAGGTCGGAGGTCGCGAAGCGGCCACCGTCGAGCGGGACCAGCGGCCGCAGGTCCGGCGGGATCACCGGCACCACGGTCATGATCATCCATTCCGGCTTGTTGCCGGAGTGGCGGAAGGCCTCGACGATCTTCAGACGCTTCGCGAGCTTCTTGTGCTTGATGTCGGAGTCGGTCTCCTGCATCTCCGCACGCAGCGTCTGCTCGAGCTTCTCCAGCTCGAGGCCGCGCAGCAGCTCACGGATGGCCTCCGCGCCGATCATGGCGGTGAAGCTGTCCTGGCCGTATTCGTCCTGCGCCTTGAGATACTCGTCCTCGGACAAGAGCTGACGGTCCTTGAGCGCGGTCAGACCCGGCTCGAGAACGACGTAGTATTCGAAGTACAGGATCCGCTCGAGATCCTTCAGCGTCATGTCGAGCAGCAGGCCGATGCGCGAGGGCAGCGACTTCAGGAACCAGATGTGCGCGACGGGAGCGGCGAGCTCGATATGGCCCATGCGCTCGCGCCGGACGCGCGACAGGGTCACCTCGACCGAGCACTTCTCGCAGATGATGCCCTTGTACTTCATCCGCTTGTACTTGCCGCACAGGCACTCGTAGTCCTTGATCGGCCCGAAGATGCGGGCGCAGAACAGGCCGTCGCGCTCGGGCTTGAAGGTGCGGTAGTTGATCGTTTCCGGCTTCTTGATCTCGCCGTAGGACCAGGACAGAATCTTCTCCGGAGACGCAATCGAGATCCGGATCTGGTCGAAGACCTGAGCCGGCGTCGTCGGATTGAAGAGATTCATAATTTCTTGGTTCATCGTATTCTCCTCGCGGGCCGATCGGGGGTCGGCCGCAAATTCGAAAATCTCTCAACGGGCGCCTTGTCCTGACCCGCGGGGGAAGGCGCCGGCACCCGGCCGTCCGAGACGGCCGGGCCTGACCTCTTGAACTACTCGGCGGCTTCCGACGTCGGCGCCGGTCCGAGCTTGGAGTTGTGCAGGTCGACGTTGAGGCCGAGCGAGCGCATTTCCTTGACCAACACGTTGAACGATTCCGGAATACCGGCCTCGAACGTGTCGTCGCCGCGCACGATCGCCTCGTAGACCTTGGTGCGGCCGGCGACGTCGTCCGACTTCACCGTCAGCATCTCCTGCAGCGTGTAGGCCGCGCCGTAGGCTTCGAGCGCCCACACCTCCATTTCGCCGAAACGCTGGCCGCCGAACTGGGCCTTGCCGCCCAGCGGCTGCTGGGTGACCAGCGAGTACGGGCCGATCGAACGCGCATGGATCTTGTCGTCGACCAGATGGTGCAGCTTCAGCATATAGATGTAGCCGACCGTCACCTTGCGATCGAACGCATCGCCGGTGCGGCCATCATAGACCGTCGACTGACCGGATGCGTCGAGGCCGGCGAGCTTCAACATCTCCTCGATGTCGGCCTCCTTGGCGCCGTCGAACACCGGTGTGGCGATCGGCACGCCACGGCTCAGATTGTGACCAAGCTCGATCAACTCGTTGTCGTTGAGCGACTTGATGGTCTCGTCATCGCCGTAGATCCGCTTCAAGGTCTCCTTCAGCGGCTTCACGTCCTGCTTCGACAGGTAGGCATCGACCGTCTGGGCGATGCGCTTGCCGAGGCCGGCGCAGGCCCAGCCGAGATGCGTCTCGAGGATCTGTCCGACGTTCATGCGCGAGGGCACGCCCAGCGGGTTCAGCACGATGTCCGCATGCGTGCCGTCCTCGAGGAACGGCATGTCCTCGATCGGCACGATCTTGGAGACGACGCCCTTGTTGCCGTGACGGCCGGCCATCTTGTCGCCCGGCTGGATCTTGCGCTTCACCGCAACGAAGACCTTGACCATCTTCATCACGCCTGGCGGCAGCTCGTCGCCACGCTGCAGCTTCTCGACCTTGTCGAGGAAGCGCTGTTCCAGCCCCTTCTTCGACTCGTCGTACTGCTTCCGCATGGCCTCGATCTCGGCCATCAGCTTGTCGTTCGGCGAGGCGAACAGCCACCACTGCGACTTCGGATACTCGTCGAGCACCGCGCGCGTGATCTTGGTGTCCTTCTTGAAGCCCTTCGGACCGGAGATGCCCTGACGGCCATCCAGCATGTCGGCGAGACGGCTGTAGACGTTGCGGTCCAGGATCGCCTGCTCGTCGTCGCGGTCCTTGGCCAGACGCTCGATCTCTTCCCGCTCGATCGCCAGCGCACGCTCGTCCTTGTCGACGCCGTGCCGGTTGAACACGCGCACTTCGACGATCGTGCCCTGCACGCCCGGCGGCACCCGCAGCGAGGTGTCGCGCACGTCAGAGGCCTTCTCGCCGAAGATGGCACGCAGCAGCTTCTCTTCCGGCGTCATCGGGCTCTCGCCCTTCGGCGTGATCTTGCCGACCAGGATGTCGCCGGCGCGCACCTCCGCGCCGATATAGACGATGCCGGCTTCGTCGAGGTTCTTCAGCGCCTCTTCCGACACGTTCGGAATGTCGCGCGTGATTTCCTCCGGACCCAGCTTGGTGTCGCGGGCCATCACCTCGAATTCCTCGATGTGGATCGAGGTGAAGACGTCCTCCTTCACGATCCGCTCGGAGAGCAGGATGGAGTCCTCGAAGTTGTAGCCGTTCCACGGCATGAACGCGACCAGCACGTTGCGGCCGAGCGCGAGCTCACCGAGATCGGTCGACGGACCGTCAGCGATGATGTCGCCCTTCTTGACGATGTCGCCGACCTTCACCAGCGGACGCTGGTTGATGCAGGTCGACTGGTTCGAGCGCTGATACTTCATCAGCCGGTAGATATCGACGCCCGACTTGGTCGGATCGAGATCCTCCGTGGCGCGGATGACGACGCGGGTGGCGTCGATCTGGTCGATCACGCCGGAGCGGCGCGCCGCGATCGCGGCGCCCGAGTCACGGGCAACGACGCCTTCCATTCCGGTACCGACGAACGGCGCCTCGGCGCGAACCAGCGGCACCGCCTGGCGCTGCATGTTCGAGCCCATCAGCGCGCGGTTGGCGTCGTCGTTCTCGAGGAACGGGATCAGCGCCGCGGCCACCGAAACGAGCTGCTTCGGCGACACGTCCATGTAGTCGACCTTGTCGGGCGTCATCGGCACGACTTCGCCGGCATGACGGCAGACCACGAGGTCCTCGGTGAAGCGGCCCTTGGCATCGAGCGGCACGTTGGCCTGCGCGACGCGGTAGCGCCCCTCCTCCATCGCCGACAGATACACCACCTCGTCGGTGACCCGGCCATCCTTGACCTTGCGGTACGGCGTCTCGACGAAGCCATACTTGTTGACGCGGGCGAAGGTCGCCAGCGAGTTGATCAGGCCGATGTTCGGACCTTCCGGCGTCTCGATCGGGCAGATGCGGCCGTAATGCGTCGGATGCACGTCGCGCACCTCGAAGCCGGCGCGCTCTCGGGTCAGACCGCCCGGTCCAAGCGCCGACAGGCGGCGCTTGTGGGTGATCTCCGACAGCGGGTTGGTCTGATCCATGAACTGCGAAAGCTGCGACGAGCCGAAGAACTCGCGCACGGCAGCGGCGGCAGGCTTGGCGTTGATCAGGTCCTGCGGCATCACGGTGTCGATGTCGACGCTCGACATGCGCTCCTTGATGGCACGCTCCATGCGCAGCAGGCCGATGCGGTACTGGTTCTCCATCAGCTCGCCGACCGAGCGGACGCGGCGGTTGCCGAGATGGTCGATGTCGTCGATCTCGCCCTTGCCGTCACGCAGGTCGACCAGGGTCTTGATGACCGACAGGATGTCTTCCTTGCGCAGCGTGCGCTGGGTGTCCGGCGCATCGAGCTCGAGGCGCATGTTCATCTTGACGCGGCCGACCGCGGAGAGGTCGTAGCGCTCGGCATCGAAGAACAGCGACTGGAACATCGCCTGCGCCGAATCGAGCGTCGGCGGCTCGCCCGGACGCATCACGCGGTAGATGTCGAACAGCGCATCCTCACGCGTCATGTTCTTGTCGGCCGACAGCGTGTTGCGGATGTAGGGGCCGACATTGACGTGGTCGATGTCGAGCAGCGGCAGGTCCTTGTAGCCCTGCTCGTTCAGCACCTTGAACAGCTTGTCGGTGATCTCCTCGCCGGCCTCGGCGTAGATCTCACCCGTCTTCGGATTGACGAGATCCTCGGCGATGTAGTTGCCGAGCAGCTCCTCGTCCGACATGCGCAGCGCCTTCAGCCCCTTCTCCTGGAGCTGGCGGGCGGCGCGCACGGTGAGCTTCTTGCCGGCCTCGAGCACGACCTTGCCGGTGTCGGCGTCGATCAGGTCGTTCACGGTCGAATAGCCGCGGAACCGGTTGGCGTCGAACGGAACGCGCCAGCCTTCCTTGATGCGCTTGTAGATCAGCTTCTTGTAGAAGGTCGACAGGATCTGCTCGCCGTCGAGGCCGAGCGCGAACATCAGCGACGTCACCGGCAGCTTGCGGCGACGGTCGATGCGCGCGAACACGATGTCCTTGGCGTCGAACTCGATGTCGAGCCAGGAGCCGCGATACGGAATGACGCGGGCAGCGAACAGCAGCTTGCCCGACGAATGGGTCTTGCCCTTGTCGTGGTCGAAGAACACGCCCGGCGAACGGTGCATCTGCGAGACGATGACGCGCTCGGTGCCGTTCACGATGAAGGTGCCGTTCATGGTCATGAGCGGAATGTCGCCCATGTACACGTCCTGCTCCTTGATGTCCTTCACCGACTTCGCACCGGTCTCCTCGTCGATATCGAACACGATGAGGCGCAAGGTCACCTTGAGCGGCGCAGCGAAGGTCATGCCGCGCTGGCGGCACTCGTCGACGTCGTATTTCGGCGGCTCGAACTCGTAGCGGACGAATTCCAGCATCGAGGTGCCCGAGAAATCGGAGATCGGGAACACCGAGCGGAACACCGCCTGCAGGCCCTCATCCGCTCGCCCACCCGTGGGCTCGTCCACCATCAGGAACTGGTCGTAGGACGCCTTCTGAACCTCGATGAGGTTCGGCATCTCCGCGACTTCCTTGATGTGTCCAAAGAACTTGCGAACGCGTTTGCGACCGGTGAATGTCTGCTGCGCCATCGTGGCCTCTCATTTCGTCGCCCGGAGGGGCGAACCTTCCGAAACAGCGGCTGCCACCGCCCCTTCGGGTTGAATTTCGATCCATTTCGAGGATCTGAGGCCCAAAGCCGGAACGGAAACGTCCCAGCTCTGTTCTTCAGACCAGCAAAACGCAAAACGACGCGCGAGGCGCGAGGGCGCACCCGCTCGTCACAACCATCTCGTCACGGACTGCAAAAGCCCGAAATTGCCTATCTCCCAACGGTCTAAGGGCGGAGACGCCACTCCACCGATAACCGGCTTTTCGTGCTGCCGACCCAATATGGGCCGACGATAGCCGAGATTCGAGGGGGAAGCCCCTAAATCTCCACACTTTTCCGTGTTCGGCCCGCAACGGGCGATCCTGTTGCACGCCTTTTGCAGTATCCCGGCCCGACCCGACACCTCTGCAAAACTCTTTTGTCCCGATGGTGACCGGGCGATGTTACCGCCCGGTCACCATAATCTCTCGAAACCTTCGGACCTGCCTTAGGCCGCCGGAAGGCTCCGCTTGCAATCTTGCGATTACTTGAGGTCGATCTTGGCGCCAGCCTTCTCGAGCTGAGCCTTGATCTTCTCGGCCTCTTCCTTGTTGACGCCTTCCTTGACCGGCTTCGGGGCACCCTCGACCAGGTCCTTGGCTTCCTTCAGGCCCAGGCCGGTGATGGCGCGGACTTCCTTGATGACCTCGATCTTCTTGTCGCCGGCCGAAGCCAGGACAACCGTGAACTCGGTCTTCTCTTCCGCCGGAGCGGCAGCGGCAGCGGCCGGGCCAGCAACCGCGACGGCGGCAGCGGCGGACACGCCCCACTTCTCTTCCAGGAGCTTGGCGAGCTCAGCGGCCTCGAGAACGGTGAGCGAGGACAGGTCGTCGACGATTTTCTGCAAGTCAGCCATTGATCTACTTCCTTAAGATGGTTCGGTTCGAAACCAGGTTTTGAGTGTTTGCGAAGGGCGTCAGGCCGCTTCGCCCTTTGAGGCATGAGCCTGAATGACGCGCGCGACCTTGGCCGCGGGTGCGTTGGCGAGCTGGGCGAGCTTGGTCGCCGGAGCCTGGATCAGGCCGACGAGCTTGCCGCGCAGTTCGTCCAGCGACGGCAGCGAGGCGAGAGCCTTGACGCTGTCGACATTCAGGACGGTTTTACCCATGGAGCCACCGAGGATGACGAACTTTTCGTTCGCCTTGGCGAATTCCATGGCAACCTTGGGCGCCGCGACAGGATCGTTCGAAGTTGCGATCACGGTCGGCCCCTTCAACAGGGGACCGATGCCGACGACGTCCGTGCCTTCAAGAGCAATTTTGGCGAGACGGTTCTTCGAGACCTTCACCGACGCGCCCGCCTGCTTCATCTGCATGCGCAGCTTCTGCATCTGGGCCACGGTGAGGCCGGAATAGTGAGCGACGACCGCGACGCCCGTGGTCTTGAAGACCTCGTGCAGTTCCTCGACCGCCTCTTTCTTTGCCGCTCGTTCCACAGCAAGCTCTCTCCGGTTGGCGGCCTTCGCCCGAAAGCGGGACCGCCGGGTTGCACCCGCCGCCCCACCAAACCTGACCTCCGGACGGAAGAACCCGAGGACACGCAAGGCAAAACGGCGATGAATAGCCTGCCCTTCCGCAAGGCTTTATCGGCCCACGGAGTGTCGAGGTTCGAACCAAACCTGCATGCCACCACGACAGAGGCAGTGGACATGCCGAAATCCGGTCTTCACCCGTCTATGCAGGCTGGACGATTAAGCCATTGAGGAAATTGAATTCCGCGCCGGCGCCTGCAGTCTCGGACAGGATCGGGGTGATCGGCGGACCGACCTCCCCTGCGGCATTCGAGAGCAGAAAGATCCTTCTTCCTTCCGGGTCATCCAAACGGATATCCTCAAAAGGAATGCCGATCCTCTAGGCTTTCGGAATGCGCGCACGAGCGCGCCAGCAAATGCCAGCCCGCCCGGAAGCCGGTTCTTTAACGGGTCCACGGCGACTTGCCAAGACCCCCAAGAGCAAAAATCGCACCAGTTGGGCAGTTCGCGAGGCCCCCACGAGCATCCGCCAGCGCCTGACAGGCGAAGGCGAGAGCAGCATGCGGGTTCCCACGCTCGGTCTCTCCCCCCGTCATTGCGAGCGAAGCAATCCAGGGTCGAGAAGGAAGTCTGAATTGCTTCGTCGCAATGACGGCGCTCGTGACGGCGGAGGTCTCACACCGGATAAGTGTAGGCCGTCTTCACCGTCGTATAGAACTTGCGCGCGTAGGAGCCCTGCTCGCGGGCGCCGTAGCTCGAACCCTTCCGGCCGCCGAACGGGATGTGATAGTCGACGCCGGCGGTCGGCAGGTTGACCATCACCATGCCGGCCTCGCTGTTGCGCTTGAAGTGCGAGGCGTATTGGAGGCTGGTGGTGCAGGCGCCCGCCGCGAGACCGAACTCGGTGTCATTGGCGATTGCCAGCGCCTCGTCGTAGTTCTTGGCGCGGATCACGCAGGCGACGGGCCCGAAGATCTCCTCGCGGGCAACGCGCATGGTGTTGGTGGCCTCGGTGAACAGCGCCGGCTGCATGTAGAAGCCAGGCGTCTCCCGGTTCAGGAGCTCGCCGCCCCAGGTCAGCTTGGCGCTGGATCACGATCTAAAAGTTCGTGTCGTAGCGGTGATCCATGACGCGCCGCGTCAGGATTCGAACTTTTTCGATCCTCGGCGCATCCTTCCGTCTAGGGGTCAACAAGCTATGGATCAGCAGCTGTGGATCATCAAGCTCCTATCGGACCGACCGATGCCGAACTGGCCGTCGCCGCTCGCGGCGGCGATTGTGCCTACCTTGGGCTGTTGCTGGAACGTCATCGCGCGCCGCTGTACGCGGCGGCGCTGCGAGTGCTCGGCTACGGTCCCGAAGCCGAGGATGCCGTCCACGACACGTTCATCATCGCGCTGAGGCACATCGGGGAGCTTAAGGACCCTCAGGCAGTCGTCGGCTGGCTCTTCACCGTGCTGCACCGCTGCTGCCTGGGACAGTTGCGCCGAAGACGGCGCGAGGTGCTCACCGCCGAGGTGCCCGATCGCCCCGACGAACGGCCAAGCGTCGAGGAGCGGCTGGAGAAAGTCGCGCTTCGCGAATGGGTCTGGGACGCGCTGCGCAAGCTTCCCGAACCGCTGCAGGCCACCGCCATGCTGCGATACTTCGGCAGCTATCCATCTTATGAGGAACTGGCCGCCATCCTAGCCGTCCCGGTCGGAACCGTCCGCAGCCGGCTGTCGGAAGCCAAGCGCAAGTTGGCCGAGATGCTGCTCGAGACGGCGGGCCTCGTCGATCCCGACGCCAGGTTGCAGTCACGCCAGCACCAATGGTTCTATGACGAGCTATTTCGCGGTCTCAACCGCGCTGGCGAACGCGACCGTTATCTCAGCCATTTCGCGGAAGATCTCCACCTCGTCCGTGGAGGGGGCAAGCCGGTAGTCGGGCGGTCGTTCATTGCCCAGGAAGTCATCGAGGATAACGAAGCCGGCGTTCTCTTCGAACCGCAGCGTATCCTCAGCGCCCGCAACGTCAGCGTGATCGAGGGACGGTTCGTCAATCCCCCGGAGGATCCGTTCCATTGCCCTCCGGGTGTCTCATTCGTGGTTTTTCGACGCGACAGCAAGGCCAGGCGCCTGCATATCCATCTTTCGCCGCGCCCACCCGGAATCGACGACGACTGATCGAACTTTCTCTCTCGGCCGGGCCTCCTTTGAGTCCGCACCCATCACATGGCGCGGACCCAAATGGTTCAATAGAGGTGAGAGAACATGTTCAACTTCGCAGTTCGTGACTTCGTTTCCAGCAGCGTTAGGTTCAGGTTGCGGCGGTCACACCGGGTCTTCACGGGCGCTTTGGCTTCGGCCGTCATCTGTGCGGCCGTGTTCGCATCCAGCCTCGGCCTGGCCGGCCAGGCAGAGGTCGATGCCACCTACAAGGACATCAAGCAGACGCTCGGCAAGGTGCCAGGCTTTCTCCACCAGGTTTCGAAAGCCGCGCTGCCGGGCGCCTGGGCCGAGGTGAAGGCGCTGCAGTTTTCGAACGAAACCGCCCTGCCGCCGAAGGTGAAGGCTCTGATCTCACTCGCCGTCTCCGCCCAAATCCCCTGTCGGTACTGCATCTGGGAAGACACCGAGAACGCCAAGCGGGCAGGTGCAACGAAGGACGAAATCGAGGAAGCCGTCGCGATCGCCGCGGTGGCCCGGCACTGGAGCACGATCTTCAACGGCATGCAGGTCGATTTTGAGACCTTCAAGAAGGAGCTTGGCGGCGACGCGCAAGCGACTCCACCTGCCAAATAAGGCGAACACCATCGGCAATGTGCCAAAATCGGGATGCCGGACGGAAAACGCTGCCGTCGGCATCCCATGGCGTGACTTAGAAACCCACGATTGGAAGGAGGCAAGGATGCCCATCGTTTTCGGAGAAGCTGTCAGCACGGTGAAGGATATCGTGTCCGTGATGAAGAAGCATGGCGATGCGGTGCGCGGGACCTACCGTGCCCGCTACCGCTTTGATCCGCAGTCAAGCGATCCCTACACAACACCGCTTCTGGAGCGGCCGGCGAGCCTGAAGGACAATGCCCCGTCTGTCGTCTATCCCTGGGAACAGATCTTCGCCGCTGCAGCCGTCTGTGCCGGCTCGGACTATCCGATGCTGGCGGCGCATGCCGGCACCGATCTGCGTTCGGTCGAGTTCGTCGCGGAAGGCGTGTTCGACCCGCGTGGTGAATTCGATGGCCTCGAAGGGCTCGAGGCGCCCGTCGAGGCCCGGCATTGCTACCTATCCCTCCACCTCCGCGCCACCCTGAGTTCCTCCGCGCCGCGTGCCGAACTCGAGAAGATCCATGAGCGCGCCATTTCCCACAACATGGTGCTCGGCGCACTGAGGGGAATCCCCATGACCAGCGAGCTTGTGGTTCGGCAGGCATAGAGGTCAGATCGTCGCGTCCATGCCTGATGACTCGCGCCCACAGTCAAGCATCAAGGCTCTGATGGCCCACCATATCGCATCGTCCAGATCGGCACCTGACCGGGCCCATACTCATTTCCGATCCACAGTGTGCCGCAGATCTGCAGATAGGCGTAAGGCGTGCCATCGAACATCACCCACGCTCGCAATGACGAGGAGGGAGTTCGTCACGTCACGAGCATGGCAACGTTCGCGCGATCTGTCGGGTGTCGTGGCACCCGCCAGGGCCGTGCCGCCTACCCCTTCGGGCAGGCCCCACCGGCATCGGCCCAGGCCTTGATCAGCTCGCCGAACTGCTTCTGGCTGCCCGGCGCCGCCGTCCGCCCTGCTCCCGGATTCCAGCCCCAGCCGACTAGTTCGTCCTCAGCCATATGATGAATCAGCTGGGCCATGGTCTTGCCGCCGTTGAGCTTCGGGTCCTTGATCTGGGTGCAGATCTGGCCGAGCGATCGGCCCTGCCAAGCCATCTCGATCGGCGCCAGCTGCCACTTCGGATTGCCGGGCACGCGCGCCGGGTCGAAATTGGCTTCGTGGTGACAGGTCGTGCAGGCGAGCCCGCCGGGCGCGCCCATGCCGGCCTCGCCGCGGACCACCAGCGGCTGGTGCGGAATCATCTTGTCGGTCTGGGTCGGACGATCGCCGGCCGGATGGCAGTTCATGCAGCGCGGCGACTGCAGCACCTTGCCGGCCTCCTCGAACAGCGCCACCGCGCGCTCCTCCCTGTTCTTGATCTTCGCGAAGTCCGCTGCCGGCTTCAGGCCATTGGCCACGCGGGTCGCCTCGGGCGCGGCATAGGCGCGCTGAAGCCCCGGATAGGCCGCGACGGCAACCGCAGCCAGGCAGCCGGCGAGCAACGCCATCGCCCCCGTTCTAACCAGTCTCATGCAGTGTCTCCCGGCCGGATCGGCAATTGCGTGGGGCGCGGCAGGCCGAGCTTCGCCATGGCGTTGGCGACGGCCGGTCCGAGCGGCGGGACGCCGGGCTCGCCTACCCCCGATGGCTTCTCTGTCGACGGCACGATCGCGACCTCGATCTCGGGCATCTCGTGGATGCGCAGCGAGCGGTAGGTATCGAAATTGCCCGACACCGGACGTCCCTCGTCGAGCGGCTGCTGCGCATAGAGGATGTGGCCCAGCGCAAAGCCGATGCCGCCCTCC
Organism: Bradyrhizobium sp. SZCCHNRI3043; assembly: GCF_032377735.1. NCBI lineage: Bacteria > Pseudomonadati > Pseudomonadota > Alphaproteobacteria > Hyphomicrobiales > Nitrobacteraceae > Bradyrhizobium > Bradyrhizobium sp. SZCCHNRI3043. The sequence goes on from NZ_JAUHID010000017.1 coordinate 126,906, forward strand.
ATCTGGGCGCGGATGATGTCGGGATTGACCGCGACGCCGCAGTCGACAGCGCACCAGACCTTGTGCACGACCGGTCCGTCGGCGCCCATCGACAGCTCGACGACCTGGGCGACGTAGGTGTTGAAACTCTCGACCACGGCAACGCCGCGGGCGCGGCCCGCCTCGAGCTTGGCGCCCTTCCAGTCCGCGAGCTCGGCGACCGCCTTGAGCACACCGGCGTGACGCGGCTTGTCGGCCATCATCGCCAGTCGCCCCTCCACCGGATCCTGGCCGACGGCTTCGAGCAGCTGATCGACGAACGCCTCGACAGCGTAGCCGGTATGGGTGTGGCCGACGGAGCGCCACCACAGCACGGGCACCCCGACATCGACCTGGTGCAGGTCGCAGCGGAAGTTCGGCACCTGGTACGGGATCTCGTTCGAGCCCTCATAGGCGGTCGCATCGAGACCGTTCTTCATGGTCATCGCCTCGAACGGCGAGCCCTTCATGATCGACTGGCCGACGATCGTATCCGACCACGCCACGATCTTGCCGTCGCGAACGACGCCGCGCATGCGATGCAGGCTGAACGGCCGGTAGTAGCCGCCGCGCATGTCGTCCTCGCGGGTCCACACCAGCTTGACCGGACGTCCCGGCCCGATCGCCTTGGCGACCTGCGCCAGCTCCATGGCGACATGGGTCGACTGCTGCGCGCGCCGGCCGAAGCTGCCGCCGGCGAGAATCGTCTTGAGATCGACCTTGGCGATGTCGAGCCCCAGCACCTGCGCGATCACGGCGTGATCAGGCGTCGGAAACTGGCTGCCGTAGCGCGCCGACGCCGTGTCGCCCTTCCAATGCAGGAATGCGTTGATCGGCTCCATCGGCGCATGCGCCAGATAGGGGAAGACGAACTCGGTCTCGATCAGCTTGCCGCCTTTGGCGATCTCGGCGTCGACGTCGCCCTCCTGCTTGACCAGCGCGCCCTGCTTCTTCGCACGCGCGCGAAACTCCTCCAGCAGCTGCGCCGTGCCGCGCGTCTCCGCCTTGCTGTCGTCCCAGGTGATCTTGAGCAGGTCACGTGCCATCTTGGCCGGCCAAAAGCCCTCGGCATAGACGGCGACGCCATTCGGCACCTCCTTCACGTCGACGACGCCAGGCACGGCCATCGCTGCTGATGCGTCGAAGGAGGCCACCTTGCCGCCGAACCGCGGCGAGCGCGCCACCAGCACGGTCAAGGTCCCCGGATCCTTGATGTCGAGCGTGTACTCGGCCGAGCCGTTCGACTTCGCCACGCTGTCGAGCCGGGTCACGGCGCCTTCCTTGCCGATCAGCTTGAAGGCGGAGGGATCCTTGAGCTGCGGGTTCGCCGGCACCGGCTGTTGCATCGCCTTCGCGGCCAGCGCGCCGAAACCGCTCTGCTTGCCGGAGGGATGTCTGACGATACCTTTATCGACCGTGATCTCCTCGGCCGGCACCTTCCATTCGTCGGCAGCCGCAGCCACCAGCATCGCGCGCGCGGCGGCGCCGACCTTGCGCATCTGCTCGTAGGAATTGGCGATCGCGCTCGAGCCGCCAGTGCCCTGCACCCCGAACAAGAGATTCTTGTAGAGCACCGGATTCGAGGGCGCATGATCGGCGCGCATCTGCGACCAATCGGCATCGAGCTCCTCGGCCACCAGGGTGGCCATGCCGGTGAACGGGCCCTGTCCGAACTCGATGTGCTTGCAGAGAACGGTGACGGTGTCGTCCTGGCCGATCACCAGAAACGTGTTCGGCGCGATGTTGACGGATTTTGCCGCGGCAGCGTCCTGCGCGTAGGCGACGCCGTTGCGCGCGACATAGGTGGCGAGCACGAACCCAGCGCCGGCTTTCAACAGCGAGCGGCGCGACAAGGTCGCAGCGGCTTCGGATTTCACATGAAGGTTCATGATCAGCCCTCCAGAGTCTTGGCGGCCGAATGAATTGCGGCGCGGATGCGGACATAGCTGGCGCAGCGGCAGATGTTGCCGTTCATTGCGAGATCGATGTCCTGGTCGGTGGGCTTCGGGGTCAGGCTGAGCAGCGCGGCGGCGCTCATCACCTGGCCTGACTGGCAGTAGCCACATTGTGGCACATCGTGCGCGGCCCAGGCCTTCTGGACGGCAACCGCCTCTTTGCTGGAGAGTCCCTCGATCGTCGTCACCTCGCTCTTCCCGACTGCCGACACCGGCAACGAGCACGAGCGCACGGTCTGGCCGTCGAGATAGACTGTGCAGGCCCCGCATTGCGCAACGCCGCAGCCATATTTGGTGCCGGTCAGCCCAACATTGTCACGAATGGCCCAGAGCAAGGGAGTGCCGGGGTCGACATCAACCTGATGCTCCCGCCCATTGATCTTCAAAGTGAACGCCGCCATGGCCCCTCGCTCTATCTGTCGTCCTAACAGCAAGAGTTAGAAGCATTCGAGAATGGTTCGCAATTCACAGAGATGTGCAGTGCGTCAAAATATTTCTGCGCGGGGCGGAACGTTTGGACGTAGCCCGCATCAGCGTCAGCCACAGCCCGCAAAGGCGAAAGCGGCATGGGGGATGGTCCGTCCCGGGTCGTTCCGCTCGCCCGGGCTACGAACTACTTGACTTGATAAGGCATCATCTCGCCGGCGAAGAACGCTGTGAGATTCGCCACCACGCAGGCCTGCATCGCGACGTGCGACTCCCTGGTGTTGCCGCCGATATGCGGCGTCACCACCACGTTGGGCAGGGAGGTCAGCTCATCCGGCGCATGCGGCTCCGCCTCGAACACGTCGAGGCCGGCACCGGCAACGGTACCCTCCTTGAGCGCCGCCACCAGCGCCCGCTCGTCGATGACCGAGCCGCGCGAGATGTTGACGATGTGGCCGTCGGTGCCGAGCTTCTTCAGGAGGTCGGCGTTGACGACGTGGGTGGTCTCGGCGCTGGCGCGGACGGCGATCATCAGCACGGTGCACCATTCGGCGAGCGCATCGAGGCTCGGGAAATATTGATACGGCAGATCGTCATAGCGGGTGCGGTTGAAATAGCCGACCTCAGTCTCGAAGGCGGCTACGCGGCTCGCGATCTTGCGACCGATCTCGCCCATGCCGTAGACGCCGACCCTGCAACCGGCGAGACTGGGCGGCGGCTTCATCAGCGGCGATGGTTTTGCGGACGCCCAGCCCCCGTCGCGGACATAGGCGTCTGCCACCGTCAGCCGCCGCGTGGTCGCCAGCATCAACATCACAGCGACGTCTGCGACCGCCGCGGCATTGGCGCCCGGGCTGTGGCCGACGGCGATGTTACGGGCCGCGGCCGCCTTCAGGTCGACGCCGTCGTAACCGGTGCCATAGCAGACGATGGCCCCGAGCGCCGGCAGCCTGTCCATGTCGGCAGCCCCCAGCGGCGTGCCGCCGGCCGTGATCAGCGCCCGGATCCGCGCGACCTCGTCCGCCGGAAACACCTCGTGCGCCGGCTTGCCGCCGCTGTCGAGCAGATCGAACCGATCGGCAAAGCGCTGGGTCAAGGATTTCGGCAGGCGGGAATAGATCAGGACCTTGTCGGGCATGTCGGCCGGTACTCCAAAATGCGAAGGGCGGGATCGATGAACGATCCCGCCCTTCCCAATCTAACCTATGCTTGGCCGCTCAGGCGAGCACGGTGCTCGGCTCGACCTTGACGCCCGGGCCCATCGTCGAGGAGACGGCGACGCGCTGGACGTAGGTGCCCTTGGCGCCCGCCGGCTTGGCCTTCACGACCGCATCCGCCAGCGCCTTGATGTTCTCGACCAGCTTGTCCTCGGCGAACGAGGCCTTGCCGACGCCGGCCTGGATGATGCCGGCCTTCTCGACGCGGAACTCGACCGAGCCGCCCTTGGCGCCCTTGACGGCACCGGCGACGTCCATGGTCACGGTGCCGATCTTCGGGTTCGGCATCATGCCGCGCGGACCGAGCACCTTACCGAGACGGCCGACCAGCGGCATCATGTCGGGGGTGGCGATACAGCGGTCGAAGTCGATGTTGCCGTTCTGCACCTTCTCGACCAGATCCTCCGCGCCGACGACGTCGGCACCGGCGGCCTTGGCTTCCTCGGCCTTGGCGCCGCGGGCGAACACGCCGACGCGCAGCGTGCGGCCGGTGCCGTTCGGCAGCATGACGACGCCGCGGACCATCTGGTCGGCGTGGCGCGGATCGACGCCGAGGTTGATCGAGACCTCGATGGTCTCGTCGAACTTCGAGACGGCCCGCTCCTTGATCATCTTGATCGCGTCAGCAAGCGGGTAGAGCTTGGTGCGATCGATGCCCTCGCGGGCCTTCTTCAAACGCTTTCCGAGTGCCATGGCGCCTTACCCCGCAACTTCCAGACCCATCGAGCGGGCGGAGCCCTCGACCATCTTCATGGCCGACTCGATCGAGTCGCAATTCAGGTCCTTCATCTTCTTCTCGGCGATCTCGCGCACCTGCGCCTTGGTCACCTTGCCGGCCTTGTCGCGGCCCGGCGCCTTCGAGCCGGACTGGATCTTGGCAGCCTGCTTGAGGAAGTAGGACATCGGCGGGGTCTTCATCTCGAAGGTGAAGGACCGGTCCGCATAGATGGTGATGACCACCGGGATCGGGGTGTTCTTCTCTTCCTTCTGGGTCTGCGCGTTGAACGCCTTGCAGAACTCCATGATGTTGAGACCGCGCTGACCCAGCGCGGGGCCGATCGGCGGCGACGGGTTGGCCGCACCGGCCGGGACCTGAAGCTTCAGGTAACCGGTTACTTTCTTTGCCATTATGACTCTCCAATGCGTTCGCGATTCTGCCTGATGCGAACGCAACGCCTTCGGGCGACAAAACCCTCAGGCGAGGTTTGGGACCGTGGTCCGGCGCGCTTGATCCGGCTGGCAAAGCCGGTCACGCCTCCCACGAACGAAATCGCCCCCCGGTTGGGGAGCGAAGGACGCCCGATACACGAGATCGGACGAAAAGGAAAGGGCTGAGCCCTTTCGTAGCCCGGGCGAGCGCAGCGCCCCCCCGGGGGGCATCGCCGGCGTCGGTGTGAACCCGGATGTCGCTGCGCTCATCCGGGCTACCGCCCCATGAGGCTCAGCCGACGATCTTCTCGACCTGGTTGAATTCCAGCTCGACCGGGGTGGCGCGGCCGAAGATCGACACCGCGACCTTGACCCGTGAGCGCGCCTCGTCGATTTCCTCGACCACGCCAGAGAACGAGGCGAACGGGCCGTCGGCGACGCGGACGTTCTCGCCGATCTCGAACGACACCGAGGATTTCGGCCGCTCCACGCCTTCCTGCATCTGGTTCAGGATGCGCATCGCCTCGCCTTCGGAGATCGGCATCGGCTTGTTCTCGGCGCCGAGGAAGCCGGTCACCTTGGGCGTGTTCTTGATCAGGTGGAACGCCTCGTCGGTCAGCTTCATCTTCACCAGCACGTAGCCGGGGAAGAACTTGCGCTCGGCGTCGATCTTGCGGCCGCGGCGCACCTCGGTGACCTTCTCGATCGGCACCAGCACCTGCTCGAACAGGTCCTCGAGATTGCGCTGCTTGGCCTGCTCGCGGATCGACTCCGCGACCTTCTTCTCGAAGTTCGAATAGGCGTGGACGATGTACCAGCGCTTGTCGGAGCTTTGCGTTGCGGTTGCCATCAGTGAATGCCCAGCACGAGGGTGATGAGATAACGGATGATCTGATCGGCGGCGAAGAAGAACACCGAGGCCAGCGCCACCATCACGAACACCATGATCGTGGTGATGGTGACCTCGCGACGGCTCGGCCACGAGACCTTGGCGGTCTCCGAGCGCACTTCCTGCAGGAATTTGAACGGGCTGGTAGCCATCGTCAGGGGTCCGCGTCCGTCATCGGACGATTGAAGAGTTGACTGGGAAAACCGAACAGCCGTCCTTGGCCCACCCTCTTGTCGGAGAGATGAGCCGAATCCACGGGCTCGCTTGTTCGGGGAGTGAAAAGCCGCGCCGGATATCCGCTTTTATCGCGGGCCGGCTGCAGGTTGCCGAGATATCTACTGTCGGGCCGGCCAAAGGTCAAGATATGGGCATGCCGGGCGTCGGCGGCCATTCCCGCGTCAGGCCCCCGCCTGGTCCGCCACAACGCGGTTTTTCGTGCCGCGGCAGGCCATTTCCGCACCACGGCAGGTTGAGCAGTTGCCGCGACGAAATGCCCGCGGTGGAGCGGCTCCTGCTCTTGCCGGGCCTGCGCCACCCGCTCATTCTCGTCCGCACAAGAACAATCCGGAGGAAACCCGTGGCCTTTGCCCCGCGCAAGGGACGGACGCGCCTTGCCGCCGTCAGCCTTGCTGCTCTCGGTCTTGCCGCTCTCGCCCTCACCGCCGTCCCTGCCTGTGCCCAGGCCCAAGCCCCGCTCAAGATCGGCGTGCTCAGCGACTTCTCGTCGGTCTATTCGGACATCGGCGGCCAGGGCAATCTCGAGGCCACCAAGCTCGCGGTCGAGGAGTTCGGCGGCAGCATGTTCGGCAAGCCGATCGAGGTGATCAGCGCCGATCCGCAGAACAAGGCCGACATCGCCGCCGCGATCGTGCGCAAATGGTACGAGAACGAGGCCGTCGACATGGTCATCGACATGCCGACCTCGGCGACCGCGCTCGCCGGCATGGAGATGTCGAAGCAGTTCGAGAAGCTGATGATCGTGACGGATGCCGCGAGCTCCGACATCACCGGCAAGTCCTGCTCGCCCTACACCGTGCACTGGACCTACGACACCTACGGCAACGCGCACACGGTCGGCAGCGCCATCGTCAAGAACGGCGGCAACACCTGGTTCTTCATCACCGCCGACTATCTGTTCGGCCATTCGATCGAGCGCGACACCGGCGACGTCGTGCGCGCGGCCGGCGGCACGGTGGTCGGCAGCGCCCGCCATCCCCTCAACAACCAGGATTTCTCGTCCTTCCTGCTTCAGGCGCAGGCCTCCAAGGCCAAGATCATCGGCATGGCCAATGGCGGTGGCGACACCATCAACACCATCAAGCAGGCCGCCGAGTTCGGCATCGTCGCCGGCGGCCAGAACCTCGCCGGCATCGTGATGTTCATCTCGGACATCCACAGCCTCGGCTTGAAACTGGCGCAGGGGCTGATCATCACCGAGGCCTATTACTGGGATCTCAACGACCGCACCCGCGCCTTCGGCAAGAAGTTCTTCGAGCGCATGAAGCGGATGCCGACCATGAATCAGGCGGCGACCTACAGCGCCACTTTGCACTATCTCAACGCGGTCAAGGCAGCAGGCAATAGCGACACCAAGCCGGTGCTCGCCAAGATGCGCGAGACCCCGGTGCGCGACGCCTTCACCGACAACGGCGTCGTCCGCGAGGACGGCCGCATGGTGCACTCGATGTTCCTGTTCGAGGTGAAGAAGCCCGAGGAGTCGAAGGGCCCGTGGGATTATTACAAGGTGCTGGCCGAAGTGCCCGGCGACCAGGTGTTCCGGCCGATGAAGGACGGCAACTGTCCTTATGTGAAGCAATAAAGGGTTGCTGAAATGCATTCGGGGCTCGCGCGTTGCGGGCCCCGGCCTAACCTGTCTCGTCGATTTTTGGCTTAAGTGTTTGATCTCGCTGGCAGGAGTGGAGAGGCTCGAACTCCCAACCCCCGGTTTTGGAGACCGGTGCTCTACCAATTGAGCTACACTCCTAGCGAGCCGGGACTGCGTCGCCGGTTCGCGCGCTTTGAAGCATAGACCTCCCCCCGAATGCAAGGGTGCAATGGGGCAAATCGACTGGTCAGACCACAACTTCCGCGCCAGACTTGATGCAAACCGACAACAGGACTTCAGGGAGAGCCCATGACCCCGCCGACTGCCGCATCCAGCGCGCACCTTTCCGCGCTCCGCTCGCTGACGCCGCCGCTGCCGGATGACCGCCCCGAGGCGCTGGGCCTGTCCCAGGCGCGGCTGCAGCGAGCTTCGGATGCGTTCAAGCGCGAGGCCGACAAGGGAACCGTCCCCGGCGCCACCCTGCTGGTCGGCCGCCGCGGCCGGATCGGCTGGTTCGACGCCATCGGCCGGCAAGCGCCCGACGCCGACACGCCGATGCGGCCGGATTCGATCTTCCGCATCTTCTCGATGACCAAGCCGATCGTCTCGCTCGGGATCATGATGCTGGTCGAGGACGGCGAGCTGCTGCTGTCCGACCCGGTCGCCAAGTTCATCCCGGAATTCGGCGAGCAGAAAGTGGGCGTCGAGACCGGCGGCAAGCTGGAGCTGGTGCCGGTCGCCCAGCCGATGACGGTCCAGGACCTGCTGCGCCACACCTCGGGCCTGGCGTATGAGCACACCGGCACCGGGCCGGTGCACCAGCTCTACCAGCAGTCGCGGGTGCGCAGCCGCAAGATCACCAATGCCGAGCACGCGGCCATCCTCGCCGGCCTGCCGCTGATCTGCCAGCCCGGCGCCGAGTTCAACTACAGCCGCTCGACCGACATCCTCGGACGGATCATCGAGGTCGTCGCAGGCACATCGCTCGGCGGCTTCCTGTCCGAGCGCATCCTCAAGCCGCTCGGCATGAATGAGACCGGCTTCTTCACGAGCGAGGCCAATGCGCACCGGCTCGCCGAGCCGTTCGCGAAGGACCCGTGGACCGGCGAGGCGGTCAACCTGTTCAAGATGACCGAGCAGCCGCTGATGGAATCCGGCGGCGGCGGGCTGGTGGCGACCACGATGGACTACGCCCGCTTCTGCGCGATGCTGCTCAGCAAGGGCAGCCTCGACGGCACCCGGCTGGTCGGCCGCAAGACGCTCGAGCTGATGGCCTCCGACCATCTCGGTCCACATGTGAAGACGCAGGGCACGCTGCTGTCGCCCGGTCACGGCTTCGGCCTCGGCTTCGCCGTGCGCCGCGAGGCCGGCATCGCCCCCTTCCCCGGCTCGGCCGGCACCTTCTTCTGGAGCGGCATCGCCGGGACGTTCTTCTGGATCGATCCGAAGGAGGATCTGTTCTGCGTGTTCATGGCCCAGGCTCCCGGACAGCGCGACTATCTGCGCACGCTGGTGCGCGACGTGGTGTACGCGGCGGTGGAGTGAGGGCGCCTGCTTCGTAGCACGGATGAGCGCAGCGACATCCGGGATATCCGCTCTCGTCATGTGACCCCGCATATCGCTTCGCTCATGCGGGCAACAACGCTGTGTTCGCGGCGAATGCGGGCCTGCCCCGTTTGCCCGGATGGCGCGACAACCACTGCTGTCGTCCCGGCGAACGCCGGGACCCATACCGCGTGATTTGTCGAGGGACGTCACTGCCAGTTGCCGGCCTCATGCCGGCCGGTGGTTATGGGTCCCCGCGTTCGCGGGGACGACACCGTTGGATGAGGCCATGGCACCGGCCCCACTGACAGCTCTCCTCAACTGATCGTCGCGCCGCCGTCGATCACCATCGTCTGCCCGGTCATGAAGTTGCCGGCGGCGGACCCTAGGAACACCGCGGCGCCCGCGATCTCGTCGGGGATGCCGATGCGGAGCAGCGGCGAGCGCGCGGTGGAGGCCTTCAGGTTCTCCGGATTGTCCCACAGCGCCTTGGCAAAATCGGTCTTGATCAGGCCGGGCGCGATGCAGTTCACGCGCACATTGTGCGGGCCGTATTCGCAGGCGAGGTTGCGCGCGAGCTGCATGTCGGCGGCCTTGGAGATCGCGTAGGCACCGAGGATGGTCGAGCCCTTCAGGCCGCCGATCGAGGAGACGATGATGATCGAACCGTCCTTGCGCGCGATCATCTGCGGCACGACCATGCTGATCAGCCAGTTGTTGGCGACGATGTTGTTGTCGAGGATCTTGCGGAATTGATCGTCGGAGATGCCGGCCAGCGGCCCGTAATACGGGTTCGACGCCGCGTTGCAGACCAGCACGTCGATCCTGCCGTAGATGCGGTTGGCCTCGTCGACGAGGTTCTGCAGGTCCTCCTTGCTGGAGATGTTGGCGGCGACCGCGGCCGCGGTACCCGCTCCAAATCGCTCATTGAGCTCCTTGGCGACAGCATCGCAGACATCCGCCTTGCGCGAAGAGATCACCACCTTGGCGCCGTGCTCGGCCATGCGTTCGGCAATGGCGAGCCCGATGCCGCGCGTGGATCCGGTGATGACGGCGACCTTGCCGGTCATGTCGAACAGGGTCATTGGGAGTCCTCCTTGGCTTGTTGGAATGTCGTCGGCTCCGACGGCTCATTGTAAGTCCCGTAGCCCGGATGAGCGCAGCGACATCCGGGGTCTCACGTGCTGTCCCGGTGAACCCGCATGTCGCTTCGCTCATCCGGGCTACGGGATGCCTCACGCCAGCTTGCTCGTCGTCAGCTCCGGCCCGGCCGGCTGATGCATCGCCTTGTGCCTTGCATCCGCGATCCACGGCTGCTGATTGACCATTGGCAGGCGCCATGTGCTGGTCTCGCCGGCCACGATGTGGTCGAGCCGGGTCACCGAGCAATTGTCGATGTCGAAGGCCAGCCCCTTCTCGACCAGGCCGCCGAGCGCCAGGCCAACAGCCGCCTTGATGGTGCCGCCATGGCCGACGGCGATGACGTCGCGGCCGGCTTCCGAAACCGTGATGCGCGCAATCGCCGCTGTCACGCGGGTGTACAGATCCATGTAGCTCTCGCCGCCCGGCGCCGGCTCATCGATGTCGGCGAACCAGTGGCTGCCCGCGGGACGGCTCGCCAGGAACGCGGCGCGGTTCATGCCCTGCCATTGCCCGAGATGCTGCTCGGCAAAAGCGGCCTCCCTGATCATTGCTGCGGGACGCGGGAATCCGGCGGCCCAGATCGCCTCCGCCGTCTGATGCGTGCGCATCAGACTGCTCGCATACCACACCGCGCTGCGCGGCAGGATTTTCGCGACCGCCTCGAACACCTCGCGATCGGAGGTATCGCAGGCGATGTCGGACTGGCCGTAGATGTTGCCGCCGTCGCTGCGCACCGGCGCGTGACGCACCCACCACCAGCGCGTGGTGACGACAGAAGGTGTCGTTCCATCAGCCGACATCGCTCAGACCCTTCCCTCCGCTCGTCTCCCGCTGTACGTGAAGGCCTAGATCGTCTCAAGCCGCTTGGCGATCTCAGCACGTTTGAAACGGCGTTTGAATTCCGTTGCGCGGCACGCAACTGATTACAATTGAAGCAGGAGGAAACATGGGCCGCCTCGAAGGCAAATCCGTCATCATCACCGGCGCCGGCAGCGGCATCGGCCGCGCCGCATCGCTGATGTTCACCAGGGAAGGCGCGCGGCTGATCGCAGTCGATCGCAGCGAAGGCGTCAAGGAGACCGTCGAACTCGTCAAGCAGCAGGGCGGCATCGCGGAGGCCGTGATGGCTGACGCCGGTTCGGAAGCCGACGTGAGCGGCTTCATCGATCGCGCCGTTGCGACCTATGGCAAGCTCGACGTCATCTGGGCCAATGCCGGCATCTCCGGCGGCTTGATCCCGATCGCCGAGCAGACCGTCGAGCACTGGCAGGAGATCCTGCGCATCAACCTGATCGGCCCGTTCCTCGCGGTCAAATACGCGATGCCGCACATGGTGCGGCAGCAGCGCGGCGCCATCGTCTGCACGGCCTCCGTTGCGGGCCTGAAGTCGGGCGCCTCGGGCCATCCCTATGCCGCAAGCAAGGCCGGCGTCATCAGCCTGGTGCAGACCACCGCCTATTCGCTGTCCGGCACCGGCGTGCGCATCAACGCGGTCTGTCCCGGCCTGATCGAGACCGGCATGACCAAGCCGATCTTCGACGGCGCCAAGGAGCGCGGCACCGAAGGCAAGATCGGCCAGCTCAATCCGCTGAAGCGCGCCGGCCAGCCGCA
>NZ_JAUHID010000018.1:0-135831 GCF_032377735.1 Bradyrhizobium sp. SZCCHNRI3043
GCTCCCCGCCTCGCGTGTCGTGACGATCGCGCGCAACGCCCCTCCGGCTGAGGCGGGATGGCGACACTAAAGCACAAATTCCGAAAAAGCGAAAGTGAAAAATTTAAGCATGGGCCGACGACGGCGCTCATCGCGCTGAAGAACCACACAAACTTTCTTTGTAGGCGCAGCCCTTTCACATCGTCGGATCGCACTCATCATCGCTCCGCCCTGACGTCGCGCATCCGAGTTGCCCGGCGGGCACCGCCGGCGCCTACCTGGGATCATCGATCCGGCGGCAACAGGCTTCGCCGGACAGCCGGCGAGTAGTCGAGCGACGTCAGCAGGCGGTCCTCAATCTGGCCGACCATCAGACCATGCTCGGCATGGGTGATGCGCTTGATCTCGGACCATTCCGCATCCGCCATGAAGGCTGCCCACCCCGCTATCTTGGTGGCCTCGTCCGGCCATTCCAGAACGTAGACGAACTCGGTCCGCTCGCCGAACCGGCTCTCCCACATCGCGACGATCTGGAAGCCATGGCGCATGCGCATGATGCGGGCGGCGTGATCGCGAAAACGGGCATGAAACGCCGCCTTGTTGTGCTCGAAGATTTCGTAGATGCGAAGCTGATGGATCATGACGGCTCTCCTTCACGTGGATATGGGCGTTGCACGCCAAGCAGCAAGGCGCGTCACATCATGGTCGCGCGGCGGTCGGCGCCATCGTCGCGGGTACGAAGGCGTAGCCCGGATGAGCGCAAGCGACACCCGGGGTCTCGCGTGCAGCTCGTGTGTCCCCGCATGTCGCTCGCGCTCATGGGGGCTACGGAAAGCGCAACGTCGCCGTGAGCGGCGTTCGGGTTCAAGCGAGGATGTCGCCGCTAGCCGCGTTTTTTCCGGTCGCATCTTCGAACCGGCTGCTCCGAGGCGCCGTCGAACCTCGCAAGCGGACCATTTCGGCTTCGCAAAACCGAAGGATGGATCAGATGTCGAGGATGTCGAAACTGCGGCTGCTCACCACGATCGGGGCCATTGCGGCCGGCGCGGGGGCGACCGGCGCCCATGCACGTCAGCTCAATTTGCCGCCTTGCGAGCTGAGCTCTTGGGGCTCCTGCGGAACCTATGAGCTGCTGCCGCAGCCCTCGCGGCACCGCACCTCCGACACCTCGCCGACCTACATGAAGCAGACCGACCCGCGCTACAGCAGCGCCATGACCGCGGCCGGAGGCGGCGGCGGGGGCGGTGGTGGCGGCGGCGGCCGCTGAGCCCGAAGCTGGTGGGTGGTCGCTGTGTAGCCTGGATGAGCGGTTCGTCCGCCGAAGCCTAACGGGCGAAGGCGGAAGCGACATCCGGAGTCTTCACCGGCAGGAGTGCTGGCCCGCATGTCGCTGCGCTCATGCGGGCTGCCGAACCGCCCGCGCCTTACGCCGCGCCCGCCTTCTGCGCGTAGGCCCAGGCCTGCTTGGTCATCGGCACCATGCGCTTGACCGACTCGATCGCCTTGTCGTTGGCAGCGGTGCCGTCGCGGATGCGGCCGATGATGCCCTGCAGAATGCCGGCGAGCCGGAACAGATTGTAGGCGAAGTACCAGTTGAGGTCCGGCAGCTCGGTGCCGGTGACGCCGCGATAGATCGCGGCCGCCTCCTCCATGGTCGGGATGTTCTTGGCCTTCAGGTCGACGCCGTCGAGGCCCGGCATGATCCACTGCATCAGCAGATAGGTGAAGTCCGCCATGGGATCGCCGAGCGTCGACAGCTCCCAGTCGAGCACCGCGATGACGCGCGGCTCGGTCGCGTGGAAGATCATGTTATCGAGCCGGTAGTCGCCATGCACGATCGAGACGCGCTGCTGCGCCGGCAAGGTGCGCGGCAGCCACTCGATCAGCTTCTCCATCTCCGGCAGATGCTCGGTCTCGGACGCCCGATACTGCTTGGTCCAGCGGTCGACCTGACGCGCAAAGTAGTTGCCGGGCTTGCCGAAGTCGGCGAGGCCGATTGCGACGGGATCGTAGGTGTGCAACTTCGCCAGCGTCTCGATCTTGCTGGTGAAGATCGCGCGGCGCTGCGGCGCGTCGACATGCGGCAGGGTCGGATCCCAGAACACCCGGCCCTCCTCCATCGACATGATGTAGAAGGCAGCGCCAATGACGCTGTCGTCGTTGCACAGCGCGTAGGCCTTGGCGACGGGAAAGCCCTGCTTGCCGAGCGCGGCGATGACGCGGAATTCGCGATCGACCGCATGCGCTGACGGCAGGAGCTTGCCGAACGGCTTGCGCCTGAGCACGTAGGAGCGCGCCGGCGTGTTGAGCCGATAGGTCGGATTGGACTGGCCGCCCTTGAACTGCTCGACGGTGAGCGGGCCGGCATAGCCCTCGACATGCTCGGCCATCCACGCCGCGAGCTTGGCCTCGTCGAAGCGATGCCGCTCCTCGACCGGCTTGGTGCCGGAGAATTCTTCGTCCTTCTTGACGCCGTCGGCCACGACGAACTCCCTTGGGTCATATTGAACGTAGGATGGGCAAAGCGAAGCGTGCCCACCGCTTTTCTCGGAGACTGGAATGGTGGGCACGCGCCTGCCCGCGCGCTTTCGCGCCCGGGCCGACGCTTTGCCCACCCTACAAGGTCTGCGTCAGTGCCGCGGCTCGTTGGCGTATTTCTTCATCTCGAGCCGGGCAATGGCGCGGTTGTGCACCTCGTCCGGGCCGTCGGCAAGACGGAGCGTGCGGATGTTGGCGTAGTCCTTGGCAAGACCCGCCTCGTCCGAGACGCCGGCGCCGCCGAACGCCTGGATCGCGTCGTCGATGATCTTCAGCGCCATGTTGGGCGCCGCCACTTTGATCATCGCGATCTCGCCCTGGGCGGTCTTGTTGCCGACCTTGTCCATCATGTCGGCGGCCTTGAGGCACAGCAGGCGCGTCATCTCGATGTTGGTGCGGGCCTCACCGATGCGCTGCTCCCACACCGAATGCTCGATGATCTTCTTGCCGAAGGCCTGGCGCGTCATCAGCCGGCGCACCATCTTCTCCAGCGACTCCTCGGCCTTGCCGATGGTGCGCATGCAGTGATGGATGCGGCCCGGACCGAGCCTCCCTTGCGCAATCTCGAAGCCGCGGCCCTCGCCGAGCAGGATGTTCTCTTTGGGCACCCGGACGTTCTCGAGCAGCACCTGGGCGTGGCCATGCGGCGCGTCGTCGAAGCCGAAGACCGGCAGCATCTTCTCGACCTTGATGCCGGGTGTGTCGAGCGGCACCAGGATCTGCGACTGCTGCTGATGCTTGGCGGCCGACGGATCGGTCTTGCCCATCAGGATCGCGATCTTGCAGCGGGGATCGCCGACACCCGACGACCACCATTTGCGGCCGTTGATGACGTAATGATCGCCGTCACGCGTAATGCGGGTTTCGATGTTGGTGGCATCGGACGAGGCCACCGCGGGCTCCGTCATCAGGAAGGCCGAGCGGATCTCGCCGTCCATCAGCGGGCGCAGCCATTTGCGCTTCTGCTCCTTGGTGCCGTAGCGGATGAACACCTCCATGTTGCCGGTGTCCGGCGCCGAGCAGTTGAACACCTCCGAGGCCCAGGAGATGCGGCCCATCTCCTCGGACAGCAGCGCATATTCGAGATTGGTCAGACCGGCACCACGGAACTCGTCGTCCTCGTGCTCCGACGGCGGCATGAACATGTTCCAGAGGCCTTCCGCCTTGGCCTTGGCCTTGAGGTCCTCCAGGATCGGGATCACCTTCCAGCGATCGCCCTCGGCGTCCTGCTGCTTGTAGATCGGCACCGCCGGGCGGACATGCTTGGTCATGAAGCTGCGCACGCGCTCCAGCCATTCCTGCTGCTTCGCCGACATCGTGAAGTCCATGGGACTCTCCTCAGGGTTTCCTCGAGATTGTTTTGACCGCAGTGTCGGCCCGCCGGATGCATCCGTGCAAGTGTGATCTCGCGCGACACGACCGCGCGAACCGTCGCTGCAGTGCCAAAATGTCGTCTCGCGGAAGCACCGCGATTGACATTCCGGCCGTCTCAAACAATAGTTTCATACAATTGTTTGAAACGCAACTCCCCACCCTGCTTCGTCGTTCGGGAGGACCAGCATGGCGACCGACCAGACCCGGACTGCGATCCTGATCGCCGCCGAGCGGCTCTATGCCGAGCGCGGCTTCTCCGACGTGACCTTGCGCGACATCGTGGCGGAGGCGAACGTCAATCTCGCCGCGGTGAACTATCATTTCGGCTCCAAGGACGAGTTGATCGCCGAACTGTTCGTGACCCGCTCGATCGCGCTCAACCGCGAGCGGCTGCGCGAATTGCGCGCAGCGGAGGATGCCGGCGGCGGCCGCGCCGACATCAGCGACATCCTGCGCGCGCTGGTCGGCCCGATCCTGCGCGGCTGCCTGGGGCCGGAGAACCAGCGCTCGGCGGTGGCGCAATTCATGATCCGCGCCTCGATCGAATCGGTGCCGCCAATCCGCCGCATCAAGAACAAGGAAATCGACCATCTGCGGAAGTTCGCCGCAGCGATGAAGCGCGCTTTGCCGGAGAGCTCCGAGGTCGACCTGTTCTGGGGCCTGCATTTTGCGCTCGCCATGGCGCATCACACCATCCGCGAGAGCGAGCGGCTGACCAAGCTCTCCGACGGCCGATGCGACCTCGACGATGTCGAGGATGTGATCGCGCGGGTGGTGCGCGGTGCCGTGCTCGGCTTGACGACGCGCGTGCCGGCGGCAAAGTCACAGGCCAAGGTCGCAGCGCGCGAGGCGCGCTAGACCTCGTGCTCCGCTGGATGAGAAGGAAGCTCGCCTGATGACGCAGCGCTTGCGATTGATCATGGCCGTCGCCGCCACGGCGCTCGCGATGGTGACCGCCAGCGAGCCGGTGCTGGCCCGCGGCGCCGCCGCCAGCATCATGAACTCGCCGGGCTATCAGCGCCGCCTGCAGGAATCACGGCAGCAGCTTGGCGCGCCGCCGCGGGCCCCGTTGTTCGAAGCGCCGCACTCCTATTCCCCGTGGAAGGCGAAGCGGCACCGGCATCACCGCCACGCCCACTGATCGTACGCTACACCACGTCCTCTGCTTCAAACTGCAGCCCGGATGAGCGCAGCGACATCCGGGGTCTTCACCGGCGGTAGTGGCGATCCCGCATGTCGCTTTCGTTCATGCCGGCTACGCGGCTACACCACGCCCTGCTGCCTCAACGCCGCGATCTTCGTCTCGTCGTAGCCGAGCTGCACCAGCACATCCCGGGTGTGCTCACCGAGCAGCGGCGGCGCGCGGTACTCCGTGATCGGCGTGCCCGAGAAGGTCAGTGCGTTGCGGATCAGCGACAGCTGCGGCTCGAACGGGTGCTCGACCTTCACCTCCATGCCACGCGAGCGCACATGCGGGTCTGCGAAGACGTGGGCGAAATCGTTGACGGGTCCGCAAGGCACGCCCGCTTTTTCGAGCTCCTCCAGCCAGTGCGCCACCGAGTTCTTCAGGAACAGGCCGGCAAAGATCGCCATGATCTCCTTGCCGTTGACGACGCGGTCGTTGTTCTTGACGAATTTCGGATCGGTGGCGAGCTCCGGCGCCCCTAACACGGCGCAGGTGCGCGCGAACTGCGCGTCGTTGCCGACCACCAGCATCAATTCGCCATCGGTGCAGCGGAACACGCCGGCCGGCATGCCGCCATTCCCCCAGGTGCCGCGGCGCGGCGGCGACTTGCCGTTGACCAGGAAGATCTGGGCGTAGTGCGACAGCGAGGCGATCACGGTGTCGAACAGGCAGACGTCGACGTGCTGGCCACCGCCACCATTGACGTCGCGGTGATACAGCGCCGAGAGGATGCCGATCGAGGTATTCATGCCGGTCATGTAATCGACGATCGACGGCCCGACCTTCATCGGCCCCGCCCCCGGTTCGCCGTCCATGTGGCCGGTGACACTCATCAGCCCGCCCATGGCCTGGAAGATCGCGTCATAGCCGGCGCGCGGGGCATACGGCCCGGTCTGGCCGAAGCCGGTGACCGAACAATAGATCACGTCCGGGTTGACCGCGCGGATCGCCTCATAGTCGAGGCCATAGCGCTTGAGATCGCCGACCTTGTAGTTCTCCATGAAGACGTCGCAATCCTTGGCGAGCGCGCGGATGATCTCCTGCCCCTCCGGGCTCGCGATGTTGACGGTCACCGACTTCTTGTTGCGGTTGGCGCAGATGTAGAACGAGTTGTTGTTGTTCGCCTTGCCGTCGGGATCCCAGAGGTAAGGCGGGCCGAAGGCGCGCGCGTCGTCTCCCGTGCCGGGCCGCTCGATCTTGATCACCTCGGCGCCGAGATCGGCCAGCATCTGCGCGGACAAGGGTCCGGCGAGCACGCGCGTCAGATCGAGAATCTTGATGCCAGAAAGCGGCAGGGCCGACATGGAGTTCCTCCGGGAGCCTTATTCCTTGTGGCGGATTTGCTCTGCGAGGCACCGCCTGTCACCCGCGGATACACCATTTCGTGCCCCGGAGCACTGCGCTGGCGGCATGCGGCCTTGCCCGGCACAGGATGTCACCCGGATTCGCGACGCTCACCGAACCGGTAGCACCCATTGGGAATGCGCCCGCAATCACCGGGGCACGCGCCGACTTTCTTGCTTCGTTTTGTGTGCGACGGGAGTCCAGACACATCCGGACACAGGGAACAAGGAGCCGTTAAGCGTTACAACCACAGCTGGAGACAGGTTTGATGTCTTACCCGGAGCACACCATGACTTCGATCTCTGCCTCCTCGATGAGCGGCTTTTCGCCGCTCGACCTGCTCAAACAGGAGCTCACCAAGGAAGTCTCGGCCGGCAAGGTCAGCTCGACCGACCAGACCGCCTTGTCGTCGGCGCTCGACGACATCGACTCCGCATTGAAGAGCGGCGGCAACAGCTCGTCCTCGTCGTCGACCTCCAGCACGCCGCCCTCGCCCGAGGAGATGCAGTCGAAGATCGACGATCTCATCCAGAGCGAGGTCGACAGCGGCAAGCTCACCTCCGACCAGGCGACCGAATTGAAGAACGTATTCGCCAATGCGTTCTCCGGCGGCGGCGCCGGCGGTCCGCCGCCCGCACCAAGCGACGATGCCAGCAGCGACACCACGTCGAGCACCTCGTCGTCCTCGTCGAGCTCATCGTCTCAAGTCGAGGAGCTGTTGAAGAAGCTGCTCGACGCGCTGCAGAGCTCGAACAGCAGCAAGACCTCGTCCTACAGCGCCAGCGGCACCAGCTCGTCGAGCTCGTCCAGCAAGTCGCTGGTGGTCGACTTCTCGGCATGATCCGGCGGTCTCACCATTGTGCCCGCGGTCTATCGCAGCGCTCATGCGGGCTACGTGGAGAAACCGGCGGCGTCACTCCGGCGCATTGAACGTCCGCGCGAAATACACCGGCGCAGCCGTCTTTTTCAGGCGGTAGAGCTGCGCCGGCCGGTTCGGCCC
The DNA here is from genome assembly GCF_032377735.1 of Bradyrhizobium sp. SZCCHNRI3043. Classification (NCBI taxonomy): domain Bacteria; kingdom Pseudomonadati; phylum Pseudomonadota; class Alphaproteobacteria; order Hyphomicrobiales; family Nitrobacteraceae; genus Bradyrhizobium; species Bradyrhizobium sp. SZCCHNRI3043. The sequence goes on from NZ_JAUHID010000018.1 coordinate 7,422, forward strand.
CTTGCGCATCTTGGCGATCGGTTCGATGAGGTCGGCCGACAGCATGCGGGTCCGGAAGGCGCTCTTTTCCAGCGCACGATCCAGCACGACCTCGTAGGTCCGCTGCAGTTCGGGCAAGGTGAATTCCTCGGGCATCAGATAGGCCGGCAGCGAGGTGTACTCGACCTTGTTGCGCAGTCGCTGCACCGCAGCGCGCAGGATCTCCGCATGATCGAAAGCGAGCTTCGGCTTCACGCCGGTCCCGTCGAGCGGAAACCATTGCGCGTCCGCGGCGAGCGCCGTCTCCGCCGCTGACGCCGGGACCAGCGCAAAATACGCGTGGGTCGCCGACCAGCCGCGGGGATCGCGGTTCGCGCTGCCCCAGCTGCCGAGTTGCTCCAGATACGGGCTGACGACGCCGGTCTTCTCGACGAGCTTGCGCCGGGCGCAGGCTTCGAGATCGCGATCCGTGTCGACATCGACGAAGCCGCCCGGCAGCGCGAAAGCGTCCGGGAACGGCTCACCCTCGCCGTGACCGCGGCGCACCAGCAGCACGTGCAGCGCCTCCAGGCGGATCGTGAAGATGACGACGTCGACCGTCGTCAACGGGCGTGGGAAATTAAGCCCGGCCCTGCCTCGCCCGATCTCGCCCGCGCCGCCGCCTGGTTCCTGCCGTCCCGCCATGCCAACCCCTGACCGCCTTGCCGATTTTTGCCCCTTGACACTAGCACGCTTAGTTGTACTGTCCAACTTACTTAGTTGGCGTAACACACTTACGCCATCAGACGTCAGGAGGCCGCCATGTTCGGCATTCGCTTCATCAAGGCCCAACCCACCACCTACCTCCTCAAATACCGCGCCGGCGCCGTGGTCGAGGAAGGCGCCGGGCTCTCCACCTTCTATTACGGGCCCGCGACCTCGCTGGTCGCGATCCCCATCGGCAGCCGCGACGCCGCTTTCATCTTCCAACAGATCGCCCGCGACTTTCAGACGCTGACGATCCAGGGCCAGATCACCTACCGCATCGGTGAGCCGAAGAAGGCAGCGGCGATGCTGAACTTCACCCTCAAGCGCGACGGCAAGACATACGAGTCCGACGACCCGGAAGAGCTACCGCAGCGCGTGCTCGGCGCGGTCGAGGTGCTGGCGCAGCAGGCCGTCAAGGACATGCCCCTGAAGGAGGCGCTGCGCGCCTCCGACCGCATTGCCGAGGCGATTGCGACCGGACTGAAGCGCCGGGCCGACATCGATGCGCTCGGTCTCGAAATCCTCGGCGTCGCCGTGCGCGCGGTGAAGCCGACGCCGGAGACCGCCAAGGCGCTCGAAGCCGAGGCGCGCGAGGCGATCCTGAAGACCGCGGACGAGGCCATCTTCGCGCGGCGCAATTTCGCGGTCGAGCGCGAGCGGGCGATCCGCGAGAGCGAACTCGATACCGAGATCGCGGTCGAGCAGAAGAAGCGCTCGATCCGCGAGACGCAGATGGACGCGGAGGCCAGCGTCGCGGCGAAGAAGAACGAGCTGCGCGAGGCCGGCATGGTCGCCGACATCGGGCTGGAGGCGAGGCGCAAGGATTTCGTGGCGCTGAACGCGGCCAATACCCGCACCTTGGCCGATGCCGAGGCCTATCGCGTCGGCGCGCTGATGAAGATCTTCGAGGGTGTCGACACCCGCGTGATCCAGGCGCTGGCCGCGACCGGCATGCAGCCGGGGCAGCTGATCGCGCAGGCCTTCTCAGGGCTCGCCGAGAAGGCCGAGAAGATCGGGCAGTTGAACGTCTCGCCGGAGCTGCTGAGCAGTCTGATGCAGAAGCCCGCGGAGGCCGCCCGTGTCCGGCAATGACCGCAAGGTGGTGCTGGTCACGAGGAGAACGCGGCTCGATGAGCTGATCGCAAAATTCCTCACCGCGGACCAGGCCCGCTTCTATGTCGAGCATCTCGGCGCCGACTTCTCCGACTATGAGCGCGAGCACGCGGCCTACCGGGCCGCGCGCTTGACCAGCGTCCAGACGCTGGAACGCTGGGGCCGCTACCAGATCGTCGACCGCAGCTTCCTGCCGAACTTCCTGTTCGGCCCGGCCGACATCGTCGCGGCGCTCGGCCCGGACGGCCTCGTCGCCAACACGATGAAATATCTCGACGGCCAGCCGTTGCTCGGCCTCAACCCGGACGCGGCGCGGCATGACGGCGTGTTGCTGCCGTTCAAGCCCGCCGATCTCGCGAGCGTCCTGCCCGAGGTCGCGGCCGACAAGCGCGCCGCCAAGGCGGTGACCATGGCAAGAGCGAGTCTGGCCGACGGCCAGGTGCTGCACGCCGTCAATGACCTCTTCATCGGCGCGCGCACCCATGTCTCGGCCCGTTACGAGATCACGATGCGCGACAGCCATGAGCGACAATCCTCCAGCGGCCTGATCGTGGCAACGGGGCTCGGCTCGACCGCCTGGTTCAAGAGCATCGTCACCGGCGCGCTCGCCATCGCCGGCAGCTTCGGTGGCCGCACGACGGGCGGCGACTACACTCCCCTGCCCTGGGACGCCCGTGCGCTTCGTTTCGCCGTGCGCGAGCCGTTCCCGAGCAAGACCTCGCAGACCTCCCTGGTCTGCGGAGGCCTCAGGGGCGCAGAGACCCTGCGCCTGCGCTCGCTGATGCCCGAGAACGGCGTCATCTTCTCCGATGGCATCGAGGCCGACCATCTCGACTTCAACGCCGGGACCGAGGCGGTGATCGGGATTGCGGAGCGACAGGGGCGGCTGATCGTGTAGTTCGGTCCCGCAGGTCGCGTCGTGGGCAGCGTAACGTGCTCTTGCCGCGTCATTGCGAGCGCAGCGACGCAATCCAGACTGTCTCTGCGGAAAGATTCTGGATTGCGTCGCTGCGCTCGCAATGACGGAGGAAAGACCAAGCGTCCATCTTCCACATGTCGTCGCTGCGGGCGCGCGGCCGTAGGGTGGGCAAAGCGGCCGCCGAAGGCGGCAGCGTGCCCACCGTGGATCGGCGCGCTCGACGGCAAAGATGGTGGGCACGGCGCAATCCCGATCTCGGTCGTGGACAGAGCACGGCTGCGGCTTTGCCCACCCTACGGCCGTCACGCCCGTGCGAACACCAGCACGCCGTTCGCCGGGATCGTCACCATCGCTGAGCACGGCTGGCCGTGCAGCGCCGGGCCGCCTGCGATCACAGCGCCATTGTTGCCGACGACATCCGGATTGACCCAATTGTCGTAGACGTCGCTGTTGAATACCTCTTTCCACTGCCCCGGTGCAGGGAAACCGATGGCGTAGTCGCGCCATGGCGTCTCGCTCAGGCTCACGATTACGACGACGTCGTCGCCCTGGCCATCCCAGCGGTGAAAGGCGAGCACGCGGTTGCCGTCATGGACGTGGACGATGGCGCAGCCTTCGGCGGTCAGCGCCGGATGGGTGCGGCGGATCGCGATCAGTTCGCTGGTAAAGCGCATCGCATCGGCGGTGATCTTGTCCTCGCCGTCAAGCAGCGCCCAACTGATCGTTGTGTCGGGGTTCGGCGTGTCGCTCCATGGTCTGTCCTCGAACAGCTCCTGGCCCATGAACAGCATCGGGATGCCCGGCGCGGTCAGCAACAGGCCCGTGGCGACGCGGCTGCGGCTGCGCGCATACCAGCAGCGGCTGTCGATAGGATCGGCGAGGCGCGGGATGCGCGGCTCGCGGCCGGCATAGACGATGTCGTGGTTCTCGATCGAGTTCACCGCGCGCCAGCGCTTGTCGAGGCTGAGATCGGCGATCGCCGCGGCGATCGGCTGCATCGCAACGGCAGCGCCGGCGCCTCCGGCCGCGCTGGCGACGGCGCCGCGCACCGCAAGGCGCAGGCCGTCGCTCCAGGTCGCGTCGAAGCCGGCGCCACCTTGTGCGATGTCCCTCACCACCCACGGGTTCACCGGCCAATATTCGGCGATCTGGAACGCGTCGGGCTTCTCGGCGCGCAGCGCCTCGGTGAGCTGCTGGCAGGTCGCCCAGCCGCCGAAGCGGTCCATCACGCTGACCTCGTCGAAGCGCAGGCCGTCGGCGTGGTACTCGCGGTACAGCATCACGGCATTGTCGACGAGGTACTGCCGAACGTCGGCGTTCCAATAGGCGAACACCTGGCCGCCGGCCCAGCCCTGGTCGGTGAAGTACAGGCTGCGATTGGGATCGCCATAGGCCTGACGGTCGAAGAACCAGATGCTGTTCTCATCAAAACCGCCGCCGGCGTGGTTGTAGACGACGTCGAACAGCACCGCGATGCCATGGACATGACAGACGTCGATCAAGGCGCGCAGTTGGTCGTCGCAATGACGCACGGTGTCGACGCCGGCGTAAGGCGCCGCGCCAGCCGCGACCAGGATCTCATTGGTGCGGGCGACATAGGCGGCGAGATGCGCCTCCTCGGCCTCGCCATAGTCGGTTTCCGGGCTGAACAGGTCGGTGCCGTTGTAGCCCATGCTGAACATGGTCGGGAATTCCTGCACCGGCAGCAGCTCGATGGCGTTGATGCCGAGCTTCGCCAGGTGCGGCACGCGCTCGATCACGTCGAAGAAGCAGCCGTCGGGATTGCCCGCCTTCATGTCGAAGGTGCCGACGTGGAGCTGGTAGATCACGAGCTCGCTATAGGGCGGCGGTGTGAACGCGGTGTCGTGCCAGGGAAACGCGTTGGGATTACGCAGCACCGAATGCGATTGCGGGAACGGCGGATCGACGGTCAAGAGCCGCGCATGCGGATCGCGCTTGTAGCCCGAGGTGCCCTCGCCTTCGACGAAGTACATGTAGGCGTCGCCGTCCTTCAGGCCGGGGATGAAGATCGCCCAATGGCCGTTGCCGATCGGCGCCAGGCGGCAGCTCGCGTCCTGCGCCCAGTCGTTGAACGGGCCGGAGACGTAGACCGCCTTGGCATGCGGCGCGAACACGCGGAAGGTAGCGCCGCCGGTCACCAGGGTGCCGCCCATGGGAGCCTGGAGAAGATGCATCTGCCGCAGCGAAATCCTCAATCCTTCGGGGAATGGCGGCAGCGTAACAGGTTCGAGCAGCATATCCATGATGGTCGGCTCTCCCCGGCGCTCAGAACAGCCGCGCGCCATTCGGCACGGGCTTGTCCGGCTGGAACAGCACGACGTTGCCGGCCTCGTCCGGGAAGCCGAGCGTCAGCACCTCGGACATGAACTTGCCGATCTGGCGCGGCGGGAAATTGACGACGCCGGCGACCTGGCGGCCGATCAGGGTGGCTGGATCGTAGAGCGTGGCGATCTGGGCGCTGGAGCGCCTGGTGCCGATGCCGGGCCCGAAATCGATCGTCAGCTTCAGCGACGGTTTGCGCGCCTCCGGATAGGGCTCGGCCGCGACGATGGTGCCGACGCGGATGTCGACGACCAGGAACTGGTCGAAGCTGATCCCTGCTGCCGCCGGCGCTGTGGGATCATGGGCAAGATGCATGGCGGCCTCATCGAACGCATGACCGCGCGGGAAGGCTTGCGGTGCCGACGCGGTCTGGGTCGGAATCTTTAATCGCCATAAGGGCTCCTGACAATGCACCCGCCCGGCGACGGCACGGCATATGGACGATTGGCTGTATTGGTGTGGCAGGCCGGTCGCAGGGTGCGAAGCCTTCAATCGCAGGCTGGGCAAGCGGGGGTGCCGCTGCCCCGCATCGCCGAGCGGGAGGTGCGTGAATCGCCATGGAATGTCGCTATCCGGCAAATCGTCGCGTGCACGCCTTGACCCGCCCTGCAGCATGTCCGCCGCCGAGCGCAATGATTATGACACGTCGCCCGTAATGTCGCAGTTCGGTCGCTTTGCCTCCAGACACAGCACGGAGGCCCAGCCTGGCTGCGACTACTGGACATCATCAGCAAGCTTCGCCGGGCACAACCTGCCCATGGCGCGTTGCCGGCCCCGGCGCTCTTGGGAATGGTCCTGGCCGGCGCTTCTGTCAGGCGAGCTAGGCGGCGCGCCGCCCGCGCGACAGAGTTTCGGATGGAAGCTCACCGAACATGTCGCGATAGTCTCTTGCGAAGTGTCCGAGATTTCCGAAGCCGCAATTGAAGGCGACTGCAGAGACGGAGGTGCGCTGATCTGCCCCCGAGAGCATCTGCTTTGCCCGTCGCAATCGCACCGTTTTCGCAAACGCCATCGGCGAGTATCCGCGGCTCTTCTTGAAAGCAGTATAGAGCGCGCGGATGCTGACGCCTGTCTGTGATGCCAGCGCCTCGATCGTGATGGCGCGGTCCCAAGAGGCCTCGATATACTCTTCGGCCAGCCGGACGATCCGCGGCACGACGTCCTTTTCGGCTCTCTCCAACAGCTCGCTGAAATTGTGGCGGTGAGCCGACAGGAAGGAAACGATGAGAGCCTGCTCCAGTTCGACGAGCACCGTGCGTGGCAGCTCTGTAGCCGCAGCATCCAACTGATGAGCGAGGAACATCGCCAGATCGCGCAAGACCAGAGCGTTCGGCTGCACCGCAGCCGCTATGGGATCAAACTTGAGGACACCGGCTGGCTTTGCACCGAGCAGCGTCGTCAATGTCTGCTCCAACGCCCTCGCGCCTATTCGAAGAATGAGCTGCTCATAACCTGGCTCGAACACAATCCTGTTGGGTTCGCCAGGCGCAACGATGCAGGACTGCCGCTCGGTTATCGCGATCGCCGTGCGATTCAGAATGGTCAAAGCGCTGCCTTTGAGGCCAATTTGCAGGCGCGCGAAGTCGCTCTCCGGGAACTTGACGACCGCCCTCGCCCCGCCATATGCACAGAAGCCCAGGCCGATATTCGTAAGCTGAAGGTAGTTGCCCACCCCCAGGAAGCCATCTGCCTTGGTGACTGCGAAGCCAGTTGCCCCGTAGACCGTACGCAACGCGTGCTCCATCGCCTCCGGATCGTCTGTACGAATGACGGGAGCGCGGCTCAGGAGGCTTACGGATCGGTCCAAGTTCATCGAAGGATAGTATCTCAGGTTTGACCGGACTCAAACCTGGGAAAAACCCGGTCAGCGGCGAGGTGCCGCAGCTCCCTTCATCGCCGATATAGCTTGAGGTTCCAGTTTCTGAGCGACCTTTGCTGCTGCCCCAGCGCTCTTGGGAATGGTCCTGGCCGACGCTTCTATCAGGCGAGCTAGGCGGCGCGCCGCCCGCGCGACAGAGTTTCGGATGGAAGCTCACCGAACATGTCGCGATAGTCTCTTGCGAAGTGTCCGAGATTTCCGAAGCCGCAATTGAAGGCGACTGCAGAGACGGAGGTGCGCTGATCTGGCCCCGAGAGCATCTGTTTTGCCTGTCGCAATCGCACCGTTTTTGCAAACGCCGTCGGCGAGTATCCGCGGCTCTTCTTAAACGCAGCAGAGAGCGCGCGGATGCTGACGCCTGTCTGCGATGCCAGCTCCTCGATCGTGATGGCGCGCCCCCAAGAGGCCTCGATATACTCTTCGGTCAGCCGAACGATCTGCGGCGCGACGTCCTTTTCGGCTCTCTCCAACAGCTCGCTGAAATTGTGGCGGTGAGCCGACAGGAAGGAAACGATGAGAGCCTGCTCCAGTTCGACGAGCACCGTGCGTGGCAGCTCTGTCGCCGTCGCATCCAACTGATGAGCGAGAAACATCGCCAGATCGCGCAAAACCAGAGCGTTCGGCTGCACCGCAGCCGCTATGGGATCAAACTTGAGGACACCGGCTGGCTTTGCGCCGAGCAGCGTCGTCAATGTCTGCTCCAACGCCCTCGCGCTTATTCGAAGAATGAGCTGCTCATAACCTGGCTCGAACACAATCTTGTTGGGCTCGCCCGGCGCAACTATGCAGGACTGCCGCTCGGTTACCGCGATCGCCGTGCCATTTAGAATGGTCACAGCGCTGCCTTTGAGGGCAATTTGCAGGCGCGCGAAGTCGCTCTCCGGGAACTCGACGACTGACCTTGCGCCGCCATATGCACAAAAGCCGAGGCCGATGCTCGCAAGCTGAAGGTAGTTGCCCACCCCCTGGAAGCCATCTGCGTTGGAGACTGCGAATCCAGTTGCCCCGTACACCGTACGCAACGCGTGCTCCATCGCCTCCGGATCGTCTGTACGAATGACGGGAGCGCGGCTCAGCAGGCTCACGGATCGGTCGAGGTTCATCGGAGGATCGGTCCCCACTCTTATATGGCTTTTGCCAAAATATTGGAGCGTACGTCTTCCGGGCTGATCCAAGTCAACCTCCGAACACTTTCGTCAGGCGGCAGGCGCCTCAGTTCCATCAGGTTCCCGTTTCTCACATGTTAATTCGAAAGGGTAATTGGCTAGTGATGCAGCTAATTCTGAGCAAAGTTTGCAGAGACTGGACTTGAGAATGACTTCAAAATCGCTGCGCGACGCGCTTCAATCTCGTTGAGATGAACAGGCCGCAGGTCTTCTCTGCGGCCGCAAGAGAGGAGACGAACGTGGCGGCACGGGACCAGTATTTCAGCCCGACGACGTGGAACTCATGAGGTCCGTGCTGGACGAGGCGGTGATCATCCTGCCCACTGACACACCGCCAGTGTCTCACGTTTCCTATGGGACACAGTCCTCATGATTGGCTCTCAAGCCTGAGCGGGCGTCGTTCGCGTGCCGCTCGACGGCTTTGAGGGAATGGGGATCAGGTGATCAAGACAAGCGCCCCCAACCGTCGACGCTGGGCGCTTGAGATACTCGATATTGCGAAGCAGGTCACCGAAGCGATGAACTTATGACCTTGTCACAACGCGAGCCTGGCAACGTCCACACGCCTGTCGATATGAGGCGATATGAAGTGAGTCCTTATCATGCTTATCAAGACGGTCACGTTGCATTCTATTACTTATCTTGTCGGGATTACCAGTTCAGTGGCAGTGCACCAGGTCATCCCCTCGCCGGGCACAGCGATCATCTTGCAGTCTGGCACGACTGCAATACGTTATCAGCAGGTCGCCAATCGCTCGACCAAAGGCGATAAGTTGCCAATCAGGCACGCAAATCGTCAACTCAACGTGCCAGGTTCTAAATTCGGAACCGACTGCAGACCGCCAATTGATGTCCCTGGGCGCTGCTTTGCAGACGCCGAAGGGATCCGCAAGGTCGCGTTGTCCGCTCCCGGCCCCCTTCGTGGCATACCGATTGCTTTGAACCAAATCGGTTCTGATGCGACGGGTCTGGTGTAGTCGTGGTGCAGAAAAAAATGACCGATATTCGAGGCGGCGACCTGTCCAATCAGGCTGTATTGAAATCGCTAAGTAGACTCCGCGCAGCAAAGCTGCGCCTCGATCGGCCGACGTCGCTCCAATCGACAGAGGCCACCCTGTTGTCGCAGATCGCGCTTTGCGACGTTCTATTGGACGAAATTCAGTCGATCGCTTGCAGCCTAAAGCGGCCGAGGCCGTACCCCGGTGAGCCGACGGCTGGTCGGAACCGGGCACGGCTGTGGTACCGTTCCTCAAACATGGGGTGCAGCGCCGGCACGCGGCGCAGCGATGCCGCCTTCCACCGCTGGAGACGGGGCCGCGTGCCGTCGATTGACGAGGCCGGTGCGGCCGATGGGTCCCAGGGTCCCCCACGCGCATCGCGGCCGCTCGCCGCAGAGTCTCGCAGCCTCCCAAAACTCCGCTGTCTTCCCGGCGTACGCAGGGACCCATAACCACGGGGGATTGGTGACGTGAGATGGCCCGACGTCCGCAGCCCAACGGCCTTTACGGAGGATAGGTCCCGGGTCGGCGCCCCGCCGCCGCTTCGCGCCGTCGTGGCTTGCTCGGGACGACAACGGAGGTTGGCGGGAGAGCGGAGACGCGGATCAGTCGTCACGTAGCCCGGATGAGCGCAGCGACATCCGGGTTCACCGACACGGCACGTGAGACCCCGCATGTCGCTGGCGCCGACGCGCGTCCCGCGCGCCGCCTATCGCTCATGCGGGCTACGCGCCGCACCCAGACAGATCCGCGCGAGAAACGCACCATCTCTCCTCCGTCATGGCGAGCGCAATGAAGCAATCCAGACTGCCGCCGCGGAACGATTCTGGATTGCTTCGCTGCGCTTGCAACGACGATCGGCCCGACGGTCTCGTGCGTCAAGCTGTCATTCGCACCGGGCCGTGGGCACGTCGCTGCGCGGCTTTCGCCGCGTAGCGCCTACACGACTACAACTACACATTCTCCAGATGGCACGCCACCCACTGGTCCTCGCCCTTCAGACGCAGCTCGGGCGCCTCCACTCGGCAGCGGTCGAATGCGAGCGGGCAGCGGGTGTTGAAGCGGCAGCCCTTGGGCGGGTTGACGGGGCTGGGAACATCGCCCTTGAGAATGATCGGGGTGCGCTCGGCGCCGGGCTCGGGAATTGGGACGGCTGAGAGAAGCGCCCTGGTATAGGGATGGCCGGGGGACGCGAAGATCTGGCGGCGCGGGGCGAGCTCGACGATGCGGCCGAGATACATCACGGCGACGCGGTGCGTCATGTGCTCGACGATGGCGAGGTCGTGGCTGATGAAGAGGAGCGCGAGGCCGAACTCGCGCTGCAAATCCTGCAGCAGGTTGACGATCTGCGCCTTGACGGAGACGTCGAGCGCCGACACCGCCTCGTCACAAACGATCAGGTCGGGCTTGGCGGCGAGCGCGCGTGCAATGCCGATGCGCTGGCGCTGGCCGCCGGAGAATTCGTGCGGGCGGCGGTTCACGGCGTCGCGCGGCAGCCGGACGATCTCCATCAGCTCGGCAATGCGCGCATCGCGCTCGGCCGCAGTCTTGGAGAGGCCGAAATTGTTGATCGGCTCGGCGAGGATGTCGCGGATGCGCATCCGCGGATTGAGGCTGGAGAACGGATCCTGGAACACGACCTGCACGCGGCGGCGCATCTCGCGCAGGCGGTGCGGGCCGAGATCGTCGATGCGCAGGCCGTCGAGCACGATCTGTCCGGCCGTGATGTCGAACAGCCGCAGGATGGCGCGGCCGACGGTCGACTTGCCGCAGCCGGATTCGCCGACCATCGACAGGGTCTCGCCGCGCGCGATCTCGAACGACACGCCGTCGACGGCGTGCACCCGGCTCTTGGCTCGGCCGAACAGGCCGCTGCGGATCGGAAAATGCTTCTTGAGGTCGTTGACCTGCAGCAAGGGAGCGCTCATGCGGCGGCCTGCTCCTTGGCGGCGAAGTGACAGGCAGCGATGTGGTGCGGCGCCTTCTGCTCCAGCCCCGGCGCATATTGCCGGCACACATCGGTGGCGAGCGCGCAGCGGCCGGCGAACACGCAGCCCTCGATGCGCTGCTTGAGGTCCGGCACCTGGCCGGGAATCTCCGCGAGCCGCTTGATCTCGCCCGACAGCGACGAGCCGAGCTTCGGCAGCGCGCCGAGCAGGCCCTGCGTGTAGGGATGGCGGGGGCTTCGGAACAGTTCCCTCACCGGCGCTTCTTCGACCTTGCGGCCCGCATACATCACCATCACCCGCTCGGCGACCTCGGCAACGACGCCGAGATCATGGGTGATCAGGATGATCGCCGCGCCGACGCGCTGCTTCAGTTCCAGCATCAGCTTGAGGATCTGCGCCTGGATGGTGACGTCGAGCGCGGTGGTCGGCTCGTCGGCGATCAGGAGCTTTGGATTGCAGGCGAGCGCCATCGCGATCATCACGCGCTGGCGCATGCCGCCGGAGAGCTGATGCGGATATTCGCGCACGCGCCGTGCCGGCTCGGGGATGCCGACCAGGGTCAGCATCTCCACCGCGCGCGCCTCCGCCTGCGCCTGGTCGAGCCCCTGATGCAGCCGCAAGGTCTCGCCGATCTGGCGGCCAACCGTCAGCACCGGGTTGAGGCTGGTCATCGGCTCCTGGAAGATCATCGAGATGTCGTTGCCGCGAAGCGCGCGCATCTCGCGGTCGGAGAGCGTCAGGATCTCCCTGCCCTCGAGGCGGATGGAGCCGGCGATCTTGCCGGGCGGCTCCGGGATCAGGCGCATCATCGACATCGACGTGACCGACTTGCCGCAGCCGGATTCACCGACGATGGCGAGCGTCTCGCCGGGATTGACGTGGAACGACACGCCGTCGACGGCGCGGTTGATGCCGGTGGGGGTGCGGAAATGAACCTGCAGGTTCTCGACCTCGAGCAATGGCATCATTTGAGCTCCCGGCGATCTCTGACTGCGCTGCTCATGGGCTCTTCGCCATGCGCGGGTCGAGCGCGTCGCGGAGGCCGTCGCCGACGAGATTTACCGCGAGCACCGTCACCGACAGGAACGCCGCCGGGAAGAACACGATGTAGGGCTTGACCTGCCACAGCGCGCGGCCCTCGGCCATGATGTTGCCCCAGGACGGAATGGTCGGCGGCGTGCCGGCGCCGATGAAGGAGAGGATCGCCTCGGTGATCATGGCGCTGGCGCAGATGTAGGTCGCCTGCACCAGCATCGGCGCGGTCGTGTTCGGCAGGATGTGGCGCAGGATAACCATCGGCGTTCGCGTGCCCGAGGCGACGGCGCCATCGACATAGGGTTGCTCTCGCAACGACAGCACGACGCCGCGCACCAGCCGCGCCACGCGCGGGATCTCGGCGATGGTGATGGCGAGGATGACGTTGCCGACACTGCCGCGCGTCAGCGCCATCAGCGCCACCGCCAGCAAGATCGGCGGGATCGACATCAGCCCGTCCATGCAGCGCATCAGCACGCCGTCGGCCCAGCGCACGAAGCCGGCGACGAGACCGATCGTGAGCCCGATCAAGGAGGCGCCAAGCGCCACCGCGAGGCCAACCGTGAGCGAGACACGGGTGCCATAGAGCACGCGCGAATAGATGTCGCGGCCGAGCGCATCGGTGCCGAACCAGAAATCCGCCGACGGCAGCCGCGTGCGCTTGGCCGGCGCGATCGCGGTGGGATCGACGGTGAAGAGGAACGGCGCGAACACGCCGATGATGACGAGCAGCAGCAGCAGCGCGCCGCCGATCGCCACCGTCGGATGGTTGCGCAGGAAGCCGATGGCGCCGCGCCGGATCTTCGGCGCAACCATCAGGTCGGGCAGAACAGGGGCGAGGACGAGGCCCGGCGGCGGCGATGTGGATGTCGTGGCGGTCAATAGCGGATCCTCGGGTCGACCAGGGTGTAGGTGATGTCGATCAGGAGATTGACGAGCACGTAGACGAAGCTGAACAAGAGCACGATGCCCTGGATGACCGGATAGTCACGGCGCAGGATCGCATCGATGGTGAGCCGGCCGAGACCCGGAATGGCGAACACGCTCTCGGTGACGACGGCGCCACCGATCAGAAGCGCGATGCCGATGCCGACCACGGTGACGATCGGCACCGCGGCATTCTTCAGCGCATGAATGAACAGGATGCCGCCCTGCCCCAGCCCCTTGGCGCGGGCGGTGCGGATATAGTCCTGCTGCAGCACCTCGAGCATGGCGGCGCGGGTGATGCGCGCGATCAGGGCGATGTAGACGCAGCCGAGCGCGACCGCGGGCAGGATCAGGTTCTGCAGCCACGGCCAGACGCCTTGGGCCAGCGGCGTGTAGCCCTGCACCGGAAGCCAGTCGAACTTCAGCGCGAACACATAGGCCAGGATGTAGCCGACGACGAACACCGGCACCGAGAAGCCGAACACGGCAAAGGCCATGATGATGCGGTCGATCCAGGTCCCTGCCTTCCACGCCGCGATGACGCCGAGCGGCACCGCGACGATGATGGTGAGGACCAAAGTCACCATCATCAGCGACAAGGTCGGCTCGATCCGCTGGGCGATCAGGGCCGACACCGGCAGGTTGGTGAAGATCGAGGTGCCCAGATCGAAGTGCAGCAGACGCCACACCCAACTGCCGAACTGGACCAGGAATGGCTGGTCCAGTCCGAGATTGGCGCGGATGCGCTCGACGTCGGCCGGACTCGCCTGGTCGCCTGCGATGACAACGGCCGGATCGCCCGGCGCGATGTACAGCAGGCTGAAGACGAACAGCGCGACGATCGCCATCACCGGCAGCGTCGACAGGACTCGTCGGAGCGCATAAGCGAGCATGAGACGTCTTTCGCTTTACGCCGTCTTCGACACGCCCCAGAACAGCGGGATCGGCCCCTTGGTCACGCCGGAGACGTTCTTGCGCCACGCGGTGTAGCCGAGGAAGAAGCCGGTCGGCGCGAACACGACGTCGTCGAGCGCGGCCTTGTTGATGCGCGCGGCAACCGCCTTCTCCTCGTCGAGCGACTTGGCGGCGAACCAGTTGGTGATCTCCTTTTCCACGGGCTCGCTGGTCGGCCAGCCGAACCAGGCCTTGTCGCCATTGGCGCGCAGCGCGGTGTAGGCGGCCGGGTTAATGCAGTCGGCGCCTGCGTGCCAGGTGTGGAACATGTGCCAGCCGCCTTGCGAAGGCGGCGTCTTCTGCGCGCGGCGGGCGCCGACGGTGCCCCAATCGGTGGCGACGAAGTCGACGGTCATGCCGAGCTTCTTCAGGAGATCAGCGGTAACGTCGCCGAACGCCTTGGTGATCGGCTGGTCCTGCGCGACGACGCAGGTGATCGGCTCACCCTTGTAGCCGGCCTCCTCGAGCAGCTTCTTGGCCGCCGCGAAATCGCGTTTGCCTTTGAGGATGTCGCCGCCCGCCTCGGTATAGAGCGGCGTGTCCGGCGTGAAGAAGCCGGGCAGCGGCTTCCACAGCGCGTTGTCGTCGCCGACCAGCGCGCGCATATAATCTTCCTGGCTCATCGCCATCAGGATTGCCTGGCGCGCCTTCACGTTGTTGAACGGCGCATGCAGGTGGTTCATGCGGAACGAGCCGACATTGCCCAAGGGATCGCCGATGTCGACGCCGATGTTCTTGTTGCCCTTCAGCACCGGCACGAGATCGGTGATCGGGTTCTCCCACCAGTCGACCTCGCCGTTCTGCAACGCGGCGGCCGCGGTCGCGGGATCCGGCATGATCACCCATTCGACGCGATCGACCAGCACCTGCTTGCCGCCGGCGAGCCACACCGGCTTCTCCTGGCGCGGCACGTAGTCGGTGAACTTCTCGAACACGGCCTTGGCGCCCGGCACCCACTCGCCCTTGACGAACTTGAACGGGCCAGAACCGACATATTCCGACATCTGCTTGAACGGGTCGGTCTGCGCAATGCGCTCGGGCATGATGAAGGCGCAGGGCGCATTGCCCTTGCCGAGCGCGAACAGCATCTTCGGATAGGGCTGCTTCAACACCCATTTGAAGGTCTTGTCGTCGACGGCCGTGAGCTCGTTCTGCAGCGCCTTCAGCATCAGCCCCATCGGATCGCGCGCCGACCAGCGCGTGAGGCTGGCGACGACGTCCTTGGCGAGCACCGGCGCGCCGTCGTGGAATTTCAGGCCCGGGCGCAGCTTGAAGGTCCAGGTCAGGCCGTCAGAGGAGACCTCTTCGGATTCCACCATCTGGCGCTGCGGCACGAACTGGTCGTCGATGCCGTACAGCGTGTCCCACACCATCGCGGCCGCATTGCGGACCACATATTGCGTGCCCCAGATCGGATCGAAATTGGCGAGATTGGCCTGCGGCACGAAACGCAGCGTCCGTGCGGACGCGCCTTGCGCGATCGCCGGCGCCGCGAACCCCGTCAGCGCCAGGCCACTCGCGCCCGCCAATCCCTTCAATACCGTTCTGCGATCCATGTTCTCTCCTGATGCAACTTGCCTGAGTTCAATTGCCGAAATTGTAAGCAAGGCCCATGCCATGCGCGCGAAGGGGATTCATTTGAACGCAAATGAGGCATGAGGCGCAAGGGCGCAGGTGCCGTAGGGTGGGCAAAGGCGATGCGATAATCCCTCCACGTCCGAGGTCACCGTGGCGCCGTGCCCACCATCGCGCCGCACACTCCGCCGCAAGACGGTGCACACGGCGCCATTGCGGTCTCACATTTGGAAACAGCACGGCTGCGCCTTTGCCCACCCTACGCAGTGTGCCAGCTGGCCGCATCACGACTTGCGCACCGGCGAGCCATCCGCCATCAGCCGCTCGCCCTTGCGTTCGACGATCATGCCATAGGCTTGCGGCTGGCGGTGGACGTCGAAATTGAAGATCGTCTGCTTATAGGATCTGCACAAATCGAGGTCACAGCGCGCCAGCGCGATCTCGTCGCCCTTGGTGGCGCAGGCCGCCACGATCTCGCCCGAGGGTGCGATGATGCAGCTGCCGGCGATGTGGTCGATGCCCTCCTCGATGCCGCCCTTGGCGACGCCGATCACCCAGGTGCCGTTCTGATAGGCACCGGACTGCATCACCAGGCGGTTGTGGAACAGCGAAAGGTCGTCATGCTCCGGTGCGGGCGGATTGTGCACCGGCGTGTTGTAGCCGATCAGCACCATCTCGACGCCCTGCAGCCCCATCACGCGATAGGTCTCGGGCCAGCGGCGGTCGTTGCAGATCGCGATGCCGATCACGCCGCCAAAGGCGCTGGCGACGCCGAAACTTTTGCCCGGCTCGAAATAGCGCTTTTCCAGATGTTGGAACTTGCGCCACGGCTCGTGCTCGGCATGGCCCGGCAGATGCACCTTGCGGTATTTCGAGACGATCGCGCCGGTCTTGTCGACGAGAATGGCCGTGTTGTAGCGGTGTACGATGCCGTCCTCGAGCGCCAGCTCGGCATAGCCCAGGCAGAAGCCGACGCGCAGCTCCTTCGCGAGCGCGAACAAGGCCTGCGTTTCCGGCCCTGGCATCTCGCGCTCGAAATAGAGGTCGATCTCGGCCTGATCGGCCATGTACCAGCGCGGGAAGAACGTCGTCAGCGCCAGCTCGGGATAAACGATCAGGTCGCAGCCATTGGCGTGCGCCTGCCGCATCAACGCCATCAGTCGCGCAACCACCGCGGTCCGTGTTTCGCTCTTGGCAATCGGACCGAGCTGACCAATGGCGACGTTGACGAAGCGCGGCATGTTTCCGTTCCCTATTTCGGAACTAAGTGATCGTTCCGTGGCGCGCAGCTCTTGCACCGATCATGCCATGCCTGCTCAATCGCGCAAGCCCGGCGCGTAGCCGAACGCCACGGCCGGCTCGGCCGCGGTCTCGACCCACACGCTCTTCACCTGCGTGTATTCGTAGAGCGCCTCGACGCCGGAGGAGCGGCCATGGCCGCTGTTGTTGTAGCCGCCGAACGGCGAGGCGACGTTGATGGTCTTGTAGGCGTTGATCCAGAACGTCCCGGCCTTGACCTGTGCTGCGACGCGATGCGCGCGCGCGACATCCCTGGTCCACACCGCGCCCGCGAGGCCGAACTCGCTGTCATTGGCGATCGCGATCGCCTCCGCCTCGGTGTCGAAGCGGATCGCGGCGACGACCGGACCGAACACCTCCTTGCGCGCGATGCCCATGGCGTTGGTGACGTTCTTGAGCACGGTCGGCTTGACGAAATATCCGCCGTCCTGCGCCACGCCAGTTGCGCCAGCGGCGACCTCGGCCCCCTCGGCCGCGCCTTCACGGATCATCGACAGCACGTGATCATATTGCTTGGCGTTGTTGATCGGACCGATCTCGGTGTCCGCCGACAGCGGATCGCCGCATCTGATCTTCGCCGCGCCTTTCGCGACCAGATCGACGAAGCGGTCATAGACCGCGCCCTGCACCAGCAGCCTGGAGCCGGCGACGCAGCTCTGTCCGGCGCCGCCGAAGATCGCGGCCTGCGCGCCGACGGCGGCGCGTTCGAGATCGGCATCGGCGAACACGATGTTGGCGGACTTGCCGCCGAGCTCGAGCACCGACGGCAACAGCCTGCGCGCCGCAGCCTCGCCGATCAGCCGCCCGGTCGGTACCGAACCGACGAACACGACCTTCCTGACCGCAGGCTGGCCCAGCGCGGCCTGCCCCGTGGTGTGGCCGAAACCCGCGAGCACGTTGACGACGCCCTTCGGCAGGCCCGCGCGTTCGGCGATGCTTGCCAGCGCCAGCGACGTCAGCGGCGTCAGCTCCGACGGCTTGAGCAGCACGGCGTTGCCCATGCTGATGGCGGGCGCGATCTGCCAGCCCGCGGTGAAGATTGGCGCGTTCCACGGCGTGATCTGCAGCACCACGCCCATCGGCTCGCGACGCGTGTAGTTGAGATGGCTCGAAGGCACCGGGATGACGTCGCCGTGGAATTTGTCGGCCCAGCCGGCATAGTACTCGAACATCTCCGCGACCTTGGCGACCTCGCCCCTGGTGTCGCGGATCGGCTTGCCGGCGGACAGTGATTCCAAATGCGCCAGCGGCTCGGCCGCGGCGAGGATCGCCCGTGCCACCGCCTGCATCACGCGGCCGCGGCCCGCGGCGGTCAGATTCGCCCACTCCGCCTGCCCCGCCACAGCAGCTGCCGCCGCCTTGGCCGCCACATCGGCGCCGGCATCGGCATAGGTGAACAGCAATCTGCCGGTGGCGGGATCATTCACCGAGACCGTCGCGCCATCGCCGACGATGAGGTCACCGCCGACATGGGAGCCAACGGCCTCCAAGTCAGGCCAGAACGGTAGCGTCGCGGCGCGCAGGCGGGGATCGATGAAATGGGTCATGGCGGCAGGCTCACGGCTTCGCCATCGAACCGAGCTGCAGCTCGACGATGCGGTTGAAATCATCAGTGTCGGCAATGCTGGCGGCGCTGTCCGCCCAGATGCGCGCGGTGTCGGCGGCCATCGGCAGCGACAGTCCGAGCTCACCGATGAGCTGCGCCGCGAGCCTGACGTCCTTGCGCATCAGCTGCATGGTGAAGCCGGAATCGAAGGCGCCGTTGAGAATCCAATTGGGCACGTTGACGAGCGTGACGCCGGAGCGGCCCGAGCCGGCATTCAGACCTTCCAGCAGCCGCTCGGCATCGACGCCCGCCGCATCGGCGATGCGCAGCGCCTCCGCGGCGGTGAGCAGGTGCGCGGCGCAGAGGAGATTGTTGACGATCTTGGCGACGTTGCCGGCGCCGACGCCGCCGACATGGACGCGCTTGGCGCTCATGCGATCCAGCACCGGCATCACACGCGCCAGATCCGCGTCGTCGGCGCCGATCACCATGGTCATCGTGCCGCTCGCCGCGCCCTTCGGTCCGCCGCTGACGGGCGCATCGACGAAGCCCATGCCGCGCGCCTTGAGAAGGGCTGCGAGCCGGCGCGAGGTCTCGGGATGCGAGGTCGAGGTGTCGACGATGACGACGCCGGGCCTGGCCTGCGCGAGGATGCCGCCGGCGCCCTCCACGACATCGGCGACGATGCCGGCGGTCGGCAGCGACAGGATGACGATGTCGGCGGCGGCGATCACGCCGCCAATGCCGTCGGCAATCGCGATGCCCTCGGCCGCCAGCGCCGTTCGCATCGCGGCGAGCGCGTCATAGCCGGTGACGGCAAAGCCGGCGCCCTTCAGCGTCAGCGCCATGCCGCGCCCCATCTTGCCAAGTCCGATGATGCCGATCGCCGTCACGTGGCCTCCTGCCAGGATTTGCCTCGGCAGCGTAGCCGCACCAATCCGGAGCAGACATCAGCGCCCTCCGCCGCTAGTGTTGCCCTGAGGTCAACAGTTTCCGAAGCCATGTCCGCCCTGCTCGATCACCACCGCCTGCACTATCTGCACGAGGCGATCCGCCTCGGCTCGGTACGCGCCGCCGCGGAAGCGCTCGACGTCAACGCGTCGGTGATCAGCCGGCAGATCGCACTGCTGGAGAAGGAGCTCGGCCTGACCCTGCTCGAGCGGCTCAGCCGCGGCATCCGCGCCACCGAGGCCGGCGCGCTGCTGGTCGAGCGCTTCCGACAATGGCAGGCCGACCAGGCCGACACCGTCGCGAAGTTGCGCGAACTGCAGGGCCTCAAGCGCGGCCATGTCGACATCGTGCTCGGTGAGGGTTTCGTCAGCGACCTGATGTCCGGCCCGCTCGGCCGGTTCTGGCAGCGCCATCCCGACCTCACCATGGCGTTCGATCTCGCCGGCACCAACGAGGTCGTCAATGCCGTTGCCGAGGATCGCCATCACATCGGGCTGGTGTTCAATCCGGGCGCCGATCCCCGCATCCGGATCGCCACCGCGAGCCGGCAGCCGCTGTGCGCGATCATGCCGCCGGATCACGCGCTGGCGCGGCTCGGCCGTCCCTTGCGCCTGCGCGAGCTCGCCGACCACCCGCTCGGACTGATGCATCCGAGCTACGGCACGCGCCAGATCGTGGCGATGGCGGAGGCCGCCGAACGCATCGCTCTGTCGCCGAAGCTGACCACCAGCTCGATCAACGTGCTCCGCCACTTCGTCAAGAGCGGCCTCGGCCTGACGCTCTTGCCCGCCTTCTCGATCGCCGCCGATCTTGCCGACGGCTCACTCGCTGCCGTGCCGGTCGACAACGGCCTGCTGGCCTCGAGCGAAGCCTGCGTCATCACCCGGCGCGGCCGCGAGCTGCCGCATGCCGCCGGTCACCTGCTGCGCTTCCTGAGTGGTCAGATGCGGGCGTTCCGGGTCGGCGGAGCCGCCGGCAAGACCAGGACGCGCGGCGCCGGACGTTGATCCGCGCAGATCACCGCGGATCGTTTTCCGTTGCGCTCGCACGTGGGTTGCGATTGGATGTTGCAACCTCGGGAATCGACCTCATGCGCAACGTTCTCGCGATCGCGTTCGGCCTGTGGGCGGCGACAGCGGCCCAGGCCGAGACCTGCCAGTTCATCGGCAACCAGATCCTGTGCGACGACGGGACCTCGGGGCAGCGGATCGGCAACAACACTTATTGGAACGACGGCTCCTCGTCACAGCAGATCGGGCGCTTCACCTACAACAACGACGGCAGCAGCTCGCAGCAGATCGGCAACCACACCTACTACAGCGACGGCACGTCGGCGCATACGATCGGAAACACGACCTATTTCAGCGACGGCAGGACGTGCCGACGGATGGGCAACCGCGTCTCTTGCGACTAGGCGATTCGGCCAATGTGACCGACGCTGCAACGGCTTCTCGGAGCTGGAAATATTTGAAATAAAGGGAATTGAACCCTTGCATCGGGGCACGTCGGCTCCGGTCGACGGTCGTTCAACTGGCGTTTCACGAAGGTAGCCATCATGGAGTTCCGCTTTTCTTCAACGATCGAAGACGAGGCCTCACACGTCCGCTTCCAACTTGGAAATCTCGAATTCTTTCGAACCGAGAAATATGATGTGACCTGGCCAGATGCACTCAAAGCGGAGATCGAGCAAGGTATAGCTCAGTTTTCAGATGAGAGACTGCGCGACGCGATCGTGCGTCACGACTTGCCGGGCGCCAGTTTGGAGCGCGTCGTGCAGTCATGGCGGCGGGTGGAGGATCGATTTGCTTCCGATTTCGTTGCGCAGCTTACGCGACAGTTGCCAAAGGTCGTGCGCGTCCATGTCACCAAGTTTGGTCCGGGCGGGTCGCACAATGGCGCATCGATGGCGCCGCGGTTGGTCGTAAGCTATCCGGAAATGAAGGGATTGGATTTCAACAGCGTTCTCGTCCATGAGTTCATCGAAGTCTTGCTTTGGACAAGGTTCCGCAGCGAAGAAGCCAGACTGGGAAAGAGAGCCGCTCATGCCATCAAGGAAGCTGTCGTCGACAAGTTCTGCTCCTGCGACAACCTGATACCCGTCGTTGGGAGCTACAGAAAACAAGCGAGCTATTCCCAACTGCCTCCGGATTGGGAAGGTTGGCTACCAGCTAAAGGGCTGACGTGGAGTTCGTAGCGACCAGGCCAAATCTAGTGCGGCGTCATGCTGGCTGGCGTTGACGCAGCGGTGGTGACGGCTAACAAGTAAGAGGTCACAGTTCGGGCCGGCAAACAGTCAACCACCCGACGAATTCACTCCACGACCAAACCTTGACCGAAAACCCGGCGCGATGAATTCTTGCGGCGAGCCGGGTTTCGTTTGTTACCAAAACATCAGACTCGTCCGCAGCCGTTGCAGCTATCAGCGCGTCTTCCGCGTGCTTCGTATTTCCTGCCATGTGCGCGACGATTGAGGCGTTGACTGCATTGCGGCCCCAACTGCATTCATCCCACTCTGAAACGTCCCAAATTGCGCCGGTTGTCGATACCTTCCCAGCCAGTCCGTATATCTCCAACAAAGCAGCGCGCTTCGGCTCTGGAGCCAGCGACAGCTCATCGCGCTGAACGTGGGTGCTAACGAGCGTCAATTGACCGTCCGCGATGCGCTCCTGAATCGCTCCGATCACAACCTGATCGGCCGCAACCAGATCATGCACATTACTGTCCAGCATGATTCTCATGGGTCAGTGTTCTATTTGAAAATGAATCGTCAGGTAAAATGGTTGCCACCATACTTGCCACCAAAGAGAACCTACCTTTGGCTAAGTGGCTGAAAATACTGGAGCGGGTGAAGGGAATCGAACCCTCGTATTCAGCTTGGAAGGCTGCTGCTCTACCATTGAGCTACACCCGCATCAGGGCGTTCCCTAACATGGTCCGCGGCGGGTCTCAACCTCTTCGGGGCGGGGTTTCGAAGCAGATGGGTCCCGGATCGGGCCTGATGGAACGGCCCGAAGCGATGGCAGCGCGCGACATCGAGACCGCGGCGCGGCACGCCGGCGGCGGCCGGTTCCGTAATCTGCCCCCTACCCTCGCCGTCCGGACCGTCCTATATTGGCGTCACCATCAACAACGAAAGGAGGTGATCCAGTGTCTTTCACCAAGCGCTGTCACCTCGCTGGGATCGCCCGCTGAGCGGCTCTTCATGAGCGACGTTTGAGGGCGTGATTCGTCAGCGGATTGCGCCATCGCGGCTTGGCAACGGGGCGGTCTCGGCCCTGGACCAGCGAGTTCAAGAACGGAAGCGCGGCGGGTCTCACGGCTCGCCGCGTTTTTTATGGCACCTCCGCCCGTTCCCCGGCGGACGGTGCCGGGGGCGCCGGCTCACTGCGGACGAACCGCCGCGCCAGGAAGCCGCCGAAGCCGAGCATCCAGAAATACTGCACGTACTCCGGTGCAAGCGCTGCGATCACGATGCCCGGCACGAACACGATGACGGGAAAGATCGCGCCGGCGATCTCGGCATGGCGGCCGCTTGGAAGCGCGAGCCACCACAGCGCGGCGTTCAGCGACGCAATGATCGTCAGATGCAGGCCATAGAGGACGGCGACCGCGCTGCTCAGCCTGTAGCCGCCGTAGAGCCCGTTGGTCACCGGCAGCAGCACGATCGACAACAGGAAGAACAGATTCAGGATGACCACGGGCCGGCCCGCGAACGGCTGCCGGGCCAGCCGCCGGTGGTGGCTGATCCAGAACACGCCGGCGATGATGAAGCTGAGGACCAGCCCGGCGAGACGGCCGGAATAGGTATGCGCCAGGTCGATCCAGCCGGGCATATGCGCGAAATTGGGCTTCGGCAGGTCGTAGGCGAGAAGCGTCATCGCCACACCGAAGATGGTGTTGGACAGCGATTCCAGCCGGCGCATCTCGAACAGGTGGGACTGAGGCTCTGTCATGTCGAATCGGAAGCGACCGCGGCGGGGAACGGAGATGAAGACTCACGTTCTATAGCAGCTCCGGCGCCGCACCGCCCGACCTCGCTGCCGCCCTTGGGCGGCAGGCTGTCACGTCACTCGCCGCCCTCCAGACCAAACCGGCGATCGAGCGGCAGCCCTCACCGGCACGCATAGATATGGCCATCGAAGCCGCGATAGCTGCGCGTCGCCGGGTTGTAGCTGCGGAACTGGACGCAGGCCGGCACACCCGCTGTGCGCAGCCGGGGCTTGTCCTCCGGATGCAGCCGGGCCGCGGTCGGGGTTGCGGCCGCAGGCCTCGCCATCACGATCATCGGCCGGCTGGCGACCATGCGCGATGTCCTGCCGCCATCCTTGACCGCTGCATCCCTGACGGCGACCACAACGGCCTGCGCCTGGGCCGCCTTGCCGGATGACGGCTTGCCCGATGAGGCCCTGGCTGGGGGTGGCGTCGTCGCGGGCGGATTGGCCGCGGCCGTCTTGGCGGAGGACGGCTTGGCAGAGGACGGCTTGGTCGCTGCTGCCGCCGCCGTCGACGGCGATTTCACGGACGGCTTGGTCAGGGACGGCTTACCGGCGACTGGCTCTGCTGCGGCGGCCTTCGGAGCCGCATCCTGCTTGTCCGTAACTGCGGCCTGCTTCGGCTCAGCCGAGGCGGCGGATGTCGTCGCAGCCGCCTCCGCAGCCGCGACAGGCTTGACCTCGGCACCGGCCGAAATGTCGGCGCTGGCAGCCTGGCTCGGAACGGACGGCCCAGGATTGACCGACGCGGTCTTGTCGTCTGCAGGGATCTTGTCCTCGGCAACGGGCGCCTCGGCCGGCTTCTTGATCAGCTTCTTGCATTCCAGCGGGAACACCAGCTCGCCCGACGCCGTCAACCCGATCGGCTCGCATCCGCCGAACGGCCCGCTGTCCTTGCCCTGATCCTTGGCCACCTCGCCTGCGGATGGTGAGGAGCCGCCCGGCTCGGCGCTTCGCGCAAGCGAAACGCCAACTACAATCTGAAATAGAACAACGCCGCACAACAATCCGGCCCGGCCGGCCTTCCGCCCCAATGTACACATGACACGCTCGCTCGACGCATGAACTCCGACAAGGCCATCACGCCATTGAGGCAAGTCTGTGAAGGCAAGCCGCGGATTCCCGCTGCGATGTCAATTCGATGGCATTGTGTCCTGTTTGCACGATCAACCGTGCCGCAGGAATCCCTCAATGCGGTTGCAATCGGAGCCTAACAGGGTCGCCCGCGTGCGGTGACCGTCGGGCATTGATGGCCGCGGCCAGATGCGAGCGTCCGGACAGACCCATTGAGCGCAACCGACTATCGTCCCGACATCGACTGCCTGCGCGGCTTCGCAGTGATCTCGGTGATCGCGTTCCACTACGACATCTCGCCGTTTCGCAGCGGCTATGTCGGCGTCGACATCTTCTTCGTCATCTCGGGCTTCCTCATCACGCGGATCATTCATGCGGAGGTGCGGACCGGAACGTTCTCATTCGCGGCGTTCTACCGGCGCCGTGCCAGGCGCATCCTGCCCGCCGCCCTCGCGATGCTGTGCGTCACCCTGCTCGGCGCCAGCGTGATCCTGTTGCCGCGAGATGCAGTGTCCGTGGCGCACCAAGCGCTGGCCGTCCTCGTCTTCTGCTCCAACATCCTGCTGTGGTCGCAGCAGGGCTATTTCGACGCCGCCGCCATCACCAAGCCGCTGCTGCACACCTGGTCGCTCGGGGTCGAGGAGCAGTACTATCTGCTGTTCCCCACGCTGGCGCTCGCCGCCTTCGCGCTGCGGCGGTCGCTGATGCTTGCGAGCTTCGCCGCGGTCTGCGCGACCTCGTTCCTGCTCTGTGTGATCCAGACCCGGCTGCAACCCGCCGCCGCGTTCTTTCTGTTGCCGGCCCGGGTCTGGGAGCTCGCGCTCGGCGCGCTGCTGGCCGTGGAAGCCCTGCCGGCACCGCAAAGCCAACGGCTCAGGATTGCGGTGGCAGCACTGGGCTGGATCGCACTCGCCGCCGCCGTCAACCTGTTCTCGCCGCACACGCCCTATCCCGGCACGGCCGCGCTGCTGCCGTGCCTCGGCGCCGCCGCCGTGATCTGGGCCAATCCGACCCCGAGCAAGGCCGTGCTGACCGCGGTCAAACCGATGATCGCGATCGGGCTGTGGTCCTACTCGCTCTATCTCTGGCACTGGCCCGTCGTCTCGCTGGCGACGGCCGTCTGGGGTCCGCCGAGCTCGATCGCGGACAAGCTGGCGCTGCTTGGAGCCTGCACCGTGCTGGCGCTGACGAGCTTCTATCTGATCGAGCAGCCGGCGAGGCGCGCGCAGTCGCCGATCGCGGCGCGCGCGCTGGTCGCGAGCGCATCGGTCGTGCTGCTGGCGTCACTCTCGATCATCGGACTTGCCGGCTTTCCCGCCCGCTTCTCGCCGCGGGAGCGGGCGATAGCGGAATTCATCAGCTACGATCATAAGTCCGTCTATGAGAGCGGCACCTGCTTCCTCGATCCGGGCCAGACGTTCGAGGCGCTGCAGCCGTCATGCCTTGCCAAAGGCCCGCGCCCGCGCATCCTGGTGTGGGGCGACAGTCACGCCGCTCACCTCATCCATGGCCTGACGCGAGCCATGCCCCAGGCCTCGCTACTGCGCGCCAGCCTTGCGCAATGCGTCCCTCACGCCGAAGCGGGCCAGTCCGCCGCCTGCACGAATTTCAACCGCCGGCTGCCTCGGCTGGTGCGCGAGCTCACGCCCGACATCGTCGTGCTCTCGGGCAATTGGACGCGCACCGCGACGACGCCGGCCGCACAGGCGAGCCTGCTCGCCACGATCAAGGCGATTGCGGACACCGGCAGCAAGGTGGTGGTGGTCGGGCCGGGCCCGCAATTCGATCGTCCGCTACCGCATCTGCTGATCGCGGCGAAGCGGTTCGGCGTCGGTACCGACGGGCACATGCTGGATCTGCTCGGCGAGGTCGACGACTTCATGCGCACGCTGCTGACGGACGTGGCGCAGACCGAATACGTTTCGCTGCTCGCGCTGCTGTGTCCGGCAGGAGATTGCGTGCTCCAGACCGCCGACGGCGCGCCGCTCGCCTGGGACGATGGTCACCTCACGGCGCAGGGCTCGGAGCTCGCAGGCGCACGGATCGTCGCGGCGTCGCCGGCATTGGCCGCGGCCGCAAGCGCCGCAACCGATAGCGAATAGCGCCACCTAATCGTCCGACAGGAACCTCGCGAACACCGGCGCGGCGCGCTCGCCCATGCGCTGGGCCCCTGCCACGGTGAAATGGCCGGCATCCTGGAACAGCCACACGCCCCCCTCCACGACCGGGCAATCCTGGTCGCAATAGACCTCCGAGGGCCTGAGCAGCGTCACCTTGGCCAACGGCCTGATCGCCTCCAACAGGACGGCATCGATGATGCGGTTGGTCGCCACCGCCTCGCTCTTCGGCACGGCATCGCACGGCTTGGCGGGCGCATGCCAGCGCGGCCCCGGCAGCATGCGTAGCTGATCGAAGGCGCAATTCACCGGACGGACCTGGCCGCCGACGACGAGGAAATGCCGGCCCGGCCGGTCGAGCAGACGGATCGTCTCGGCAAGATGAGCGGCGACCGCGGCGTTGCGGGCCTGCGCTGCCGGCCCATCGCCGAGATCGAGATAATGCTGCCACGCCTGCCCGATCACGACGAAATCGGCCTGCGACTGCCGGATCCGCGGCAGCTCGCTGTCGCGCAACTCTGCGCACACCTGGGCGCGCGGTCCCTCCGCGGTGAGCCCGGCGAGCGTGGGACATCCGCTCATGGTGGAGACGTGCCCGATCATGCCGCGCGCCTTCAGCGTCGCATCGAGCGCGGCGACATATTGCTGGACGTAGGAATCGCCGAGCAGCTCGACGCCGCGCGTGCCGTCGAGATCGCCGAACGCGCAGAGACGGCCGAAGGTGCGGCCGCATTTGTTGAGGCCGAAGCCCTGCAGCTGGAACAGCGCGAGCTGGTCGTCGGGCAGTCGCGACACGACGCCGTTGGCGCGGAACGTCACATGGGTGAGCGCGGCACCCACGATGAGCACGGTCGCAAAGCTCGCCACCTGCGCAACCCTCGGCCACGGCAGCCGCCGCAGCGGCCGCTCGACGATGACGAACATTAGCGTGGTCAGCACCGCCATCAGCGCGAGCTGCGCCGCCAGTCCCGCCGCGGTCTGCGCCGCATCGCCAAAGATGAAACGGACGAAGAAGATCACCGGCCAGTGCACGAGATACAGCGAATAGGAGGCGGCGCCGACGACGCGCACCGGGCGGACCATCACCAGCGATGTCGGCGCGTTGGCCGCAATGATGACGGCTGTGGCGATGCAGGGCAGCAGCGCGGTGACGCCCGCAAGGGACTGATAGCGGCCGATCACGAGGAGGCTGCCGGCCAGGACGACGTCGCCACAGGCGGCGGCGAGCAGGCGTGCGCGGCGCGGCGACGCTGCCAGGCGGGCCTCGAGCGGAATGGCGAGCGCGCCGAGCGCGAATTCGAACACCCGGAACGGCGTCAGGAAGAACACGGCGTCCGGATCGCGCGATGACCAGAGTGCGGCCGCGGCAAGGGACAACAGCCCGATCGCGGCAATGGCACGGAACACATGCCGGCGCGTGCCGAGCCACATCAGCAGCAGCGGCGCCAGCGCGTAGAATTGAACCTCCGCCGACAGCGACCACAAATGCAGCAGCGGCAACTGATCCGCGCTCGGCGCGAAATAGGCGCTGGCCTCGCGCCAATATTGGATGTTGGCGATCGAGAGCAGCCCGTGGGTCGCCTCCTTGGCGAGCTGGCGCAGGGCTTCCGGCGACAAAAACAGCCAGCCGACCGCGAACGTCGCCGCTGTCGTCGTGACCAGCGCCGGCAGGATGCGCCGCGCCCTGCGCAGATAGAACTCCGACAGCGAGAACCGCTGCGCGGCGACGTCGCGCAGGATCTGCCCGGTGATGAGATAGCCGGAGATGACGAAGAAGATGTCGACACCGGCATAGCCGGCCTCGAAACCCGTGATCTTCAGATGAAAGAGAATGACGATGACGACGGCGATCGCCCGGAGGGCATCGATGTCGGCCCGATGACTGCGTTCCAATGTCGTCCACTCCGCGCATCCCTCGAGGCGGACGAGTTGCGCAGACACGAATGGCAACAGCGGGAAACAGTCATGACGTCATCGGACCCATCCGATGACACCGCGCCGGCGATGCCGTGGCGGACGTGAAGGAAGTTTGCTGAAGTCGGCCGCAAGTTCGGCAATCCGTTGAACGATCAGCTCGAATACGGCAATCTGGCGGCGCTGAGGGACCATGCGGGGCTGAGGACGGTGATGAACCTGTTGCGAGGAGAAGGGCGGGCAGCGTTCGCGGGAATAGCCGTCGCGGCGCTGCTGGCGGCGGCCACCTCAGCCGCGGCGCAAGCCCAGACGCCTGCTCCCGCGCCCGGTCCCGCTCAGACCACGGTCGAACGCAATGCCAAGGGCGTCGCCGGCAAGCCGATCCAGGTCGGGATCTATCTCAACGTCCAGCCCGACTGCTCGTCCGGCCCCCTTCCCTCCATCCGTCTGCTGACGGCGCCGGGCAACGGCACCGTCACGATCAAGCGCGGCAAGGTCAGCGCGACCAACTACAAGCAGTGCCTCGCCCTGGAAGTGCCGGGCTTCATCGCCTTCTATCAGTCGAAGGCCGACTTCGCCGGCACCGACACGGTCACGCTCGAGGTCAAGTTCCCGCAGGGCCGCACCGAAGTGCAGCGGATCATGATCAACGTCGGCGTCGGGCCGGCGGGGCAGAAGATCTGAGCCGCAGCGCATCGGCGACGCCGCCTCCATGAGAAAAGGGCCGCCTCATGGGCGGCCCTTTGCTTCTGCTTGTCCCAAGCCGGCCGGGTCAGACGTGGACCTGCGTCTGGGCGTGGCTGTTGTCGATGATCATCTTGATCACGTCGTCGCCGGCCGTGAGGTTGCCGCCCGTGTCCTTGATCGTCGCGACGTTGGTCCAGCCGGAGCCGGCGTTGATCTGCAGCGTCAGGTCGCCGTTGTTCAGCACGCCACTGCCGTTGGCCGAGGCCAGGCTGGTGTGCCCGCCGCTGTCGACGAAGCGCACCGCGTCGGCATGGTTGCCGGACACGCTGGCCAAGAGGCCCGAGAGGTCGATGACGTCGCCGGAGGTCCCGGTCTGGAAATCCAGGATGGTGTCGAGCCCGCCGCCGGCGAGATCGCCGGCGTTCCACTTGAACGTGTCGGACCCGCCGTTGCCCGTGAGCTGGTCGGAGCCGGCGCCGCCGATGAGAACGTCAGCGCTGCCCGACCCATTGATCGTATCATTGTAGTTCGAACCGATCACTCCTTCCATATTCTTGTAGCTGTCCGTGCCGAGACCAGGAATGGACACATTCGTTGCGGTCGAGCTCTGAGTCAGCGTCAACGTAAAACCGGCCGTGGCATCCGAGAAGTCGAGCAGGTCGATCCCTGTCCCGCCATCGATGGTGTCGTTGCCGCCGCCGCCGCGGATGATGTCGTCGCCGTCGCCGCCATTGATCGTGTTGGCAGCACTGCTGCCGATAAGTATGTCGTCGCCCGAGCCACCGGTCACGCGCTCGATATTGGCGATTGAGCCGAAGCCGGTGGCCGTGCCGGCGCCGAGATTGACCGTCACGTCCTCGCTGGTGATGTAAGTCAGCGTATCGCCGTTGTTGCCGCCGAGATCGGCGGTCACCGCCTCGATATTGCTGAGCTTGGTCCCGTTGACGTCGGTGATCACGCCGCCGGCAACCGTGACGTAGATCAGATCCTGGGACGACGTCCCCTCGATGACGAACGTGTCGGTGCCGATGCCGCCGTCGACGGTGTCGACGCCGTCGTTGACGCCCCAATAGAAGGTGTCGTTGCCGGAGCCGCCGATGGTGACGTCGTTGCCGCTGCCGCCCCGGATGGAGTCATTGCCGGCGCCGCCGTTGATGTAGTCGTTGCCGGCGCCGCCGAGCAGCGTGTCGTTGCCGCCGAGGCCGTAGATGCCGTCATCGTCGGCGCCGCCGTTGAAGTTGTTGCCGCCGCTCGACCCGATCATCACGTCGTAGCCGTTGTTGGCATTGGCCTCGAGCGTGTTGTCGACCGTGGCGGTGATCGCGTCGCCGTCGTTGGCACTGTAGCCGGACAGCCACGGTGCCGAGCCGACCACCCACGACTTGTCCGACAGCGAGTTGATGGTGAGATTGAGCGCACCATTGTCGAGCGCGTTGAAGGCCAGATAGGTCGATACGGACGATACCGAGTCGGTGGCCGTGACCTTGTAGACGTACAGGCCCGCGTCGTTGTTGCTCGGATCTCCGGTGAACTGATTGCCGGTCCGGTGGATCCAGCTGTCGTCGCCGGTCGAGCTGTAGACGAGGCTGTAGGTGTAGGTGACCGTCCCCGTTCCGCCTGAGAACAGCGTTGCCGCATTCAGGCTGATCACGTTCGGCGAGTCGGTGTTCTGCGACAGCGCATAGCGTCCGTCGGCGCTCGTGGTGTCCACGACGGCCAGCGGCGCCGGCTCGTTCGTGCCGTTGATGGTCACGTCGATGACCTGGCTGGCCGTGCCGTCGACCGACTTCACGGTCAGCGTGTCGTGCTTGACGTCGCCATTGTTGAGCGCCTGGACGTTGGCCGCCGAATTGTTCAGCGTATAGCCCCAGGCCCCGGTCACCGCGTTGAAGGTGAAGGTGCCATACGTCCCCGCCAGTGAAGCGGGCGTCTGGAACTGGGCTTCCCCGCTATCGACGTCGGTAACCGTCAGGGTCCCGCCGGCCGTCAGCGTGCCGTCCTCCTTGACCGTCCCGCTTGCCGTGCCCGCGATCGACGCCGCATCGTTGACGCCGTTCACCGTGACGGTGACGGTCTGCGTCGTCGTCCCGCCGTGACCGTCGTCGATCTTCACCGTGTAGGTCTGATCGATATGGTCGCTGGCGCGCAGCGACTGGATGTCGGCGTCGTTGACGGTGAACGTCCAGTTCACCTTGTGGCCGGTATTGTCGACCGTGGCGTTGAACGAGCCGTAGTAGTTGCTGCCGGCCGGTGTCGTGTAGGTCACGGTCTGGGCATCGCCGTCTACGTCGGTGAAGGCGATCGCGCCGGACGCCCGCTCCACGCCCGGTGTCACGACCGTGCTGGGTTGCACCGAGATGTCGTCGATGACGGCACCACCTGCGCTCGCGAACTTGATCGTCGTCGACGTCGAGGTCGCGGTGAACTGGTAGGTCTGCTCCGTCCAGCCAAAGTTCCAGGCGCTCGTCGTCAGAAGGGGTGTTCCATCAACGGATGATGTCACGGCCGTACCGTAGGTCATCACGTAGAAGTCGACGGTATAGGTCACGCCGACGACGGTGCTGATGGTCTGGCTCATCGAGCTCGATGCGCCGTAGAAGTCGGCCGAGCCGCCATCCGTGCGGCCGCCCACGACGGTGACGGCATGGGCGCCCCCGACCGTCCACGCATCCAGCGTGTAGAAGTTGCCGTTGTAGTAGCCGAACGAGCCGTTCTGGATCAGGTTGCCGCTCGGCGCCGCATAGGAGGCGTCCTCGGTGACGCTTGCCGCGGTCGTTCCGGCTCCGAAGGTCGGCGCGTGGTTCGGCGCCGTGACCGAGCCGGTCTGGCCGCTGGTCACGTTCTCGGCAAAGCCCTGGCCGTCGGTATAGGTAACGTTGGCCGAGATCTTGTGGCCGACGTCGTTGGACCCCAGCGTATAGGTCGAGCCGGTTGCGCCGTTGATGACGGCGCCGTCCCGCAGCCAGTGATAGACGACGTTCGACGCGGCGCCATCCGGATCGCTGCCGAGATTGGCGGTCAGCGTCTGGCCCTGCGTCGCCGTGCCCAACACCGTCACGCTCGCAGCGCCGTCATTGACCGGCGTGATGGTCAGCGTGAAGGCGTCCGAGACGGCATATTCGCCGTCGCTGGCGTAGACCGTGACGTTGACCGTGCCTACGAAATTGGCCGGCGGGGTGCCGCTGAAGGTGCCGGTCGTGGCGTCGAAGTGCAACCACGCCGGCAGGTTGCTGCCGTCGCTGAGGTTCGCCGACAGCGTCAGCAGGTTCGCGGTGCCATCGAAGCGGCCATCGACATCGGCAAACGTGTTCGACGGGATGGTGAAGCTGAACGGCTGATCTTCCGCCGAGCTGCGGTCGGTCAGCGCGTTCTGCAGGACCGGCGCATCATTGTTGCCGAGGATCTGGATCGTCACCGTCTTGGCGGTGCCGTCCTCCGTGTAGACCGTGAAGCTGTCGGTCAGCGTGGTCTCACCTTCCTTCAGCGCCTGGATTCTCGGGTCGTTGTTATAGATGCCGTAGGTCCACCTGCCATCGCTGCCGATGTCGTACCAGCCGTAGCCGTTGGCCGTGTTCGAGGACGTCGCCTGCCACACATCGTTGTGCCCGTCGACGTCGGTCGCATTGAGGTCGCCGCGGGCGATGCCATAGAGCGGGCTGCTCTGGCTGTTGGCGATGCCGCCCTCCTCGGCGATGGTGCCGGTGGCGTCGCCGCTGATCACGGCCGCGTCGTTGACGCCGGTGACCGTGATCTTGAGCGTCGCCGTGTTCGACACCGCGCCCGACGGATCCTTGTCGGTATAGGTGAAGGTGTCCACCGCGGGCACGCCCGCCGCCAGCGCATCGGCCTTGTCGGCGACATAGGTGTAGGAGCCGTCCGAATTCAGCGTCAGATGGCCGTAGGCGCCCTCGATCGAGGTGCCGACGCCCGCCCCCTGCGTCACGCTGCCGGTGCCGGCCACGACGCCGGACACGACGAGCGAGCTGACGGGGTTGTCGACGTCGCTGTCGGCCACCGAGCCGCCGGTCGAGCCGCGGATGACGCCATTCGCAACTGAGATGTTGAGCGTGTCATCCTCGAGCACCGCATGGGTGTCGGAGTTCGCCACCGGCGGGTGGTTGGCGGGGATGACCTCGACGCTGACCGTCTGGGTGGCACTCAGATTGCCGCCGCCAACATTGCCGTTGTCGTTGATGGTGATCGTGACCGACCCCGGCTGGTCGCTGTTCGGCGTGAACACCGCCGATGCCAGATAGGTATTCAGATCGTTGATCTTGAACCCGCTCATCGCGAGCGTCTGCTCGGCGTTGAAGACGCCGAGCAACGGAATGGACAGCGTGCCGCCGGAGATGTCGAACCTCACGGACTCGACGACATTGCCGTCCGCGTCGGAGAAGGTGATCGCGTTCGCGCCGGTGAAAGCGAACGACGCGCCTTCATCGGCGGTCACGTGCGTCGGGGCATGGATCTCCGGTGCATCGTTGACCGGCACCACGTTGATCGTCAGCGTGCCGATGTCCGTCTGTCCGGCCGCATCACGCACCGTGTAATCCACGGTATCCGCGCCATAGAAGTCGGCCTTGGGCTTGTAGACATAGGTGCCGTCGGCATTGAAGTGAATCGTACCGCCCTTGGCCGTCGTGAAGTCGCCCGCCACCACGCTCAGCGTGTCGCCGGTGTCCGGGTCGCGGTCGTTGTGCAGAACGCCCTGCGTCGGATCGGACACGGTCAACGTCGTGTCCTCGTTCACACTGGCCGTGTCATCCACGGCCGTGGGAGCATCCTCGATCGGGTTGATGTTGATCGTGATCGTCTGCGTCGCGCTCAGATTGCCACCGCCGACATTGCCGTTGTCGTTGATGGTGATCGTGACCGATCCCGTCGCATCGTTATCGGCTGATGGCGTGAACACCGCCGACGCCAGAATGGCGTTCAGATCGCTGATCTTGAACCCGCTCATCGCGAGCGTCTGGCTGGCGTTGTAGACGCCGAGAGACGGGATCGCGAACGTGCCGCCGGAGATGTCGAACCTCACGGACTCGACGACATCGCCGTCCGCATCGGAGAAGGAGAACGCGTTCGCGCCGGTGAAGGCGAATGGCGTATCCTCGTTCGTCGTCACCTGCGTCGGCGCATGGATCTGCGGCGCGTCGTTGACCGGGGTCACCGTGACATCGATCGTCTGCAGTGCGGTGTTGACGACGTCGGTGTGGACGTTGCCGTCCGACAACGTAGCCTGGTCGGTGACCTCCGCGACCACCGACAACGAGAACGTGCCGTTGTAGTTCGCGGGCGGCGTGATCTGCAGCGGGTGGCTGTCGAACGCGGCGATCGCGGCGGCGCTATCGATCACCCACTTGCCGGCGTCAGCGCCGGTTCCGGCATGGCCGACCGAGAAGGTCGCACCGGCCGGATAGCCCGAAATCAGCAGCCGCAGGCTTTCGGAGCCGTCGGTATCGGTGACGGCGGCACTGATGAGCTTCAGGTTGATCGTGGTGTCCTCGGCACCCGAGGCCGGGCCGAGATCCATGAAGCCCAGCGTCAGCGCGTCCGCCTTCGGTGCGACGTCGACCGTGACATGCGCGGTCGCGGTCCCGCCATCGCCGTCGCTGACCGTGTAATCGAAGCCGGCGACGCCCGAGAAGTTCTTGTCCGGCGTGAACACCGGATTGCCGTTGGAGAGCGAAACGGTGCCGTGCGTCGCGTTCGACACGCCGGTGACGGTTAAGGTGTTGTTGTCGACGTCGGTGTCGTTGTTGAGCAGGCTGAGCAGCGCGTTGACGGTGAGCGGGCTATCCTCACTCGCCTGGACCGCGTCGTCATGAGCCACCGGCGGCGTGTTGAAGACACCCGCGAGCGAACGGGTGCCGTCGGTGAAGGCAAAGCTCTCGTAATTCGTGAACGTATCGGTCAGGCCGTTGTGGGTGACCTGCACGCCGATCAGCGTCACGCCGTCCGTCGCGAACACCTTGGTGTAGGTCGCCTCGGCGAACTTGAAACCGAACTTCACCGTGTCGGTGTCAGAGCCGCCGTCGGACACAACGCTGGTGTTGCCGGCAAACCGGACGAGATCCAGCGTGTCGTTGCCGGAGCCGCCGTTGAAGACGATGGTCGACGGCGCGATCGCCGTGCCGCTGATATCGGTGATCGTCACCGTGTCGCTGGCGGTGCCGCCGGCGATGGTGATGCGCTCGATCTCGTCGGCGCGGATCGTCGCGCCGTTCGAACCGTCATAGCGCACCAGAATGTCGGTGGCGTTGCTGGCGGACGGATCGTTCAGCGTCGGATTGATCTCGGTACCGGTCGAGGTCTTACCGATGGTGAAATTGCGCGCATTTCCATCGCCCGTGATCGCGAGCACGTCGTAGTTCGGAAAGGTCGTGCCAGACTCCGAGCCGCCGTCGATGACGTCGCTGCCATCGCCCACCGTGTAGAGGAAGGTGTCGTTGCCAGCGCCGCCGAACAGCCGGTCGCCACCTCCTCCGCCGATGATGATGTCGTTGCCGGCGCCGCCAAACAGGGCATCGCCGCCCACGCCGTTGCCGCCGACCAGAATGTCGTCGCCATTTGAGCCGTGGGCCTCGGTCACGCTGCCGAGCTTGTCGGTGCCGACCACCTTGTCGGTCACCGCGGCGCGGTCGGTCACGCTGTGAGCCCCGACGGTCTCGCCGACGACCGTCGCCGCGCTGTCGCCGAGATTGACGAACACCGGCGAATTCGGCGCGTCATAACGCGTCGTGGTCACGGTGCCGGCGGCATCGACCCGGACGGTGAAATTGTTGGTGAAGACGTCGTGGTCGCGATCCTCGACCGCGAAGGCGAAATTGATGTCGAGATACTGGTCGGCCGCGCTTGAGGTCCCGATCGGCGCGGGGTGATCGAGCGGCTGCAGCAAGGTGAAGTTGTAGGAGCCGGTGCCGGTCTCCGACAGCGTCACCGTGAACACGGCCGCATCAGCCGCGTTGCCCGTCACCAGACCATTCTGGCCGATGTAGCTGCCACCGCTCATGCGATAGGCGGTCAGCGTCGTGTGATCCGCCGACATCACATAGGTCAGGCCGAAGCCGAGCGATGTCAGTCCGGAGAGCTGGTGGTCGGCTGCATCGTAGACGCGCACCGGCGACGCGCCGAAGAACGTCACCGACGGCCCGGGGCTGTCGCCATCGGCCCCATAGGTGATGCGCAGATCGACCGCGCCGGTCGAGACGCTGCCGGCTGCCTCCGAGATCGCGACGGTGTCGACGTCCTGCGACTGCGGGCTGTCATCGTTGACGGTGATGATGATCTGATCGTGCAGCGCAACGGAATCGCCGTCGGAATCGGTGGCGGTCACCGCCGTCGACAGGTCGAGCGTCAGCGTGTTGTCATGGCCGGTGCCGACGTGGTCCAGCGCGCCCTTCAGACGGAACGAATACTGGCCGGTGTTGGCATCGACCTGGAATTCGAAGATCGTGACGCTGCCAGCCTTGGCGATCAGCGTGTTGTCGACCCCCATGCTGTAGGTCAGCGCCACGCCGCCCGACGTCAGCGACAGCAGCTCGGGCGCGAGGTTGGTCTTCTCGACCGTATAGGTGCCGGGCTTGTCGGCGCCAAACGACACCAGCGAGCTCAGATTGCCGGTGAAGTAGGAATCGTTGCCGTTGCCGTCGCCGTTGAGGTCGTCGCCATGGTTGCCGGTCGCGGTCACCACCGTTCCGTTCGGCAGCTCGCTCTCGTAGACCGCCGCTCTCAACACCGTCGCCGTCGCGACGGGGCTGTCGTCGTCGATCGTCACGGCGAATGACGAGATGGTGCTGTCGCCATCCGCATCGGTGGCGGTGAAGCCGAAGGTCAGCTTGACGTCGTTCTCGTTCTGGCCGGCCGGATGATCGACGTGCTTCAGCAGCGTGAAGCTGTAGCTGCCTGCACCGGAATCATCGAGCGAGACCTTGAACACCTGGCTGGCTACCGACGGCGGGTTGCCGTTGCTCGGATTGCTGCCGGTGTAGCCATAGACCGTATTGCCGACGACCCAGAGCTTGACCTGGACGCCCTCGACCGTCAGCGAGCCCGCGTCCGAAGTGGCGTTCTGGCCGTTGGTGATGCCGCTGAACGCGACCGCGCGGTTCACGCCGCCGCTGTTGTTGTCGTCGGCGCCCCAGGAGATCGCCAGCGAGCCGTTGGCCGTGACATTGGCAC
Source organism: Bradyrhizobium sp. SZCCHNRI3043 (assembly GCF_032377735.1). Classification (NCBI taxonomy): domain Bacteria; kingdom Pseudomonadati; phylum Pseudomonadota; class Alphaproteobacteria; order Hyphomicrobiales; family Nitrobacteraceae; genus Bradyrhizobium; species Bradyrhizobium sp. SZCCHNRI3043. The sequence continues at coordinate 44,764 of NZ_JAUHID010000018.1, forward strand.
CGGCGACGTCGCCGATGGCCGCTCCGGTGTTGCCGCCGGAAAGCCCATCCTCGTCGACGGTCCCGGCATCAGACGTGCCGATCGCGGGCCGGCCGTTGTCGTCATTGATGGTGACGGTGAAGTTGCCGCCGGAGGCGATATCGCCATCGGCATCGGTCGCGGTGAAGCCGAGCTTTAGCGACAGTGCATTGGTCTGGCCCGAGCCGACGTGATCGACATTGTCCAGGAGCTCGAAGGTGTAGCTGCCAGAGCCATCGTCGGACAGCGTGATGTGGAACACCTTGCGGTCATTCGTCGTGAGCTGGCCGCCATTGTCGTTGGCGACGCCCCAGATCTCGGTGTCCGACACGCGGATGAACTGCACCGCCGTGCCGTTCGACGTCAGCGTCGGACTGCCTGCGCCGGTGGTCTTGACCACGTCGCCGGTATGGATCGCGCTATCGAATGCGACGCTGCGATTGGCCGCGCCCGAATTGCTGTCGTCGGCACCCCAATTGATGTTGAGCGCGACATCGGCCGCGGTCTGGGTCTGAAACACCTCCGCGCCAGCAGAGCCGGTGGCGTTCTCGGTCAGCGTCGCGGCGGTCGGCGAACCGAGCACCGGCACGTCGTCCTTGACCGAGACGGCGAAGCTGTTGCTGGACGTGTCGCCGTCGCCATCGGTCGCCGTGAAGCTGAACGACAGCTTGACGATGTTCTCGCCGCTGCCGGCGGGATGGTCCAGAGTGCCGAGCAGCTTGAAGTTGTAGGAGCCGTCGTTCTGGTCGCTCAGCGACACTTCGAACACGCGGGCGCCGTGGGCGAGATCGCCGCCGGTGTAGCCGACCAGCACGCCGTTCTCGAAGGTGTACTTCACCGTCTGGCCATCCGACGTCAGCGTCAGATTGCGGCCCGAACTGTCCTCGGCGTCGACATTCGCGCCCGCGCTCGTGTAGCGGAAGCTGACCGAGCGGTCGCCGAGCCCGCCGCCCGAGGTCTTGTTGCTGTCGTCGGAGCCCCAGCTGATGTTGAGGTCGCCGCTGACCGCGGTCGGCGCCTTGGAGACATCCGTGCCGCCCGGCAGATCGTCCTCGTCGACGGTCCTGGCATCGCCGGCCGCCGCCACCGGCGCGGTGTCGAGCACCGTGACCTTGAAGCTGCTGGTGACGCTGTCGCCGTCGGAATCCGTGGCCTTGAAGCCGAACGTCAGCGGCAGGCTATCGTCGTTCTGGCCGGACGCCGGGTGGTCGATGTTGTCGTACAGCGTGAACTTGTAGCTGCCATCGCCGCTGTCGGACAACTGGATGGTGAAGACGGTGCGGTGATCCGCGGTGACGGCCGTCAGCAAGGTGCCGTCGCTGGAGATCGTGTAGCTGATCGCCGAGCCGTCGGAGGTCAGGCCCGTGGCGCCGGCGGCAGTGGTGAAGGCCACCGCGCGGTTGTGCCCCACGCCCGTATTGTTGTCGTCGGCCCCCCAGGAAATGTCGAGGCTGCCGGTCTGGACCGTCGAGTTCGACGCGTCTGGATGGCTGGTGTCGTAGCCGTCGGTCGGCAGGCTGGCCTCGCTGACGGTCTCGTCCTCGGCGCAGCCGACGGTCGGCACGTCGTCCGTCACCGCCACCGTGAAGCTGCTCGTGGCGCTGTCGCCGTCGGAATCGGTGGCCTTGAAGCCGAAGCTCAGCGCCAGGCTGTCGGTGCCCGACTTGCCATGGTCGAGGTTGTCGAGCAGCGTGAACTTGTAGCTGCCGTCGCCGTCATCGCTCAGCGTGACGGTGAAAACGGTGCGATGATCGGTGGTGACCGCGCTCAGCGTGGTGCCGTCGGACGAGACCACGTAACTGATCGCATAGCCGTTCGACGTCAGCCCGTCCGGGGCGGTCGTGTCGAAGAACGCCACCGAGCGGTTGTTGGTCGCGCCGGAATCGTTGTCGTCGGCGCCCCAGGAAATCGCGAGGCGGCCGGTCTGCACGGTGGAGTACGGCGAATCCGGGAACAGGACGTCGTAGAGATCGGTCGGAAGGTTGGCTTCGCTGACGGTCTCGCTCTCGGCGTGCCCGATCGTCGGGACGTCGTCGATCACGGTGACGGTGAACGTGCTGCTGCTTGAATCGCCGTCGGAATCGGTCGCGGTGTAGTCGAACGTCAGCTTGACGACGTTGCTGCCCTGCCCGGCCGGATGATCGAGATTGCCGAGCAGCTTGAAGGTGTAGGTGCCGGTACCGTCGTCATCGAGCGAGACTTCGAACACGCGCTGCCCGAAATTGAGGCTGTTGCCGGTGTAGCCGACCAGCACGCCATGATCGAAGGCGTATTTCACCTGCTGACCGTCCGAGGTCAGGCCGCTGAGGCCGACATCGCTGCCGTTGGTCACATGGACATCGGCGGCAGCGTTGGACGTGTTGGCGAAGCGGACCGAGCGATCGGCGGCGCCGCTGTCGTTGTTGTCGGCACCCCATTTGATGTTGAGCGCGCCGGTCACCTGAGGATCGCGGCTGCCGCCATCGTGGCCGCCGAAATCGTGACCGCCGAAATCGGGGCCGCAATCGCCGCCACCGGCGTTGAGACCGGCTTCGCTGATGCTCTTGGCCGCCCCGGTATGCGCCTCCGGGCTGTCGTCGTTGACGCTGACCTTGAACGTGCCGCTGACCTGATCGCCGTCGGAATCGGTGGCGACGTATTTCAGCGTCAGGGCGATGCTGTCCTCGGTGTTGGGCACCGGGTGATCGAGATTGTCGAGCAGCGTGAAGCTGTAGGATCCGGAATCGAGGTCGGACAGCTTCACCGTGAACACGGCGGCATTGGCCTTGTTGCCGGTCCAGTTGCCGTTGCCGTCGATGTAGTGCTGTCCGTCGAAGCGGTAGGCCGTGATCAACGTGCCGCCTTCGCTGACGCCGTAGGTCAACGCGACGCCGTTCGAGGTCAGGTGCTGCGCGGCGAGCGTGGTAGTGGCGTCGGATGCGAAGGTGACGGCGCGGTCGCCGTTCACCGGTGACGCACCGGTGATCCCGACATTGCCGAGATTGTTGGCGCTGTCGCTGCCCCAGGAGATGCCGAGATCGCCCGTTGCGACCGTGTTCTGGCCGGGGACGTCGCCAGGCCCGCCCGCGAGCCCGATCGGGAGCCCGTCCTCATCGACCACGCCGGTCGCAATCTCCCGGTTCAGCACCGGCGCGTCGTCGTTGATCTTGACCTTGAAGGTGTCGGAGACCGCATCGCCATCCGAATCCGTGGCGACGAAGCCGAGGGTGAGCGTGACGTCGTCCTCGGTGTTGTGGGCCGGATGATCGATGTTGTCGATCAGCGTGAAGCTGTAGGACCCCTGCCCCTGGTCGGACAGCGACACCGTGAACACCGCAGCCTTGGTCAAGTCGCCGGTGGCATGGCCCTCGCCGTCGACGTAGGTGTGATGCGCTTCATCGTAGCGGTAGGCGGTCAGCAGCGTGCCGTCGGGGGACACGGTGTAGGTCAGCGCGACGCCGTTCGACGTCAGATGCTGGGCGGTAAGCGTCGAGACCACGTCGACGGCGAAGGTGACGGCGCGGTCGCCGTTGACCGGCGCACCGTTGATGCCGCCGTCGACATGGCTGTTGGCGCTGTCGGCGCCCCAACGGATGCCGAGGAAGTCGGTCACCGTCAGATTGGCGCCCGCAGCGTCGTTGCCATCCGCGTAGGAATTGCCGGGATTGCCGAGACCATCCTCGTCGACCACGGAGTAGCTGACGCGCTCGCCAAACACCGGGGCGTCGTCATTGACCTCGACATTGAAGCTGCCGTGGATTGCGTCGCCGTCGGAATCGGTGGCAACGAAGCCGAAATACAGCCCTTGACTATCCTCGCTGCCGTGGACCGAATGATCGAGATTGCCGGTGAGATTGAACGTGTAGGAGCCCTGGTCCTGATCCGACAGCGAGACGGTGAACACCGCGGCGCTGGCGAGGTCCTCCGTCGGCTTACCGTTCGCGTCGACATAGGTCTCGTGGGCGGCGTCGTAGCGATAGGCGGTCAGCAGCGTGCCGTTCTCGGAGACCTGATAGCTCAGCGGAATCCCGTTCGACGTCAGCCCCAGCTCCTCGAGCGAGGGAACCGTGTCCGCGGCGAAAGTGACGGCGCGATCGCCCTTGACCGACGCGCCATCAATGCCGCCGTCGACATGGCTGTTGGCGCTATCGGCGCCCCACAGGATGGCGAGCGTCTTGGTCACCGTCAGATCGGCGCCGGCGACGTCGCTGCCTTCCACGTAGCTGTCGCCGGCATTGCCGAGGGCGTCCTCGTCGACCACACCGGCGCTCGGCGCATCGCCGAACACCGGCGCGTCGTCGTTGACTTTCAGGGTGAAGCTGTCGGTCACCGCGTCACCGTCGGAATCCGTGGCGACGAAGCCGATGTTGAGCGTGATGTCGTCCTCGGTGCCGTGCACCGGGTGATCCAAGTTGCCGGTGAGCTCGAACGTGTATGAGCCGCGGTCCTGATCGGACAGCGACACCGTGAACACCGTCGCGCCGGCCGAGTCCGTCGGCTTGCCGTCGGCGCCGACATAGGTCTCATGCTCGGCGTCGTAGCGATAGGCCGTGAGCAGCGTTCCGTTGTCGGACACGACGTAGGTGAGACCGAAGCCGTTCGAGGTGAGATTCTGGGCGTCGAGCGTCGCGACCACGTCGGCCGCGAAGGTCACGGCGCGGTCGCCATTGACCGGCGTGCCATCGATGCCGCCATCGACATGGCTGTTGGCGCTGTCGGCGCCCCAGCGAATGCCGAGCGTATCGGTGACCTTCAGGTCTTCGCCATAGGCGTCGCCGTCATCCTTGTAGCTGTTGCCGGCGTTGCCGAGGCCGTCCTCGTCGACCACCGAATAGCTCGGCTTCTCGCCGAAGCTCGGGGCGTCGTCATTGACCTTCACCGTGAAGGTGTCGGTGATCGCATCGCCATCGGAATCGGTGGCGACGAAACCGATGTTGAGGGTGATGTCATCCTCGGTGCCGTGCACCGGGTGATCCAGGTTGCCCGACAGCGCGAAGGTATAGGAGCCATGACCCTGGTCGGACAGCGACACCGTGAACACCACGGCGCCCGACAGCCCCTCGCCTTCCAGCGGCTTGCCGTTGGCATCGACATAGGTCTCGTGCGCGGCATCATAGCGATAGGCGGTCAGCACGGTGCCGTTCCCCGACACTTCGTAGCGCAGGGCAAAGCCGTCGGAGGTCAGATCCTGCGCCTCGAGCGAGGCCACCACGTTTGCGGCGAAGGTGACGGCGCGGTCGCCGTTGACCGGCGTTGCGTTGATGCCGCCGTCGACATTGTTGTTGGCGTCGTCGGAGCCCCAGCGGATTCCGAGCGTATCGGTGACCGTCAGGTCTTCGCCATAGGCGTCGCTGCCATCGGCGTAGCTGTTGCCGGCATTGCCGAGACCGTCTTCGTCGACCACCGAATAGCTCGGCTTCTCGCCGAAGCTCGGGCCGTCATCGGCGACATTGACGGTGAAGGCGCTGTTGACGGGGTCGCCGTCGGCGTCGGTCGCGACCACCTTGAAGGTCAGCGGCAGCGACGCGTCGTTGGCGCCGTTGTGGTCGATATTGTCGGACAGGGTGAAGGTGGCGCTGCCGGAGCCGGTGTCGGACAGCGACACGGTGAAGATGGTGCGCGCGCCCTCACCCTCACCTGCGGTCGCGATGATCTCGGTGCCGTTAGCCGACAGCGTGTAGGAGATGGCCTCGCCGTTCGAGGTCAGGCCCAGCGCCTGCAAGGTCGCGATCTCGGACGCGTCGAACACCAGCGAGCGGTCGCCGTCGACCACGGTCCCGTTGGAGCCGCCATCGACCTTGCTGTTGCCGTTGTCGGCGCCCCAGCCGATGTGGAGATCCACGCTCGCCGTGGTCGGCTCGAAGCCGTCGCCGCCCACGACCTTGGCGACGAGCTCGCTCTCGCCGCCGCCTTCACTGGCGCCGCCGGTGTGCTCGGCGACATTGATCGCCTCGACGGTGCCGGCGACCGGCGAATCGTCGTTGACGCCGATCACGATCGTCACCGGCGCGGTGTCGCCGCTGCCGTCGATGGCGATGACGTTGATGGTGAGGTTCAGCGTGTCTTCGGTCCCGAAGACCGGATGATCGAGCGGCTGCAGCAGCGTGACCGTATAGGTCCCCGCGATCGTCGCGTTGGCGTCGAGCGTGACGGTGAAGACCTGGTTGGCGACGATCGAGGGATCACTGCCGATATAGCCGATCAGCTCCGGCTGGCCGTTGACGGTGGTGATCGCAAAATGCACCTCCTGGCCGCCGGACGTCAGCCCGGCAAGACCAGGCTGTGACGCCGCAAACGCAAAGGCGCGGCCGATCACGTCGGTGCCGAAGTCGACGTTCAGCGAACCGGTAAAGCTCGTCGCCACGCCGCCGATGTCGCCGCTGCCGCCGGGCCGGCCCTCGGACAGCCCGTCCTCATTGAGCACCACGCTGTCGGCGACGCCGGCAATCGGCGTCGGATTCGGCGTGACCGGATTGTCGCCGAATTTGGTGGTGGTGTCCTCGGCTCCCAGCAGCCCAAGCGGCGTGCCGCCGATCAGCGCATCGATCTTGAACGTCCCGAAGTTCGCTCCGGCAGGCACGCCCGGCGCACCGGGCGTTCCCGCGGCGGGCAGCACCGACTGGTCGGTGGTGATGGGAAACAGCTCGGCGAACTGATCGCCATTGATGATTCGGTCGGGGCCGACCTCGAAGCTGACGTCCTTCAGCGGGGCGCCGTTGGTATCGAAAACCGGGTCGATGGACACCGTCGACTGATTGTCGAACAGGATGATGAGGCGGTTGCCGATCTTGATGAAGGTCAGCCGCTCGCTGGCGATGTCGCTGAAATCGATCTGGCTCTGACCGTCGAGGTGAACCGTAATGGCTTGGTTGCCCGGCGGTTTGCCGATCTTGAGGTGCTTTGCAGAGGCGCTGGATGGCTGCGAGGACGTGCCGGTCAACTGGGCCAGCAGGACAGGAGCATTCATGCGCCAAAACCTCCAAATATGGGGCGCTTTGGTGGCGCTCCCATTTCTATCGTTAAACTATTATTAAACGAGAATACGGGTCAATATTACCGGTTCTTGTTAATCAGACTTTAGGGACTTTGGGTAAATGCAGTCAAGTGCAACGGCATTTATGAAGGTAAATTAGTCCGCGCCTATGCTTCCGCGCTACGCATGGCGCAGCCGGAAAGACAAGATTAAATCGGGTTTTGGCCTGGAGAATTACTACTGATCCGCAGTTGTTCCGCGCGCAATACTTGCGGAACACCACGCACGCTGTCGTGAATATGAGCTGAGCGCCATGAAAAATGGCCGAAATGGAACTCCGCCTCTCGCGAATTATTTGCGAAAGGCGGGAACTATTCTTGAAAGAGGTTGTGCAGCGGCAGAATGCCTCAGATGCGGCTGACCACGCAGGCGACCGGTTCATATTTGCGCAAATACAACAGCGCCTGGTCACCGATACCATCGAGCCACACGCCGCGGCCTGCGTAGCGATAGCCGTCGCCCATCGGAACGAGACGGACCGGAATCGCGTGGCGAGGATGGAGGTAGAGCTGCGCGGTGACGATCTCGCCCGGCGCGAGCACGGGAGGAGAGCGCAGCACGTAACTGCCGCCATTCTCGCAGGCGATCGCAAACGCCGCGCCCGGCAGCACCACGGCGTCGGCCCGCGCGATGCCGATCATCCCACCGATCGCCGACAGGACCACTGCCCCGCAAACCATGACTTGCTTGATATTCACCGCGGCCCCCTGCTCGCCAGCTTCCCGGCGTGCATTAAGACCGCAAACGGCGCCGGCTACAAGTCGTTCGGCTGCGACATTCAGAGCAGCAACGGTCGGCCCGGATCACGGCCGCCGCCGATGTCGGCTTCGGCCGCCGGCGTGACGTCGCTCTCGCTTTCGTGGTGCGGCCGCTCGGCATAGGGCGCCGCGAACAGGCTGACGCCGCGGTGATCGATCGCAAACAACGGCATGAAGGACTGCAGATCGCGACCTTCCATCAGAGCGGCCCGCCGATTGTCGAGCACGAGCCACTTGCCGTCGAGCCGCACTGCGACGACCGCATGATCCTGCCTTACGGCGAGGTCGCGGACCAGAAGCAGCTTGAGATCGGATTCCGGCGTTCCCGCCGCCAGCAACAACGCGTATTTCGCGATCGCGTAGTCCTCGCAGTCACCGAGGCCGCTGCGAAAGGTCTGCAGTGGCGAACTCCAGACGTCCGGCAGGCCGTGTTGCTGATCGTCGCTGACGTAGCGCACCGCCTGGTTGACGCCGCGATTGATGATTTCCGCGCGTGCACGACCTTCGCTGGCGGCAGCCGCCGATCGCATCAGCGCGACGAAGAAGCGCTCCGACGCCGAGCAGCGCGCGTCATCGCCGTTGCAGCGGTCGGTCGACATCCGCTCGCTCGCCATCGCAGCCTGGATGCCGCGCCATTTCACCCACAGCACGCCTTCGGGTGCGCGGAACGTCACCAGGCCGAACGGCTCGTCGCTGGGATTAGCGACCGCCGGCCCCTGCGGGGCGTCGCTGACTGATCCGGCGCGGCCGGCCGGGTCGGTCGATGCCACTTCCACAGGCCCGGAGGCCGCGCGACGCAGGCCGTCGTGCTTGGCGAGCACGGCATTGATGGTGAAGAAACGGACGGGCGGCGGCACCGGCAGCGCGCTATCCGCAGTACCCTGCAGAGATCTACGATTTGAAGTCTCGGCAAACACAGCGCCGGCACAACCGGCCACGACTGACAACACAAGCGCAAGCCCCAGCGCGCGCGGGCGAACCCGCGGCCGATCGATCCGCAACATCAGTGACGCCCTGTATGCTCCGGGCATCGGCCGACGTCATCGCGTCGATCCCTGTCCCGGTTGTTATCGGATCAGGGATAGGGCCGGCGCGGCTTCGGGCCGGTTAAACCGCGGTGATGTTCGCGGCCAAGCTGCGAACGCGACTAATCGCGGCCGACCAAATCGCGTCGCATTTGAACGATTCAGAATTTGGTAACGCAAGCCGGCTCGCTCCGCCGCGGATCAGCGCAGCGACTTCTGGGATCTCACATATTTTTCGCGGAGAACCGGGTATCGCTGCACTCACACGAGCTGCCCGCGCCTGCGGTCAGCGCTCCCGCAGCGCCTCGTCGCGCAGCATGCGGGCAGGCTTGACCAGATAGTCCAGCACCGATTTCTTGCCCGTCAGGATCTCGACGGTCGCGACCATGCCCGGGATGATCGGAAGCGGCTGCTGGGCGGTACCGAGGTGGTTCTTCTCGGTGCGCACCATCACCCGATAGAAGGTCTCGCCACGCTCGTTCTTGTCGCCCTTCTCGTCGGTGATGGTATCGGCGCTGATGCGCTCGACGCGCCCGTGCAACGAGCCGTACACTGAGGAATCATAGGCGCTGAGCTTGACCACCGCCTCGTGGTTGGGACGGATGAAGGCGATGTCCTGCGGACGGATGCGGCCTTCGACCAGCAGCGTGTCATCGAGCGGCGTGATCTCCATCAGGCTGGCGCCTGGCGCGACCACGGCGCCGATGGTGGTGACGTTGAGCCTGTTGACGATGCCGCGCACGGGCGAGCGCAGCTCGGTCCGCCGCACCCGGTCCTGGGCCGATTTGATGTTCTCTTCGAGCACGGCGAGATCGCCGCGCGCCTTGGCGAGATCGTCCTCGGCCTGGGCGCGAAACGCCGTGACGATGTTGAGCCGGCGAGCGCGCGCCTCCTGCACTGCGGCCTCGGTCTTCACGATGCTCGCCTGCACCACCGCGAGCTGCCCCCGCATGTCGGTGGCCTGGCGGTCGGCGCGGAGCATCTCGATCTCCGGCACCACCTTCTGGTCGAACAGCTTGCGGGTCAGCCCCAATTCGCGATTGAGCAGTGCCAACGTCTCCGAGAAGCGCTTCTCGGTGGCCCTGAGCTCGTCGATCTCCTTGCTCTTCTGCTGCTCCTGCTGCTGCACGACGTCGATGTCCTGCGCAAGCTTGCGCGCATGGGCGTCGAACACGGCGCGCTCGGTCTGCACCGCGCGCGGGGCGTCCGCGACGAGCTCCTCGGGAAACTCGACCGGGCTGCGGCCCTCGGTTTCCGCCGCCAGCCGGATCACCCGCGCCGCCATCGCGCCGCGGCGCTCGCGGATCTCGCCGAACTGCGACGCAAAATTGGTGTCCTCGATCCGCGCCAGGGGCTGATCCTTTTCGACGATCGCGCCTTCCTGCACCAGGAGATCGGCGATGATGCCGCCTTCCAGCGATTGAACCACCTGGGTCTGGCGCGACGGCACGACCTTGCCATTGCCGCGCTTGACCTCATCGAGAACGGCGAAATGCGCCCAGATCAGGAAGGTGAAGAACAGGCCGAGCGAGGCCAGCAGCAGCATCCGCGCCGTCTTCGGCGTGCGCAGCTCAACGGCAGCCCTGATGTCGTTGGAGAACGCGAAATCGCTGAGCGCCATGTCACAGCGTCCCCTGGACCGGCTTCACCGCGTGGCTCGCGGCCGGCGCCGCCGCGGGCTGCTGCGGACGCAGCATGGTGAGGATCTGCGCGGTCGGACCGTCGGCGACAATCTTGCCGGAGTCGAACACCAGGATGCGGTCGACCAGCGACAACAACGAAGGCCGGTGGGTCGAGACGATGATGGACATCTCGCCTTTGGCCAGCGACTTCAGGCGCTCGAGGAATTCGCCCTCGCTGCGGACGTCGAAATGCGCAGTCGGCTCGTCGAGGAACAGCACGCGCGGCTTGCGGATCAGGACACGCGCCAGCCCGATCGCCTGCTTCTGCCCGCCCGACAGGCTGCGGCCGCCTTCGGCGATCATCATCTCATAGCCCTGCGGGTGGCCGGCGATGAAGGTTTCGACGCCGGCGAGCCGCGCTGCCTCGAGCACCTCCTCATCGGTCGCCGCCGGACGGCCGAGCGTGATGTTGTCGCGCAGCTTGCCGTAGAACAGGTCGGTGTCCTGCAGCACGAAGCCGATGCCGGCGCGCAGATCGGCCGGGTCGTACTGCTGGATGTCGATCCCGTCGATCAGGATGCTGCCTTCGGTCGGCGGATAGAACGCAGTGGCGAGGCGGCCGACGGTGGTCTTGCCCGAGCCGACCCGACCGATGATGCCGATCTTCTCGCCCGGCTTGATATCGAAGGAGACGTTGTCGAGCGCCTTGGTCTGGCTTCCCGGATAGGAGAAGCTGACGTTCTTGAACTGGATGCGGCCCTGGTTGATCTCACGCGCGACGTAGATCTTTTCCGGCGGACGCTCACGGTCCAGGGACATCAGCCGGTCGATCGAGCGCAGCGCCGACGTCGTCTGGGTGAAGCGCGTCATCAGGCCGGCGATGCCTGCGATCGGACCGAGCACGCGACCCGACAGCATGTTGGCCGCCACCAGCGCACCGATCGAGAGCTTGCCGTCGAGGATCAGGAACACGCCGACCACGACCAGCAGCAGGCTGCAGAACTGGCTGGCGACGCTCGCCGCGGTCATGGCCATCGACGCCCAGAACTGGACGTCCTCGCTGGAGCGCGCCTGCGCCGCCACCGAGCGCTCCCACACCGTCTGCACCCGGCTCTCGCCGGCCACCGCGCGCACCGTCTCCATTCCGTTCAGCGATTCCACCAGAATGCCGTGACGCGCGGCGGACTGCGCCTGCATCTGCCGCATCGCGCGTTCGAGCGGCCGCTGGATCAGCAGCCCGACGGCGATCATCACCGGCAGCATCAGCAGCGGAATCCATGCGATGGGACCCGCGATGATGAACAGCACGATGATGAACACGACCGCGAACAGCATGTCGGTCGCCGACACCACGGTGCCGGAGGTGAAGAACTCGCGAACCGAATCAAAGTCGCGCAGCTGGTTGGCGAGGATGCCGACCGATGGCGGCCGCTTGTCCATCTTCAGCGACATCACGTGCTCGAAGATGTTCGCGGCAAGCACCACGTCGATCTTCTTGCCTGTCATGTCGATGATGCGGCTGCGCACCACCTTGAGCAGGAAGTCGAATCCGATGGCGAGGAGAAGGCCGATGCCGAGTGCGACCAATGAGGGGATCGCGCCGTTCGGGATCACGCGGTCGTAGACGCTCATCGTGAACAGCGGCGCGGCCAGCGCCAGGATGTTGACGATGAACGCGGCGATCGCGACATGGCCGTAATTGGCGCCGAAGCGGCTGACCACCGACCAGAACCAGTGCGTCTTCGGCACCTCGCCGGCTGCCGCCACGCGCGGATCGGCGACTGTGGCGGGCCGCACCAGATAGGCGAAGCCGACATATCGCGCCGCGACCGCCTCGAAGCGCTCGATCGCCGGCTGTTCACGACGCGAGGGATCGACGATGGTGAGGCGGCCGGCGGCCTCGTCGATCGTCAGCAGGATGCGCGTGGTGCCGTCGTGAAACATCAGCACGCAAGGCAGCACCAGCGCGGGGATCTCGCTCAGCGGCCGTTCGACCAGTTGCGCCTCGAGCCCGGCCCGCTGCGCGGCGCGCTCGTAGAGCGCGATGCTGAGCACGCCGCTGTCGAGCGGCAGTCCGGATAGCAGCGCGCTGCGGCTCAAGGCGCGGCCATGATGAGCTGCGAGGTAAAGCAGACTGTCGCTGAGAGGATCAGTTGCTGCTGCGGCTGCGCTCATCTGCGGCATCACGTGGGCCGTCTCTTCGAGCTCGAACCTTGTCGGACGAATATTCAACGACGCCTCGAAAACCCATCTGGCCCACCGAGCAGCGCGGACCTGCACCCATTGCTTCTTGCTAATAATTTGCCTTAGCCCAATTCTTTGGCTCGCACCTGGCTTTTTCAAGATTTTTGCAGGTGCTTCTCGACAATCTCAGCGCAAAGTAAATGCGTATGGTGAAAAGCCGGCGCGACATGCACCGGCTTTGTTAGTCTCACCTATTTCGGCGCGTGCCCGTTGGGGCTCTGAGCGAATCCGCCGTACTTTCCGGACGCGACGAATAGCGTCGTATCCTCAGGATCGCTCGAGGCCCACCGATCGCCAAAGGTAATCGGCGCAGGATGCTTCGGCGTACCATCATGCAGGCCGAACATCGGCACCGGACCGGCGGAGCTCAGCGGCTGCGGTCCGGGCGCAGGCGCGCTCAGACGAACAGGCGCCAGGCTATAGCCGATGAAGCCGCTCGGCGTGTCCACCGGCTCGGTCTCCGGAGGATGCCCGGTCTTCAGGTAGTTGAGCATCTGGCCCATCGCGGCGAGCAGCTGATAGTCAGCGAACACAACCACACCGCGCGCCGACACCAACGACACGTTGGCATTGAAGTACTGGTTCTGTGAGTTCAGGAGATCGATCAGCGTGCGCTGGCCGAGTTCGTATTCCTTGTTGTAGGCGACGAAGGTGCGACGGGCCGCTTCGACATCGCGCACGAGGGCGGCGACGCGATCGGCGGTGATGATCCGGGCCGCCCAGGCCTTGTCGATCGACTCCAGCGCATCGCGCTGCAGCCGAGCGTGCTTCTGCTGCTCCTGGATCATCCGCTGCGCGGCTTCCTCACGGCGCCAGCTGTTCTGACCGCCGTTGAAGATATCCCAGGACGCAACGACCTTGCCGCTGACCTCGTCGTAGCGATTGGTGTAAGTGATCGATTCCTTGCCGGTCGTCGCGCGGCCTTCGAGCGAAAGCGTCGGCAGGAAGGTGCCGGTCGTGGCATCGAAGCCCCGCTTGGCAGCCGTCACATCCGCCGCGGCGGCGCGCAGGGTCGGATTGAACTTGTAGGCGATGTCGAGCGATTCCGCCTTGTCTCTCGGCATGTCGGACAGCCGGCCGGGGAAACGCAGGTTATAGGGCTCGACGCCGACGACCTTGCGGTACTTCGCCCGCGCCACTTCCAGGCTGAGACGGAATTCTTCGAGCACGGCCTGCGCTGCAGCGACCCGCTCCTCGGCCTGCTGGGTGTCGCCCTCGCCGGCCCGGCCGCCCTGGAAACGGGCCAGCACGTTCCTGCGCAGCTCGAGATGAACCTTGAGGTTCTTCTCGGCCAGCGCGACCAGCCTGGAGTAGCGCACCACGTCGACATAGGCCTCGGCGGCATCGAGACCGATCAGCTCGGTTCGCTCCAGCACGCGGTACGCGGCGGCATCGACCCGCGCAGCCTGGCGCCACACTTCATTGATCGAGGAAAAGCCATCGAACAGCAGCTGACGGACCACCACGCCGGCCTCGCGGCCGCGCAGGTAGCGGCCATTATTGGCCGGCGCCGGTGAAACATACTGCTTGAGCATCTCGGGCCCGGCGCTCGCATCGAGCCGGACCTGCGGCAGCAGCGTCCCCTGGGACTGGCGAAGCTCGGCTTCGGTGGCCCGCCGGTTGGCGGCGGCCTCCCCGACACCGGGATTGGTCTTCACCGCCTGGTTGATGGCGTCCTGGATGGTGAACGGCTCAGCGCCCAATGCCGGGCTAAAGCTCATTCCCACAACACATATCAAAATCGGTGTATATATGCTCTTGAACATATGGAACCGATAACAAACGTGAGATCAGCTCGCAATGCGACTCGCCACAGTTGCGACGAAAAACCGCCCGGTTGTGGCAGAATAGCTACGCTCCGCCACATTCTTCGAGGCGAAAGATTCAGGATTCTGAAGCAAAATCAATGCGGTGGGAATGACGCGAAGCCGACGCGGTTGATTTAAAGCCAGCTATTTTTTTCATAAAGAAAATCTCGCGACAGAGAATGTCGCGTTTTCCGTGGTTGCTTCAATATATCGATCGCTTTCGCGGCATTAACTCGGCTGTGGCAGCCGGAACCTCACCCCGCGAGGGTGGACCGGCAACAAGCGATCAATAGCCCACCGTTGCCAAGCCGGCTTGTCCGGAGCCTGGGTTCTGGCGCGTCGTCATGGCAGCCGTGAGCGATTGCCGCCGAGGGATCGAGGAACAACCAAGGATACAATGGAGGTCACGATCGACCGTTGGATTTCCGGATCTCGCCATGACCCAGATGCGCCCCATTGATTTCGGCGCTCCGTCTGCAGGGAATGCGGCGGCAATGCCCAGGGGGTCCCCGATCCTTGCAAAATCTCATGGAGCTGAGAGGCAGTAAGTTGGTGGGGGAGGCAGGACTCGAACCTGCGAAGCCATGAGGCGGCTGATTTACAGTCAGCTCCCTTTGCCACTCGGGACACTCCCCCGTATCGACGGCAATTCGGGCCGGCCGCGGAATAGCAGCGTCGGGACCATCAGCGCCATGGAGACGGTAAGACCGCGGGGCCCGGATGAGTGGGCGCGCGCGGCCGGGGTGGTTATGATCGAACCCGCCCCTCGAAGTCAACCAAGGGACGACGAATTTTCCCGTCTCAGCGGTGCCAAATTGCCAGAATCCGCAGGCCGTGACAGAAGCTCGGGCCATGAGCGAACGCGACCGAAAGCCACCTTTTCGCCGTCCGGGCGGTAAATTCTCCGGCAAACCGCGCGGATTCGAGCGCCCCCAGCCGTGGCGGGAGCGCGGTCAGGACTCGGATGGCCCCGTCATTCTCTATGGCTGGCACACCGTGACCCTGGCGCTGGCCAATCCGAAGCGGAGGATTCGCAAGCTTTACCTGACCGAGAACGCTGCCCGCCGGCTCGCCGACGAGCGGATCGAGACAAGGGTGACGCCCGAGATCGTGCGTCCCAGCCAGATCGACCAGCGGCTCGGTCCGGACGCCGTGCACCAGGGCCTGTTGGCGGAGGCCGATCCCCTGCCCTCGCCGGACATCGACACGCTCGCGGCCGAGGGGCTGATCCTGGTGCTCGACCAGATCACCGATCCGCACAATGTCGGCGCCATCCTGCGCTCGGCGGCGGCGTTCGGCGTGAAGGCCGTCGTCACCACCGGGCGCCACAGCCCCGAGGCCACCGGCGTGCTGGCCAAGTCCGCCTCCGGCGCGCTGGAGCTGGTGCCGATCGTCACGGTGCAGAACCTCGCCCGCGCGCTGACGCGGCTGAACGAACGCGGCTTTCAGACAGTGGGGCTGGACAGCGCGGGCGAGGAGGACATCGCGGCGGTCGCCTTGCGCGAGCCACTCGCGCTGGTGCTGGGCGCCGAGGGCAAGGGCCTGCGGCAGTTGACGCGCGAGACCTGCAGCGTCGTGGCACGGCTCGACATGCCCGGCGCCATCAAGAGCCTCAACGTCTCCAATGCCGCCGTGCTCGCACTCTATGTCGGCGCGACCCGCATCGGATTGATGCCGAAATGACGAAGCGCCCGCGCGCATGCGGCGCGCGGGCGCTGGCGTGAACGAAGGTGCGGCTGATCAGTAGTAGCGGCGCAGCACACGCTGGCCGTGATAATAAGGCGAGGCGCCCCAGCGATAGGCGTGGCGGGGCTGGGCATATACCACTTCGGGGGCGACGCGGGTCGCCTCATAAGCATGCCGGCGGTGGTGATAGCGATAGACCGGGAGCGCCTGCTCCTCATAGGCCGGATACGGCGCGAAGGCGCCGGGACCGCTGTAGGTCGGACCCTGGTTGACATAGTAGTACTGCCGCGTCGGCTCGGGCAGCCGCTCATAGCTCGCGCCGCAGGCACCGCAGCCGTGGCCATAGGTGTAGCCGGGCTGATAGAAGTATTGCGGCTGATACGTCACCGTGGGCTGGTAGGTCACGGTCGGCTGATAAGTGACCGTCGGCTGATAGGCGACCTGCGGCGCGCACGGCGTGGCGTAGCCGCACGGCGTGCAGGCGGAGGCGCCGCAGGCGGCGGCCGGCGCGCTGCCAGCGGCGGCCAGACCGGCAATGGCGACAAGTCCTGAAATTATTCCACGCATAACTCTCTCCTGTTGACCTATTTTTGCTTGATTTGACTGTTGATGGCGAGCTGCTCGCTAGCGGCGGTAGGCCGGCGGTGAATTAGAATACCCGCGCGGGCCGCCATCAGGCGGAGCCAGGATGACGGCAGGCGGATACATCGGCACCGCCGGCTCCGGCGGCTGCATCTGCGACTGGGCACCCCATGAGCGCGAATAGCTCTCGGCCGGCTTCGGCAGCTTGCGATCGGCCGGCGGCTCGATCTCCATGCGGCCATAGCCCGGCCTCGCTCCGAGAGTCGGATAGTAATGGCCGACATGGGGCTCGGGCTCGACCGGTCGACCGCCATAGATCGTCGGCTGCATGTAATTGCCCCTGCCAAGACCGTACTGGCCTTCGACAACGGCGTAGGACGCATCGATGCCGTTGATGACGACGGGCACGCCGGGCCGCTGCGGAATGACGATCTCGAAGCCTTCGCTGGCGAGCGCGGCGGAAGACGCTCCAATCAGAATCACAAGAGCCGTTGTAATACGCATGAATTCACGCCCCGGTTGCCATCCTACCAATACCGCAACGCGCGCCCCGATGGGTTAAACGCGCACATCAATCTGCTGGTAAGACTAACGCGCGAGCCACCATTCCGGGTTAAAGCCCCGGTGGGGTTCGAGCGCGAGGGTTAATGGCTGATCATCAGCCGAGAGCGACAATACTGCCAGCATCAACCCCGCCTGCCCTGTCCGCGGGACTAACAGCCTTCGGGTCGGAGCAAGCCGGACCGCAACCGCTGCTCCGGCCTCGCAAAGCGATGGCCTCATGTCGTTCCAAAACATTCCCGGCGCGGCGGGAACGACGGGGCCGGCTTGCGCTTAGCAGGTGGGGCGCAACGACGGAGTATTCCATGACACGATTTGCTATTCTCGGGGCTGCTGTACTCGCAACGGCGCTCGCCGGCCCGGCCATGGCGCGCGACATGCATCACCGGCATATGAACCACCAGCAGGAAGGAATGATGCAGCATCGGCACATGGCCCGCCAGGACGGGGCGATGATGCAGCAGCGCACCGATGCCGGGTGGAATACCGGATGGAACAACAACGGCTGGGATCGCCGCAACAGCGGCTTCTGGCCGGCTGACGTCGCCGCTGGAGCGGTCGGCACCGCTGCTGGCATCGCAGGCGCAGCCATCGGAACCGCCGGCGCCATCGCCACGGCGCCGTTCCGGACCGCGGATGCCTATGCCTACAGTCCCGGCCCCTCTTACGGCCAACCGAGCTATGATCGCGGCCCGAACGGCTACTATGGCGACTGGAACAGCTACGCGACCCGCAACGGCCTGGTCTGCCGCCCCGGCACCATGTTCAAGGGCAGCGACGGGCTGATGCACATCTGCCAGTAAAGATCGCGCCGGAGCGGCTTCGATGATCGGCTCCGACAGGGGCGGCCCAACGGCCGCCCTTTTTGCTGGGTTGATGGGAGAAGCGGCCCTCACGCGGGGAGTAGCCGGACTGCATCAACTCTGGTAGGAACACCGCGCTTCGCGAGACCTCGTCGCAATCTGAGGACGAGATCTTCGCCACCAATGTGCATTCGCCGGCTTAGCTCAGCGGTAGAGCAGCGGTTTTGTAAACCGAAGGTCGGGGGTTCAATCCCCTCAGCCGGCACCAGCTTCCGTGAAGTTGGGATTTGCTGCAGCAATCGCTATCATCGGCCTTAGGCGTCAATTCGCCCTCGTCCTGACCGCTGGCTTGGCGATGCCGGTCGCCGACGGCGGCTTGGGCGCAGTCCACTCTGGATCCGGCAACGGCCCGCCGCCCTCGCCGGTCGCTCCGATGAGTTGGCCGGGCACCTGATCCGTCACCAGCACCCAGCCTTGCGTCGCGCAGAACAGCCCGAGCAGACAGCCCTTGACCGCCAGCATCTTCGGGCCCTCGCGCCAGATCGAGACGGCATAGGTCTTGCCGTCCTCGGCGTTGTAGACCTCGCCGCTGTGGCGGCCGTCGGCGTTCAGCTTCAGGCCGAGCAGCATCTGGTGGCCGAGCAGCAGACGGCCGCGCCTGGCCGGATCCGGATTCAGCCGGTCACGGAACGGCTGCCCCTTGGCATCCGCCGTCTCCTTCATCCAGACGATGTAGCCGCAGACGCGATCGGCCATGGCGCCACAACGCTCGATGCGGACGCGGGCGCGGCCGTCCTCGGTCAACCATGTGCCGAGCGGATCGCTGATGGGAGCGGCGTGACCGCGGCCCTCCGCCATCGACAGCAGCAGGCTGACGACGATGCGCAGGCCAACGCGCAGAACGAATCTCAATGTCATGTCCAGGGACCCCGTTGTCTCCACGGCCTCGAGCCACGCGCTCGTACGGCGAGATTGACGTCGCCAATGGCTGCCGGACATTTGCCGGTGCCCTCGATGCGAAAGCACGCGAAAGACGGCTGCGCGGCGGGCCGCCTTCTGGGGCCCCGGTCGATTCGTCTGCACTGCCCGCTCATTGGAGCTGCGCGACCAGGGCATCGGCCCCCTTGTCGATCCCGGCTTCTGCGGCCGCGAGCGCGCCGACGCTGGCCTTGATGTCGTAGGGAGAGGGATATTGCTTGCTGACGAAAGTGTTCAGCAGCCGCCCGCTCGCGGCATCGAAGATCTCGGCCGCGTAGAACACCGAGCCGGTCAGCAGCCCCTCGCCGTCGCGGGCGCTCTGCACACCGTTGTAGACGGCGCCGGCGAGATCAAAGCGCGAGGCGGTGCCGAGCACCGGCGTGTTGGCGACGGCGCCGGTCAGGGTGAGCCGCACGCGCAACGTGGCCGGCCCTCGCTGGCTCACGACCCGGAAGCGCGCCGACAGACTTTCCAGGAAGCGCGACCGCATGTAGGCGGCGAGCCTCGCCTTG
Source organism: Bradyrhizobium sp. SZCCHNRI3043 (assembly GCF_032377735.1). NCBI lineage: Bacteria > Pseudomonadati > Pseudomonadota > Alphaproteobacteria > Hyphomicrobiales > Nitrobacteraceae > Bradyrhizobium > Bradyrhizobium sp. SZCCHNRI3043. The sequence continues at coordinate 64,373 of NZ_JAUHID010000018.1, forward strand.
TCCTGCTCGGACATGTCGCCGAACTGGTGATCCCTGCCGCGATAGATCACGACCGGATCGAGCATCACCTTGTCATAGCTGCGCCAGTCCGCGGCAACCGCGTAGCGGTACGGCACCCGCCCCGAAGGATCGGCGGAATTCGGCGCCAGATAACGCGCCGAGGCCACCTCGGAATAAGCCACCGGCGTCACCGTATTGCAGCCGGCGCAAAGACCCGCCGCGGCAATCGCCGCAAAGCCGGACACCCGGAGTCGAACCGTCATTCCCTTTCTCCTCACCTGCGCGGCTTGTTGCGAAGCACAACCAGCGCCCAATCAATAAAACCGACCAGACGGTTTGTAAAGAAGCTCGGTGAAGATTGCGTTAATGTCTCGGTGGGATGCGACCCGGCGCCTGCCGAAGAAGCGGCTTTCGAGGCAGATCAGCGGTCGGACGGGACGCGGTGCTCGAACCCCGTCCATTGGCGGTCGTCGAGCAGGCGGGCAAACAGGCGGTCCAGGTCCGGCTGCTCCAGCGGCGAGACGCGCAGCATCGTCATCAACGCAAGCCCACGGGCCGCCGCCCATCTTAGGACCGCGAGATCGGCGTCCTCGGCCTCGCCGCGGATCTCGGCTACTCTCTCGGCATCCTTGGCACGGGCATCGGCCAGCAATCCCGGCTCCTGGGCGAGCGCGCCGAGCATGGCCTGCGCCACCGAATATTGCTGGGCGATCAGCTCCCGCGAGATCGCGATCTGCGTCGCGAGCTCGGGCTGATCAGCCGCTTTGCCGCCTTCAGCCCTGTACCTGCTGGCGAATTCGTCGAAATGCAGGAATTGCTGTTCCAGCAGAGCCTTGAGCACCGCTTCCTTGTTGGGGAACTGGTGCATCAGCCCGCCCTTGCTCAGCCCGCTCTCGCGGGCGATCGCGTCGAGCGTCAGCCGCCCCGGACCATCGCGGGCGATGATGGTAAGGGCGGCGGTGAGCGCGGCTTTGCGCGACCGCTCGGAGCGTGAAGGGTTGTCCATCGAAGACTGCGAAGTGCCCGGGCGGCGCACGAAGGTTGCGAGCAGGAAGATGCCCCGACACCGAGGCGGCTCCGTCATAGGGGCGAGCCACCCTCCTCTGTCAAGAAGAGCTCCGGAAAAAACCGCCGCGCCTCAGGAACCATCTGCGCGGGATTGAATTTCTGCTATCACCTTCCGCGGGTGGGGGGACGAAACGAGTTCAGACTGTGGCAACATTGTTGTCACATCTCATCTAGAACTCCTGCTTATCCCCAGAAGTCACTGGTCTTCAACTTGATTTCGTCAGCCGCTTTTGTTGCAATTGAGGCATCGGGGGACAAGCGTCATGACGTGGAAGGAAGAGCGTGATGCACTGATCGCGCAGACCATGGCCTTCGTGCAGTCGGTCACCGGAAAGCCTGCCGACTTCGCCCAGTTCGAGCTGCCTGCCGTTCCAGCCGACACCCCCGCTACGCCGCAGCAGGCTGCGGTCGAGCGACCGACGCATGTCACCTTGGAGCGTGTGCTCGCCGCCCGAGCCGAAATCGGGGCATGGCGCGGCGGCAACGCGCAAGGCGAGATCCCCGGCGCGGTCGCGGAGGCTGCAAGGCCGAGTGCGCCCCACTCCATCGCGTCCGAGGCTTCGTCCTCAGCCCTGAGCCCAGCCCCCCCGGAGCGTTTCACGAGCATCGCCTCGCAGCTCGATCTGCAGCGCGACATGCAGGCGGAGATTCGTGCCCGGGTCGCTCGCTTCCGGGCCCACCAGGAGCGCTTCAACCGGGAGCGCCAGGAATATTTCAGCGCGACACTCGCGCGCCTGAAAGCATCGGCCGAACGGAGCGCCCTCCCTGAGGACTAAAGCCGGCCGCGCCAGAGGTGCACAACGGCCGAGAGTGCACAAAAGAACGAATCCCGCAATCGACGCGCCCGCTCACAGCCAGGCGCACAGCAGCGCCACATTGGCGACGAAGGCGAGCAGCAGCCCAAAGGCGAGCGTCAGCTGGATCCGCCCGCAAAAGATGTGGAGATCGGTTCCCATGGGCTTAACCATCTGGCGATTCTAGCCCCGGAGTCCCACGGATTCTTTTTTCAAAAATTTAGGACTCGTTTACGACTCGGCCGCGCCGAAAAGGCCCCTTTCCTGCCCCAGGCGCGCCAGTGTCTCGCTACACGTGCCGTTCATTCTCGGTTCATCCTTCGCTTCTCTGGAGCTGCTTGGAATGCCCTACGCGCTATTTTGCAACGACGCCAAGTTGAGCAAAGCCTATCCGACCGAGGGGGATGTCTGGCGGCTGGCGCGGCAGAGCGGGCTTGTGGTGGACGTGATGATCAATGCGCGATCGACCGCGCATCTGCAGCTCGACAATGATTACGAGATCAGACCCTGCGCCGCCGAGCCCGAGGAAGATCCCTGGCAGAACCGTGCCGAAGCCGAGCAGGAGTTCAACATCCCGTTCGCATCCTGACCGGCTGCGGCGGAAGCCCGCCTTGGGTCACACGCGGCAGAAGACATGCACGCCGTTATGCCCGTCCGCTCCCGCGGACGGCTTGATTTCATCAAAGATTTTTCGACAGATAGACCCGCGATCAGCGGGCAGCCGGAGCTGCCGCTGGAAGGTCGCCATGAAGCCCGTTCTCAGGGCGTCGCCGTCGCCAGCGATACCGTCTCGGCCGGAAGGGCGACACAGGCGCGCTTGCGGCTGACACCGCGGATTGCACCGGTCACCTTCAGAACCTTGCCCGACGGGCAGGACGCGGTTTGCACCAGCGCTACCTCGTAGGGGGCCAGCATCAACGGTTCGGACTTCAGAACGGTCTGGGCGGAGCACGGCAAAACAGCCGCCGACAACAACAGCACGGACACCAAGATACGCATGTGGGATGATCCATCAAACCAGCGGGCTGATAATATCAACTGATGGCGAAAGTTTCACGAAGGTTTGAAAATTTTTTTGCACTGCGTGAGCGATCCCGAAACCATCGACGGCCAACCGCCGGACAGCAATACACCCGCACCAGATGGCGCGGGCGTGTTGGAAGTGAGGCGTGATCCGGTCCCCGCCGGAAGCCGCCGGCCGCGGGCTCGGTGACCTCGCTTAGTACTTGCTGGCGGCCGGTCCGCCCCAGCCGAAGCGGTAGTTCACGCCGACCTTGACCGTATGCTCGTCGCTGTTGAAGCGGCTGCCCACAACCGGAGCCGGCCCACCCGTGAAGGTCGTATTGCCGAAATTGTAGTACTGGTATTCAGCCTTGGCCGACCAGTTCGGCGCGAACATGTATTCGAGGCCAGCGCCGACGGTGTAGCCGTCCTTGGTATTGCCGGACGTGGTGAAGCCCGTCGGCACGCCGGCGACGCTCACCCCGAGATTGTTGCCGTCCCGCCAGGCGTAGCCGCCCTTGGCATAGAGCAAGGCCGGTCCCCAGGTGTAGCCAAGACGGCCGGTGACCGAGCCGAGCTGGTTGGCGCCGGTCGAGGTCACGACCGCAGCCCCCGGGAAGCCGAAATTGGTCGTATTGCGATCCATCCAGCTGTACTGGGCTTCGATGCCGAGCACCCAGTTCGGGGCAAACTGGTAGTCGAAGCCGCCTTGCACGCCGCCGAGGAAGCGGCCGTTGTTGCCTTCCAGGCTGTTATTGCCCGCGAAGGCGCCACCAAGGTGACCACCGAGATAGAAGCCGGTCCAGTTGTAGATCGCCTGGGGCGGCGTGTAGACGGGCGCCTTGGTGTAGGTGCGCGGAGGCATGTCGGCGGCCAAAGCCGGGGCAGCCAATGTGGTCAGGGCCACTGCACTGAATAAAAACCGCTTCATGGGACGTCCCCGTTATTCGTCTGCGACATCTATCGAACATCATGGCCGCATTTGGGTTGCCCGGCGGCGGTGACACAGCTGTGATTGCTGCTGCGGTGTCACCAGAGGGCAACAAAGGCCTTTTGTTCCATAGGCTTCCCGAATATTTCGTGAAGCTGACGCCGCGCCCGATATTTGGTCGCCGCGAGGCGGCAAAGCGTTCGGGCCATCCCCGATTTGTGATCGGGCAAGCCGCTTGGCAAGGTGCTGCGACGACGTGGCAGGCGGCCGAAGACGTCGCGGCCTAACGCGTGAGGCCGGCAAGCTCCGGGAATGGCGCGTAGGTCGACCCGGCACAGAGCTCGCCGGCATCCTCGACCAGACGATCGAACCGGCCGTCGACGAACACCGCCGCGCGCTCCTGCGCCGGACGGTAGCTGCCGTCGGACTCGCGCGCCGCATAGCGGAGGCAGCTCACATAGCGCAGCCGGCCACCGACCGTCCGTTGCACCGGCTCCGCCATGACGCCGTCGCGCACCCCGACCGGATTGTTCAGGTAGGTCCTGAGATAGGACAGGATCTCGCTGCGGTGGTTGGCCGGAAACGGCTGGCTGCCGACGCCACGATCGCCGGTGTAGGAGATGCCGCGATTGTCCTCGCTCATGAACGCGGCGGGACCTCCGCTGGCGCACCCCGCCAACAGCAGCGCCAGCGCGGTTGCCGGCCACCAGCTCGTTCTCCCCATCCCCAAGGCGCCCAACTCTTGAAAGCCAATCCCGCGGCCGTTCTAGCTCAAAGCCGGAGGCCGGGAAATCCGTCCCGGCTCACGCCTTCGTCAAGCCGCTGCCGCCGGAGCGCTCTGGCGCGCTCCGGCGGTCAACGACCAGATCGGCTCTGCGTGACCTTGGCCGGATCAGCCGCGGCGGGTCGCCGGCGTCACGCGCTTGAAGCTCACCTTGTTGTGATGGCTGAGATGCGCCACGTGGCGATGCTTGTGGCGGACAAGCGAGGCATGCGGCTTGGTCTTCGTCTTGCCGACGGTGGGCTTCATCTCGTTCGCCTTGTCGCCGGCCTGCGTCGCGCCCGGCTTGGTGGCGTCGGTCTTGGCCGCATCGGTCTTGCTCACATCGGTCTTCGCGGTGCCAGTGGTCTGGCTGGACTTCGCGGACGTGTCGGTTTTTGCAGGACCAGCAGCGAACGCGGGCGCAGCCAGGATCGACGCGGCGAGCAGAGCAACAGACATTGACTTCAGCATGGTCGTCTCCGTGATGTGAAGATCTGGAGGCACCATCCAGTCTGGATGGGCTCGTGATCATGGAGGCGACGATAGGGAACCGGCACTGAACCGCCCCTGAAGTAAAGTGGTGTTTTCAGTTCATGGACATGAAGGGATAGTCATCGAGGTGACTGGTCTGTCATCATGTCGTCCGTATAATGAACCGATCGCGGCGCAAAATCCGCGCAAATGGCCGGGAATATTTCGCAGCTGCGGGAGTTCTTCTCCGTACGCAGTCACCTGTTGGATCGACAACTCGGGAGATACGAATGAAAAAGTCTGCGATCAGGATTGCCACGCTGGCTCTGTTCTCGATGGCCGTGGCCTCCGGGCCGCTGCTTCTGTCGAAGGCCTATGCCGCGGGCAGCGATACCCCGTCGTCGCCGCCGGCGTCGGATTCAGGCAAGAAGAAGAAGGACAAGAGCTCGAGCATCGAAGATCCGAAGTTCCTGGCGGCCTATCGCACGGCCTACACCTCGATCTACGATCGCGGCGACTACGCCACCGCGATCCAGCAGCTCAAGGCGCTGAACCGCGAGGACGTCGCCGACGTTGCCAACCTGATCGGCTACTCCTACCGCAAGCTCGGCAACTACCAGGCCTCCAAGCAGTACTACGAGCAGGCCCTGGCGGATGATCCGAACCACGTGCGCACCTGGCAGTATTACGGCCTGTGGCAGCTCGAACAGGGCAACCGCGAGCAGGCCAAGTACCACCTCGACAAGGTGGCGCAGCTCGCCGGCACCAACAGCGCCGAATATCGCTCGCTGGCCGACGCGCTCGAGAAGCAGCCGGGCACCGGCCTCGTCTACTAAGACGCGATCGGACCAGATCCGATCTCGACAGTGGCGCAACCCGAAGGGGTTGCGCCATTTTCTTTGTCCGCTGCCCTTCGTCCGCTATGGATGGGATGTCGTGCAGTCCATTTTCATCACGTCTTTTGAACGGGAGATTGCCTCGTGGAGTCCTGGCTGGGCGCAGCACTCGATTACATCAAGGATTGGCTGGCCTTTCAGGTCGCCGTTTCGGAGCAACCCGGCTGCATCCTTGCGATTGCCCATCGCGGTGAGATCGTCCTGGAGGCTGCCTATGGCCACGCCAATCTCGACAGCGGCGAGAAGCTGACGCCGCGGCACCGCTTCCGTATCGCCTCGCACACCAAGGCGTTCACCGCCGCCGGAATCATGCGCCTGCGCGAGCAGAAGCGGTTGAAGCTGGACGATCCGGTCGGCGGCTACGTCAAGGATTTGCATCCGGATGTCGCCGCAGCAACATTGAACCAGCTGCTGTCGCACACGGCAGGCCTGATCCGCGACGGCAAGGATTCCGGCCAGTTCACCGACGGCCGATCCTATCTCGACAAGGACGAGCTGCTGGCCGAGCTGAAGCAGCCGCCGGCGATCGATCCCAACAGCCGGTTCAAATATTCCAACCATGGCTACGGCCTGCTCGGCCTGGTCATCGAGGCGATCACCGGCGAGCCCTACCCGGCCTGGCTGCAGCGCGAGATCATGACGCCGCTGGCCTTGCGCGAAAGCGCGCCCGACATGACGCTGCTCGGCAAGGGTGTCCCGTTCGCGCGCGGGCATTCGCGCATCGTGCCCGTGGGCCGCCGGGTCGTGATTCCCGGCGACAATCCGACCCACGCCATGATGGCGGCCGCCGGCATCGTTGCGACCGCCGCGGACACTGCCCGCTTCTTCGCCCAGCTCGCGCCGAACGCAAAGAAGAGCCTGCTGTCGGTCGCGAGCCGCCGCGAGATGGTCCGGAGGCAATGGCGCGTCCCACAGGACATCGAAGAGGCCTATTACGGCCTGGCCCTGATGAGCGGGACGACGGCCGGCTTCGACTGGTTCGGCCATGGCGGCGGCTTCCAGGGCTACATCTCGCGGACGTCAGTCATCCCCTCGCGCGAGATCACGATCACCGTGCTGACCAATGCCGTCGACGGCTGGGCGCCGGGCTGGGCCAACGGTGTCAAGTTCATCCTGCAGGCCTTCGCCACCCATGGCGCGCCGTCGCGCAAGACGCGCGACTGGACCGGGCGCTGGTGGACGCTGTGGGGCGCCGTCGATCTCGTCCCCTTCGGGGCGCAGGTGATGGTCGCCAATCCGGTCTTCATCAACCCGTTCATCGATGCCGCCCGCATCGAGGTGACCGGCCGCGACACCGGCCGCATCGTGCAGGCGGCCGGCTATGCCAGCCATGGCGAGGCGGTCAGGCGCGTGCGCACCAAATCCGGCGTCGGCGAGATCTGGCTCGCCGGCGCACGGATACGGCCCGAGCGCGTGGTGAAGGCCGAGATGGAGCGGAAGTATCCGAAGGGGCGGCGCAAGAAGGACTCATAGCCCGGGTGTCGCTGCACTCATCGGGCCTCCTCCCTGCCCTCCTTCATCATGGCCTCGGCCTCACCGCGGAACGCTTTCCGGGCATCGTCGCGAGAATAGAACATGTGCCCGCCCGGATAGACCACGAGCTTGACCCGCGGCGGTCGCGCGAAGGCCGGCAATTGGTCGAGCAGGATCTTCGAGCCGTAATACGGTGTGGCGAGATCGAACAGGCCGTGGCCGACCAGCAGCTTCAGCCTGGGATCGAGCGCGAGGATCTGCCGGAGCTCGCCGGTGGACTCCGGCGGGCTGATGCCCTTTCCGAAATCCCATGACCGGTTCACCGCCCCGCTCAACAGCTCGTAGAAGCCGTCGGGGTGCCAGTTCAGCCTGCGCGTCAGCTCAACCGCGGCACTGGTCAGCGGCGCGGTCAGCACATCCCCGGATGGATCGGAGCTGCGTGAACGACTCGAATCCGGATAGGGATCGATGCCAAGCACCGAGCCGTCATAGCGTCCGGCGATGCGGCCGTTCTTGCGGTCGAACTCGCGGCGAAACTCCGAGACGTCGAACCGGCCGGCCAGCCTGCGGCTGACCGCCTGGTCGATGCCGGTGAGGCTCGCGACCCTGTCGGCGAGCCGGTTGGTCGCTTCCGTATCGGCCTCGCCCTTGACGAGGTCGAGCAGGAAGTCGCCGCTGGCGTAGCGCTCGACATCGGCAAGATCGGCGCGGGTGACCGGCCCCTTCACCTGCTTAGCGACGGCGGCATAGCTTGGCAGGCTCGCGACATATTGCATCAGGCTCGAGCCGGAATAATCGCGAAAGTCCATCAGCGGCGACAGCAGGATCAGGCCGCTGATGCCGATGCCCTGGTCATGCTGCAGGTTGTTGACGATCTTCGGACCGCGAATGCCGCCATAGCTCTCGGCCGTGATGAATTTGGGCGATGCGAGACGGTCGTGCTTCTCCAGCCAGCGACGCACCACGAGCGACAGCGAACGCACGTCGCCGTCGACCGAGAAGAACCGTTTGCGCACCTCGTCGCCGGTTGCGACGAAACGGCTGTAGCCGGTCCCGACGGGATCGATGAACACCAGATCGGTAAAGTCGAGCCAGGTGTCTGCATTCGGCATCAGCTCCGGCTTCGACGAGGGCGTCACGCTGGCCGCATCGATTCCGATCCGCCACGGACCGGCATTGCCGAGCTGCAGATAGGCGGACGAGGCACCCGGCCCGCCGTTGAAGAAGAAGGTCACCGGGCGGCTGGCGCGATCGGCCCCATCGAGCTGATAGGAGGTGTAGGCGATGTCGACCTGCGGCTCACTCTTGTCGTCGAACAGGCGGATCGAACCGGCAGTCGCCGTGAACGACAGCGTGCGATCGGGCAGCTCGAGCTTTTGGGTCGTGGTGGAGTCCGCCGGGAGCTTGTGCTGCTCGGCTGCCGATGGCGAGCTCGGCGGGCTTGCGGCGCGATTGCCGGCCGATCCGGTTCGGTGCGCGCCGGGAGCCGTGGTGTCCTGCGCCGCCGGCGGCGCGTCCTGCGCGTATACGGCTTGGCCGGCGAGCAGCGCCGTCAAGGTCAGGGCCATCAGACGGGACCACACGACGGACGATCTCGAACCTGCCATCAACTCACTCCCTGGACGATGGATTGGCGCAACGCGCTACCCTTTATCGCTTGCTTTACAACCGCATGAACCGCGGCTTGGGACCAAGCTCAACCAACTCTTCCGTGATCCAGGTCACATCCGGAGCAGTGCCCGTTCTTCGTAAGGTGTGTTATGGGCTCGAACCTCTCCATCGCCTCCGGCGTCCCACCACTGGGACACCCAGGTTTGGGCCAAGAGGCGCGCCGCCGATTGCGATCACGGAGTTCATCATGAAGTTGCCGACGCTCATCATCGCAGCCCTCACCGGGCTCGCCGGACCGGCCATGATTGGACCGCCGGCGGCCTGGGCCGGTCCGCCGGCGGCGCTGGTCGAGGACGTCCAGGGGGATGTGGCCGGCGCCGAGCTGATGGACTATGTCGCGCCCGGCCAGGTGATCAAGCTCGGCCCGGATGGCGCCGTGGTGATGAGCTACCTCAAATCCTGCCGGCGCGAGACGGTCAACGGCTCCGGCAGTGTCACCGTCGGACCCGGCGAAAGCACGGTCGACGGCGCGACGCTCAAGAGCGACATCGTCAATTGCGACGCCAGCCATGCGCAGGCCACCTCGCGTGAGACCAGCGAGGTCGCGGCCACGATCGTGCGCAGCGTCGGGCCGGACAGCGCGCCGGTGGCGCAAGCGATCATCTACAGCGCGTCGCCCATCTTCGAGGCCAAAGGGCGCGGCACGCTGACCGTCGAACGCCTCGACCAGCCCGGCGAGCGCCAGCAGGTCGAGCTCTCGGGCCGGCAATACAAGGGACGATTCTACGATTTCGCCGGCACCAGTCACCCGCTCACTCCCGGCGGCACCTATGTCGCGAGCTTCAGCAACTTGCGCATCGTGTTCAAGGTCGACGCACAGGCCAAGGCGGGCCCCGGCCCTGCGGTCGGGCGATTGATCCGGTTCAACTGAGACCGAAGGCTCCCGTCGGTGGCGATCGGACGTCGGACGCGCGACGCGCTTGCCGTCATCGCCATCGCGCTGGCGTGCGCGGGCCTGTTCGTGTCGCCCCTCTTCGAGCGCGGCCGCGGCCTGTCGCTGGATGCGCTGACATGGCTGCGCTTCGAGACCTTCGGCAACCGCCACGATGCAGCAGCGAGTCCGGCGGTGGTGATCGCGGTCGACGAGGAGAGCTACCAGGCGCCCCCCTTCAAGGGCGCGCCGCTGTTGACCTGGACCGGCGAGATCGGGCGCGTGCTGACGGCCGTCCTCGACGGCGGCGCCAAGGTGGTCGGCTTCGACATCGTGTTCCAGACTTCGATCGAGCAGTCGGAGATTCCGCTCGGCGACAGCACTCTCGGCGAGAAGACGCGCGGCTTCGATCGCGACTTCCTGCGCGCGCTCGCTGCCGCGGCCGCCGGCGGCAAGGTGGTGCTGGGCGAGATTTTTGCCGAGCCGCCGATCCTGCCCGCGCCCGGCCAGCGCATCGCGGTGCGCCAGCAGCAGAACCTTCGTCCGCTCAACACCTATACCGACAGCGATGATGTCGTCCGCCGCCATCCGTTGACGCTGTCGGTCGATGGCAAGGCAGTTCCGAGCATGGCGCTGGAATTGGCGGGGCGCGCAACCGGCACCGCGCCGGTCATTGCCGCTGATGGCATTGCACTCGGTGCGTACATGGTGCCCGGCAGCGTGCCGGGCACCATGACCCTGAATTTCTCGGGCGGCGCCCAGGACATCCCGACGTACTCGTTCGCCGATTTGCGCGCCTGCGCGCTCAAGGGCGACAAGGACTATTTCCGCCGCGAGTTCGCCGGCAAGGTCGTCCTGCTTGGCACCGTCGGGATCGAGGATCGGCGGCTCACCTCGAAGCGCTTCGCGACCCGCGCCGAGGGCGCGCGCCGGCCGCGCTGCGTGCTGGACGAGCGCAGGATCACCGAGACATTCGCCCGCAGCACCATTGCCGGCGTCTACATCCACGCCACGGCGGTGAACAATCTGGTGCGGCAGGACGCGGCCACCGAGCTCGGACGCCCAGCGATCTTCGCCATCGCCGCAACCATCGCCCTGTTGGCTGCGCTGCTCGCGCGATTGCTGCGCCCCGCCTCCGCAGCGGCCATCCTGGCAGGGCTCGCGCTGCTCTACACCGCGCTCGCCACCGCCCTCTTCGACCATGCCTACGCGCTGCCCTTGGTGGAGCCGCTCGCGGCCGGCGTGCTCGCGCTGGCTGCGACCACCGGCTATCGCTTCATGGTCACCGACAAGGACCGCAGGCTGCTGCAGAAGAGCTTTGCCTATTATCTCGCTCCGCACGAGATCGACCGCATGCTGGCCTCGCGCCGGCTGCCGCAGCTCGGCGGCGAGACCCGCGAGGTCACCGTATTCTTCTCCGACATCGAGGGCTTCTCGCGCCTCGCCGAGCAGATGACGCCGGAGCAGCTCATGGCGCTCACCAATGAATATCTCTCGGCCATGACCGACGTCATCGAAAGCCACGACGGCTATGTCGACAAATACATCGGCGACTCCGTGGTCGCCGTGTTCGGCGCTCCGCTCGACGATCCCGACCATGCACGCAGCGCGGCGCGTGCGGCGCTCGACTGCAAGGCGAAGCTCGCCGAGCTCAACCTGATGTCGACGGCATTCCAGGGCATCAAGGTGGCGCAGCGCATCGGCATCAACAGCGGCGCCGCGCTGGTCGGCAATTTCGGCTCGCAACGCCGCTTCAACTATTCCGTCATGAGCGACGCCGTGAACGTGGCCTCGCGGCTCGAGGGCGCCAACAAGTTCTACGGCACCACGATCATCGCCTCCGAGAGCACGGTGACGCTCGCCGGAAACGAGTTTGCCTGGCGCGAGCTCGACACCATCCGGGTCAAGGGTCGCGAGCAGTCGCTGAAGATCTACGAGCTGCATGGCCGCGCAGCCGAGCTCACGCCGGAGGAACAGGCTCTCCTCACCGGCTACGCCGCAGGCCTCGCGAATTGGCGCGCCGGCGAACTGCCGCAAGCGGTCGACTGCTTCGCGCGGGGCGCACCGAGCGATGCTCCAAGCCACTTCTTCGCGGAGCGGGTGAAAGCAACCTTTGGGACCGGCTCCTTGGCCTGGGACCCCGTGCGCAGCCTGCAGGAAAAATGACGCGGCGATGACGGCCGCGCGTGCGCGCACTTCCGGGCCATATCAGCCTCATCCCGGCCCCATTGCCCCGGGATACCGGCCGCGATGGACAAGCACGGGCAAGGTCGGCTAGACGACACGGCGCCTGTCACCGGCCAACCGACCAGCGAGCCCTGCGACGCATGACCACGTCCAAGCGATATGAGCGGATCGCCTTCGTCGCGAGTCCGAGTGCCGAAGCCCAGGCCGCACTGACGCAGCTCTCCGCGCTGTACGGCAACTCCGATCCGGACCTGGCGGACGTCGTGGTCGCGCTCGGCGGCGATGGCCTGATGCTGCAGACGCTGCACGACCACATGCGCTCGGGAAAGCCGATCTACGGCATGCATCGCGGCACGGTCGGCTTCCTGATGAACGAGTTCAGCACGATCGATCTGCACGGGCGGCTCGAAGCGGCGCAGGAATCGGTAATCCATCCGCTGCTGATGCGGGCGACCGATGCCGCTGGCGTCGTTCACATCCACCACGCCATCAACGAGGTCTACCTGTTTCGCCAGACGGCACAGACCGCGCGGCTGCGCATCCTGATCGATGAGCGCGAGCGCATGCCGGAGCTGATCGCCGACGGCGTGCTGGTGGCGACGCCCGCCGGCTCCACGGCCTATAATCTCTCGGTGCAGGGCCCGATCCTGCCGATCAACGCCGCCCTGCTGGCGCTGACGCCGATCAGCGCCTTCCGGCCGCGGCGCTGGCGCGGCGCCCTGCTTCCGAACACGGCCTATGTGATCATCGAGGTGCTCGAAGGCGACAAGCGCCCAGTCGCGGCGGTGGCGGATCATGACGAGGTCCGCAATGTCCAGCGAGTCGAGGTGCTCTCCGACAAGACGATCTCGATGCGGATGCTGTTCGACGCCGGCCACAGCCTGGAAGAGCGGATCCTGAGCGAGCAGTTCGGCTACTGACATCGGGCGCTTTTCCGCGCCTTTTTCCTCCTTCGCCGCCCCGGGCAACGCTTTGTTAACCCGCGGCTCCGTATGGTTAATGCGGGTATACCGCCATCACCGGTGATCCTTTCAGGCCGGCCAAATGTACCGCATCGACTTCAACAAGCTGCGCTTTCTCGTCTGCGACGACAATCCGCACATGCGCCGCATCCTGCGCACGCTGCTGCATTCGTTCGGCGCCCGCGAGGTCAACGAGGCCGAGGACGGCGCGACCGCACTCGAGATGTATACTCATTTCTCCCCCGACATCGTCATCACCGACTGGGCGATGCCGATCTTCGACGGGCTCGAGCTTGCGCAGATGATCCGGCAGCCCGAAGCCAAGGGCAACCCCTACGCACCGATCATCATGCTGACGGGACATTCGGAGAAGCGCCGCGTCACCGTCGCGCGCGATGCCGGCGTGACGGAATTCCTCGCCAAGCCGATCTCGGCGAAGGGACTGTATCAGCGCATCCTCAACGTGGTCGCCAATCCGCGCCCGTTCATCAAGACCAAGACCTACTTCGGTCCGGACCGGCGCCGCAACACCAACACCGCTTATATCGGGCCGGAGCGCCGGATCGGCGGCGAGGCCGAGATCTTCCAGCAACCGTCACTTCTGGATAAGGCGCGCTCCGCGGTTTAGGAGCGCGGCAGTGAGCCCGCGTTAACGCAATCCGGGGATCGACGCCCAGAGCGCCCAGTTCCTCGGCTATGAATCGGGGCAATGAGTCGATTTGCGTTGGTCGGCATCATCAGGGGATATCGAGATGGCGAAAGACAAGGCCCCGGCGATCCAGGTCAAGACCTACGCCTCGCATCACGTCATCACCCAGCCCAATCCGCTGAAGCAGGTGCTGCGCCGCGCCGAGGAGAAGGATCTCGACGATCCGATCGCGCGCGCGGAAGCCGCGCTTGCCGGGCTGTCCGGCGAGTTCAAGTCGTGGATGGACACCGAGGCCGATCGCCTGACGAAGGCTTACGGTGCCGTTCTAAACAATGGCTTCGACGACGACGCCTGCGAGGAAATGTTCCGCGCCGCCCACGACATCAAGGGCGATGCCGCGACCTTCGGCTATCCCGCGGCCGCCGAGGTCGCCGACAGCCTGTGCCGGATCATCGAGCACGCGCCCGATCTCGAAAAGGTCCCCGTCGAGCTGTTCGAGCATCACGTCAACGCCATTCAGGCGATCGTGCATGATCATACGAAGTACCACAGCCCGACCGTCGCTGCCGAATTGAGCCGCCGGCTGCGCCGCGTCGCCGACGACTACCTGCTCCAGGTCAACCGCAACCGGCCGGAGCATCTCGAAGCGATCCTGGCGCCGAGCCTAGTGCCGAGCGATCAGCCGTAATCGGATGGCGATCACGTAGGGTGGGCAAAGCCGCCGCCGCAAAGCGGCGGCAGCGTGCCCACCATGGATCAGCAATCTCTGCGGCAAGTCGGTGGGCACGGCGCCACCGCGCGCTCGAACGTGGCGATATCTGCGACGCGCCTTTGCCCACCCTACGGCAGCGGACACGCCTCACGCCGCGATCAGTCCGAACTCCAGCCCGGCCACGAAATCCTCCGCCATCACCTCGTCGCAGAACTCGCGGGCCTCGTCGCGGGCGGATTCGGTGGCGAAGCGGCGCAGCAGGATCAGCAACGGCTCGGCGGCATCACGGTCGGTGGCGCAATGGGTGAGCACGCGCTCCACCATCTTGCGGCGCAGGATCGCTGCTCCGCTCAAGGTGTCGGCAAATCCGTTCTCGCGGCAGACTTCGAGCGCGATGCTGAAGGCCTCGAAGGTGGTGTCGGGAATGCCCGCCTTGCGCAGCAGCCCCTGCAGGCTGGCGCGGCCGCGATCGTTGAGCAGCGCCGACACCCGGGCCCGCGGCATGTCGGCGAGCTCCGACAGCGCGATCTCGAACAATTCGACGTTGCCGGAGAGAAGTGCGCGCAGGATCAGGCCCGCGGTGAGTTGCGAGGTTGCACGCAGATGCTGGACCAGCCCGCGCAGCTCCTCGCCGCGCGACCGCGCCGCGATGGTGATGGTCGAGCGGTCGCGCGCCTCATTGGTGATGCGCCCTGCTTTGTCGGCACTGAGCCAATTCCTGGCGACGACGAACTGCGCCAGTGTCTCGGAGAGCTTGTCGACCAGCGCCGCCCGCGTCGCGGCCGGCAGGTCGTCCAGGACCAGCATCGCTTCGCGGATGGCGGCGAGATGGCCGTGGCGCTCGACGATGCGGTCCCAGGAGAACGGCGCTAGCTCGGCATAGGCGTTCTCGATCAGCTCGAGCGCGGCGGCGGCGCTGCCGACCTCGGCGATCGCGGCGCAGACCGGCGCCGGCAGGCCGACGCGGCGCGCGATGGCGCATTGTGTGTCGGAGTTGCCGGTCGCGACGATGTCGACGAGGTCGGCATCGATCAGCAGCGGCGAATGTTCGAGGATGATGGCGGCGACAGAAGCCTGGTCCGTGGCGAGCGCCTGGACGATGGCGGCCGGCGCCTCCTCCGAGCGGGCGAACACCTCCGCCATGGCCTGACGCACCAACGGCGACGGATCGTCCAGCAGCATGAGGAGCGCGCCCTCCGCGGCGCCGCGATCCTCATCGCAGAGATCCGACAACAACCACGCCCGCGCGAGCGCCCTGGTGGCCTCTGCCCGCTCACCGGCGGGTGCGGTTCTGACCCAACTGAGAAACTGCCGAACGATCATGGTCTTTCCGGCTTACGCAACTTGCAGACAAAGGCCACGAGGGCCTCAACAGCACCGAAAATAAACCACGACGCTTAACAAAGCGTTCACCATAAGTAGCTGGTTTTGTTGATGTTTTGTTAAGGATGGAAATTAAAACTATATTATGCTACCTCTAAATGTCTCATTTGGCCGTAATCCAACGGGCGAAATGCGGCCGCCGCCGGCAGCGCAAGCCGTGGCGGGAGGTCGAAAATAGTTCTTTTTGATCAATGGTTCAGCGACGAGTGCGGACCGCCTTAGCCGGCACATCAGCCCGAAAAGGTGCCGTGGGGATCGCTGAACAGGTCGAGTCTGCGCTGGCCATTGCCGCCGCCATCGTTACCGCCGCCCTCCGGCGAGGCCGCGCTAGCGACCGATGAGCGGCCCCACAATTCGCGGACGGTCGGCGAGACCGCCTGGCTCGACTGGCCGTCAACCTGGAATAGCGAGCGAAACATCGGGTCCGCCGGCCGGTTGGCGGCCGATGCGTCGGCCGTCGTCGAAGATGCGGCTTGCGACGAGCCGCGCGCATCCGGAAACATCGACAGGAAGGTGGCGGTGTCGGTCGTCGGCAGCGCGCCGCCGCCGGCCGCATTGGCCGCGACGTTCGCCGATGCCCCTCCATAAAGGGCGAGCGCCCCGCGCGTCGCCGAGGAGTTGGCGGCGCCGGCATAGCGCGTGTTCAGCACCGCATAGACCTGGGACACGCTGCGGGCTTGTCCGTCGCGATCGTAGAAGATCGGCCGGTTGGCCGCGGCGGCGCTGGGAAACATCCGCGCGGCCGACGCATTCGGCGTCTCCTGGGTGCTGGTGATCAGCTTCGCGGCGCCGCCGACACCCATGAAGTGTGCCATGTAGAGCTCGGCATCGGTCGGCCGACGGCCGATCTTGCCGGCGAGCTGGAAGCTGTTCGATTGCGTGAGCGCAGCGGCCATCGCGGACGACGCCTGCGGGTCGTCGCGCAGCTTCATGATCGCCTGCCGCATTCCGGGATCGCTGACCGTGTAGTCGCCGGACGATGTCCGGGTGATCGCGTCGGCATATTGGCCATAGCCGAGATCGGCGCCGGCTTCCTTCACGGTGCCGAGCCAAGTCTGGTCGATGAACTGGTAGAGCCCGCGCGCTGATGACGTCGAGGCGCCGGCGGTCGGATTGAAGTCCGACTCCATCTTGGCGGTCGACAACAGATATTCGAAGCTGGTGCCGACGCTGTCCGCGGCCTGCTTGATTGCGCCGGCGACCTTCGCCCGGACGCCATCGAGGAAACCGGTGGACGAGGAGTTGGATGCGTCGACCGACATGGGAAGACCCGCTGTTTGCAGATTCGCTGGCAGACGAACGCGCCGGAAACGTCCGGCAAAATGCGGCGGGTATGGTTAATGGCGGGTTAATTCGCAGGGCCCGACCGGGCCAATGAACGACCGGGCACGTCAGGACGCAGGTCGCTGGCCTACTTGCGATAGACCTCGGCGGGATCGAACAGCCTGTCGGCATCGACGAACACGAGCCGCGCGCCACTGCCGTCATCCGATCGCTCGACCTTGCGATAGAAGCAGGAATGGCGGCCGGTGTGGCACGCCGCGCCGGCCTGCTCGACGCGCAACCAGACCGCGTCCTGGTCGCAATCGGTGCGCATCTCGACCACGCGCTGGGTCTGGCCCGAGCTCTCACCCTTGCGCCACAACGCATTGCGCGAGCGGCTGAAATACCAGGCTTCGCCGGTCGCCACCGTCTTGCGCAGGGCCTCCTCGTTCATGTGGGCGACCATCAGCACGTCGCCGCTCACGGCATCGGTCGTCACACAGGTGACGAGGCCGGCCGCGTCGAACTTGGGCAGGAAGGCCAAGCCCTCCTCGCGCTCAACTGAGGATGAAGACACGAAACTCTCTGCTCAACGGGTTGGCAGGCTTACCGTTGCGGCGACCGCACCATGGACAGGAAGCGCGACTGCTCGGCCGGATTGTCCCTGAACATGCCGGTGAAGCGGCTGGTGAAGGTGATGGCGCCGTGCTTGGCGACGCCCCGCACCGACATGCAGGTGTGCTCGGCCTCGATCATGACGGCGACGCCGCGCGGCTTCAGCACCTCGTCGATCGCAGCCGCGATCTGGGCGGTGAGATGCTCCTGGGTCTGCAGGCGGCGGGCGAAGATGTCGGTCAGGCGCGCCAGCTTGGACAGACCGACCACCCGCTCGACCGGCGTATAGGCGATATGCGCGCGGCCGTAGAAGGGCATCATGTGATGCTCGCATTGCGACGTGAACTCGATGTCGCGAATCAGCACGAAGTCGTCGTAGCCGGCGGTCTCGCCGAAGGTGCGGTCGAGCACCTCGGCCGGGCACTGGTGATAGCCCTGGTACAGCTCGTCATAGGCCTCGACGACCCGGCGCGGCGTATCGACCAGCCCCTCGCGGGTCGGATCCTCGCCGATGTAATTCAACAGCGTATAGACTGCGGCCTCGGCCTCGGCCCGCGACGGCCTGGCACGGTCGGGCCGCACGGCGGCAGCGAGAAACTCGGCGGGATCGAGCTCTGCAGCGCGAGCGTCAGTCAGCTTGGCGTCTAACGGCTTGCCCTCGGGCTTGTTCGCACGCAACGTCTTGATCAAAGTGTCCATCTCAACTCCGTTCGACCGGTCGGCGGTCCGACCGGAGTGTCACCGGCACAGCATCACCTTGAGGGCGTCACCTGCAGAGGTGCCACACGCAGGCTTGGCGCCTCTCGCGCCGGACGCCTGTGGATGTGGCTGGAATTCCTGCCAATCGTTTCCATATACTCGC
The DNA here is from genome assembly GCF_032377735.1 of Bradyrhizobium sp. SZCCHNRI3043. Classification (NCBI taxonomy): domain Bacteria; kingdom Pseudomonadati; phylum Pseudomonadota; class Alphaproteobacteria; order Hyphomicrobiales; family Nitrobacteraceae; genus Bradyrhizobium; species Bradyrhizobium sp. SZCCHNRI3043. The sequence continues at coordinate 82,946 of NZ_JAUHID010000018.1, forward strand.
AATATAGGGCGATGAAACCCGGCCGCCAAGGCCGCCACGCCGGTAATTCCGGGACGTCAGGCACATGCTGAACGACATCTACAACAAGCGCATCATCGAGCTCGCCGGCAACATTCCGCGGCTCGGACGGCTGGACCACCCGGACGCCACTGCCACCGCCCATTCCAAGCTGTGCGGCTCGACCGTCAAGGTCGACCTCAAGATGGACGGGCCCGTGGTGACCGACTTCGCCCATGACGTGAAGGCCTGCGCCCTCGGCCAGGCCTCCTCTTCGATCATGGCCCGCCACGTCGTCGGTTCCAGCGCCGCGGAGCTGCGCGAGCTGCGGGAGACGGTCCGGAGGATGCTGAAGGAGAACGGTGCGCCGCCGGAGGGCAAATGGGCCGACATTGCCCTGCTTGAGCCGGTGCGAGACTACAAGGCCCGCCACGCCTCCACGATGCTGACGTTCGACGCCGTGGTGGATGCCATCGGCCAGATCGAGGCCAAGACCAACGGCGAGCAGCCGGCCGCGGCTCAGGGCTGAGGCGGCACCGCTTCCCACCCGTGCGTGCAGACTGACAGATCCATAGCCCGCATGAGCGCACCGGCATGCGGGAGCGGTCGTCGGCAAGCTCATGATTGGACGCGGAGGTCCGGCTCGCCCCGGCGACGTCGATGCCTATTGCTGCGGCGTCGTGGCGACCGTCGCTGGCGGCAGAGCCTCGGCGGTACGCGACAGTTGCCCCTTGTCGCGGTCCAGCGCCACGGAGAAGCGGTCCTGCTGCTTGTCCTTGGCCTGCGGCTTCTGTGCGAGCTCGGCGACCGGCACGGCCCCCTTCGGCGGCAGCACCTCGGCAACCAGATCCGTGGTCACGACGTTGGTGAGCCGCAGCTCGGCGCGTGACAGCTCATGCAGGTCCTCCCAGGGCGGCACGTTCAGCGCCAGCGACAGCAGATCGCCCGCTCCGCCCATCTCGAAGGTGTATTTGGCGAGACGCCCGATGTCGCGCTCGACGATCATCAGGTCCTGCGCCGTATAGCTCGCCGCCTTGGCGTCGTCGGCGCGGTCTCCCATCCAGATCTGGTGAACGCGGACATGGGCCGTATCCGGAACATAACGCGTGGTTCCAGCCAGCAGCAGGAACACGCACATCGACTCGCAATAGGCCTCGGGCATGACGCGCGGCCGGTCACCCGCGCGGCTCGGACGCTGGGTCATGCCGACGGTGGTGCGCATCTTCAGCCCACGGAACCGGCGGCCCAAGGTGATGGCGTCGTTGACCGAGCCGCCGCTGGAGTCGAGCACCAGGGTGGCCCCCGTCAGGTCGCGATCCCTCGCGAAATCCTCGAAATCCTTCGGCGTATCGCCGGTGACGATCCCGACCGCACTGACCCAGCCGCAATTCGGCTCGCAGGCGACCCAACCGAACCGCATCGGGAGTTTGCGCTCTTCGAGCGCGCCGCCGGCGCGCGCCGTGTTTGACATGATGGTGATCGCGCTACCGACCACCGCACCAAGCGCTGCAACACCAAGTAGCATCCAGCGCAATTCACGCGACCGTAGCAATCTCACGCGCAATCCGTCCCCCTCGTCAAGCTCGGTACGCAGTTCCTCGGTTTTCTCGCGGAAAGACCTGACAACCTGGCCTCAAATCCGTTATTAGTCTGTCACATCCTTGTCGGGAAACGTATCCGGGCAATCACCGACCGTCCAGCTGCGGCGTGCTGCGGCGCCGCTGAAAACCGGCCATTGTTGCATCACATCACCACAAATGAACGCGAGCCGGGTTCCCTGCCGAGGAACCGGTCAAAAGTTCGCACATCCATCTGGCATCGCGCTCATGAAGCACTCATGCTCTGACATCGGCTGCCATTCTGCGCACATCGGGTCGCTGCTGGCCCGACTCCCGCGGCGCGCTGCTCACGCGCTGATCTGGCTGTACCGCCACACATTGTCGCCGCTGGTCGGCTACAATTGTCGGCACCTGCCGACCTGCTCGGTCTACGCCGATGAGGCCATCGAACGCTTCGGACTCTGGGCGGGCGGGTGGATGACGCTCGCCCGTCTGCTGCGCTGCCAGCCCTTTGGCACCTCGGGCATCGACAACGTCCCAACAACGGCTCCCGCAGGCGCTCACTGGTATCTGCCTTGGCGCTACGCGCGATGGCGCGGCGTCAACGGCCCGGGCTGATGTGCAGCGCAACAGACGTCGCGCTCGTCAATTGATCTGCAGCACATGGCCCTGGCGAAATCTCGGGCTACGATTATCCTTACGTCACGAGCCGGCGCTCCCATCAGGAACCGCGCTGCCTCGACCTGCATTGATGTGATGCTTCCTTCGGGAGGAAAACAACGATGCGCTGGACAATCAGCCCCAGAAGCAACCGTTCCCGCAAGAGCATCGGTCCCGATCAGGCCGGCCACCACGACGCACGCCAGGTGGATCTACTCTGCATCATCGCTTTGTTGATCGTCATTGTCGGTGCCTGGCGCTATCTTGCCGACAGCACCGCCCTGCCCCCGCCGACGACGTCCTACATCGTGCCCAGCCAGAGCGTGCACTGGTGATATTCACCCCCTACCATCTCGGCCAGAAGATGAAATCGTCGCGCCGCGGCGGCGGATAGAGAGGAACCGGCTCCAGCGGCCGCGGCACGCGCCGGGCGCGCGGCGGTGGCTGGTAATCCGTTTCTGCAGGGGCGCTCGCTTCGGCCGAGACCGTCGCGTCGGCCGGAGGCGATCTCACCGCGAGCAGGACATTCGATTCACGCGTGCGCCAACGATAGCCGACCCCGAATTCCAGCGGCTGCGCACGCTCGAACAGCCTCGCATAGCTCCTCTGGTACATGTCCGGGAATTTGTCGATCGGCCCGGCATAGCGCCCGAACGGCAGGAAACGCCAGGCCCGCGCCTCATAGCTCGCGAGCGGGATGCCGGAATCGTCCTGGATGACGGTGGCGCTGTTCTTCAGCAGCCAGCTGCGGACCCGTGCGAAGCCGTTCTCATGCAACAGATAAGACGCGCTCTTCAGGAGACTGTCGCCCGGCCCCAGCGGCTCGCAGAACTTGAACAACCCACTGGCCTTCACGCCGGAATCGGAGAGATCAGCGGAGAAGTAGTAGAGCGTCTTCGCGACCCCGTCGGCGCCGGCAAACAGGATGCGCGCGCCCTTGGTCGCATTGCGCGTCGGCGGCTCGTTGTTTCCGTGCAATCCGCCATTCTCGTCCAACCAGATCAGACTGGCCTCGCGGATCGTCTTGCCGGTGCGCGCCAGGAAGACGTAGAGGATTGGCAAGGTCCCTTCGAGTTCGCCTTCGCGCAAGTCGACCTTCATGTCCTTGGTGATAAAGAAGGAGAAACTCAGGATCGATTGCAACGAGCGTTCGACATAGGACAGCGCCGGGCCGATGCTGCCTCGGGGCAATCTGGTCAGGTCCGGGATCGGGCCGGTCGGCTCGAGCGCCACCAGGACATAGGTCGTTGCCTTCGGATGAAAGGCATCGGCATAGAGAAAATCCGGCCCCGAGAAGAAATAGAACATCGCCGGCCGCGGCGCGGCCAGATTGGCATCCGCCCAGGCCCTGATCTTCGACAATTGTCGCTGCTCGAGCTGATTGAAGGCGTTGTCGAAGAACGCCGCGTGCCGCCGCCATGCCGGATCCTGCACGAAGGGCACGAGCGGCGAGCCCGCCGCTGGCGCCATGCCCGCCAGCACCCGCGCCGTATCGTCCGGCGTGATGGTCTGAGCCCGAACCTCGAAGCTCATGGCAAGGATCAGACATGCGACGGCGAACCAGACTCTCGAGGCCAACAGCATTTCAATCCGAACCCGATGCGAGCGTTGCGGTGATACGGCGCGATCGCGCGTGAGCGAGCCAATAGATCAGCAATCCCGACGCCATTGCGCCTGCGCCGAGCCCTGCCTGCAAGGGCCGCGTCGCGACGAGATAATACATCATGAAGAAGGTCACGCTGAGGAAGATCAACGGCGTGACCGGATAGCCCCAGGCGCGGTAGGGTCGCGTGAGTTCGGGCTGCGCGATGCGCAGCTTGAGCAGTCCGAGCACAGCGAGAAACGAGCAGGACAAGAGCGAGAACTGGACGAGATCCAGCACCGCCTCGAAGCTCTCCGTGAACAGCATCAGGGTGGCCACCGTGAGCTGGAACAGGACGGCGTAGGCCGGCGCCCCGTTGCGCGAGCGCCGCGCGAACACCGACAGCGCCGGAATGTCCTCGCCCATTGTCATCAGCACGCGCGGGCCGATCCACATCATCGCGGCGATGGAAGGAACCAGTCCGATGCAGATCATCGCGGCCACGAAGCGCCCGCCGGTTTCGCCAAAGATATGACTGCCCGCGATGCTTGCGACCTGAAGTTGGCCCGCGAGCGCGTCCATCGGTGCGGCCCGCAGGAAAACCGCGTTGAGCGCAATGTAGAGCACCAGAACGATCACCGTGCCCAACAGCAGCGCGCGCGGCAAGGTCCGCTCCGGCGCATGCAACTCGCCGATGATGTAGGTCGCCGCGTTCCAGCCGGAGAACGCGTACATCACGAACACCAGTCCGGTCGCGAACGCCGCGCTCGTCACGTGACCGACATCGGTCACGGTTGGCAGGAACGTCACCGGTTGCGGGGTGGCGATGGTGTAGCCGGCGATCAGGAAGGCGGTGATGAGCCCGAGCTTCAGCACGGTCGACAACAGCTGGAAACGGCTCGACTGCCTGATGCCGCCGAGTTGCACTGCTGTCACGAGCCAGACAGCGCCGGTGGCGAGCAGCAGCGGCGGAGCGCCCGGGATGACGGCACGACCATATTCTCCGAACGCCATGGCCGCGAGCGCCACCGGCGCCGCGAAGCCCACCGTCGCCGAGACCCACCCGGCCATGAAGCCGATCGCCGGGTGGAACGCCCGCGTGAGAAAATTGTACTCGCCGCTCGAGCGCGGAAACATCGTGCCGAGTTCGGCATAGGACAGTGCCCCGCAGATCGACACCAATCCCCCGACCGCCCACAGCACCAGAATGGAGAAGCCCGACGGGATGTCCCGGACCTGGAAGCCGAGGCTGGTGAAGACGCCGACCCCGATCATGTCGGCGATGACGATAGCAGTCGCGACCGGAAGCGACACGGATGGAACCCGGTCGCCGTCTGTCCGGCCCCGGCCGGGATCGTCCGCCTCGGATGCAGCCATCTCGTCGAAGGACGCCCGGCGCCCCTTCCTCTGCCTCAGCCCAGGTTCCCGCCGAAGCATTCAAACATCGTTAACGGGCGTTAAATATGACCTTCATCAAGGGTATTTATGAACCGATTTCGGACAGGCCGGGCTGCGACATTGCATTGGGCCGCCAGGCGTCCCACAATCGCGACACGTTCGCGTGGTGTGTCCCGGTGCGCCCGGGGTTGGCCGGACACGATCCTTAACGCGACCTCAATTTCGGCGGCGCAGGTGGAACGAAATCCGCTGGTTGAAGAGCCGTGTTGCGGCTCGAACTCGTCTTTGGGGACGGATGATCGGGGAAGACCATAACATCTTGAGGTCTGTGCGCAGAGGTTGGTGCCTCTGGTGGCGCGCGGCTTTGGCGCTGGCGATCTGCCTTTCGTTCACACATTGCGGCAAGGCCCCCAATCCCGAGGCGTTGGCCGCCAACGCGTCGACGGCCCAGGGGCTGACCTTCGACGATCGTTTTCCGGCACCTGAATTCAGCGACCGTTTCCCGTCCGCGCAGGAGAGTTTTCGGCTTCACACGCCCTCCGACTTCGCCCCGAAGCCGGCGCCCTCTCAGATCGCATCGCTGGAGCCGCAGCGGCCGGGACGGCCGCAGCGTGAGGAACTGACGACCCTCATCAGCATGAAGTCGTCGGCCTTTCCCTATTTCGGCAACAATCCGGCGTCCGACGCACCGTTCCTGAACGTCAGCAGCGGTGAGCGCCGCGGCCACCGCAGCTTCTCCGGCCGCGTCTACTGGCAGGACCAGACCTACAACGACAGCCGTGTGCTGGTGCACGTCCCCGAACAATTCGATGTGCGCAAGCCGGGCGTGATCGTCGTGTTCTTCCATGGCAACGGCGCCACGCTGGAGCGCGACGTGCGCGACCGCCAGTTGGTGCCGCAGCAGATCACCGCGGCCGGCGTCAACGCGGTGCTGCTCGCGCCGCAGATGGCCGTCGACGCCGCCGATTCGAGCGCCGGCAAGTTCTGGCAGCCCGGCGGCTTCAAGCGCTTCATGGACGAGGCCGCGGCCAGCCTCGCCCGCCTGACCGGCGATCCGGCAAGCGCGAAGACTTTCGCCGGCATGCCCATCGTAATCGTCGGCTACAGCGGCGGCTTCCTCCCCACGGCATGGAGCCTCGAGGTCGGCGGCATCAGCGACCGCGTGCGCGGCGTCGTGCTGCTCGATGCGGTCTACGGCCAGCTCGACAAGTTCGCCAACTGGATCGAGCGCAGCCGCTCCGGCTTTTTCATCAGCTCCTACACGCGCTATACCGCGCGGCATGATCAGGAACTGATGGCGATGCTGCGCAATCGCGGCATCGAAGTCTCCGAAGACATGGACCGGCCGCTGCGCCCGGGCAGCGTCGTCTTCGTCGAGACCGACGAGGGCATCACCCATCGCGACTACGTCACGCAGGCCTGGACTCGCAACCCGATCAAGGATGTGCTGGTCAAGATGGCGGCCGCCCAGCCGCCGATCCGGATTGCGGCCGGAGCCCAGGACATGTCGAACCGCGTGTCGAGCCGCTGAGAGAGCGGCCGCCGCAACGCCTCAGGACTTCGGCAGCTTCTCGACGAAGCCGTTGAAGCAGGCGAGCCGCTCGTCCTCTTCCTTGGTGAACTTGCAGTCGCCGACCGCCTTGGCCTTCATCGCCTTCGGCTTGGCGGCCGGCGGAATGACGGCGTCGTAGCAGTTCAGGCGCTCCTTGGTTCCGTCATCGATCTCCAGGCAGGCCTGGAGCTTGGCGGCCGCCGATTGCGGCTTGGCCGGCGCGGCGGCGGCGGTCTTCGTCCCCTTCGGCTTGACCTGCACCAGCGGTCGGTCACCGACCATCGGCGCGCTCTGGGCCAGCGCAGGGGTGCACAGCAGCACTGCAGCCAGGCTCAACATCATCTTCTTCATGCCATATCTCTCTCATCCGACCCGTGGGCACGCGAGGACGTCCGTCGATGCTACTCGCCGGCCGTGGCAGAATCCACGCCCCAGCAGCCCCCACGACATCGGCCTTTAATCCGGTCGGGCCGGCTTTGCCAAGCGTCAACCCGCTGCTCAGGCCGGAACCGCGATCCGCGCGCGCTGGCGGCTGGCCAGGATTGCCAGCAACGCCAGGATCAGGAACATCAGTGCGACGTAGCCGGTGGCGCCGAGCAGGTCGCGCGCGAACAGGCTGCCGCCGATCGCGGAGCCGATGGCCTGGCCAATATAGAGCACGGAGGTGTTGAGCGACACCGAAGCCGAGGCGAGCGGCGGCGCGGCTGCCACCAGCCGAACCTGCTGCATCGAATTGGTGGACGCAAACCCCACCCCCCAGATTGCGACCGCCACCGCCATGAGGCCGTAGGTGCCTGCCGCCAGCGTCCAGGCCGACACGCCGGCGAACATCAGGCAGGTGAACAAGAGCGACGTCCGGTAGGCTCCCCAGCCATCGACGATCCGGGTTGCGATGACGACGCCGAGAAAGCCGCAGGCGCCGTAGATCGCGAACACCAGGCCGATCTGGTTGGAGTCGGCGCCAGTCAGGCGCTTCAGCAGCGGTCCCATGAAGGTGAAGATCACGAACTGTCCCGACATCTGCAGGGTCGTGACCAGGAGCAGCAGGACCACCAGGCGGTTGCGGCCGAGTTCGGTCCAGGTCTTCAACGCGACCGGCGCGCCCTTCAGGCCGGATGGCAGGCGCCACGTCAGCAGCACGAAGCTGACCGCGCCGGCCGCACCGACCGCGAGATAGGCGGCTCGCCAACCGGAATGACTGCCGATGAAGGTGATCATGGGCAGCCCCACGGCGGCCGCCAGCGACCAGCCCAGGAAGACATAGGCGATGGTGCTGCCGCGTCTCTCGACCGGGCTGATCAGCGCCGCCGTTCCGGCGGCCTGCGGTGTATAGAGAGCGCCGACCGCGAGCATCACGAGGCGCAGCGCGAGCAGGCTCGCATAATCGGGCGCAAACGCCGAGCCGAGATTGCCGAGCGTGAGCACCAAGAGCGTCGCTGCGAGCAGACGGCGGCGGTCGAAGCGGCTCGTCAGCCAGGCGGTCAAGGGCGAGCAGATGCAGAGCACCACCGCGCCGAAGGTGATCAGGAGCCCCGCCGTCTGAACGCCGACAGCAAGATCCGAGGCGAGCTCCGGCAGCAGGCCGGCGGGCGCGAGCACCGAGCAGCCGGTGACGAGATTGCCGAGCATGAGCGCGGTCGGCGCAAAGCGCCCGGGAGCGGATGTGGATGTCATCGCGCCTCAATAGCAGAGAATTCCATGCATTTGCATGAAAATGTCTCATGCCGTCCATGACTTTCTCTCGTCCTGCCTCCTTCGTCCATTCTCGTCAGCGCGCGGGGGCGGACTGCGCCGCCGAGGCCTGCGGCGAGGGAATCTGCGTCCACGGAACCGGCGTACTCGTCGGACGGGCGATGGCCTTGGACGGCGGGCAGCTGTCGATCAGCATCTTCAGGGCAGATTGCAGGCCTTCGCTGCTCACCGGAAATGTCGAGACATTGCGACGCGCGACATTCAACAGGGAATCGCTCAGCTCGGCCGACGGCATCAACGACAGCGTTTTCACCTGGCTTGCATTCAGGAACACGCCCCAGGTCTCGCGATCGCCCGACCGCCGCGGCGGCGAGAGGAAATTGAGCCGCATATCTCCGCTCGCCATCGCCAGCGGACCCGGCGGCGAGCCGGCCGGCGCGATGCGCTCGACGTCGAGCTCGAAGCGGTCCTGATCGAAGCAGACCATCTGCAAGCGCGTGGTCTGGAACGTGCTCTCACCGTCCCTACGTGCGAGAATGGTCTTGTAGGCAATCCCTCGGCTGGCGGTCTCGAACATCCAGGGGCTTTCCACCCGCTGCCGCCTGTCGAGCGCAAACCGCGCGATCTCCTCCCGCGTCAGGATGCGCATGCTCTCGAACGGGACAGACCGCGCCACCGTCAGCAGACCGGGATCCGCGCCGAGCTTGGTGATGTAGTCGAGCACCATCTTGTCGGCCCGAGCCATCGCCTGCTGCATCGCCTGCGCCCGCATCTCGCGGGTCGGCACGCCGCCCGTGAAGTTCAGGATGACGCGCGGAGAATGCACCGCGAGCGTCGCATCCGCTGCGATGTCACGTGTGGACGCGCCGAGCAGCAGGTAGGGACAGGCCGAATTGCACGTCGCCCCCCGCGTCCAGACCTCGCCATGCAGCTCGCGTCCGGACAGCTTCAGCTTGCTACAAGCTTCGCCCTCCTGAGGCTCGAAGCCGCACTCGCGCAAGGTGGTACGTCCCACCCGCACGGCGGCCTTGCGCTCGCGCAGCATGTCGCCGATGGCGAGCGCCTGCTGCAGATTGCCGCCTGGAGAATTGAAGTAGATCGGCAATCTGCGCTCGCCGATCTGCTTCATGAACTTGCGGAAGCGCGCGGCGGCGCCGCCGTCGATCTTGCCTTCGGCGGCGATCCAGCTGTCACAGCCATGTCCACAGGCGTCCGAGGAGCCCTTGACGAGCGCGAACGCAATCGGCGCCGAGCCATCTGCGATCCGCGGCGACGGGGCGCGGCGCGCGGCCGGCCTGGACTCCGTTGCAGGTCTGGCCGGGGGCCTTGGCTGCGCCGCCGGCTTCGGCTGCAAAGCCTTTTGCTGCGAAAGAGGTCTCGGCTGGACCATGGATCTGGACTGGTCCGCGGGCCTTGTTGCCGCCGGAACGGCCGCGAGCGACGACAGGCTCGACAGCACGCACATGATCAGTGCGGCCCCAACATGAATGCCGCCGCGCCGACAAACGGAGAGCGGCGCCTCCCCTGCAGACTCCATCGCCAAACGCGTCCCCACGCCCCGAACACTTGAAGTTGTATCATACCGGCCCGCGGCAGCAATCTCCGCATCGCCGCACCGGCCGCAATTGGGCGGTTTTCCCGTCCCTCTCCCGGTTGCAGCCTGAAAATCCCCTGCTATACCCCTTGCTCCCGCTTACCTGCGCTCGTTCGCAGGAGTGAGCTCAAGGAGTGACCCATGTCCGATCCGAAATCGCCTGATTCCAAGTCCGACCAGCAAAAGTCCAATTTCCAATACAGCCTCAGCAACCTGAAGCCCGCCACCCCGGTCGAGAAGATCACCATCAGCTTCCCAGACGGCGCCCGGCGTGAATATCCCAGGGGCACCACCGGTCTCGACATTGCCAAGGGCATCTCGCCCTCGCTCGCCAAGCGCACCGTCGCGATGGCGCTGAACGGCGACCTCGTCGACCTCGACGATCCCATCAACGAGGACGCCAAGCTCGAGCTCGTCGACCGCGACGACCCGCGCGCGCTGGAATTGATCCGGCACGATTGCGCGCACGTGCTCGCCGAGGCCGTGCAATCGCTGTGGCCGGGCACCCAGGTCACGATCGGTCCGGTGATCGAGAACGGCTTCTATTACGACTTCTTCCGCAACGAGCCGTTCACGCCCGAAGACTTCGCCGCGATCGAAAAGAAGATGCGCGAGATCATCGGCCGCGACAAACCCTTCACCAAGGAGGTGTGGGACCGCGAGAAGACCAAGCAGGTGTTCCGCGACAAGGGCGAGGCGTTCAAGGTCGAGCTGGTCGACGCCATTCCGGGCAACGAGCCGATCAAGATCTACTACCAGGGCGACTGGTTCGACCTGTGTCGTGGTCCGCACATGACCTCGACGGGGAAGATCGGCAACGCCTTCAAATTGATGAAGGTGGCGGGCGCGTATTGGCGCGGCGATTCCAACAACCCGATGCTGACCCGCATCTACGGCACCGCCTTCGCCAAGCAGGAGCAGCTCGACGCCTACCTCAAGCAGATCGAGGAGGCCGAGAAGCGCGACCACCGCAAGCTCGGCCGCGAGCTCGACCTGTTTCATTTCCAGGAGGAAGGTCCGGGCGTCGTGTTCTGGCATCCCAAAGGCTGGAGCATCTTCCAGGCGCTGATCGCCTATATGCGCCGGCGTCTCGCCGGCGAGTATGACGAGGTCAACGCGCCGCAGATCCTCGACAAGTCGCTGTGGGAGACCTCCGGTCACTGGAACTGGTATCGCGAGAACATGTTCGCAGCGCAGTCCGCCGGCGACGAGGCCGAGGACAAGCGCTGGTTCGCGCTCAAGCCGATGAACTGCCCGGGTCACGTGCAGATCTTCAAGCACGGCCTGAAGAGCTACCGCGACCTGCCGCTGCGGCTCGCCGAGTTCGGCGTCGTGCATCGCTACGAGGCCTCCGGCGCCATGCACGGCCTGATGCGCGTGCGCGGTTTCACCCAGGACGATGCGCATGTGTTCTGCACCGAGGACCAGCTCGCGGACGAGTGCCTGAAGATCAACGACCTGATCCTGTCGACCTACTCGGACTTCGGCTTCGAGGGCGAATTGACGGTCAAGCTCTCGACCCGGCCGGACAAGCGCGTCGGCACCGACGAGATGTGGGATCACGCCGAGCGCGTGATGGCCACCGTGCTGAACGAGATCAAGGCGCAGAGCAACCACATCCGCACCGAGATCAATCCGGGCGAAGGCGCGTTCTACGGGCCGAAGTTCGAGTATGTGCTGCGCGATGCCATCGGCCGCGACTGGCAGTGCGGCACCACGCAGGTCGACTTCAACCTGCCGGAGCGGTTCGGCGCGTTCTACATCGACGCCGACGGCGCCAAGAAGGCGCCGGTCATGGTCCACCGCGCCATCTGCGGCTCGATGGAGCGCTTCATCGGCATCCTGATCGAGCACTATGCCGGCAGCTTCCCGCTGTGGCTGGCGCCGACGCAGGTGGTCGTCACCACCATCACCTCGGAAGGCGACGAATACGCCAAGCAGGTGCTGGCGGCGTTGCGGCGTGCGGGTCTGCGGGCCGAGATCGACCTGCGCAACGAGAAGATCAACTACAAGGTCCGCGAGCACTCGCTGCAGAAGATCCCTGCCCTGCTCGTCGTCGGCAAGAAGGAGGCCGAGACGCATTCCGTCTCCGTCCGCCGGCTCGGGCGCGACGGCCAGACCGTGATGCCTTCCGCGGAAGCGATCGCCGCTTTGGTCGACGAGGCGACGCCGCCGGACATGCGGCGCCGTCAGCGCGAGGCGGCGTGAGCTGTCCCGGTTCGTAGCAGCGACATGCGGGAACAGTTTCCCCGGGTGTCGCTTGCGCTCACCCGGGCTACGGGCGCTGCTATGCCGATAGGCTGGCCACGGCATCCGTCGCACTCCCATCCCGGCCCGCCGCCTGCCGCGCCACCTCGGCGCATTCGGCCATGTAGAGGAACATCGTCGCGAGCATCCGCTCGATCGCCTCGCGTCCCCTTGGCAGGATGGTGATGGCCTCGGTGCCGCGGACGAGCAGGCCCTTCTCCTCCGCATCCCGCAGCAAGGTCAGCACGTGCTTGCGCGACACCGAAAAGCGCGTCGCCAGTCCATTGATGGAGAGCGGCACGGGACCAGCGGGCGGGAACGGCTGGTCCGGCCCGCCCCCTTGGGCCAGGCTGAACAGGATCACCATGCCAGCGGTGCGCTCGGCAAACGGCTCCAGCTCCGGCGCGCCATCGAGCACCCGCACGCCCGCGATGAAGCGGCGGCCAAGCTCGAGCACGAAGGTCTTCACGAAGGCCGGATCGTTCAGCGCCGCCCGATAAGCCACGGCGGCCGGCAGCACCGCGCTCATCGCGTCGAACTGCACGCCCCACCGCTCGCGATGCAGCGCGATGAGCTTGTCGGTCGGCACCAGCGGACGCCGGCGTCGGTCGAGATTGGAGGCGGACGCGACCAGCCCGGCCGCGCGCATCAGCGCCAGCATCGCCTCGCAGCGGCCGCGGCTGCACAGGCCGAGCCTGACGCACATCTCCTTCATGGCGCCGACGGTGAGGCCGAGCTCGCCATCGCGCTGCTCGGCGAAGTGCAGGTACAGCGCGACATGTGGAAACAGCGCCCGTGCCCGGTCGCTCAGCAGCGCATTGAGGATGCGGTCGCCCCGGTAGAGCCTGACGGCAGCCTCGGTCGACGCCCGCATCGCCACGGCGAAACCCGGCTCGCGGCGCAGCCGCACGACGGCATCAACTGAAGGTGTCAGCGCTGTCATTCCCACCGCAAGTCTGCTGCCCCGGCCGGCCGCGAGCTGCGGTCTCCAGCGTCATCTTTTTACCGATCCACCCAAATTTCCACAATTGCCACGGCCGAGGCTGGCGGCGGACCGATGGCCGCAGCCAACCAGGCCGGGGCCGGCGTGTGAGGCGAAAGATTGCAGGATTCACGTCACGGCTGCACGGCAGCTTGAGCAGAGCGCGCGCCGCCTGCGGCTGCGGCAACACGCGGTAGAACCGATCAAAACGCCGTTCCGTGGTCTCGTTGCAGGCGAAGGCGCATGCTATCTGTCCCGCGTGCAACCAACGAGACATCACGACGTGACCGATGCGATTGAACTGCTGAAGACCCGCCGCTCCGTGAAGCCGCGCGAGATGAGCGGCCCCGGCCCCTCGCCCGCCGAGCTCGACACCATCCTGACCATCGGCGCCCGCGTGCCCGACCATGGCAAACTCGCGCCGTGGCGCTTCATCGTGTTCGAGGGCGACGGCCGCCGCCGCGCCGGTGAGGTCATCGCGTCCGTCTTCGCCAAGAACAACCCGCAGGCCAGCGCGGCCGAGCTTGAGGTCGAGAAGAACCGCCTGATGGAGGCGCCGCTGGTGATCGGCCTCGTCAGCTTCACCCGGCCGCATCCCAAGGTGCCGGCCTATGAGCAGGAGCTCTCCGCCGGCGCCAGCGCGATGAACATCCTGACCGCCGCCACCGCGCTCGGCTATGGCGGCTGCTGGCTGTCCGGCTGGTTCATGTTCGATCGCGATGTGATGAACGGGCTCGGCCTGAAGCCGGAGGAGAAGCTCGCCGGGCTCATTCATATCGGCAAGCCGACCAAGCCGAACGAAGACCGCCCGCGGCCGGCGCTGGCGGAGATCGTGACGCGGTTCTGACAACGAAGCCCGCAGTCCGTAGCCCGCATGAGCGAAGCGACATGCGGGGACGGTGTTCCCGGGGCCGCTCCGCTCGCCCGGGCTACGCACTGCGCACTCGTCAACCATCACGCTGCCTTCGACGACCGCGCGCCGAATTGCGCCAGCAACCCCGCGATCTCCGATGCCGGCTTTGCGGCGCTGAACAGAAAGCCCTGGACCTGGTTGCAGCCTTCGGCGCGCAGCCAGTCGAGCTGATCCGATGTCTCGACGCCCTCGGCGGTGGTGATGATGTTGAGGCTCTTGCCGAGGCCGGAGATGGCCCGGACGATGGCGAGGCAGTCGGAGCGCTGCGCGAGGTCCTTCACGAAGGAGCGGTCGATCTTGATCTTGTCGAACGGGAAGCTGCGCAGATAGCTCAGGCTGGAATAGCCGGTGCCGAAATCGTCCATCGAGATGCGGATGCCGAGCTGGCGCAGCTGATGCAGCGTCGCCAGATTGGCCTCGGTCTCCGCGAGCAGGATCGACTCGGTGATCTCCAGCTCGAGCCGCTCCGGCGCCAGCGCCGACTGCGCCAGCGCCTGGACCACGACCTGCACCAGGTTGCGGCTGCGGAACTGCACGGCGGAGAGGTTCACCGCCACCTTGATGCCATCGGGCCATCGTGCCGCCTCGTGGCAGGCCTCGCGCAGCACCCATTCGCCGAGCGGCACGATCAGGCCAATGTCCTCAGCCACAGGGATGAAGTCGGCCGGCGAGATCATGCCCTTGTCGGGATGACGCCAGCGCAGCAGGCATTCGAAGGCAGAGATGGCGTTGGTCGCGACATCGACCAGCGGCTGGTAGTGCAGCTCGAACTCGCCATGCGCGAAGGCGCGGCGCAGATCGTGCTCCATGTCGCGCCGCTTCTGCGCCTGGCGGTCCATCTCCTTTTCGAAGAAGCGATGCACGCGGCCGCCGTCCTGCTTGGCGCGATACAGCGCCATGTCGGCGTTCTTCATCAGCTCCTCGCAGCTCGCGCCGTCGCCCGGCGACAGCGCGATGCCGATGGAGGCGCCGATCACGAGCTCATTGCCGTCGATGTCATAGGGCGCGCCGAGCGCCGCGATCAGGCGGGCGGCGCACTCGCTTGCGTCGCTGGCGCTGCTCTGGTTGATGATCACCGCGAACTCGTCGCCGCCGAGCCGCGCCGCCAGCTTGCCGCCATGCATCTGCTGCGTCAGGCGGCCGGCGACCGCCTGCAGCAGCCGGTCGCCCATCGGATGACCGAAGGAGTCGTTGACGGTCTTGAACAGGTCGAGGTCGATGCACATCACCGCGATGCGCCGGTCGGCCGCGCCGGCGCCGTCGAGCTCCTGCGTGAGGCGCTGCTGGAAGAACTCGCGGTTCGGCAGGCCGGTCAGCCCGTCATGGTGCGCCATGTAGGCGATGCGCGCCTCGGCGCGACGGCGCTCGGTGATATCGACGATCGCGACCAGCACGCCGTCGCGGCCATCGAAGGTGATCTCTCGGCCATAGGTCAGCACCTCGATCTCGCTGCCATCGGCCTTGCGATGGCGCCAGTCGCGATGAAACAGGTCACCGTCGGCAAGCCGCAACAGCGCGTCATCCAGGCTTTCCCATTCGCCCGGCGGCCAGAGATCCCAGACGTTCATGCAAAGGAGGTCCGCCCGGCCGTAGCCGTAGTGGCCGACCATCGCATCGTTGACATTGAGGATCTGCGCGGTCTTCGCGTCGAGAATGCACATCGGCACCGGATTGGCGTCGAACAGCAGCCGGAACGACGCCTCGCGCCGCTTCAGCGCGGTCACGTCGGCAATGGTCAATGAGATGATGTCGCCAAAGGCGTGGGCGCCGAGCCTGAGACTGCGGGCTTCGCTGTCGAGCTCGAACTGGTCGCTTCGCCCCTGCGTGACGACATCGAACAGCCGCGCCATCACCTCGGGCGTGCACAGCATGTTGCCGCCCTGCTTCAGGCGATGCCATTGCAGCGTCGCCGATGGCAGCCTGAGCAGCTCGGCCGCCGCGCGATTGTGATGGACGACCTGAAAATCGCAGGGCATGCCGACGCTGTCGCGGATGGTTGCGAGCGAGACCACGCCGTCATCCGTCGTCGAGAAGATCGCATCGAGCAGATTATATTGCGCGTCGCGCTCGTTGACATAGGTCCCGACCAGCGTGCTGCCCCACCGCGAGTTGGTCGGCAGCGCCAGGACGTCATAGCTGCGAACCATGCCGTCGCGCACGCAATGCGCATGGGCGAGATAGGGCTGGCCGCTGGCGAGCGCGCAGTTGGCGGCCTCCACCAGCACGGTGGCGCAATCCGGCGACACGGCCTCGACCGCGACGCCCGAGCGTTCGTCCTGCAACCATTGTTGGACATAGCGGCCGCTGCGCGAAATCTGCAGGCCGCCGTCCCGATTGTTGAGCACCGCGATATGATCGGCGAGACGGCCGAGGCTGCCCAGCATGACGTCCTCGTAGCGCGGCAGGCGCTGGCCGGGCTTCAACGCGGCCTGCCATTTGCGCCTGAGCACCGGGATGTCGTCAAACAGATCGCTGCTGATCGTCGTCAACGCCTTGGTCGTCGCGGCACTCATCATTCCCACTCAATCGCCACCCTGTCGGTCCCGGCGGTATCTGAAGCAGACGCGGCTTTAACGAGCTGTAAATGCATTGGCTTCGCGCGTGGCGCGCAGCGATTGTGACAGTTTTAAGTGGTTCCATGGTTATCGCGCATTAGCGACTGTGACAGCATCGCTTCACGTTCGTCGCCTATGTCGCAACGGCGAGGTCGATACCGATACGGCATAGATGCGGATGTGAACCTGCGATCTCGCGACAATCTCTGCCCGAGTTTTGCTGATCGAACCGCCCTCTTCGAACAGAGGGCGCAGGGAGAGCCGGACCTCGACTGAGGTCCGTGGCCCGCCTGCGAAAAAAATGCAGGCGGCAGGTACCACGGGTCAGCCGGAAACCCGGCCCTCCCTGCGCGATGGCTGAACGGCTGCTTCGCGTTCTCCCTGGTGCGCCGGGCTTTCTGGCCACCATCCCCCGCACGACGCGCGAGCATCGCTGTGAGGTTGATATCAGCATCGGGATATCAGGACCGCGCGACTTGACCGTGCGCAGCGAATTGTTCGTCGGCGCGAGAGACTCGCGCTGCAATCCACCACGCCCACCGCTCCCCGCCTCGCGTCTCGTGACGACCGCGATACGCCCCTCATCTCGAGGCGGGATGCGCGGAAAGATCGACCTGATTTGCCCGACGACACAAGAACTAATAACTGCGACAAAGTAACCCGACGGGCAGATGTGGCACGACTTAGCGAGTCGTGTCGCGCACCACTGCTTCGACAATCACCGCTGTCGTCCCGGCCTTGAGCCGGGACCCATAGTCACCGGCCGCGGTGATGCGGGCCACTGACAGCGACGTCCCCCGATAGCATCCGCGGTATGGGTCCCGGCGTTCGCCGGGACGACACCCGTGGTCAGGCGCGCTCCTGCCAAAAACGCTGTTCTTGCATCACTCCTCCTCCAGACGGATGCCTGCGTCGCTCAGCGCCTGCATGATCCGCTCGATGTCCTCGGGTTCGACTGTGTTACCCGGGCAAAGTGCGTTCAGCTCGTCGAACGTGATCCAGCCCTTGCGCTCGCCGATCTCGATGGCCTGGCGGATGATGTGGCATATCTGCATGCGGCTCTCCCAGAGATTGGCTCTCATAGATAGCGGGGAGAGTCGGTGTCCTTCTGCGGGGCCATTTCACGTGCGAGCCGCTTACCGCGCGAGCACCTCGACCTCGCCGTCGACGCCGTTGACGACGCTGAAGGAGCGCTCGAACACCTTGCCTTCGTTCTTGGCGATGGCGCGGTAGTCGCCTTCGGACAGCACGACCTTGGGGAAGGCGCCGATCGATTCCTTGATCACGTCGCCGCCAGGGTTGATGACCGACCAGGCCGTGTTGGCGAGCGCCTCGCCGCCCTTGTCGGAGACGAGCTTCAAGGTGATGACCGCAGCGCGATGCGTCACCGTGACATCGGTGAGCTTGCCGGCCTGGACGCGGATGTCGGAGCGCACCACCGAGTTGGCGTCGCCATAGTTGGAGACGATGTAGTAGGTCCCCTCCGGCAGCATCAGCATGTCGCCGGCGGCGACGTTCGGCACCAGCGGCGCCCGCTCGCGGCCGTCGAACTGGCTGCCCTTGTAGATGGCAAACGAGATCTGGTTCTGCGGGATCTTGCTGGTGCCGACCCTGCCCTCGAGACGCAGGCCCCCGGCCGGCAGCACGAAGGATTCGCGATCGGTCTCCGGCTTCAGGTTCACGGACCTGACCGCGCTGACGAGGCCGAGCGCGACATGAACGACATAGGTACCGGGCGGCAGCACGATGTTCGGCGTTGCGCCGCGATCCTCGCGCAGCATCTTGAAGGCGCCGGATTCGTCCGGCCGGTCGGCGAACACGCGCCAGACCAGCCCGCCATTGATGTTCGGCAGGTCCTTGCCGAACCGCGCCGACAGCGACAGCACGCCCTGATTGGGGGCTGCGGCCGGCGGAGCGGCAACCGGGGGGATCGCAGCCGGCGCGCCGGGTGGAATCGCGGCGACCGGCGGTCCCGGCACCGCCTGGGGTGCCGGCGCCGGAATGGGGCCGGAGGGTGGTGCCAGGCTGACCGCTGCCCCGGGATCGGGCACCGAGGCCGGCGGAACCGGCGGCGGCCTGTCGCTGAACAGTTGCGCTGCGGCCGGCGACATTGGGAGTCCGGTCAGCGGGCACGACAAGGCGAGCACAAGCCATAGCCGCCCGCTGCGCCGGAATCTGGTGAACCCGCGACCTGTCGTCATCGTCCTGCTTTTGACCGAAAACGCGGCAAATTCAAGCCTCTACTCAACTGTCCCCGAGGAACCGCATGAGCGGCGCGCGACTTGGTCGCATTCTCCGGCGGTGAGCGGCCGGAGCGCGCAGTTCCGTCCAGGAGAGCGTTCACATCAGCGGCATCCGATGCTTCCGTCGACCCGGCATAAAGGATGCTTCTGGTAGGCTGGTGCTAGGCTGTCATGCGTCATGAGTCCGTTGCCGACTCATTGCACACAGTATGCGTAGGCGTGGAGATCTCGGTGCTGGATATTCTGAAAGGACGCCGTGCGAGTGGAACCGAAGGTTCCGATGTCGGTCTTGGGACGATCCGCAAGCCAGTCATCGGCCTGGCGCTCGGCGGCGGTGCGGCGCGCGGCTTTGCCCATATCGGCGTGCTCCGAACCCTGATGGCGCACGGCATCGTGCCCGACGTCGTGGTCGGCACCTCGATCGGGGCCGTGGTCGGCGGTGCCTATGCGGCCGGCCAGCTCGATACCCTGGAGGAATGGGCGCGCAGCCTGCAGATGCGCAACATCCTCGGCTATCTCGACATCCGCCTCAACGGCTCCGGCCTGATCGGCGGCGAGAAGCTCGCCGCCCAGCTCGAAGCCTCGCTCGGCCGCGTCACCATCGAGGAGCTGCCGATGAAGGTCGCAACTGTGGCGACCGAAATCCGCACCGGTCACGAGATCTGGCTGACCCATGGCAGCCTGGTCGATGCGATGCGCGCCTCCTACGCCCTGCCCGGCATCTTCGCGCCGGTCCTGATCGGCGACCGCTGGCTGGTCGACGGCGCCATGGTGAACCCGGTGCCGGTGTCGGCAGCGCGCGCGCTCGGCGCCGAGATCGTGATCGCCGCCAACCTGTCCAGCGACGTGTTCACGCATTCGACGACGATCTACTCGCATGGCCAGCCGGTCGAGGTGCCGGAAACGGTGATGGAGAGCGCGCCGCCCAAGCGCCGCTTCGGCAGGCTGTTCTCACCGGAGCGCGCGGTGAAGCGGCAGTTCTTTGGCGGCGGCGGCCGCCCGGGCATCTCGTCGGTGATGGTCGATGCCTTCAACATCATGCAGGACCGCATCACCCGCGCACGTCTCGCCGGCGATCCGCCGGACCTTCTGATCTCGCCGCGCGTCGGCCAGATCGGCTGGTTCGACTTCCACCGCGCGGCCGACCTCATCGCGTTCGGCACCAGGGCGGCCGAACGTGCGCTGGATTCGATCCAGGAGACCATCGGCCAGGCGACCGGCGCCGTGACGCCGACCGGCGGCAGAGCGACGACTACGCCGTCTTGATGTACTGACGCAGGGCTTCCTGCTCGGTCTCGTATTCCTGGACGCGCCACTTCACGACGTCGCCGATCGAGATCAGGCCGACGACGACGCCGCCCTCGATCACCGGCAGATGGCGGAACTTGCCGTTCGTCATCACTTCCATGATCGAGGCGACGGTATCCGCCGGCTTGCAGCTCACCACCCGCCGCGTCATCACGTTCGACACCGGCTCGGTCAGCGCTGAGGCGCCGCGCTCGCCGAGCGCGCGGACGATGTCGCGCTCGGATAGGATGCCCTCCATCCGGGAGCCCGACATCACCAGCACCGCGCCGATCTTGCGGTCAGCAAGCCGCTTGGCGGCTTCGGCGAGTGTGGTCTGGGACTCGACGCTCTCGACCTGATGGCCCTTGATGTCGAGAATCGCACGTACTGTCATTGCTCGTCTCCTTCAGGGGCCGGTGTGCCTTCTTGAGCGAGGCGTCATTGCGGCCGATGCTTCCAGCGATCGTCAGTCAAGCGAGTCTTCAATCAACAGTCTGGCAACACAACGGATCCAATCCTCCCGATCACGCTTTGGTTGCATTGCACTCGGCAGGCTGGCCTGCGCGGCACAAAATGGCCTGCTTTTGTTCATCCGGAATCGTGCTCCGGTTGCAGTGGACGCAAATGATGAATGAAATCACCTGCGCTCGCAAGCGCAGGATTGCGGCAACTAACGGTCGACCACGTCGGACGGTAACGCAGGCGCAGCATCGTCACGCACATGCGGGGTGGGATCGAACAGCGCAAACAGGATCAGGCCGGCGATGAAGCCGCCGATATGAGCCTGCCAGGCGACGTCGGCGCCCTCGGCGCCGGGCGTGATGCCGCCGATGCCGAACACGATGTTGACGCCGAACCACACTGCCAGAAAGCCGAGGACGCGCGGATTGCGCAGCGCACGCGACAGCGACAACGCCGGAACCCTGGCCGCCGCCTCGGCATCTCCGCGAGTGAACGACAGGAAGCTGCCGCTCACGAAGGCAAAGCGCATCGCGGCCGCCATGGTGCCGGACACCGAGGCCGAGGCGCCGATCATCGGCGCCAGCGCGTGCTCATGGGTGAGCAGATGCGCCAGCGCACCGGCCGCCGCCGTCACCGCCATGAACAGATAGAACCGGGCCGCCCCGAAGCGGCGCGCGAGCGCGCTGCCGAATGGCAGCAGCCACAGCACGTTGAAGCCGATATGCGCCAGATTGGCGTGCAGCAGCGAATAGCTGACGAAGGTCCAGATCTTGGCCGGCGTGCCGCCGGGAAACGCCCCGTCCATCAGGGTCTGGTCGTATCGTTTCGGGACGAAGGCGAACAGGTCGATGATCCAGCCGTTCCACTCGTCCGGCAACAGCACGCGCAGATGGATCACCGCGATCAGCAGGATGTAGGCGGTCAGTGCGCCCGGCAGATTGAGGATCGGCTCCCGCGCCTGCTGGAGCGGCGGATCCTGCGTGAGGTCTGACGAGGAGGAATCCAACGGAACGCACGCCTTCGACGAGAGGAACAGATCCGTCAGATAGGCGGCTTTGGCCGGCCTGTGCAAGCGCACGGCGGCAGAGTTGATGTGCGGCGCGGTGGCAGCGGTGGAGAAAGGGCGGCGGATCCGCAAAAAGAACGAGGGAGGGTCCTGAGAAAACCCTCCCTCCGAGACTTGCCGGCCTCTGCCGCGTCCGGAGCGCCCGGGTTTGTTTTCCCCACCCCGCCCCGTCGCGACGACCAGACTTGTTTGACGCCGCCTGCGTGTACCTCACCGTATCGCGGCGGACCTTCCACCGTCCG
The DNA here is from genome assembly GCF_032377735.1 of Bradyrhizobium sp. SZCCHNRI3043. Lineage (NCBI taxonomy): Bacteria > Pseudomonadati > Pseudomonadota > Alphaproteobacteria > Hyphomicrobiales > Nitrobacteraceae > Bradyrhizobium > Bradyrhizobium sp. SZCCHNRI3043. The sequence goes on from NZ_JAUHID010000018.1 coordinate 104,977, forward strand.
GCCGCGATCTGATGAACGCATTGTTAACGATCGCTCGGCGGCCGCCAAGCTCATCGTTAATTTAACCTTAACGCGCGGAAGGCCGGGGGAAAGCCGGCACGATCGCACCATCGGCATGGACGCTGCACCGCCCCTCCTGCGAAAACAAACCAGGGAGGCGCCTGGACGAAAGCGGGACAGCAATGTCCTCCGTGACGTCGAGGGCGCGAGGGATCACCGAGATGAAACATCCGTCCAATCGCGAGCTCTTCGCCTATTGGAACGACAGGCGCGGCCATGCCAAGGCGCCGGAGCGCTGCGACTTCGAGCCGTCGGCCGTGCGCGAGCTGCTCGGCGACATCTTCGTCTTGTCCTGCGACGCCGACAGCGGCTTTCCGTTCCGCATGGCCGGCACGCGGCTGTGCGCCCTGCTCGGCGGCGACGTCAAGGACAGAAGCTTCCCGGCGCAGTTCGCGCCCGCCAGCCGCCGCGAGATCGAAGAGATCACGATGGTCGTGTGCGAGGAGACGCTGCCGGCGATCGCCGGCGTCAGGGCGCAGGGACCGGATCGCACGACGGCGCATTTCGAGCTGCTGCTGCTGCCGTTCGCGACGCGCGCGCATGAGCCGATCAGCCTGACCGGCCTGCTCGCCCCGTTCGAAACGCCGCGAGGCGCGCTCGGACCGCTGGAGATGGTGTCATGGCGCTACATCCATCCGCCGGCCGAGCCGATCGTGCCGCGCGCGCTGCGCAAGCTCGCGCTCGCCCGCGGCTTGATGGTGTATGAGGGCCTGCGCTGACTACGGCTCGCGTAGTTAGGACTTCTGTGCAGAAGCAACCGCAAATACTCCAATTGCGTTACCGCTAGCGGATTGTCGTAAGGGCCGAGAGTTTCGCCTGGAACCTTTCGCGCACCTTCTCTGCCCCGCTCTTCGGGTCGTTGGCTATGAGTGCGTTGACGACGACGAGGCCCTTGCGATAGGCGTCGACGGCGTCTTGCAGGGAGCGGTCGTCTTTTCCCGGCTCGCTCTGCTCGCGCGCGGCGTCACCGATGCGCTCGTAGCCTTCCGCCAGCTCAAGTTGACGCTTGCTATCGTCGGGAAACCTTCCCGCGAGCTGCAGCCGGATTTGCAGACCGGCATCATATTCCTTGAGCGCGTTTACGAAGTCGTGCTGCCTTCGCCAGGCGCTCCCAAGCCTATCGTGCGTGTCGGCTACGTCGCGCGTCCATGCCACTTCATCGAGGCCCTTTGCGGTGATCTCCTCGCGAATTGCCAGAGCACTGCGGTATCTTTCGATCGCGCCCGCCGGGTCCTGCTCTGCCACCGAATCGCCGATGATGACGTATTGCCGGGCGAGGCGAATTTTCCAGTCGACCTTGTCGGGATCGTCGCGGGCGAGGCCGGCTGAGAGGTCGACTGCCATCTGGAAGTACTTCAGTGCGTCGTCGAGCTGGTCTTGCATCTTGTGCACGCGGCCGATCTGCTCGTAGATCCTCGACAAATTGGATCGATAGATGTTGTTTTTCGGCTCCCTGCGGACCAGGGCTTCCCGTATCGTCATTGCCTGCTCGCATTCCGCCAGAGCTTCCTTCGGACGATCGTGCGCAGCAAGGGCATCGCCGATCCGGGTCCGAGCATCCGCCACGGCCTTCTGCGCATCCGGATCGTTCGGGTCCTGAGCCAGGAGAGCGGTGCCAATCGCAAGGGATTTCCGGTACCAATCCAGAGCGCCCTTCCAGTCCGTATTCCGGAGGCTGTCCGCAATCTTGTTCTCGACGAATGCGATTCTTCGGCGCGCCGCGTTGTCCGCGGGACTCTTGTCAGCCAGCTGCTGCGCAATCCGTAGCGCGTAATCAAGTTCCGCTGCGGATCGCTTCAGGTCACGGCCCTCGAAGGCGTCTCCGAGTCGGAACGCAACCTCATAACGCAGCTTCTTCCACTCGTCGTTCTCTGCGTCGTTCTCGAGGAGCTGGTCAGCGAGGTCTTTGGCCGCTTCGATTTGTGTTAAGGCAGCGTCATGTGCTCCAACCAGCAGGTACACATCCGAGAACTTCGTCAGCAGCTTGGCGCGATACTCCATGACTTCCGGCCGATTCTCGACGGCACCGAAGATCTTCTCGGCGCCGCGCAGCAGCCGTTCAGCACTCGAAACCTGGATTGCGCCGGTATTGAGCTGATCCTGAATTACATCGAGCACGCTCCCGACGACGGAAAATGCACTTTTCGCGCTCCGCAGCGCGGATTGCTCCTCCAAATCCGCCTTTCGCCATTCCCACACCGCAAAAACGAGCAAGGCCGCCATGACAATCAGCGCCGCGTTCCTGGCGCGGGAATATCGTCGCGCCTGCAGCTCGTTGTGGGCCCGACTGGCCGCCACGAGCTCCTTGAGCTCCGGCGCGCCCTCCATGTAGGACGCCGCGTCGTCCAGAGCGGCGCCGGAGAGCAGATAACCGGCGTCGAAGCCGGATGCCTGCCAGCGCTGCGCCGTCGCGATGAGCTGCAGCTTCGCCTTGGAGCGGTTCCGCTCGTCCTGCAGCCAGTCGCGCAATCGCGGCCAGCCGTCGATCAGCGCGCTGTGGGCCAGATCGAAGCGATCGTCGTCCCAGCCGACGCCTGGACTACGCCGGATGAGCTCGGCATCCACATATCGCTCCAGAACATGGTCGACGCGACCGGCAGGCGCGATCTGCACCAGAACGTCCCGCCGCACTCGGCGGCGGATGAACCCCTCCACATCGGGCTGCACCAGTTGCAGGAAGACGCACCTCGCGGCCGCCTGGTCGTCAGACGTCAGACCGGCGTAAATCGCTTCTGCTGTACGGATCAGAGCGTCTCGCGGCTTGCCCACCTTATGATAGGCTTCCCAGGTGATGCGGTTACGCTCGCGCTGGTCCCACAGCCTTCCAAGGGCAAATTGCAGCATGGCCAGCGCGCCCGCATCGCCGGCAACGCTCTTGGCGAGGTCCTCGACGATTCCCTCGTCGAACTTGAGCCCGACCGTGGTGGCCGCGCTCTCGATGATGTGCTGCACTTCGGCAGCGTTGGGCGGCGCAAGCGAGAAGCGCGCGGCCGGGTCCTCCCCGAGTGACTTGAGCGCGGCGAGCTGAAGCGCCGGTTGCTGGTACCGCTCCTCGATAATGAGGATGGTCCGGTCCGGCTGGCCACGCGCTCCGACCAGTGCCTGAACAAAGCCCTCCCTCGTCTTCTCGTCCGAGCAGATCGTAAAGATCTGCTCGAGCTGATCGACAACCATGATAACGGGCCGCCCCGGAAATACGCCGTCGAGCAGGGCGCCAAAAAGCTCTGGCGAACGTTCGAGCTTCTGCTTCTGCTCGGTGATCCATGTTTCGAGTTTGGGTAATGCGGGATTGGCAGCCGCCTCATATATGCTCGTGAGCAACGCGGCGAACGGATCTGCTCTCGGAACTACGACCAGAACGAGCGGGCTCTTGCCTTCCCCGACAATCTGCGACTTCATCCTTGGGATGGCGCCGGCCATTACAATCGATGTCTTGCCGCTTCCCATCGGGCCGGTGACGAGCACTACTCGCTGTTCGCGAAGCTGCTCCAGAAGTCTTCGGACAGCCTCCTCGCGCCCGAAAAAGCGCCCTGCGTCGCCTTCGTCGAACGGGTTCAACCCTATGTAGGGATTGGCGGCGCTGGTGAGGTCCGGGGCGTGCGATGGGTCGAAGGGGGCGAGGGCGGGCAGCGTGGCAGAGAGAGCCTCCCGATCGCCGGCCGAAAACTGATACGACGTCCAGTAGGTAATGATGTTCTGGGCAGCCTCGCGGTCGGCCGGCGAATCTATCCATCGTCCCGCCGCCTGCGCCCGATCGACGAACTTATGGACGTCGGCAAGCAGATCTTGGTCGTTCTCTCGATCGCGGGCCGCGCGCATCAACGCGATGTGTTCGGCGCGCAATTCGGTTAGCGAGGTGAATGTTGACGGCACCGGTCCTGAGGCTTCCGGCGCAACTTGGTGATCTTTCGACATGGCTCACACCTTGTCAGACAGTTCTCGCAAAGGCTCACGGATCTTCAGGATGTCTCCACACTGCGCCTTGAGATCTCGATCGACATTGAAGAAGTGAAGAAGCGCCGTATCGCGGAATAGTTTGAAATTTCTGCGCAGCGTGCCGAAATTGGTAACGTGGCTGGCGATCGTCTCGTCGACCCGGCTGGCGTACTCCTTCGCATCCTTCGCCCAGTCCGCTTCAGCCTGCGTGGATGCGATCTCGTCGACGCGCGACTTGATCGCCGGCCAGAATTCCTTGAACAGGTCGAGCGATTCCGGTGTGTTCTTTTCGATGTTGTCTTCGGCCTCCCAGAAATCCTTCTCGATTCTCTGCCATTTGTCGTGTTCCGCAACCCGGCTACTCAGTTGCGACTTGATGTTCCTCAAAGATGCGATCGCCTCTTGAAGGTCGGCAGCCGACGCATCCCCTGCCGGTTTGGCGGCGACAGCATTGGCGAGGATTTCGCTCAGCTCTCGCAACGGGAGCTCTTCGGCATATCGGTTGAGCGATGCATTGACCCTGCTCTGTTCGGAGACGATCACGCTCCGAAACGGGAACACCGCAGTGATCACATCGTGCGTATCCTCGTCGCGAACGGCCTTCCGCAATTTCGGAATCGCCGATTCGAGCTCCTCTATCCAGCCCCGCACATGCGTCCGATCGGCGCCGACCTCCGGGAGCAGCTCGGCCGCCTCGCGCACGCGGCTGCAGATTTTCGCGAGGTCGATGACGTGTTGTTGGAGCCCGAACGATGCTTGCGGATCGCGCCCCAGTTCCTTGGCACAATCGATGATCTCGCGGTAATGTCGCAATTGGATGTCGTGCAGGCAATCGTGCAGCTCCTTGTAATGAAAAAGAGCGTCGATTCTGCTGCTGACCTGGTCGAGCGTTTTGCGCGAGGCGGCGACGACGGAGCGTATCCCGGCGTCCTCCTCGACTTCCCGACGCAGGCTATTGATCCCGGTGTTGAGTGTCTTGACGCTGGCCGGGGTGGAAATGCGATCGAGGTGCTCGTCGACAACCCTCTGAAGGGCCTCGTTGGACTGTTGATCCTCCCAGTTCTTGATGCCATTGAGCAGGTCGAGAAGCCGGCCGTCCCCTTCGACCATATCCAGGAGATCGAGGACGATGTTCGGTTTCGGCTGGTCCCAGGACAGTCGATTGAAAACGACTTTGCCCATCGTCGTGCGAACCAGGATCTTCAGATCGTTCATGTTGAACGCATCGCAGATGCCATGGAGCAGCTTCTTGTCCAAGAGAGAGTCCGCCCCTTTCGCGGAGCCGGCAGCGTCTGTCTCGACCATGGCCTCTACGCCCTTTCACTTGAAGCGAAGCGGACCCAGCGCATCATGGCGCCTCGAACTCGATCTTGCCTGCAAGCCGCTGGCGGATCATTCCAATCGGAATGCCCTGATTGAATTTCGGCGAGCCCCAGGCAGGGTCGCCCATGTGATGCATCGCAACCAGCGACCATTCCATATTGAAGCACGGGGACCCCGATGAGCCTCGGTCGCTGTTAGTGGCATAGCGAACCCGTGTGCCGTTGCCGTTCACGCCGAGCACAGCTTGCGTGTCCACGGCGAGCTTCAAAGGGCTCCCGTCCGGATGTTGGGCTATCAGCAGCGGCATGTCGATCTCAAGTGGCGGCTGTGTCTTGGGCATTGCGATCCAGCGCCGTCGCGGGGCACCGGAGCCGGCGTTCTTGTCGATCGGTTCGTTGCCGATGGATCGCGCCAAGCGGGCGAGTACGAAATCGAGTTCGTCGACCGCTGGAAGATCTCGGTCCGGCTGACCTTCGGCCTCGGCCTGGCTGTAACGCGCGAAGTCGATGCGCCAATCTGAATCGTGCAGCGGCACGACAACTCCTTCCGAGCGCGAGCCATCGGTGAGAACCTTGTAATCAAAATGGCAGGCGATCGCGGCCGGACGTGCCGTCCCCTCGATCGCGGACTCGAGCACGTGATAGTTGGTCAGGATGAGATCCGGTCCTATCAAGAAGCCGGTCCCCATCGCGTTGCCGTCAAACTCAATGCGGCAAACTTGGCCCTCGATCTGTGCCATGCATCCCCGCCACACGCCCATATCGAAGGTCTTAAGTCGCGGACGCACGATCGCTTCGAGGCCGCTTGCGGTGGCACGCTCGGGCGCCGCGGTGACGGACTTGCCCGCGTTCTGTACCGACATCGTCGGCGCCATGCCGAATTTCTCGTAGAGGCGTCGTATCTTCTCGTGGTCAGGCTTCGTAAGATACGCAGCGCGGGCCAAATCGACGACGATCGTCGCGCCCTTTCGCTCCGCCCAGTCGATCAGTTGAAACGCCACGTAGTTGTTCGGACCGGGTGTAACAATGTCTTCCAGCCGTTCGTTTAATCGAACGCGGACCATCATCTCCAATTCTCTAGGATTGAACGCTGCGACAAGCGCTTCCTGGAACTCGCCGAAATCGATGCCCGGTATCATCGCACCAGATCCTGCGCGAACTGAGGTGCCCGCCCGGCCGACGATCGGCACACGACGTCTCGTTGAAGCCGATGGGCTCGTCGTCTCGGTGCCCCTCATTGCTCCACAGAACAATGTGCTGCGCTCAAGCTCTACTTTCAAGAGCATTGTTTACGGTATGTAACCTCCCGCTGAAGTCACCGGAGGGACGGGAGACCGCCAGATCCGGTCTGGAGAGTGTGGATCTTGTCGCGACGACCTCTGGTCGCATCGCATGCGGGCCACGCGATCGGGGCTACGTCCCGCGCCTCACCGCGAGCCGGTCAGCGGGGTGAGCAGACTGCCGTCGGGAGCGAACGCGGCGACGTGATCCGAGATGACGAACGAAGTAAGATCGCGCCCGACGACAAGCGGGCCCTGATAGGCCGTGCGCGTGCGCGCGACCAGCGCATCCTCCGGCACGTCCTGGACCGGCTTCACGGTCGCAAACACGATGTGCGAGTAGACTGCGAGCTTCGGCTTCGCCTCGCTGAAGATCCTGCCGGCCTCCTCGGGCGAGGTGTGGTGGTCCTCGATGGCGCGGTAGTTCGGGTAGGATTTCAGCAGCTCCGGATCGATGACGGCGACCTCATGGATCAGAAGATCGGCGCCCTCCGCCGCCTTCTCCACCCGCGGATCGGGCTTGGTGTCTCCGGACAGCACGACCTTCTTGCCGTCGAACTCGACGACATAGCCGAGCGCCGGCTTGATCTTCTCGCCGTGATTGACCTCGATGGCGCTGACCCTGACGCCGTTACGCTCGTAGACGACGCCCGGCCCGATATCGGTCGCGGCGAAGGCGACGCCTTCGGGCGGATAGTGCTCGTCATCGATGCGGATACGGATGTCCTCGGAGAAGGCTTTGGTGAGATTCTCCGTCATCGCCACTGTCCCCTTCGGTCCGAACACGACCATCGGCCCCTTGCGCGAGGCCCAGGGCGTGCCGATCCATCCGCTCAGCCACATGTCCGGCAGCCCCACCACGTGATCGGAATGCAGATGGGTGAGGAAATGCGCGGTGATGCTGCCGAGCGGGATGTTCTTCTGGAACAGGCGGATCGTGGAGCCGCGTCCGAGGTCGAACAGCAGCCGCTCCGGCCCGGCCTCGATCAGGGTGGAGGCGCTGAAGCTCGACAGGCGCGGCGTCGGCGTGCCCGTCCCGAGCAGGGTCACCTTCATCTCGGCCGCCGCGGCCGGCGACGATCCAACCGCTGCGCAGACCACGACTGCCACGGCTCCCAACCAACTCCGCATGAACGTCTCTCCCGTCTTCACTGGTGTCATTGGCGCGATGCAGCGCCTGCCCATTCTATCAGCTCGTCAAAGGCCGTGGCAGCGTGCTGCAGGAGCACAACGTAACGCTGAATTAACCGTGCAGGACTTAGTTTCAACACTGGATCATCCGGCACGCTAAGAGCCGGCTTTGAGTGGCGAAACATGGCGTTGCCGAACAAAAAACTCTCTCTTCCGGCCGCCGAGGAGCGCCGCCGTTTCCAGCGGGTCAAGGTCCACCTGCTCGGCCGCTACATGCTGCCGGACCGCCGTGAGTTTCCCTGCCAGGTGATCAACATGTCGCCGGGCGGCCTCGCGCTGCTCGCGCCGGGCATCGGCAATGTCGGCGACCGCGTGATCGCCTATCTCGACCATATCGGCCGCGTCGAAGGCAAGATCACCCGCATCATCGACAACGGTTTTGCGATGACGATCGGCGCCACCGCGCGCAAGCGCGACAAGCTCGCCGCGCAGCTGACCTGGCTCGCCAACCGCGACATCCTCAACCTGCCGGAGGATCGCCGCCACGACCGTATCATTCCGCGCAACCCGATCGCGGTGCTGACGCTCGAGGACGGCACCAAGATGACCTGCCGCATCATCGACATGTCGCTGTCGGGCGCGGCGATCGCGGCCGAGACCCGGCCGCCGCTGAAATCGCAGGTCATGCTCGGCCGCGTGCAGGCGCGCGTGGTGCGAAATCTCGAAGGCGGCTTCGCGATCGAGTTCCTGCACGCCCAGATCGCCGAAACGCTCGAAGACAGCGTTACCGCGCGGTAAAGCCGCAAGCCTCTGAAATCCCGCAACTTCACGGAGCACACGGCGTCCGCCACCGCGGGCGCCGTGTGGCGTTCGGCCAGCGCACAGGTGGTCCGGCGCGGTTAATGGCTGGCGGGCAAAGCGCGGCAGACCCTGCAACGGCAGCGGTTCCCGGCTTAATGCCGCGCATTCGATTCAACCCCGAACGATTCAAATTTTAGCTAAGTTCGATTCAAGTGAAAGTCGAATAAGCCCTTTGTTTTACTTGGATTTGCGTCAAATCCATCGTGGCGATTTAGCGGCAGCGAAAAATCTTTATGAGACACATGGTCCCAACGAAAACGGGGGGCCAAAAATGGTCAAGCGGACGGGACAGGCAAAAGGGTGGGCGGTCGCAGCCTTCCTGATGGCGATGGGCGGGATGGCGCATGCCGGCGATGACCGGGTGCTCTATGCGAGCCTTGGCGACACCGCACGGGCACCGATCGGCTGGGTCGAGTTCTGCACCGAGACGCCCGAGGAATGCCGCGGCGGCGCGTCGCAGCCCCGCGACATCGTGCTGTCCCAGACCGCCTGGCGCGATCTGCTAAAGGTCAATCGCTGGGTCAACGAGAACGTCAAGCCCATCACCGACATGGACCATTGGGGCGTGGTCGAGAAATGGTCGTTGCCGACGGACGGCTACGGCGACTGCGAGGATTACGTGCTGCTGAAGCGCAAGCTGCTGATCGATGCCGGCTGGCCCCGCGAGGCGCTGCTGATCACGGTGGTGCGCGACAAGAAGGGTGAAGGACACGCCGTCCTCACCGTGAAGACCGACAAGGGCGAATACGTGCTCGACAATCAGAACGAGAGCGTCGTCGCCTGGACCGAGACCGGCTACCGCTTCGTCAAGCGGCAGTCGCAGGGCGATCCCAACGTCTGGGTCTCGCTCGGCGACGGTCGCCCGGCAGTGGCCACCGCCAGCGCAAGAGAACGCTAAGGCGTCCGCGAACGCTGATCAGAGAGGCGAGACACGAATTCGAGTTACGCGACCCGGTCACATCCCCACCCCTCCCCGTCCCAGACCGGTTCGCGCGCGGCCAGGCCTCCCCCAAGGCCTGGCCGCAACTTTTTTGAGCCAGCCGAAATTCACGAAAACCGCTTGAATTCCACGGCTTGGCAGCACCGTTCCGGTCCCGCTCGCCGATCCACCCGTCACTTCGGCCGCTCGGGCCAGGCCCGACTGACCTGATCGCGCAGTTCCTCGAGCCCGCACGCGAGGCGCAAGTCCATCGGTATACTCGTTCTTTTTGAGGAACTGGCGGCCGCTGCAGCCCCGCCATACAATCCAAGATCAGTGATGTTCCACATCAACACGCGAAGATTGATTGCGCTGAGACTGTGGTGCTAGAGTGCTTCTCCTTTAGCGTGGGGCATTGCTATGGGGATGAACCTCGATGCCGTGATCTACTTGCAGCGGAACGGACATCTGACCGGCAGCAAAAACAGAATTCTCGATATCGGGCCGCAGACCATCTATTTCGCACGCGCCGAGCAGATCACGGAAATCGTCGAGCGCCTGGGACAGCCGCGTCCTGACGCAATAACCGTTGATCGGCTCGTCCACTTCTCGACGCCAAGAGCGGACGAGAGAACGACGATGCTTTCCGAGATCACGGATCTCGCAAACATCGAATATGAGGCGATCGATGTTTGTCCCGGGCTGAAGAACACCAACATCCTGGATCTCAACTTCGACGAACTCCCTTCGCAGCTCCGTGGCCATTTCGACGTGGTTCTCAACTTCGGCACCACCGAGCACATCGTCAATCAGTGGAACTGTTTCGAAGTGATGCATGACGCCATGAAGGTCGGCGGCGTGATCTACCATCAGCTGCCAGCGAGCGGCTATCTCGACCACGGATACTTCTGCTACACGCCGCTCTTCTTCCGGGAGCTTGCCCAGGCCAACGGCTACGAGATCGAGTGCCTCGCAGTCACCCATGCGGGCGAAAACCGGATCGACGCTCTCGGCATCACTTGTCTCGGCGGCGATACGATGTTGAATGAGCCGGCCCATCTCGCCGACAACAATCGCGTCCCCCAGCTCAATCTGCACGTCGTCCTGCGGAAGACGATCGACCAGGCGTTCCGCCCCTCGCTCGAGATCGCTACGACCCACAGCCAACTGAGCGAAAGGATGCGAGCTCGCTACAGCGACCTCCTCCAGTTGCAGGATCGCATCGAGGCGCTTGAGTCGGAACTCGGCAGAACGGTGAGCCCCCGCCTTATCCGCTGGCTGCAGAAGAACTACGCTCTGCTGCGTGGGAGCGGGCGCGCGCCCGTCCGGCTGCCATAGCGAAAGGTGGCCTACCGCTCCTCGAATTGTGATGCCAGAGAAGCGTAGCTGGCATCAGTCTGCCATCGGGCGCAGCCGCGCCTTCAATCGACCAGGCCGTGGCAAAGGCTGCGGCCAGGATCTCTCGCGCGTCGGGCACGATCGACTGTCACCGTGAATCTCTCCACGACGCCGTGCTGAGAGCAGGCCGAGATGCAAGCGTCCGCCGTTAGAGGCCAGCGGCGATCTCGACCGTCCCAGCTCCATCACCCGCCAGGAAGCACGGAGGCTTGGGCCGGCAATGGACCATTGTTCAAGCACGTCTGCGGCAGTCGGTCGAACGCGCGAACAAACTCCGACGAGAACCGCTTCGAGCTGTCAAATGACAGATGAGCCTCGTCGACGAAGGTGAGATCGTCGCCGGTATCAGCATCGATATACATCGCCCCGATCGTCTCGGCGAGTTGCTTGGTCGGATCCGGCTTTGGCCAGATTTCGGTCGTCGGCATCGGGACCAGGACGACACAGTCGGCAGGCATGCCAATTCGCTTCAAGAAGTTGTTTGCCTCGATCGCCGAGAGCGGCACATTGACCTGAAAGTCCCGCAACTGGCTCCGACGAACTCGCGGGCGCTGGCGATCCGCCATCAGCACATCCCGCCAACGAAAATAGCCATCCACTGAGGATCTGAAGGCCGTCGGCGCAATTTCGCAGTCGACAAACCGTAAATTGCACAGGGCTGGCTGGGCCCACATCTCCCCCTTCTTGACCAGAGCCCGCCCGAGCTCCCATCCATCATGCAGCGCGGCCAAGGCGGGCTCGCTTACCCGATCGTTGAAATAGGGATCGACACCAATCACCAGCACACGCGGACGCAGATGGTGCTTCACCGCAAGCGCAGAGAAGAACGTCTGCTGGTCCTCATAGCCGAATCCGAGATTAAACTGCCGTAGACCGCGTGCGGCAAAATACGACCGCACTTCGGCCGTGCTGAAAGCAAACATCGTGCGGCTCGACCCAGTAAAGACCACATCGGCTGCCTTCAGGTTGGCAAGCGCCCTGCGCTCGATCCCGAACCAAAACGCAGCATGCTCGAAGTCGCCAAATCGGCGCGCACTGCAGTAGCTGATGAACTGATCAGGCTCCGGCGCCAGCTTGCATCCGGCGATCGAGATCCCCCTGCCGCCATATGCGATCGGAGCCGCCAGGCAGCCCGATACAATGACCATGGCAATATAGATCAACAACCAAAGTTTGTGCCCATCACGCACGCACGCGCCCCCCTCTGCCGGCCGGAAAAACGGTTAGCAAATACCACATGGTTCGCCATCACGCGCAAAAAATCGACTTAAGATTGAATTCAGAGTCTAACGCAATCAATAACGGTATTTTTATACTTATCTAAGCCGAGTTTCCGGCAAGCCGGGGTGAGCTGCCGGAACAAAAAAAGCCTGGCGGCGCGGGGGTCGCGGACTTCGTAGTTCGGCGTATTGCCGTGGGTCGCGGACGGTGGGAGGCACGTCATCGCCTCGCGTAAGGTCGTCTCGATGCGCAACTTTTTTTGACCTTGCTTTGACGATATGTCGCAGGCGGGGCGCGGCAATGGCCGGCCAACCTTGTTTTCCCTCGACCGTCGGGTTTAGGTTGTCGGCATGATGATGATCCTGCGAAGCGCGACCCTGCTGGCCGCGGCCCTGACGCTGGCGAACTGCTGCATGTCCGGCACCGGCTGCTCGGGACCGCTGGCCTCGGCCGGCGCACCTGCAGCCACGCCGGCGATGGCCGCTGCGCCCGCCGTGATTGCCGCGCAGCCGACGAGCGCTGCGGCCGACTGGGACGGCCGTGTCGCCACCTCCGACGCCGACACCGAGATGGCGACGGAGCCGGACATCGGCACGCCGCGCAAAGGCGCCAAGCGCCGTGGCGACTCGCGGGTCGACGTGATGTCCGCGCAGTCGAGCTCCGGCTATCGGGGCCGGATGAGCTGGGAGGAGGAACAGGCGGCCGACCTCGCCGACGAGGCCCGCCTCAAGCAGAAGCTCACGATCTGCCGGAACTGCAGCGCAACGCAGTAAGCATCTGTCCCGCCGCATTTTTCGGCTGGTCGCGACCGCCGCACGGAACCGGCATGGTGCATGGCGCGGCGGCGCGCTTTCGGACTTGCAGGCCTCGCTTTTGTCGGATTTCCTAATCAAACCTTGACGACTTGGTTCGTCCGTCAGACGCTCGATTTGCGAGCTGGGCGAACAGCGTTCTCTGCTCGAGTTTTCGCCTCTCCCAGTTTTCGGGAGGAGCATCCGAAGCTTTTTCAATTTGGGTGGTTTCGTGATGAATCCGGTGACGCGCGACACCAGACGCTACCCCGAGAAGCTCAGCCCGAGCCCCGTCAAGGGCGCCCAGCCGATCGCGCTCGCAGCCGCGACGCTCGTGGTGCTGGTCGCGGGCATCGGCGGCATCATGTTGTGGCGTGCCCATGGGGGCGCGCCGGAAGCCGAGCGCGGCGCGGTGACGCGGCAATTGCAGGCGCGCACTGTGCAGGCGTCCGAGCAATTGGTGGAGAAGACCAAGGGCCTGGAAGCCACCCAGCAGGAATCGATCGACCAGCTGCAGATGATGCAGGAGCAGATGCAGAGCATGCGCCGCCTGCTCGCCGCCCAGCAGGCCGACACCAAGCGGCTCTCGGACCAGGTCTCGACCTTGAAGGACTCCATCGACGGCCTGCGCCAGTCCTTCGCCAGCACCCAGAGCTCGGAGCAGGCCGCGCCGGCCCCGCGCAACCGCAGCATCCGCGCCCGCGCCCATGCCAGCCGCAGCGGCCATCGGCATCGCCGCAACCGGTCCTGATATGGCCGGTCCTGACACCTGCTCGTAGAATTTCCCGCCGAATTTTCCCGGGCCCCTGTGAAGTGCTTCACAGATTGAAACCGGGAGTCACGCCATCCTGCCTTCACCGGATGGCGAGCCAATTTCAGGATGGCACAGGGCCAATTTCAATATCCGGGGCTGGCAAGGTCGTTGGCGCCATACTGCGCCGACGGCCTTGTTCTTTGTGGGATCGCGTTCGACCGCCCGGAACGGACCCGACTGCCGCGGCTCTCCGGCTGGTGACTTGCTTTTCCCAGTCAATTCTCGGCTCAATGCACCCGTAAGACGCAGAGGAGCCCCCATGTCCGCCGATCCAGCACTGACCTCCGATGTCATCGGGCTGACCACGGTCGCCCCCTTCTCACGCCGCGGCTTCATGACCGCGTCCGCTGCCGTGACGGCCGGCTACACGCTGGCTGCCGGCCCGGTGCGGGCCGAGGTCATCACCACCGACAGCAATGGCCTGAATGCCGGAGATGCGAAGATCAAGGTCGGCGACCGCGACATGCCGGCCTATTTCGCCCGCCCCGCCAGCGCCAGCAGCCCGCCCGTCGTGCTGGTCGCGATGGAGATCTTCGGCCTGCATCAGTACATCAAGGACGTGACCCGCCGTCTCGCCAAGCTCGGCGCGTTGGCCGTGGCGCCGGACTACTACTTCCGCAGCGGGACCGACCTCACCAAGATCACCGAGATCAAGGACCTGCTGCCGATCGTGAATGCCAAGCCCGACGCGGAGCTGATGTCGGACCTCGACGCGACCGTGGCCTGGGCCAAGTCGCAGGGCGGCGACACCTCGCGCCTCGGCATCGTCGGCTTCTGCCGCGGCGGCCGCAACGTATGGGAATATGCGGCGCATAGTTCGGCGCTGAAGGCGGGCGTCGCGTTCTACGGCCCGCTGATCGATCCGCCCAATCCGGCCTGGCCGAAGAGCCCGACGCAACTTGCACCCGAGATGAAGGCGCCCGTCCTCGGCCTCTACGGCGAGGCCGACACCGGCATTCCCGTCGCCAGCGTCGAGGCCATGAAGGCCGCGCTCGCCGACAACAAGAAGACCGCGGAGTTCAAGATCTATCCCGGCGCGCCGCACGGCTTCCATGCCGACTATCGCCCCAGCTATCGCAAGGACGCCGCCGAGGACGGCTGGGTGCAGATGCAGGCGTGGTTCAAGAAATACGGCGTGCTGAGCTGACGGCCGCCCGCCCGGGCGAGCGAACCGGGTAAGACTGCCCCCGCGAGACGTCCCGCATGTCGCTTGCGCTCATGCGGGCTCCGGGCTGTCGGCGGTTAGCGCAGGCGATGATCGTCGCGACGGATCTTCGCCAGCTGCCTGCCGCCCTGCTCGAGCTCCCAGGCCATCCAGACCAGCGCTGCGCCCAGGCCGACGACGACGCCCATGAAGACCAACGTGAGTTCAGGGGATGTGAGTGTGTTCATCATGCCTGGATCCCATGCAAGCGTTGCGCCAGCTACTTCTCCGTTGTGCGCCGCCGATCGGAGCGACAACAAAAGGTGACGAGATGTCGTTAAGGCGAAGTGACCGGATCGGCCGGTCACCTCGCCCAAGCTTCATTCACACACCTCGACGTTCCGATAGCGCCAGCCGTGCGCCGTGCGCACGCGCTTGCGGGCGACGTAGCAGCCGCCGAGATCTTCGTAGGTGTACGGGTAGTAGTAAGGATAGCCTCCGTAACCGTAGTAGCCGGGATAGCCGAAGCCGAACCCGATTCCGAAGCCTGGACCAAAGCCATGATGATAACCGAATCCGTGATGGAAACCGCCGCCATGAAAGCCGCCCGGCCCGCGCGCCGATGCCATGCCGGGCACCATCGCCGCCGCGATCACGGCACCCGCCAGCAATCCCATCAATCTCTTGCGCATCGATCCGTCTCCAAATTCAACCGGCATGACAATGTCATTGCACTCGGTACTCTCAGCCGGATGTCTCTAAGCCGAATTTGGAACGGCGCGGGGGCAACCCCGCTCACATCTGCGCGATCTCGATGTCGTTGCGTGACGTCCGGAGCCGTGGGCAATATTCAGCAACCGCGGCAGATGCTCTTGACCTTCCGGTCGACCGTCTTGTTCTCCTGCTGAATCTGCTCATCGGTCGCATCACCAGCGCGGTTCGGTCCCGTTGCCGCGGTGCCTCCCGCCGCTCCACGACCCGTGCCGGTCGTGACGCCGGAATTGCTCGACCCCGACCCGCTCGCGCCGGAACCGGACGACTGCGCCGTGCCGAGGCTGTTAGTCCCGTTGGTGCCTGCCGCCCCCGGTTGCGACAGCCGCGAGGGATTGTTGCCGCTTCCGGCTTCGTTCTGCGCGTTGCCGAGACCGGCGGCGTTCCCTGATCCCGCGGCGATACCGGTCGTGCCGGTGCCGGCGGCCCCCGCACCCGGCGCGCCGCCGCCAGCGCCTCCTCCACCGCCCCCACCGCCTTGCGCGAACACCGCTGTGGCCGTGCTGAGGCCTGCAATCACGATCAAAGTGCCCAACGAAGATCTGGCCATGTGACCGTCTCCCTTTACGCTTCAACCCGACCGGGCGGACCGCGTTCCGGAACGAATGTTGATCGGAGAGGATTGATGGGGCGAGGAGACCGAGGAGCCGTGCGCAAGCTGATCGCCTTCGACGAGGACACGTTCGGCAAGCTCAAGCAGCTGGGCCGCGATCAGATGCTGAGTCTGCAGGATCTCGCCGACGAGGCGTTCATGGACCTGTTGGAAAAGCACGGCGTACCGGCGGATCTGAAGGACGCGCTACGCAAGAGCGCTGCGGAGGATGGCGATGGCACAGGCAAGCCTGCGCGCAAACGGAAAAGCGAGACCGACGACAAGTCCAGAAACCAGTCGAAGCGCAAACCGAAGCAGAGAAGCAGGGCATCAGCATGAGCACCGACCCCGATCCTTTCGAGCAGGGCGAGCGCGCCGCGCGCGAGAACATTCCGGCCGAGGCCAATCCCTATCACGACGGCAGCGAGCAGCATGCGCTGTGGGCGAGCGGCCACGAACGTGTCGCCAGCGCAGCCGAGGCCGGCGAGTCCGAAGGGACGGAAGGGACGTGAGCGATCTCCGATAGCCCGACAGTTCGATCCGCGGCGAGGTCAGCCGATCTTCTTCAGACCCTTGGTATAGCGCGGTCCCTTGGCGACATAGGCCTTGGCCGCGATACCCATGCGCTCGACCTGCGCCGGCTCCAGCGTGCGCACGACACGCGCCGGCGCGCCGATGATCAGCGAGTATTCCGGAAAATCCTTGCCCTCGGTGATGATGGCGCCGGCGCCGACGACGCTGCCGCGGCGGATGTGCGCGCCATTCATGATGATCGAGCCCATGCCGATCAGGGCGTCGTCCTCGACCGTGCAGCCGTGCAGGATGACATTGTGGCCGACCGTGACGTTGCGGCCGACGCGCAGCGGAAAGCCGGGATCGACATGGCAGGTGGCGTTGTCCTGGATGTTGGAGCCTTCGCCGATCTCGATCGAGTCATTGTCGCCGCGGATCACCGCGCCGAACCAGACGGTGACCTCCTTGGCGAGCTTCACCCGGCCGATCACGGTGGCATTGTCGGCGATGTAGTAGTTGCCGTCCGCCGGCAGCTCGGGCTCCTGCCCGTCGAGTTCGTAGATGGCCATCGAGGTCTCCCGTTCGCAGGTGACCTTGGCACAGCCGCCAGAGCGATTTCAAGCAACCGCCGCGGCGGCGCCCGGCACGGGAACTAGGTCAGCACGCCCGCGGCGCGCAGCGTCATCACCACGAAGGTGCCGGACATCATGCTCCAGAAGCCGGCGATGACGGTCGCCAGCATCACGAACTCGAAGCGGCGGCGCTCGATGCGCGCGCCGCGTAGCGTGTTGCGCATGATGATGAAGGGCGCGGCGAACACCAGGAACGGCACCGCGGCGAAGCGCCGGGGCGTGACGCCCTCCTGCAGCAGCTCGAAGCCCGGCGGACGTTCGGCATACGCCTGATAGCCGCTCGCCAGGGCACCGGCCAAGGCGAAACCGATGAGGAGCGAGAACAGGGAATTGAACGCCTCTGCCGACATCGTACGCACTCACACACTTGCAGAACAGCCCGATGCTGGTTTGGCAAAAAGTGCTCGCGCCCGCCACATTATCCTTAAGGAACGGTTAACGGCGGCCGCAGCCGGTGCGCGGCTCCCTGCAGGTAAGTTTCTGCAGAATGCCGCATCGCCGTGGCATAGTCGCCGCTGATTCGGCCTTGAGATCCCTGCCCGCCATGACGATGTTTTCGGTCCGCAGTGCCCGCCCTTCGAACGGACATGGCCATGCCGTGCCGATCATCCTGGGCTGCGTGCTGGCGGCGGCGGCGATCGCCCTCGTTGCCTACCTGCTCTGGCCGACCTGGCGCGCCATCACCTTCAAGGGGCCAGAGCGCCTGCCGGTCAGCATCGGCAGCACCGTGTTCAACGTGCCGGCGGCCGCCATCCGGGTGAAGATCCAGCGCCACACCGGCCCGCAGGAGCGCGTCGATCTCGGCTTCGAATATCCCTCGCTCACGCCGCCCGAGGCGCCGCATCACGTCAGCGCCGACCAGATCGATCAGGCGCCGCACCCGATCGATCGCATCTTCGTCTCGATATCGGCGCATCACGACGCGATGTCGCCCGAGACGCGACTGAAGACAATCTATCCGCGCTACCTCAATCCGGCTGCCGTGTCGGTGCAGGACGGGCTGAGCATGCGAAGCTTCCGCGCGGGCACACCGTACGACGTGGAGGATCTGTTCACGGCCGAGCAGCCTTTGCTGGTCGCCCGCTGCACGCGTGACGCCGCCACGCCCGGCATGTGCCTCAGCGAACGCCGCGTCGAGGGCGCGGATCTGATCTTCCGGTTTCCGCGCAGCTGGCTGTCACAGTGGCAGGACGTCGCCGCCGCGATAGAGCGGCTGACGGCGCAGATGCATGCGACGAAGTAGGAAGTAGTCAGTCGTAGCCCGGATGAGCGCAGCGATATCCGGGGTCTTTCGCCCAGCGCGTGTGAACCCGCATGTCGCTTGCGCTCATGCGGGCTACGCGCTCTAGGACTTACTCCACCAGATCGTCTTCCAGGATCGCCATCTGGAACTGGAACGAGCGATCGTCGTCCTCGTCGTCGACGAACAGCACGCCGATGAACTCCTCGCCGATATAGACTTCGGCGGAGTCCTCCTTCTTCGGCCGCGGCACTACACGGATCTTGGGATTGCCGAACACGCGCTTCAGATACGCGTCGAGCTTCCTGACTTCCTGAACGTCCACGGTGATCTCCAATCGACAGCGAGGTTTGCGGATGATGAGGACGTTGCAGCGCGAACGTCCGTGTCCTTGTGATTTCGACATTGTGATTTCGACATTCCGGCCCACCGATCGAGGCAAGACGAGCCGGCGATGTCGAACGACCTGAAAGGGACGCCGTGGATCTCACATTCACTCCGCCAAGACAAACGGCGGATCGTCAAATCCACAGACGCCGATGTGTTGGCACGAATTTCCCTGGATGAGAAGGTCTTGACTTCGCTGTCGCCGACGCGCTCGCGGCTCAGATCCCGATCGCGTTGATCATCTGATCCATGGTGCGCGACGGCTCCGCACAACCGGCCTCGCCGACGATCTTCGCCGGCACGCCTGCGACGGTGACGTTGTTCGGTACCGGCTTCACGACGACGGAGCCGGCAGCGATGCGCGCGCAATGACCGACTTCGATGTTGCCGAGCACCTTGGCGCCGGCGCCGATCAGCACGCCATGACGAATCTTGGGATGCCGGTCCTCGTTCTCCTTGCCGGTGCCGCCGAGCGTCACGCCATGCAGAATCGAGACGTTGTCCTCGATGATGGCCGTCTCGCCGCAGACGAAGCCTGTGGCGTGATCGAGGAAGATGCCGCGGCCGATGCGCGCCGCCGGATTGATGTCGGTCTGGAACACGGCCGAGGAGCGGCTCTGCAGATAGAACGCGAAATCCTTGCGACTCTTGCGATACAGCCAATGCGCCAGCCGGTGCGTCTGCAGCGCGTGAAAGCCCTTGAAGTAGAGCAACGGATCGATGAAGCGCGAGGTGGCGGGATCGCGATCGTAGACGGCGACGAGATCGGCGCGAAACGCATGGCCGAGGTCCGGCTCGTCGCGCAGCGCGTCGTCGAAGGTCTGGCGGATCAGGTCGCCCGACAGCGCGGAATGATCGAGACGATCGGCAACCCGGTGCACGACCGAATCCTCGAGCCGGCCGTGGTGCAGAACGGTTGAATAGATGAAGGTCGCGAGTTCAGGCTCGCGGCGCACGATCTCTTCTGCCTCGTGGCGGATCCGATCCCAGATCGGATCAAGCGTCGCCAGCTTGCTGCCCTGCTGCGGATTGGTCTGGTGCATAGCCATGGCTGCTTCTCGCAGTTTCAGTGGGCGGGCCTTATAGCACGGCGCCGGGAACAATGTCCTCCGCGGGCTGCGCGAGGCCGGCGATCCATCCCGGCCAGCCCGCCTCCCAGAGAACACGGGATTGAGACATTTCCGTTACGCCCCGCCGGTGACGTCCCGGTTGCGCCGCCATACGGTTCGGCACCGCCGTCGGCTCAAGGTGGGCAGCAGGAACCCGAAATCAAGACGATCGTGGCGGAAGAAGCGGCGAACACCGTGGCTGCGGCAAAAAGGAACCACCCGGGCACAGAAGGCCGACCATTCCCCCGTTCAATCCCGGGATCGGCTTTACCATCCATTGCTCTGCGTCTACTAGTGAATATCGCCCTGACCATATTTCGGCCATGGTGCTCCTGATCGGGGGGACACGGGTATCAGTAACACTCAGATCCTGGACGAACGCACGACCGAGGCCGGATCGGCCTGGCTCCCCGTCATCGTCATCCCGCTCTTCCTGGTCGCGCCGGCGCTGTGGAACGGCTACCCGCTGCTGCAGTGGGACACCGGGGGCTATCTCGCGCGCTGGTACGAAGGCTATCTGGTGCCGAGCCGCTCGACCGTGTTCGGGCTCTATCTGCATTGGGGCGAGGGCTCGAGCTTCTGGCTCAATCTCGGTCTGCAGGCGCTGGCAACGCTCTGGATCCTGCAGCTCACCTTGCGCGTGTTGGGACTGGCCCAGCCGCTGCGCCTGCTCTGGATCGGCCTGCTGTTGGTCCTGACCACCGCCCTGCCCTGGCTCGCCAGCATGCTGCTGACCGACATCTTCGCCGGGCTGTCGGTGCTGGCGTTGTACATCATGGTCACGCAGGCACGCCGGACCTCCCTGCTGGAGAAATGCGCGCTGTTCGGCTTCGTGGCCTTCGCCTCCGCCACCCACAGCGCCACGCTCGGCGTCCTGTTCGGCCTGTGCTGCGTCGGCTGGATCGCCTATCCCCGGCTGCGCCGGCAGATCGCGCTCTCGGGCCTGGTCCAGGCCAGCATGACCATCGTCGCGGGGGCGGCGATGCTGCTCGCGGCCAACTTTGCCCTGTCCGGCCAGCTGGCGTGGACGCCGGGCGGCACCGGCGTCGCCTTCGGCCGCATGCTCCAGGACGGTATCGTGGTGCAATATCTGAAGGATCATTGCGCCCGCGAGAAGCTGAAGCTCTGCCCCTATCGCAACGAGCTGCCGCCCACCGCCGACGACTTCCTGTGGGGCAACAGCATGTTCAACAAGCTCGGCCGCTTCGAGGGCATGAACGACGAGATGGGCTTCATCGTGAAGCAGTCGCTCGCGGCCTACCCGCTGTGGCAGGCCAAGGCCGCCGCGGTCGCCACGGCCGAGCAGTTGATGCATGTGGCGACCGGTGAAGGCACCAGCGGCTGGGTGCCGCATACCTATGGCATCATCGAGCGCTACATCCCGTCGCAGACCCGGCAGATGCGCGCCGCGCATCAGCAGCATTGGGAGATCAATTTCGCCGTCGTCAACTGGCTGCACGTGCCGGTCGCGCTGGCCTCGATGCTGGCGGCGGCGGCGATCGCGGCGCACGCGATCTGGCGCCGGCGACGCGACGACGTGGCTTTGCTCGCCACCACGGTGACCTTGGCGCTGCTCGGCAATGCCGTGATCTGCGGCGTCATCTCCGGCCCGCATGACCGCTACGGCGCCCGGATGGTGTGGATCGCCACCTTCACCGCGCTGATCGCAGCCGCGCGCTGGTTCGGCGGTGAGCGCACCGACGTATCCGCCACGTGACGGCCCCGCAGCCCGCGTGAGCGACAGCCGAAGCCGCGAGGCTTCGGCGAAAGCGACATGCGGGTTCACACGCGCTGCTCCGGAGAACCCGGGGTCGCTCCGCTCGCCCGGGCTACGCGTTCAGCGCCGCGCCAGGAAATCCACCACGCCGGCCTTGTAGACCTTGTCGCCGACCGCGCGCATGTGATCGCGGTTGGGAATGTCGAGCACCTCTGCGCCCGGGATGAGCGCACCGAGCGCGGGCCCCGAGCCCGACACTTCGTCCGTCGTGCCGACCGCGACCAGCACCGGCACCGCGATGCGGCCCGCCTCCTCCCGCGAGATCAGGCCGCGCGAGCCGCGCATGCAGGCGGCCAGCGCCAGACGGTCCGAGCGGGTCTGGTCGGCGAAGGCGCGGAAGGTGCGGCCGACGGGATCGGTCACGTCGTCGATCGACGGCGCCTCGAGTGCCGAGGCGACGTTCTCGCCGGGGCCGCCGCCCTCGATCATCGCCATGCCGATGCCGCCGAAGATCGCCGAGCGCAGGCGTTGTGGCGTGCTCAAGGCAATATGCGCGGCGATGCGGCCGCCGAGCGAGTAGCCCATGACGTCGGCGCTGGCGAGGCCGAGATGATCCATCAGCGCCGTGACGTCGCTCGCCATCTCCGCGATCGAATACAGCGCGGGATCATACAGCTTGGCCGAATCGCCATGGCCGCGATTGTCGAGCGCGATCACCCGGCGGCCGTCCTTGCGCAATTCGGAGATCCAGGACGGATAGACCCAGTTGACGTTCTTGGTCGAGGCGAAGCCGTGGACGAGCACGATCGGATCGCCCTCCCCCTCGTCGATGAAGGCAATTTCAACAGCGCCGTTGTGAAAGCTCGGCATCGGTCGCGGATCCCGGAATGTGCAAGGATTGATCTTGAGCCGCAGTCTAGCCGCAGGGCGCGGCCGCGACCAGTTCGGGACGGACCGCAGCGGCCTGCATCTGGCGCAGGCGGCGCCGCTTGCTCCGGTCGAGCCAGGCCTGCGTGGCCCGCTCGGCCATCGCCTTGAGCGAGGCGACGAAGCTGAGCAGCGTCATCAACGCGCCGAACAGCCACAGCGCGAGATTGAACGCGCCCGCGGTCAGCAGCAGCGCGCCGCGACCGAGCAGCTTCAGGATCGCGCGGGTCTGCCCGCCCTTGGCCTCGGCCAGGCGGGCCGCACGGGCAATGTCCTTCGGCCCTTCGGCAAGCTTGAGCGAATCGAGCGCGCCACGTGTGCCGGCCTTTTCGGTGATGCGGCCGACATCCTTGGCGAGCCGCACCAGCGCGCCGGCCTTCTCGGCGCGGAACGCAGCCCGGATCGCGGTCGCGGTCTGGCCCGGCCGCAGCACCGAGCCCGAGGCCACCGCCTGCTGCAACAGCGGCGCATCGACAACCTCGCGCGCCGAGCGCCCGGCCCAGGCGGCGAGCCCCTCGCCGAGCCGGCCGACTTTCCGCGCGTCCTTGACCAGGGTGAGGCCCGCCCGCACCGGCGCGGCAGTCCCGACCGAGGCATAGGTCGCGGCCGTGACGGCAAGGCCCGCAGTCGCGAGACCCAGCACCAGCCGGTCGGTCTCCTCGCCCATCACCAGATGCTTACCCTCGCGCACCGCGTCGCGGATGTCACCGAACACGAAGAGGTCGCCGGCCACGGTGCCGGACAGGCTCGCGACGTCGTCGGCCTGGCCGGTGACGAGCCCGCTGGCGAAGCGCTTGGCGACACTCCCCGGCGCCTTCTCGGCGGCCACGGCATCGCTCACCCGCTGGATCAGCGCCTCGTCGAGCGCAACGCGATGATCCTGTGCGAGCGCGACGAAACTCTCGGCGAGATCGGGATCGCCAGCCGCGAGCGCATCCTCGATGTTGCGAGCAATCCGCGCCGGATCGTTCTGCAGAACGGACGCGATCTGAAGCTCCGACAGCCTCGCCGGGTCATCCTGCGCCACGATGATGGCTCCGGCCCCATAGGCGTGCGGCCATATCGCAGCGCCGACCGCGGCGCTGACGGCAAGCCCGGCCAGCGCCAGACTGATTCCCAGCTTGATTCGCTTCGAGATCACGCCGCCTTCACGTTGTCGCGGGGACGATGCCGAAAGACATAGGATGTCCTGTGCCTGACACAACGGCCCCGACGAAAGAAGGGCTTCTCGGCGGGCCTGAGTTTGTGTCGAATCCACAGGCCACAACATAACGGCGTGCGTTGCACCAAACGCGGGTTCCCAACACTAGGAATTGGCCTTAAGGCTCAGTATGGTCGCGCCGTTTTCGACGCGTGCGGCCCTGCGACCTCAGTCCCGTCCTGCTCCGTCGTGCTGACCGCATACGCTCCCGTTGCCACGCGAGGTGATACCGATGGCCGATAACATCGTCCCGCATTTCCACAATGATGCCGGTGTCCCCGTCATCGAGATCGGCTCGCATGAGTTCATGTGCGTGGGCGCCAATCCGCCGTTCGATCATCCGCACGTGTTCCTCGATCTCGGCAACGACAAGGAAATCATCTGCCCGTACTGCTCGACGCTGTACCGCTATGCGCCGGACCTCGCCGCGGGCGAAGCGCGGCCGCCGGAATGCGTATTGAAGGACGTTGCCTGATCGGCGTGTCGTGGCATCGCGTACCGTCTATGTGGCGGGAGCCGGGATTGGCGGCCTGACGGCTGCGCTCGCGCTCGCCACCAAGGGCTTCCGCGTCGTCGTGCTAGAGAAGGCCGAACGGCTCGAGGAAGTCGGCGCCGGCCTGCAGCTGTCGCCCAATGCCAGCCGCATCCTGCTCGATCTCGGCCTGGGGCCGCGGCTGACCGCGCGCGCCGTGGTGCCCGACGCCGTCAGCATCATGAGCGCGCGGGCCGGCGGCGAGATCGCCCGCCTGCCGCTCGGCGAGGCCGCGAGCCAGGCGGCTGGCGCGCCTTATTGGGTCATCCACCGCGCCGACCTGCAGGCGGCGCTGGCCGCGGAGGTGATGGCGCATCCGGACGTCGAGCTGCGGCTCGGCTGCCAGTTCGAGGACGTCGCCGCCCACGCCAAGGGCCTGACCGTCGTGCATCGCCGCGGCAATGAGCGCCGCCAGGACGTGGCGCTGGCGCTGATCGGCGCCGACGGCGTGTGGTCGGCGGTCCGGCACCATCTGTTTCCGCAGGTCCGCGCCGCGTTTTCCGGCCTGATCGCCTGGCGCGGCACGCTCGACGCCCGGCAATTGCCACGCGAATTGACCGCAGCGCGGGTGCAGCTGTGGATGGGTCCCGAGGCCCATCTCGTCGCCTATCCGATTTCTGCCGGCCGGCAGGTCAACGTGGTCGCGGTGGTGCCGGGGACCTGGAACCGGCCGGGCTGGAGCACGGAGGGTGATCCGAGCGAGCTGAAGGCGGCGTTCGCCCCACCGCGCTGGCCTGCGACGGCGCGCCTGCTGCTCAACGCGGTCGACGGCTGGCGCAAATGGGCGCTGTTCGGCGTCCCCGAAGGCATCGAATGGACCGACGGCAGCGTCGCGCTGCTGGGCGATGCCGCGCATGCCATGCTGCCCTTTGCGGCGCAAGGCGCGGGAATGGCGATCGAGGATGCGGTGGTGCTCGCCAAGAGCCTGAGCGAGGCACGCCCGGACGGTCCCGGCGCGATCCCGGCTGCGCTCAAACGCTACGCCAAGCTGCGCCGTCCGCGCGTCGGCCAGGTGCAGCGCACCGCGCGCAATCAGGGCCGCCTCTATCACATGACCGGGCCGCTGGCGCTGGCCCGGGATCTCAGCATCAAGGCGCTCGGACCGCAGCGGCTGTCGGCGCGGCAGAGCTGGATCTACGACTGGCGGCTATAGGTTGCCGCTGCGGCTGCGGTCAGTAGACAGAACCGTCGCGCGGCAAGATCGATGGTGCGCCGGAATTGCTCGAGGCCATCGGCCGCGCATTGCGCGCCGGCTTGACCGGCTTGCCACCCTTCGCGGCCACCGGCGCCGGCGGCGTTTCCACGCATTTGTTGCGGCGCCAGGCCTCTTCGGCGAATTGCGACTGGCCCCTGATGGCGACGTAATCGTTGCGATACGCGACCTCGGCGACGATGGCGCCGCCGGCTCCGGTCTCCGCCTTGGCCATCAGGCCCTGCAGCTCGGCCGCGCGCGCCGCGAGCGCCTTGCGCTCGGCTTCGAGCTGCTTGCAGTCGTAGAGATCGTATTTGGCGGGATCCGCGAAGGCCGTCGACACGCTGTCGCTCATGCCTGCGCAGCCTGAGAGCAGCCCACCCAACACGAACAGTCCTGCGGCGAGCGCGAGGCGACGGGAACGAAGGCGATCGGTGGTCATGCAGCCTCGATCATGCGGCGGCCTCGAGACGTCGACGCGATTGTGGGCCGATCGGCCGCGAACGGCGGCAGTGTTCGCCTCTGCGATGGTCTTCGGATTCGTCACGCTCACCTCGCCCTGCGACCGGTCCGCAAGGCATGCGGATCCGAATCGTTTTCTCGTGATGGGTCCGTGCCTTACAACGGCCGCTTCGTCCATGTCTTGCACCACGTGATCCCAGACTTGGCAAAGCGCTTCAACGCGAAGGCATTCTCAAAGCAGCTGGTGACGGCCGGATTGAGGCTTTACCAAGGCGCTCTCGCTGGCTTAAGCAGAGGATGAGCTTCAGAGCCAAAGTGCAACCTCGTCCGGCCTCGCCGGATGGTGCGCCAGGTCTCTGAAATCAAAGCGCGGACGTGGCGGAATCGGTAGACGCAAGGGACTTAAAATCCCTCGATGGCAACGTCGTGTGGGTTCGAGTCCCACCGTCCGCACCAGCGCTATGCGCGCCTTCCTTGACCGCCCTGCCCGGCTCAGTTCAACGCCGCCAGCCGCTCGAGCTCAGCGAGATCGGTGACCTCCAGCCTGCCCTCCGAGATCGTCAGGATCTTGCGATCGCGAAACAGCGCCAGCACGCGGCTGACATGGACCGATGTCAGGCCGACGGCGTCGGCGATGTGCTGCTGCTTCAAGGGAAACGGATAGCGGTGATTCTGCATCACGCCGTTCGCCGCGACGCGCCGCATCAGGCTGAGCAGCAGATGCGCGATCCGACGCTCGGCCGGACGCTGGCCGAGAACGGTGATGAGCTCGTAGGAGGCCCGGCCGTTGTCGCCGAGAGAGCGGAACACCTCCATCATGACCAGCTCGTCGGCACGACACTGCTTGCGGACCTCCTCGCCATCGAGCCGGCTGACCTGGACCTGGGTCAATGCCTTGGCCGAGAAGCTCATGCCTTTGGCGAAGATCGCCGCCGGCGAGAAGATGTCGCCCGGCAGCAGGAAGCGCAGGATCTGGCGGCCGCCATCCGACAGCTGGATGTAACGGAATGCCCAGCCGGTGCAGAGCACGAGCACTTCGTCGCGCGCCTCGCTCTGGCATTTGATCTGCTGGCCCGCCCGGACGGTGAAGAACTGCTGATGGAGCCGCGGCAGCGCCGACTGCTCCCCGCAGGCATTGAACAGCGCGGCACAGAATCCGGAATTGAGGTGAGTGCAGGAGACGCAGCGGGCGGCTAGATCGGGGTCTGATCGCAGCATCAAGGGGGGTGCTTGTGTCCAATCTGTCCGCCGAGCCGGCTTCGTCGCGCGGCCGTCGGCACGCAGCGGCGGCCGCTCCGAGTGAGCGGATGCCGAAGCCTCCGGCATGCCTGACAGCTAAGATGGAACCGGTTCGCAGCGATATAACTTGGATTAATGACGTGGCTGAAAGTCGCGCATTCGTCCGCCCCAGCGGCCTTCACGGCGCGATCAGTCGTTTGGACGCGGATCTCACGCCCAAGCAATGATCGACGCGGCTGGCGCCTACGCCGCCTGCGCTCGTGCCATCAGCTCCGCCATGGTGGTGGACTTGAAGCTCGGCCGCCCCTCCAGCCGGTCGATCCAGGCGACGAGATTGGAATGGCCGGCGGTCAGCTCCGTCCATTCCGGCGTCAACGACGGGACGCTCGCCTGCGGCGCGGCCTGCAGATCCGCCAGTGACAGATGGTCGCCGACCATGAACGGCTGCTCGCCGAGCAGCCGCGACAACTCCGCGATGACGGCTCTCGCCTGCGGCATCGCGCGTGCGATCGCGGCTTCGTTGGTGGTCGTGCCGAAGAATTGCGGGCCGACGATGCGCTGGAAAATGATGACGTTGCACACGCCCTGGAACAGGTACCAGCCGCTGATGTTCATCACCTGGTCCATACGCGCGGCCGGATTGACTTCCTCGTCTACGCGCAGCAGGTTACAACCTTTGCGGGACGAATTGTACTAGCCAAATGCATCGAGTGGTTTTCCATTCGTTCGGGACGTGGGACCGGGGGGCCTCACCTTGCGCACAGTTTTGCTTGCTACTGCCTCGGGATTGATTGTTTTTGCATGCGCCGCCAGTAGCTGCGTGCAGGTCCCGCGCCGGGATGGGATCGCTGCCGTGGACGTCAATGCTGTCGTCAAACGGATTAAGTGCGACCTTAACAGGGCTGTTCTGGATAAGGCGTACTCACTCTTCCCGGAAGAAAAGCTACCCGAACGGCGGCAGCCCTTCCTCTTTTTGCGCTCGTGGGCTGCCAAGATTCGACTGACGGTCGCCATTGACGATAGCTTCCAGATCAATCCGGGAGCCTCGTACACGCAGCCACTCCGCACCGTGAACAATGTCGCCCAAACCTTCACGATCGGCGCGGGAGGTGGTTTGACGACGCAAGCGATCAGGCAGGAGGACGTAGAGTTTCTTATGTCGTTCAGGGATCTCGATGCGGAGAACGACAGCGGACGTCTGAAGACCGGGCTCTACGACTTCTGTCGTCCCGATCCTGGATTGCTGCTCGAGAGCGATCTGGGTTTAGACCGCCTCATTGACGCGGCTCTCAAGCCGGTCGAGACCGGCGTTTTGAGACCGGGCAACAATTTTGGACCGGGCGCATCGCCGCCGCCTGCCATTCCCAAACTGGACCTCCCGACAATCGTTGCCGAACGGCGAAAGGTCGATCCGAAGGCCATACCTGAGGATTCCATACGAACCATTGCGGCCCAGTCCGAAAAGATGAGGCAATTTTCAACTCAGCTCATTCAGAAATTCAACATTCCTGAACTGGCGGATAAGACCACCAAGGAGCTGACGGAGGCACCGTCGCCGAAGAATGAAAGCGCGGAACGGATCAAACAGATTCTTGCGAACTCGGCCGAAGCCACCCGCATCGAGACGAAGACACAGGCCATCATAAACAATGTGGTGAAGCCTCGTTACAGTATTGCGCAGGGAGCGCTCGACGGATCGTGCCTAAAGCCGGTCGCTGAAGCGCAGTTTGAGGCCATTGCACAATCAGCCAACGTTTCGACGTTCGTTATCAACATCGACAAGGCGGCCGAACTCACTTCTGATCATCCGAGCGCAGCGCCTCCATCTAAAGCGGACGAGGAAAGATTGAAGGAAGCCGCGGAGCAATCCGCGGCTGATCTCAAGAAATTGATTGAGGCCCGCGACAAGGTCATCGTCGCCACGAATACGATGAGAGACGCCATGCTCACCTGTTTGGTTGAGACGAAGAAGATACAGGAGGAAAAGAAGAGAGAAGGCCCGGCGGTCTTCGATCCGGTGTCAACCATAAGTGAAACAGTCAATTTCTATATAACGCTGACGGGAAGCGTCACACCGACCTGGAAATTGGTGCGGGTGACGGCACCCACCTCGGGAAATTTCCTCTCAGGCACGCGCAAGGATACAAATACTCTGATACTAAGTATGGGTCGACCGACACCTGGATCCAGCGCCGGACCTACGTCCGCCATCGACCAACAAATTCTCTATTCGATACTCGGACAGGCGATCCCAGCATCGAGGCCGTAGCGCCATTTCTCACGCGCCAGCTTACCATCGCGACGCAGAGTGTCGTTAATAGCCCTCGATGGCCAGCGTCGTAGCGATCGCGCCAATAGATGAACCGGGTGCGGGGTCGCCTTCACCTCACCGAAAACCCGTTCTGGCGTGCTCCTATTGCGTCTCAAACCCATTGCACTCGACGTCACTCCTTTGGAATGACTTTGACCTCTTTCAGTAAACTTTGCAGTTTGCCTTGTCCGCCGAGCCAACAAATATCTGCAATGTCTTTTCGGGGTCCGCGTACGTTCGCAAGATCGAATCTCGCCATCGATACCGGCCGTGGCGCTCAGCTTGCTCTTCGTCAAATCTGGATCTCCGACTGTCCTCGCTGCGTACTTGTCCAACTCTTCTTCACACTTTACGCGCGGATTGTAGAGAGCAAGCCGCACCAGTCCAATGCGCTTCTGCAGCGCATCGCCAAACGGCGAAACATATTGCGCATCCCATATCGGGAAGGATTCGGGATGCTCCATGAAGACCCCTTACGGAAACTCCGATTCGTCGCTGAGCTGTCGATCCAGGCCCTCCTTCTTGGCGCCACGAAACCAAGGGGGAACGAACTCTTCAACAGGCTGCCCCCGGAACCTCTCCTCCGGCCACATCACCGCGCGTGCGCGGCGACAATCAAGGTGAGAACTCCGCGACGATGAGGATGAGAGAGCCGACCTGGCGAAAGAGCAGTCCTGCAGCCTCGTTCGGGAGGCCGATACGGCCCGGCTTTGTCCCGAACAGGACAGCGGACTCGGATCAGCGGCGCGATACAAGCTGACGCCCGCCTGATCCGACGTGAACGCAACGTCGCTCCATCAGTGATCTGATCTGCAGTGATCTGATCTACGGCTCCGGCGTGGGGCAAGCCCTGCTCGCCGATGACGGCGCGACCGGCGGCTTGTTCCGCGGCGGCAGGCCCGCTCGGCTGGTCGCACCTAAACGACCTGCGGAGGCTACGCCGCCTGCGCTCGCGCCGTCAGCTCCGCCATGGTGGTGGATCTGAAGCTCGGCCGCGTCTCCAGCCGGTCGATCCAGGCGACGAGGTTGGGGTGGCCGGCGGTCAGCTCCGCCCATTCCGGCGTCAACGACAGAAAGCTCGCCTGCGGCGCGGCCTGCAGATCCGCCAGTGACAGATGGTCGCCGACCATGAACGGCTGCTCGCCGAGCAGCC